>NZ_JBCHAA010000015.1:0-227683 GCF_053525655.1 Trinickia camelliae
AGCTGATCGAGATCGTCGAGATCGGCAAGCAGATGCTGATGACGCGCGGCTCGCTCACCACGTTCTCGATCGCGAACGACGTAGCGAAGTACTTTGCGATCATTCCCGCTGCATTCGCAACGACCTATCCGCAGTTGCGCGTGCTCGACGTGATGCATCTGACCTCACCGTCATCGGCGATCCTTTCGGCGGTGATCTTCAATGCGCTGATCATCGTCGCGCTGATTCCGCTCGCGCTGAAGGGTGTGAAGTACCGTCCGCTCGGGGCCTCGTCGCTGCTGCGTCGCAACCTGCTGATTTACGGCCTCGGCGGCATCCTGTTGCCGTTCCCGTTCATCAAGCTGATCGATATGGTGCTGACGGCGTGCGGCTGGGCTTGAACATACCGAACCCATTCCCCGACGCGGCGGCCCTCGCGTCGATCACGGCAAGCGGAGAGGCCACGCGATGAGCGAGCCGGCCATCACCATCGTGCTGATCGACGATGACAAATGCATTCGCCGCCTAGTCCACTCAGTGCTGCTTGCGGGTGGTATGGCCGTCGTCGACGCGACGACCGGCGAGCAAGGCTTGACGCTCGTGGCCGCGAAACGCCCGGACGTCGTCATCGTCGATCTCAATCTGCCCGACATGGACGGCATCGACGTCATCCGTAACGTGCGCAATTGGTCGATGGTGCCGCTGATGGTGCTGTCGGCCCGCGACGCCGAAGAAGACAAGGTCGCCGCGCTCGACGCCGGCGCGGACGACTATCTGACCAAGCCGTTCGGACACACCGAACTCGTCGCGCGAATTCGCGCGCGCGTGCGCCGGGGCGCCGGTGGCAGCAGCGGCGGATGGCGCGAGATCCATTTCGGCGCCGTCACGGTCGATCCTTCCGCGCGCAGAGTCATGCGCGACAGCCAGGTCATCCATCTGAGTCCGATCGAATATCGGCTGCTGACGGCGCTCGTGCGTCAGGCCGGACGCGTGCTCACGCATCAGCAGCTTGTGCAGGAGGTATGGGGACGGCCGGGCGCCGACAACTTCCATGTTCTGCGCATCTACATGGGGCATCTGCGCAAGAAGCTCGAGCGCGATCCGGCTCAGCCGGAGCACTTCATCACGGAGACCGGCGTGGGCTACCGGCTGGTCGGCGCCGTCGAGGAACAGCACGCGAACACGACCGCTCGCTAATCTATCATCCTCTTAACACAGCATTCCTAAACGTCTTCGAACGCGCGAATCGACACACTTTTACCACCTTTTTACTTGCCGCCGATTTTCACGCCAATTTACAATGGCAAGGTCTCAAACAAAGAGAGCGCATGCCATGTTCAACCGATGTCGTCGAACCAGTTGGTTCTTCACTGCCTAGCCGGCAGGACGTTCGCGCTCTTCTATTTTTAGCCGCCGTCTTGCCAGCAGGTAAGCGGTGCGCGTCGCAGTAGCCCTTCCCGTGCACTTTTCTTAGCCCCATTCGGACGCTGCTTTCGCGTGCGCCCGAATGGCATGTCGTCGCGAGCGCAGGTTCGCGGTCGCGTTCTAACGCGCCGATTTGCACCAACGGGAGCCAACCATGAAGTCGATTGAACACAACGATCAACTCGAAGGCGTGTTGCGCTTGAGCGCACACGAGATGGCCACGCTCATGCTGCTGCGCGATGCGCCCATCGACCTCGGCAAGGCCACGCCCGACGTCATCGCGCTTCGCAGAGCGCACCTCGTCAAGCTCATCGAAGCCGAAGACGGCAAATTGAGGTTCGTCATTTCGGCCAATGGCGATGCCGTACTCAGGGCGCTGGAAGCAGGATGACTCCAGCGCTGCGTTCCAACCATTCATCATCCATCACACAACGTTTAACGACGCATTACCTTGGGGTCAATCATGTTCGAAGTCGGCAAGGACTACTCACGCGAAACCATTCATTCGATTTGCGGCGGCAGCAAACAGGCTTTCCTGCCGGTCAAGCGAGGCAAAGTGGTAGCGGCGTGCCTGCGTCCGGATCTCAATCCGCAAGCGCCGGAAGTCATCGTCTGCAACGGCGGAGCAGCGGCACGCGCCGCTGGGAGGACGCTCGCAAGACAGACCGACGCAATACCGGTATTCGTCAAGCGTGAGAGCGATTCGTTCCGCTATGTGGGGCAATTCGCCGTAGTCGAATCGCTCACTACGCCGCTCGATTGCGCGCCTTATGCACGCAATACCAGCTTCACGGCCGCGCAGGTTTCGCGCGTCATCAAGCTCAAACGCTGCTAAGGTCATACAAGACTAAGCGCGCTAATACGGTCATGCGTCGTTCTCTGGCGCGTGACCGCAGGCAAGCTTCCAAAAGCAAATTGGACGAAGTATTTGCTGAAGAAGGCATTTGACCTTTTGATGCGGTAAAATAGCGTTATTCCGCAGTGTGCGGATTGGGGCTGGAACAACGGCGCAAACGACGTTTTCTTAACCGTCTTCGCTAAGCCCTACCCTCTGTCAATCGCGTTTCCATTCCTGCTTTCCTAGGCGCTAAACGTCGCCGAAAGCCTGTCCGGCCCGCTACCAAGCGCGGCGCCGGCGCCCGGCATCTGCCAGGCGACGACAATCTCATGCGGTCCCTCATGCGGTCCCATACCGCCAGCTTCCAATGCCGCTCGCGCTAGCCGCGCCGCTGCATCGAATCAGGACGTCCGTACCCGGTACCGCAATCAACGCGATGACACCAACGTGTCTTTCATCATTTCGTTTGGTCGCAAGCCATGCATATCTATCGCTCAACTTCGCTCGTTCGCCAATTCGCGAGCCTTGCTGTCCCCACTGTCTGTGCCGCCTGGATCTTTTGCCTGCACTCGGTCATCAGCGGTGTTTTCGTCGGACGGCACGTCGGTGCGGAAGCACTCGCCGCTCTGAATCTGCTCACGCCGTTCTTGTATCTGCCCTACGCGTTCAGCGTCATGATCGGGGTCGGTGGCTCGACCCTCGTCGCCCGCTTGCTCGGTGAAGGAAAACGGCATGATGCCGCCGCGGCTTTTACTCAGTCGCTTTGGCTGCTCGGTTTGATTGGCGTGTCGTTCGCGATCGCCATTCATTTCGGGGCCGCCACGTTCGTCGCGTGGACCGGCGCGCAGGGTGAGTTGCACACGTTGGCGGAAGCGTATTTGCGCGCCTATGCCCCGTTCGTCGTGTTTTCGACCACGTGCTATGCGCTCGAGCTCTTTTTGCGTGTGGAAGGCGCCGCGAAATACGGCCTTTACTGTCTGATCGGCGGCGCATTCGCGGATGTCGCGCTGACCTGGCTGATGGTCGGCCAACTGGGATGGGGCATGTCAGGGGCCGCGCTCGCGGCGGGCGTTAGCCAGACGATCTCGTGCATCCCGATGCTTGCCTACCACTTCTTCAAGGCACAAGACGTCTATCCGCTCGCGCGCGCGTTCGCCAAGTGCAACTACGCTTGGCGTATCGCCTATAACGGCGCGTCCGAGTTTCTCGGCGAGATCGCGCCCAGCGTCACGATCTTTGCGTTCAATCACGTCGTGCTGCGCTTGCTTGGCGATACGGGGCTCGTCGCATTTGCCGTCGTCGAGTACATGACGATGATCGCCGTGGTGACGATGGTGGCGCTAGTCCAAAGCATGCAGCCGATCGTGAGCTTCCAGCGCGGCGCGGGCAATCCGGCCGCCATGTCGAGCGCGTTTGTCATCGGCTTGGTCGTGACGACGGGCTTCGCGCTCGCAGCGGCGATTGCCGCGCTGACGCTGGCGCAGCCGCTCGGCGATCTGTTCGTGCCCGCCAGCGCCGACGCGCAAGCGTTGCTGCGCGAAGCCCTGCCGTGGTGCGCGCTTGCGTTCGTACCTGCCGCGCT
The DNA here is from genome assembly GCF_053525655.1 of Trinickia camelliae. Lineage (NCBI taxonomy): Bacteria > Pseudomonadati > Pseudomonadota > Betaproteobacteria > Burkholderiales > Burkholderiaceae > Trinickia > Trinickia camelliae. The sequence continues at coordinate 3,825 of NZ_JBCHAA010000015.1, forward strand.
CAATCTGACCATCACTGGCTATCTGACCGCGATCGAAGCGCCGCTGGCGTCGATGATCGTGGCGCTGCTGCGCAGTTGGGTGCTATTGCTCGGATTGCTGTGGCTCTTGACGCTCTGGCTCGGCGAGCGAGGGATTTGGATGACAGCCGCAGCCACTGAGGTCGTGACGCTCGTGGCGAGCATCTGGATCTATCGGGTGCGCTGCAAACGCGTCGAGGCGACGACGCCGGCTTCGGTTGCGGTGAATTGATTTCACGCGCGGCGTGCGCGTGCGAACCGTTTCTATAACCCGTTAGCTTTCGATGCGCGCCTGCGACTCGCGCTCCGTCCGAGCATCGCGAACCACCCCGCCTCGCTGCTCGTGCGTCCAATACTCCGTCCGCACCCCGATCCGCTCCGACACGAACGTCCCGCCATTCGTCTCGCGATAATGCTTGAGTGCCTTATAAACGAGCCCTGAACCCAGCAGCACGATCGGCACGTTGAGCAGCACCATGACGATGTTCATCAGATCGGAGAGCGCCCAAAGATTCGGCAATTCGAGCCCCGCCAGCACAGTCAGCGCGCCGAACGGCACGAACACGAGAGAGCCCAGCACGCGGATACCCTTGATGAAGTGCTCGCTTCGCGAAATGAAATTCGCCGAGATCTCCGCAAACGAAATCATCCCCAGCAGCGTCGTGAACGCGAACAGCCCATAGCACGCGCACATCACGATCTGGACCACATGCGCTACCGATGCCGGCACGAGCGCCTGCACCGACGCGAGGTAGACCGTGATCTTCGAGGCCCGGACCGATTCCCACGCCTGACCGTCGACCGTACCGGTCCAGACGTGCGCCATCACGACGATGAAGCCGGTCATCGTGCAGATCACCATCGTGTCGAAGAACACGCCGAGGCTCTGCACAAAGCCCTGCTCACACGGGTGATCGTTGTCGGCAATCGCGGCGGCCATCGTGATCGTGCCCTGTCCCGCTTCGTTCGACATCAGCCCGCGCTTGACGCCCTGCGCGAGCGCGGTGCCGATCGCGCCGCCAAACAGCGCATGAGGCGCAAACGCGCCGACGACCACCTCGCGAAAGAAGAACGGAATCAGCGGCAGATTGATCAGGATGATGACGAGCGACATCGCGCAGAACAGCGCGGCCTTGATCGGAACGAGCACATCGGTATAGGCCGTCACGCGGCGAATGCCGCCCATGATGATGAACGAGCACGCGACGACGAGACCCACCGCAATGCAGTAATAGACCGTGGACTGCCGCGCGAGATGCGTGCCGGACACGGTATCGGCGATCGTGCCGATCGCAGTGAACACATTGAATGTTTGCGGCGGCACATTGAACAGCGCGTAGACGATGAACACCAGCGACAGGAACACGCCCACGATGCGCCGGTCGCCGAGGATTCGGCGGCCATAAAAAGGCAACCCGCCGACGAACTCATCGTGCTTCTTTTCCTTGAATAGTTGCGCGAGCACCGATTCCATGAACGCCGTCGCCATGCCGAAGAACGCCGCGACCCACATCCAGAACAACGCCCCCGGCCCGCCGACGGAAATCGCCCCCGTGATGCCGACGATATTGCCCGGTCCCGCGCGCATCGCGAGGCCGAGCATGAACGAGCCGAGTGCGCTGATGCCGGTGTGCGACGACTGTTTGCGCAGCATGATGCGCACGATCTTGCCGACGTTCATCGTTTGCACGAAGCGCGTGCGGATCGAGAAATAGATGCCTACGCCGACGAGCAGCAGGATCGCGAACGGGAATTGCCCGAGAACGGGTATGCGCGCGTAGAACGGAAAGTTGGTGGGAAAGTCCCAGAGGAAGTCCGAGATCGGCGCGATGAACGCAAAAAATGCATTCACGGATCGGAAAAGGTTTTCCACGCAGGCGTTCCTTTTTTGTTTTTACCTGCTTGTGATGCAGGGATTGGATATTGAGATCGTCAGGACGGCGTAACCGTCGCGAAAGCAGAACGCGATGTTACACGCTAAACCGTCAGTCATACGTAAAGCTAGCTCAAGGGATCGCTGAAAACCGCCCCGCACGACAGCCCCAATTCGGCATTGGAATATTGACTAAGACAGCTGTTATCGCGCACACGTTGTCGAGCACTCCGAAATTGGAGAGATCGGGAATGCGGTCTACCACGCGACGGGTGTGAGAGTGCGGGACTTGCCGATTACGTTGGATAAGGTGATGGAGGTGTGAGCAAAGGGCCGCGTGAATTCTTCTCAGGCACGGCCTGCTCGCTCGACGATCTCCGCCGTCACCGCCACCTCCGCATAATCCGCCGCAAGATTGGCCAGCGACAACGCATGCACGTCCTCGGCGGGCCACAGCCTGCCGCTGAGATCGCGCAGATCGAAGGCAAACGACGCATCGTCGACGACGATCGTGTCGAAGCCGAGATTGCCCGCCGAGCGCGCGGTGGACTCGACAGAGTTGTTCGTCGATACGCCCACGACGATCAACTGACGAATATCGCGCACGCGCAGCCAGCGCTCGAGGCCGCTCGCGGCAAACGCGTCCGGCACGTTCTTTTCGACCACATGCTCGTGTGCGAGCGGCATGAGCGCGTCCTGAAACTCCGCGCCGGGCTGGCCGGGACGAAACACCGAAGTCTGCGAGCGCGAGATGTGCCGGACATGGACGATCGGCCGCGACGTAGCACGCCAAAGGGAAAGCAGCATCTCGGCGTGTCGCTCGGCATCGGGGTTGTTGCGGCGTCCTGCCTCGGGAAAACGCATGCCCTTCTGCAAGTCGATGATGAGCAGCGCGGCGTGACGATCGATCGGCTTCATAGCGTGTGCGTCTAGTCGGACGATTGAATCAAGAGGCGCTCATTGTACTGACCACCGCTCTTTGCGCTTGCTGCGCTGCACAGCACGTTGCACAATCGGAGCCATCTTCCCAGCGGCCCCGCACGATGACCTACGCCTCGTCCTCCACCGGACTGCTGCTCGCCGCCGGCCTCGGTTCGCGTTTCGATCCGCTCGGTTTGCAAAACAAGCTGCTTGCGCCGCTCCCTGACGGAACGCCTGTTGCGCGCGCCGCCGCGCACCAGCTTCTCCTCACCGTGCCGCATGTGATCGCCGTCGTGCGCCCCGGCGCCGAGGCGCTCGCTCACGTGCTCAACGACGCCGGCTGCGAGGTCGTCTTCACGCTCGACGCCGAGCGCGGCATGGGCGCGAGCCTCGCTGCCGGCGTGCACGCCAGCAGCGAAGCCGAAGGCTGGATCGTCGCGCTCGCCGACATGCCGTGGATCGCGTCGGCGACGATCGATACGGTGGCGCGCGCGCTCGACGACGGCGCGTCGATCGTCGTGCCGATGTATCGCGGACAACGCGGACACCCGGTCGGTTTTCACGCCGAGCATCTCGATGCGCTTGCCGCGCTCGATGGCGACATCGGCGCGCGCAGCCTGCTGGCTTCGAACAACATCACGAAAATCGAAGTCGACGATGCGGGGATTCTCGGCGACGTCGATACGCCGGAAGATTTGCGCCGTTAGGCTCCCCCCTCTCTCTGCCACGCTCCTCCACCGTTTCTCCGCCGCGCCCGCTTTTTTCACCGCTTTAGCGACATTGCATTTTGTACACCAAATACTGTATAAATATACAGCATTTGGTGTACACGGCGCCGCAGACTCAAGCGTCGTCGCGCTGGAGAAGTCCGATGAAAAGCATCCGTATCGAACCCTCATTCGCTGTGTGGCGGCATATCGCGCGGGCGCTGCTTCAAGAGGCGCTTGCCCCGCACGAAGTCGAATGGATCGAAGCCGGCGAAAGCGCCGCGCTCTTCACCGCCGACGGCGCGCCCGCGTTCATCGAGACCGAGACCAACACCAGCGCCGAGCCCGCCACCGCGCCAGCCGCCCCCACCATCTCGCGCACGCTGCTCGCCAAGCTCGAGACCGCCGCGTGCTATCGCGCGCCCGACCGCTGGGCCTTCCTTTACCGCGTGCTATGGCGCTGGACGCAGGGCCAGCGCTCGGTCGTCTCCGCGCATGACGCGGACGGCGCGCGCCTCGCCAAGCGTATCGAGGAGGTCGACAAGGAACTGCAGCAGATGCAAACGCAGCTACGCTTTCGGCGCCGCGATCCGTCGCTCGGTCCGCCCGAATTCGTCGGCTGGTTCGATCCGCGTCACGATGTGCTCGAGCGCGCCGCCGCCCATTTCGCGAAGCGCATGGGCCGTTCGAGCTGGGTCATCGCCACGCCCTACGGCGCGGCCTTCTGGGACGGCGCGCTGTTGCGCGTCGACCGCACGACCGACCCGGAAGAAGCACTGACGTCGCTCAGCTCGACCGGCGAGGCCGCCACCGGCGACGCGGCGGAAGCGCTGTGGCTCGCGTATTACGAAAGCACGTTCAATCCGGACTACCCCTGCGAGCCCGCGTTGCCGACGGACCTGCCCGTGCGCTACTGGAAGCCGCCGGCGGACGGCAACGCGGCGCCGCCGTTCGCCGTGAAGCCGCTCGCCGGCATACCGCAAACCGCGCAAGCGGCGCAAACAGGGCCAGCGGAATCCGTGGTCAGCGTGCCGCCTCCCGAGCCCAAGCCCGCAAGCGGTGTGCTCGCTTCGCGCCCGCCGCCCGCCTCGCTCGCGGCCTGCAAGCTGTGCGGACTGTGGCGCACCAAGGCCAAGCCGATCGCCGGCGCTGGGCCGGTTCCCGCCGCGATCATGCTGGTCGGCGAACAGCCGGGCGAGCAAGACGCGTTGAGCGATGAACCGTTTCGCGGCGCAACTGGCGAACTGCTCGACGACGTGTTGCACCGCGCGGGGCTCGAGCGCGCGGCGCTCTATATGACGAATGCGGTCAAGCATTCGAAGTGGGAGATGCTGGAAACGCCACGGCAGACAGTCCAAGGGCAGACCGCGCTACGCGTGCACAAGACGCCCGCCCCCAACGAAGTCGAAGCCTGCGGCTATTGGCTCGACGAAGAACTCGAGCGCGTGCAGCCGCGCGCCGTCGTGGCGCTCGGTGCGACCGCGTTGCGCGCGCTGACGCGGCAGCCGCTCAGTTTGTCGGAGTACCTCGGGCAGACCCTCTCGCACGACGGCTGGCTCATCGTGCCGACCTATCACCCTGCCTACGCGCTGCGCACGCCCGACGCGAAGCTGCGCGAAGAGATCGTCGCGACGCTCGTTGCCGCGCTGACGCGCGCCAAGCAACTCGCAAAAATTAACAGCGAAGCGCGCGTTGAATGACGTATAACAAATAGCGAGGGCGCTCTGCCCGGCCCTTCATTCAGCAGGTGAGTTCATGAGCCGCTATTGCATGCACACCACACCGATTCCCGAACGGCCCGCCGATCCGACACGCGATCCCGAAGGCGATCCCTACGTGCCGCCATCGCCCGGTCATCACAACGACGAACCGCAACGTCCCGAAGGCCCGCCCGACAAGGACCCGGTCTGAGAGCCAGGCTGCATGCGGCTCACCGCTTCGTTCATTCATACAAATACGCTAAAAACCTAGGGGTTTCCCCGATCTGCGCTGCATCAGATGCATTGCCGTCAACTCGGATGGGCGCGGCTTTCTTGCGACTTTTCGCGTGAAGGCCGTTGACTGACCGACCACTCCAGAGCAACTCAATGCATAAACTGACCTTGAACCAAAAGCTCGGCTCGATGATCGCCGTGCTGTGGATCGGCCTCGTCCTGATCGGCGTCATGGGCGCATGGCAAAACCGCGCCTCGACGATCGCCGACAGGCGCGAACAACTGACCTCGCTCGTCGACGAAGCGATGAGCATCGTCAACTTCTACTACACGGCGTCCCAGCAGCACACGATGAGCGAAGAGGATGCTCAGAAGAAAGCGCTCGAAACGATCTCCAAGCTGCGCTACGGCAAGGACGGCTACTTCTCGGTGAACAACTCGCAGTCGGTAATGCTGATGCATCCGTTCAAGCCCGAGATGGTCGGCAAGAACATGTCGGGCTTCAAAGACCCCGACGGCAACAACCTCTTCGTCGACATCGTGACCGCCGCGAACAAGGAAGGCGGCGGCTTCGTCAGCTACCAGTGGCCGAAGCCCGGCGCCGATAAGCCGGTCGCCAAGACCAGCTACGCGAAGCGCTTCGCGCCCTGGGACTTTTGCATCGTCACCGGCATGTACATGGACGACGTGCAGGAAGCGGTGGTTGCGAGCGCGCTGCGCTGGCTCGGCATCATCCTCGTGCTCGGCGCCGCTGCCACGGTCGCGATGGTGCTCGTGCTCAAGAGCGTGCGCCGCAGCCTCGGCGGCGAGATCGAGTTGGCCGTCGACTCCGCGCGGCGCATCGCCGAGGGCGACCTGACGGTGCACGTGCCCGTGCGCCGCGACGACGATTCGAGCCTGATGCACGCGCTCGCGTCGATGCAGGCAGGGCTCGTCGACGCCGTTTCTCGCGTGCGGACCGGCACCGAGAACATCAACGTCGGCGCCAACGAAATCGCGGCGGGCAACACCGATCTGTCGCAGCGCACCGAGCAGCAGGCCGCCGCGCTCGTGCAGACCGCGTCGAGCATGGATCAGATGACGGCCAACGTGAAGCAAAGCGCCGAAAGCGCCACGCAGGCCGCCAAGCTCGCCGAGCAAGCCGCGGACGTCGCGATGCGCGGCAGCAGCGTCGTCGACGACGTGGTGCGCACGATGAGCGAGATCACCTCGAGCTCGCAGAAGATCGGCGACATCATCGGCGTGATCGACGGCATCGCGTTCCAAACCAACATCCTCGCGCTGAATGCGGCCGTCGAAGCGGCACGCGCAGGCGAGCAAGGGCGCGGCTTCGCGGTTGTCGCATCGGAAGTGCGCAGCCTCGCGCAACGCTCCGCCACCGCCGCGAAGGAAATCAAGGTGCTGATCGAATCGTCGACGCATACCGTCGATCAAGGCGCGGCGCTCGTCGCGAACGCCGGCTCGACGATGGGCGAAATCGTGCAATCGGTGCGTCGCGTCAACGAGATTCTCGAAGAGATCAGCCACGCATCGCGCGAGCAGAGCGCAGGCATCGAGCAGGTGAATCGCGCGGTCGGCGAGATGGATCAGGTCACCCAGCAGAATGCCGCGCTCGTCGAAGAAGCGGCGGCGGCCGCGCATTCGCTGAAGGACCAGGTGAGTTCGCTGCGCGAAGCGATCTCGAGTTTTGCATTGCCTGCTTGATCGTTTAGATCGTTTGATCTGATCGCTTCACCAAAGGTCACGCATGGGCCGGTCGCGGCTGCGCGCGCAGCGACTATCATGAATTGACGCCGGGAAATGGACATCCGGCGTCAGGAGGGCAAGCTCATGCGGGCCATGGTATTCGACGGCAGCACACCGGTTTTGCAAGACTTGCAGGTGCCCGATCCGCAACCGGGCGCCGGTCAACTGCTGATCGACATTCACGCTTGCGGCGTCTGCCGCACCGACCTGCATGTGATCGACGGCGAGCTCGCGCATCCGAAGCGAGAGTTGATACCCGGCCACGAAATCGTCGGGACCGTGGCCGAATTGGGCACGGGCGTCACCGGGTTTGCGATCGGCGAGCGGGTCGGCGTGCCGTGGACAGGCCATACGTGCGGCCACTGCCGCTACTGCCAAAGCGGCCGCGAGAATCTGTGCGATGCGCCGCGCTTCACCGGCTACACGCTCGATGGCGGCTACGCGGAACGCACTGTCGCCGACAGCCGCTATTGTTTTCATCTGCCCCAGCGTTATTCCGATGTGAAAGCCGCGCCGCTTTTATGCGCAGGATTGATCGGCTATCGCACGCTTGCGATGGCGGGCGACGCACAACGTATCGGCATTTATGGATTCGGCGCGGCCGCGCACATCGTCGCGCAAGTCGCGCGCCATCAGGGCCGCGACGTCTACGCGTTCACGCGTCACGGCGACACGGCTTCCCAACAATTCGCGAGGCAGTTGGGTGCGCGTTGGGCCGGCGGCAGCGACGAAAGCCCGCCCGATACGCTCGATGCCGCGCTGATCTTCGCCCCCGCCGGTTCGCTCATCCCCGCCGCGCTGCGGGCGGTCGCGAAGGGCGGCATCGTCGTGTGCGGCGGGATTCATATGAGCGACATTCCGTCGTTTCCGTATTCGCTGCTATGGGAAGAGCGCCGCGTCGTGTCGGTCGCCAATCTCACGCGTGCGGATGGTCGCGCATTCATGAAGCTCGCCGAAGAGACGCCGCTGCACATCACGACGTCCCCTTACCCGCTCGCGGAAGCGAACCGCGCATTGAACGATTTGCGCAATGGAGCGATCGTTGGAGCGGCTGTGTTGACGATGCGGTGATTGCCCATCGATGCGCATTCATCAGACGCGCGCGACGCTTTCTGTTTCGACATCGGCAGCCGGTCGTATCACGCTCGCGCGCCCTTCCTGTTCGATGTGCTGCACGGCGAGATCGAAGAACGCCTGCGAGCTCGGCGACAGCGAGCGCCCCCGCAGCCAGACCATGTGGAGGGCCCGCTCGATCCGCAGATCGGACACGTTCAACACCTTGAGTTCGCCGCGCCGCACTTCGTCCTCGACGCTGAGCGTCGAAACGTAGGCTACGGCGCGCTGCGCAAACAGCATCCGCTTGATCGCCTCGGTGTCGCTGACCGACATCGATGGAATCATCTTGAGGCCCGCGCGCGCATAAGCGCTCTCGACCACCGCGCGCGTTCCCGAGCCGGGTTCGCGAAGGATGACCGCCTCCGTGGCGAGGTCGCGGGCAAAGAGTCCATGCGCCGCCTCTCGATAGCCGGCCGCAGCGGTCAGCACAATTTCGTCTGCCCCGATGAACCGTGCCTGAAGACGCGTTTCATCGTAAGGCCCTTCGATGAAGCCCAGCGAAAATTCGCCATTGCATAAGCCGTCTTCGACCTGCTGCGTATTCGTCACGGTCAAATCGATGTTGACCTTCGGAAAGCGCGCGTTGAACTTCGCGATCATGTCAGGCACCAGATAGACGCCCATTGTCGCGCTCGCGCCGATCTTCAGTTGTCCGGCGCTAAGGCCGGCCACCTCTTTCAACTCTGAACGGGCCGCATCCGCGAGCGTGAAGATCCGCTCCGCGTAGCCAAACAGCAGCTTCCCTGCGAGCGTCAGCGAAATGCCGCGCGGGAGCCGGTCGAACAGCAGCAAGCCGAGACGGTCTTCGAGTTCGCGGATCTCCCGGCTGACTGCCGGCTGGCTCACCCTCAAACGATGCGCGCCGCCGCTCAGGCTGCCCGCTCGGGCCACTTCATAGAAAGCAAACAAATGCGTGAAATTCATGGGCGATGCGCGGCAGCACTTCCTTGAGCGGTGTAGCACGCTTGCGCACTGCCGCTATGACGAACTGCACTGGAGAACAGTGAAGGTGCCGCAATCGTAGACGTCATTTCTCGCACGTTAAAGCTGCGCGAAGGCGAAAGATTGTTTCCTGCAGAAAACGATCAGCTTCGTCTAACGCGTGAGTGCGCTGCTTAGGATGACATAAACAAAAGTCAGGGCTGGGGTGCGTATTTTGTATTTTTCATGATGTCGACCGCGACCTAGGCTTGTCGCTCCTCACTACGGACTCGCCTGGTCATGTCGACTTTCCTCTCCCCTAAAGACACATTCTCACGCCTCAAAACTTCGGCACCCTTACGATTTTCATCCGACGTCGCTCCCGGCATCGCGCTTTGCATGGCCGTGACACTAGGCGCTTGGTGCCTCCAGATTGCCGAGGCGTACGTCTTCGGTCGCGCATGGCTCGAGTCGCTCGTACTCGCGATCCTGCTCGGCACGTTGATCAGAAGCCTCTGGACGCCCGGAGAACGATGGCTGTCAGGCATTGCCTTCAGCGCGAAGACGCTGCTCGAAGTCGCCGTCATGCTGCTCGGCGCTTCGTTCAGCGCCACCGCGTTGAAGGCGGCCGGAATCGGTTTGCTGCTGGGTATCGTCGCCATCGTCGTCGTCGCGATTGCTGTGAGCTACGGCATCGGCCGTGCGCTTAAACTGAACTGGCGAATGGCGTTGCTCGTTGCGTGCGGCAACTCCATTTGCGGCAATTCGGCGATCGCCGCCGTCGCCCCCGTGATCGGCGCGAATCGCGACGACGTCGCCGCATCGATCGCCTTTACCGCCGTACTTGGCGTGCTGGTCGTGCTCGGTCTTCCGCTCTTGTCCTATGCGCTGCATTTGAACGCGGTTCAATATGGCGCGCTCGCCGGGCTGACCGTCTACGCGGTGCCGCAAGTCCTGGCCGCTACGGTGCCCGTCTCCGCGCTCAGCGCGCACATCGGCACACTGGTCAAGCTCGTGCGCGTTCTCATGCTTGGCCCGGTGATGCTGCTGCTTTCCATCGCGACTCGCGCTCGCCAATCCTCAAACGGCTCCACGGCTTGCGACAATCTCGCGGCGGCTTCGCCAAGCCGTATCGCGTCGAGGAAATTGGTTCCGTGGTTCATCATCGGTTTTCTGGTGCTTGGCGCCGTGCGTTCGGCGGGACTCTTTCCAGCCGTTCTGCTGGCGCCCGCCAATCAGATCGGCAGCCTGTTCACGATCGTTTCGATGGCGGCGCTAGGTCTCGGCGTCGATATCCGGAGCGTCGTGAAAGCCGGGCCGCGCGTGACCACGGCGGTCGTGCTGTCCATCGTCGCGCTTGCGGCGATGAGTCTGCTGCTGATCGTGGCGCTGCTGCACCTCCATTGAAGCCGGCGACGTGATCAATAAGCGCCAGCCATGGCGCGGTAGCCGTGCCACATGAGTTCTTCATGAGACAGCGCACCACGTTCGCCGTGGTGCTGCGAATCACCGCCCCGCTCCATCGGCATGGCTTCGACACGCGCGGCCGCTTTGGCCGCCCCTTCATGCCCCTCCGGCGCGCGAGCGCGCAGGAGGGGCATCCCATACAGACCGAAGTTCACAGCAGTTTCTGCGCAAAGCGCACGTCGTCGATCGGCGTTCTCAAATAGCGCAGCCCGTTCTCATCCGGAGCCGGCAGCCGGCCGCCGCGCAAATTGACCTGCATCGCCGGAAACAGCAGCGCCGGCATCTTGAGCGTGCTGTCGCGGGTCGTGCGCATCTCGACGAAATCGCTCTCGGAGATCCCGTCTCGCACGTGAATGTTGAACTTGCGCTGCTCGCCGATCGTGCTGCAAAACCTCGCTTCACGACCGCGCGGCGGATAGTCGTGGCAGACGAACACGCGCATCGACTTCGGCAGCGTGAGCAGCCGGCGAATCGACGCATAGAGCAAACGCGCATTGCCGCCCGGGAAATCACAGCGGGCCGTGCCCACGTCCGGCATGAACAGTGTGTCGCCGACAAAGAGCGCGTCCTCGATCATGAACGCGACATCGGCCGGCGTATGCCCGGGCGTCGCCAGCACCTGGGCCCGCAACGCGCCGATAGAGAACACCTCATCCGGCGCGAAGAGATGATCGAAGCCGTGCTCGCCCGCCAGATCGAACGTTGCCGAAAACATCGACCGTATATCGACGATGCCGCGGCCGATGCCGATCTTGCCGCCGACGCGCCGCTTCAGCTCCGACGCCCCCGAAAGATGATCCGCATGCGCGTGGGTCTCGAGTATCCACTGAACCTCGAGGCCTCTTTCCTCGATGAAACCAGCGAGGCGTTCGATCGAGTGCGTCGATGTGCGACCGGACGCGGCATCGAAATCGAGCACTGGATCGATGACGGCGCACGGCGAACCGTAGCCGGCGTAGACAACGTGACTGACCGTACCGGTCGATGGATCGTAAAAAGACTCGACGTGCGGAAACATCAACGACACTCCTCTGACATGGCGCGCGGCATGCGCGAAGCTCGAACAAGAAAAAATTCGCGGCGGGGCGAAGGCGAAGGCGGGGCGGAAGGCTTATCGGCGTATCGCTCGATCTGGACGTGGTCGAACCCGGCTTCGAAGCACGCTTCGCGAAGGCTCGTCGGCCCATACACCTTGAAGCCGTGCTCGGTAAAAGGCATCGTGAGCGACGCTTCGGGCGTCATTGCAGCGATGACGAGCGCGCCGTCTTCACGCAGCACGCGCCGCATCTCGCGCAATCCCGCCGTGAGTTCCGGCCAGAAATACACGGAGTTGATCGCGATCGTCTTATCGAATGCGGCATCGGGAAACGGCATTGCCGCGACATCTGCGATCTCCAACGTGACCTGTCCACGCTCGACGCCCGCCAAGTTGCGCGAGCGCGCGGCGGCGATCATCGTCGGCGAGATGTCGATACCGGTGAACGAGAGACGCCGAGCCCGAGCCAATACGGAGGCGACATGACCGCCGTTGCCGAGCCCCACTTCGAGGATGCGCTCGTCGGCTTTGACGCCGAGCTTGCTATACGCGGCGTCGATCAACGCGGCATTGACACGCTCCATCAGTTCGCCAACCTCAAGACCGATCTCGCCAGCGGGACAGCCCAACTGCGAAAGCAAGGCCTCCGCGTCGAGACCCGCCAACCTGTCAGCGACGGATTCAAAGCGAGAGGTCACGTTGCCCCTCCCTTGCACGCAATGGCGCCGACAGCACCGACCACGCAAGCACGACCGCGAGATTGAGGGCAAGCGCAATCAGCGCGGCGTATGCGGGCACGGCAACGCCTAGCACGTGCAATGCAAACGCCGCGCTCTTAAAGCCGCTTTGCGCGACCATCCACGTGCCGCACGCGAGCCCCGCGGCCCACCCGGCCATCAAGCTGCGCGCGCGGACCGCCGGCACGAAGAGGCCTAGCACGATCGCAGGCAACGTCTGAGCGATCCACACGCCGCCAAGCAACTGCAACTGAATCGCGAATTGCGCGGGCACCAGCAAAACAAATCCGAGCGCACCGAACTTGACGAACAGCGACACCCACTTCGCCATGCGCGTCTCGTGCGCGGGCGAACCATCGCCCGCCACGATCGGACGCCACACGTTGCGGGTGAAGAGATTCGCCGCCGCAATCGACATGATCGCGGCCGGCACCAATGCGCCGATTCCGATCGCCGCGAACGCCAAGCCGGCGAACCACGGCGGGAAGAAGTGTTGAAACAGGGCAAACACGGCAAAGTTAGGACCGTACTGCTTGAACTGCGTCGCATATTCAGGCATCGAGCCCACACCGGCCGCCAGCGCCATCACGCCGAACAGCGCGACGAACGCGAGCATCAGCGAATACGCCGGCAGCAACGCCATGTTGCGGCGTATCACGCGATCGGACGAAGCCGACAACGCCGCCGTCATCGAATGCGGATACAGCAGCAAGGCGAACGCGGAGCCCAACGCGAGCGTCGCGTAGGTCGAATAGCCGTTCAGGCTCGCCGCGTCGGGCGCTTTCAGCAGCAGCTTCGGCGGCGGCAAGGCCGCGAAGATGTGCGCGAAGCCTCCGAGCTTCGCCGGAATCACCATGAGCGCCCCGATGATCGTGGCGTAGATCAGCAGATCCTTGACGACGGCGATCATCGCGGGTGCACGCAATCCGCTCGACCACGTGTAGGCCGCCAGCACGCCGAAGGCGACCAGGAGCGGCAACTCGCCCGCCCAGCCGTGCGTCGGAAAGCCCAGCGCGCCGAGCGTGACTTGAATGCCGACGAGTTGCAACGCGATGTAGGGCATCGTCGCCAGAATGCCGGTCAGCGCGATGGCGAGCGCGAGCGTCCGGCTGCCGAAGCGGTGCTCGACAAAGTCCGCCACGGTCACGTGGCCATGCTCGCGCGCCTCGCGCCACAAACGCGGCAACACGACGTAACCGAGCGGAAACGTCATGACGGTGTACGGAATCGCGAAGAAGCCAATCGCGCCCGCGGCGAAGACCAGTGCCGGGACGGCGACGAACGTGTATGCGGTATACAAATCGCCGCCGAGTAAAAACCAGCTCATCACGGTGCCGAGACGGCGTCCGGCGAGTCCCCATTCGTGCAGGCCGTTCAGATCGGCACGCCGCCACCGAGATGCATAAAGACCGAGAACCGTGACGAGCGCGAAAAGCGCGAGAAAGACAGCGTTGGTCGTGACATTCATTCGGCTCGCCCCTCACCGGCAAGGGCGCTGTGCGATTCGGCGCTGAGGGCCCTCCGCTCGTCGAGCCAATAAGCGGCGCCGGTCAACAATGCGCCGGCGAGGACGCACGCGGTTTGCCACCAGTAGAAGAACGGCCAGCCGCCGAGCGTGGGTGTCGCGCGGTTGTAGAAAGGCACGGCAAGCCCCGCCGCGATCGGTAAAGAGAGCAATAAAAATCTGAGGCGAAGATTCATGTGTTGCAGTCCAAATTGACAGTTGACGTGTAGACGCCCAGCGTCCGATATCGGCCGACGTGCTTCTAGCGAAGCGACAGCGTAGGCAGCATCGAACTCACGAAAAAGTGGGGCATCGGCAGAAAACTGTTTCCGTGCGGAAACGATGATCGATAGGCGTGCGAACGCCTCCGCGCGGCCGAAACGGACTCGGATACACGCACAACGCTTCAGTCGTTCAGATATTCCGGAAGCGATTCGACGAGAAAGTCGACCGTGGCGCGCATCGCTTGCGACATGCCGCGATGCGAAGGGAAGACGAGGCTCAACGTGCCGCGCGGTATGTGCCACTCGGGAAGCACGCGCGCGAGCCGGCCTGCTGCGATATCCGCGCGGCAGATCGGCGACGGCAGGGCCGCCACACCGAGGCCCGCAAGCGCGGCACGGCGCGCGAACGGCGCGTCGTTGCAGCGCATTCGCGCGTGATACGAAACCGTTGCCGTGCGCCCGTCGGCAGCGTGCAGCAACCAGGCGCTGGCGGCGTCCCGGCGCGCAAGCTGGATGCCGTCGATACCCTCCAGGTCCTCGGGCGCCTCCGGCAGACCGCGCGGAAATAACGCCGGGCACGCGACGAGCGTCGCTTGCGTTTGCGCGACGGCCCGCGCAATCAGCGAAGAACTCTGCAATGGCTCGGTATGGCTGCGCAGCGCGAGATCGTAGCCTTCGTCGATGAGATCGACGTAGCGGTTGGACGTCAGCACCTCGATATCGATCTTCGGATGCTGAGTCATGAAAGTCGGCAGCAGCTCGTCGAGCGCCATGCGCACAATGCCGGTGGCGCAGGTGATGCGAACACGGCCGACAGGCTCGTCGAGCCGCGCCCGCGCCGCCTGTTCAGCGCGCTCCACCTCGCTCATCACGCGCGCGCAGTGTGCGTAGAAATCGGC
Organism: Trinickia camelliae; assembly: GCF_053525655.1. NCBI lineage: Bacteria > Pseudomonadati > Pseudomonadota > Betaproteobacteria > Burkholderiales > Burkholderiaceae > Trinickia > Trinickia camelliae. Next base: position 18,928 of record NZ_JBCHAA010000015.1, read on the forward strand.
GCCGGCCTCGGTCAGCGAGAACTTGCGCGTGGTCCGGTTCGCGAGCCGCAGCCCGAGCGCCTGTTCGAGCGCCCGCACGCGCTTGCTCAGCGTGCCCTTGGGCACGCCGATCGCGTCTGCCGCGGCGGAAAAGCCGCGCTTTTCGACGACGACGGAAAAGTAATACAGATCGTTGAGATCGAGCACGGCGATCGTTTCCGTCCGGCAACAATACCTACAGTTTAGGTCGCCAAAGCGGTGACGATCGTGCGCAGGCTCGCGAGCACGTCGCAGACGCTGAACGTTACTTACCCGCGCCGGTCGGCCAGACACAACTCAACACGAGCGTGCTGCCCGGCGTGACATCGGGGCTCAGCGACGCGGCATGAAATTCGGCGTCTTTGCAGGTCCATTCGGCTAGAAAATCGTCCCTGCACGCGGCCCGTCTCTGACCTTCGCGCGATTGCGTCAAGACGTACGGGCATGTGATCTTGCCGTCGCATTGACGGGCGAGGTCGGCGGTCGCGTTGCCGCGCGGCGCACCGCAACTCCCGCCATAGGTGCCCGATACGATGCGGATTTCGCGCTCCTGAGCCGCGCATGCGCTCGCGCAAACGGCGAGGCTCAAGATCGCGCAAACGCACCGCACTACGCCAACGTGCCCGGCGGAATCGCCGCGGCTATTCGTACGCGTAGCGTTCATCACGTCCGCTCCTTCTCGCCTTTGCCAAGTGTTTGCATCACTTTGGCCACCACGCGGTCGCAGTGCGCGCCGCCAAACTCGAACAGATCGCGCTCGGCAAGGTCGAACTCGCTCGCGAGCGATTCGCGCAGCAGGCTCTTTGCGCGGAAGTGCCGGCTGCGCACGGTCGCCTCCGGAATGTCGAGACATTGCGCGGTCTCCTCGACGCTCATTTCCTCGACGGAGCGCAGCACAAAGACGACGCGAAACGCCTCGGGCAGCGCGTCGAGCTTGCGTTCGAGCAGCGCGCGCACCTCGGCGCGCGCCGCGGCGTTGTCTGGAGAATCGGAATCGTGTGCGCTCATGGCGTCGAGATCGGCTTGCGGGTTCAAGTCCACGATCGGAAACACATTCTGGCGCCGGGTCGCGCGGCGCAGGCGGCCGAAGCATTCGTTGAGCACGAGCCGCGACAGCCATGTGAGCAGCGCGGCATCGCCGCGAAACTTCCCAATCGAGCGGTACGCCAACAGATAGGCGTCCTGCAGCGCGTCTTCGGCTTCGGCGTCGTTGCGCAGGGTGGCGCGCGCGAGCCGGTAGAGGCGCCGGTTGTGGCGGCGCATCAGCAGCTCGAACGCGGACCGGTCGCCAGCGGCAATGCGACGGACGATCGACAGGTCGGACAGGTCGTCGTCCGCGACCGAAGCCAAAGGAGTTTGCGCGCTGTCCATCATGGGACCCTCATCGGCTTGCCTCACCGTACAACCAGTGTGCCATGCATCGTGGGATGAAACTCGCACCCGTACGCGAAGTTTCCGCGCGTCCCGGCGACATAGCTCCACGAAGCGTTCGGCGCGATGCTGTGCGACTCGAACGCTTTCGACGTTGCGCTCGCCGTGTGCGGCACGAGGTCCTTGTTCACCCACACGACGCGATCGCCGCGCCGCACCGTGAGCACCGGCGGATTGAAGCGCATCTGCTCGATCGTGACCACGACCGTGCCAGGCGCCGCGTCGGCGCGCGCGACCGATGCGATGAGCAACGTGCTACCGAGCACACCGCCAAACACGAGCGCACGCAAGAACTGAAGCGCACCTATCGTCCGCGCGAATTTCGCGCTCAAGCCCCCACCGCGACACTCAAGCACCGCCCTTCCCCAGTTCTTTCTGCAGACGCTTGGCGTGCTCGAGATGCGCGACGAGGGTTGGCCGGACTTTAACGAGCAGCGCTTTCAATTCCGCGTTCTGTGCGTTCGGAATCAGCGTCTTGTCGACCGCTGCGATCACGCTCTCGTGATACGCGACTTCGTGATCGACATACGCGCGATCGAACTGCTTGCCCGAGAGCGTCTTGAGATTCGCCAGGTTTGCGTCGCCGCCTTGCTTGAGGCTCAGGCTCGTCGCGTTGTCTTCCGGGGTCACGCCGAGCTTGTGCACGAGATCGGCGGCCGCCTGATTGACGCTGGTGTGGTCCTCGATCATGCGCTGCGCAAACGCCTTCACATCCTTCGACTGGGTTTTCGACTCGGCCAGCTTGCCCGCGTCGATATCGACCTGGTTGGCGGTCACGACAATGGCCGCGATCTGGGGATCGGTGGGACCGGCGCTTTGCGCCTGCGCTACGGCGCAGACGAGCGCCAGCGCTCCTGACAATGCCATGCTGATCAGCTTCATGAATGGTCTCCTCGGCGACGGTCGCGCGATCGGCGGCGCACAGGCGGAGCAGGTCTTTTCGTTTGCGCGACCGGGTTCACGGCATTGGATGTCACGTCTTCAATCGCCGTTCCGGATCGCTCACTTAAGCCAAATTTGGCATGTCGGAAATTGGCTAAATCTGATTTCAGCGCCTCCGGCCGCTGCCGATAATGGCGCCTTTCAACGCCCGGGCGCCCCCCCATCAAAGCGCATCCGGCCCCGCCTTTCGGAGACCCGCCCCCATGCTGCTTCACGTCATCTATCTGATCGCCATCGTCGCCGAAGCCATGTCCGGCGCGCTGATGGGCATGCGCCGCGGCATGGACCGCTTCGGCCTCGCGCTCGTCGGCGCCGTCACCGCGCTCGGCGGCGGCACCGTGCGCGACGTGCTGCTCGGACACTACCCGCTCGGCTGGATCTCGCATCCGAATTACGTTTTCATTACAATCTGTGCCGCAACGGTGGCCGCGGCGCTCGCCAAACCGCTGCAAGGTCTGCGCAGCCTCTTCGTCACGGTCGATGCGCTCGGCCTCGTCGCGTTCGCGATCATCGGCTGCAACGTCGCCTCGGAATTGAACGTGAGCGCGCCGATCGTCGTGCTGGCGGGCGCGATCACCGGCGTGTGCGGAGGCATGCTGCGCGATCTGCTGTGCAACGAGATGCCGCTCGTGCTGCGCCAGGACCTCTATGCGAGCGTCGCGCTCGCGGCCGGCACGCTGTACTTGGCGCTCCAGCATGCCGGCGTCGATCGGAACACGGCTTCGGTCGTCGCGCTCGTGAGCGGCTTCGCGCTGCGTCTCGCGGCCGTGCGTTACGGCTGGCGGCTCAAGTCGTTCGCCGCCGCCGGTTCGGGCGGCGTCCACTAACCCTCATCCAACCGGCAACCGGCAGCGCGCTCGCCAAGCGCATGCCTTCAGCAACGGGACCATGATCTTCAAGAAGAAATCGCAATCGCAGGACATGTACGCGCCGGTCGCGAAAAATGCGGTGCTCGCGCCGCGCTTGCCGGCCTGGCGCTCCACGTTCATCGTGGTGCTCGCCTTTCTGGGTTTTGCCGCGCTCGCCGCGCGTGCGTTCTGGATCCAGATCGTCGATCAGGATTTCTACGCCAACCAGGGACAAAAGCGCTATCAGCGCACCATCGAACTCGACGCGATGCGCGGGCGCATCGTCGACCGCAACGGCGCGTTGCTCGCCGTCAGTCTGGTCACTTATGAGATATGGGCGACGCCGAAGCTCATCGACAAAGCCGCCTATCCGGCGCTCGCGAAGCTGCTCGACATGCCGCAGGCCGAGCTCGCCCGGCGCTTGAACCCGAGCCGCTCGTTCGTGCTGCTCAAGCGCCAGATCGACGCCGACACCGCGAACCAGATCGCCAAGCTCGACCTCGCGGGCATCACCCAGCTCACCGATTCGAAGCGCTTCTATCCGGAAGGGGAATCGGCGGCGCACGTGGTCGGCTTCACCGACATCGAGGACAACGGCCAGGAAGGCGTCGAGCTCGCGGCGAACGCGCGCTTGCTCGGCGCGCCGGGTCAACGCGAGGTGATTCGCGACCGGCTTGGCCGCGTCGTCTCCGACACGCGTCCGCTCGTGCCGCCGCAAAACGGCGCGACGGTGCGCCTGACGATCGACCGGCGCGTCCAGCAGCTCGCGTATGCGCAGCTCAAGGCGGCCGTCGCGCTGAACCATGCGGAGGCCGGCAGCGTCGTCGTGCTCGACGCGAAAAACGGCGAGATCCTCGCGCTCGCGAACTATCCCACCTTCGATCCGAACGACCGCACGCGCCTGACCGGCAAGCAGTTGCGCAACCGCGCGCTGACCGACACGTTCGAGCCAGGCTCGACGATCAAGCCGATCGTCGTCGCGCTGTCGATGGACCAAGGCAAGGTCAACGCGAACTCGCTCATCGACACCTCGCCGGGCAGCTACAAGATCGGCCCGAACGTGATTCACGACACCTCGAACCACGGCACGCTGACGGTCGCGCAGGCGATCCAGAAGTCGAGCAACATCGCGCTGGCGAAGCTCGCGCTCAACTTGCCGGCGGAGACGATCTGGACGAAGTACCAGGAGTACGGGCTCGGCCGCGCGCCGGATCTGACGTTTCCCGGCGTCGCATCGGGCCGGTTGCGGCCGTACAAGCGCTGGCGTCCGATCGAGCAGGCGACGATGGCGTACGGCTACGGGCTGTCGACCTCGCTGCTGCAACTCGCGCAGGTCTACACCGCTTATGCGGGCGACGGCACGCTGCATCCGGCGACGCTGCTCGCCAACGTCGACCCGGCCACCGGCGCCGATCTCGGTCCCCACGACAACGGCCCATTGCGTCCCGGCACCCGCGTGACGACGCCTGCCACCGCCGCCCAGATGCGCGCGATGCTCGAAACGGCGGTTGGCCAGGGCGGCACCGGACGCGCGGCGCAAGTCGGCGGCTACCGCGTCGGCGGCAAGACGGGGACGGCCCGCAAGCAGGCCGGCACGTCGTACGCGAAGAACAAGTACCGGTCGCTGTTCGTCGGCATGGCGCCGATGAGCGATCCGCGGATCATCGTCGCCGTGATGATCGACGAGCCCTCGGGTCGCGGCTTCTATGGCGGGACGGTGGCCGGGCCGGTGTTTTCTTCGGTGGCGGGCGGCACCTTGCAGTTGTTCGGCGTGCCGCCCGATATGGTGGAAATGGTTCAAGCGAACGAAAGGTCCTAAGCCACCCTAATCGCCCTCTTCCACCCGGTCGCGTCCGTTGCGTTTCGCGCGATACATCGCTTGATCAGCGTCTTCGATCAGCGCGTGCGCAGCGCCGGCCGCGTCGCGGCGCGCGTCGATCGTCTTCACCGCGATGCCGATCGACAGCGTGAGCGCGATCGGCGCGCCACGCTCGTCGAACACCTCCAATGCCGCGACCGCGCGCCGGATGCGCTCCGCCACGATCCGCGCGCCCGGCCGGTCAGTCTGCACGAGCAGCGCCGCAAACTCCTCGCCGCCGTAGCGCGCGAGGATATCGGTCGCGCGCAACTGGTTGCGCACGCAACCGGCCACCGCTATCAGCGCGCGATCGCCCGCCGCGTGGCCATGCGTATCGTTGATCCGCTTGAAATGATCGATGTCGGCGAACAGGCACGTCACCGGCATGCCGTGACGCGCCGCGCGCATGACCTCTTCGTGCAGGCGTTCGTCGAAATGACGGCGGTTCGCAAGACCGGTCAGTGCGTCGGTCATGCCGAGCCGCTTCAGGCGCTCGCGGTGCGCGACGTTGTCGAGGCTCGCGGTGACGATGCTCGCGAAGCGTTCGAGAATGTCGGTGGCCATGCCCGGCGCAAACCGGTTCGGATCGCTGCTCGCGAGGCACAGGTAGCCGAGAGGCATGCCGCGCTGCGTAAGCGGCAGCAAGATTGCGCTCTTCGGCAACGCGTCGGCGAAGAATGCGCTTAGCGGGCTTCGCGCGTTCGCGTCCGCGCGGCCGAGCCACGGCGAGCCGCCTGCGCAAAGCCGTGCGCCCGCGTCGCGCGCCGCCCTATGGACCAGCAATTCGGGGCGCGGCGCGCCTTGCGGCGCTTCGGGTTCCAGCAATTCCTTGAGCAAGGGCAGCGTGGTATCCGCCCACAGGCGCACCGAATGCAGCCGGAACTCCTGCGGCAGACGGACAAAGAGAATGTCGAGGAACGAATCGAAATCCTGCGCGCCGATCAGCGCGAGCTCGACGTCCTGAAAGCGGCGCAGCGTCCGCTCGTTTTGCTGGACGGTTTGGACGAGTACGCGAAGCCGCTCCGATAAGCGCGTCTGAGAGTCGTCGGTCACGTTGTGCGGGGGATGGCCCCGAACCGTTACGAGGCCAAAGAGCCTCAACTTTCGCTATAACGGCTCTCGCGGCGAAGTCTTGAGAAATTTAGCGCTTACATGTTTATTACGTTAGTGCGCCAAGCCGGAGATTTCCACGTCCGGCATCTATCCTCTTTAGACGGCCTCACGCGTTTCAAACCGGTGCGCACGCTGCAAACGAGCGCATCGCTGCACCGTATCCTGACCCGCCGCGCTGCGCCCATGCGCAACACTCGCCTCTCAAAGGCCCTAAGCGGCCCTCAGCGCGATGGAACGCTTGATGCTTCTCCTTCTCGACGGCCCACCGGCCGAGGAGCATCGACATGACTGCCCCACTCACCACCCGGTTCTCGCATGTGCGCCCGCAAGACACACAGTATGTCGACAACGGCCTGCGAGATTTCTTTCTCTACCGCGATCTGGGCATCGCCGAGGCAACCGGCGGCAAAGTGCTCGCCCAACTCGTCAAGGCGAACATCCCGCCCGAACGCGGCACCGGCTGGCACCGCCACGAAGCCGAATTTCATATCGTCATCATGTTGAAGGGCTGGGCCCGCTTCATGTACGGCGATAAGGAAACGCTCGTCGCGGCAGGCGACTGCGTGCATCAGGCGCCCGGCATCGTGCACTACCTGTTCGACTATTCGCCGGATATGGAATATCTGGAAATCGTCGCGCCTGCGGACTTCAAGACGATCGACGCCGAACCGGCCTGCAACGTGCCTGCCGTCACGCCGTGGCCGGAATCGACATAGAACGCTTAGAACCGGTATCCAACCGACGCAAACGTAATGATCGGATCGAGCTTGATCTTCGACGTGCTCGTGACGGTTCCCACGCTCGACTGGGTCGTCAGCGTGGCCTTCGTCGACAGCCACATATAGGAAACCGACAATCCCGCCGACCAGTGCTTGTCGAAGTTATACGTAAAGCCCGCATTGAGGACGGGCGCGAACGAGTTGCTGAGCTTCGCGCTCGTCGCGCCTTCCAAGGCCGTGCCGTAAGTCGACGAATACAGGAAAGCGCCGCTCGACACCGCCGTGCTCAGCTTCACCCCGCTGTACCAGACATACGAGCCGCCCGCGCCGACAAACGGCCGGAACCGGCTTTGCGCATCGTTGAAGAAGTACTTCACGAGCACGGTGGGGCTCCATTCGTAGGCCGATCCCATTTGGCCGAGCGCGGCAAGCGTGCCGGTGCCCGACAGCGTGAAGCGTGGCGGCGCGCCGAACACCGCTTCGGCCGCGATGTGATCGGTGACGAAGTAAGCCGCCGTAAGGCCGATCGTGTCCGCGTTGTCGACAGTCGCGCCTGAACCGGCCGATGTCGTGCTCGCGCCAAGCGCGTTGATCGTGAACGGCTGGCTCGACACCTGCGGCGCAAAGTGGAACCAGCCGACGTTCGCGACAAAATCGCCCGCGCTTTGTGCGTGCGCGGATGTGGCCGCAAGCAGTGCTGCTGCCATGCCGATTGCTCGGTTGTGCTTCATATCTCCTCCTCGTTGTTGTGACCGTGAAGGCGATTCTATGTGCACGACCGTTCGTTTCGGCATGCTGCCGATAGTGGATGACCTCTGGAATTTGGTAAGGATTCGACGCGCGGCTGCGCTAACCGGGCAACGACGCCGTCGTCGCCGCGTGCGGTCCGTCATCGTTTGCGAGCGGCGCGGACTGCACGCGCGCGGAGAGCGTCGGGGCCGACTCGTTATCGTGGATCACGGCGCGCACGAGCGGATAGATCTGCCGCTCCCAGCGCTTGCCGTTGAATACGCCGTAGTGTCCGACGCCGGTTTGCACGTGATGCGTCTTCAGATACGGACGCAAGCGCGAACAGAGATCCTGCGCGGCGAGCGTCTGGCCGATCGCGCAGATGTCGTCCTTTTCGCCTTCGACCGTCAACAGCGCCGTGCGCCGAATCATCGATGGATCGACACGCCGCCCGCCCACTTCCAATTCGCCGAGCGGCAACGCGTGCTGCTGGAACACCGTGGCGACCGTCTCGATGTAGAACTCCTCGGCAAGATCCATCGTCGCGAAGTATTCCTCGTAGAACACACGGATCGCCTCGGCTTTTTCCGCATCGCCCTTCGCACGCTCGTAGAACATATCGGCGATCGAGTTCGCGTGACGCTCGGTGTTCATCGCAATGAACGCGCTCAGTTGCACGAAGCCCGGATAGACGCGCCGATGCGCGCCCGCGAAACCCGGCGGCACCGCGCTGATCAGGTTCTTCACGAACCATTCGATCGGCTTGCTCTTCGCCAATTCGTTCACGCGTGTCGGATTGATGCGCGTATCGATCGGTCCGGCCATCAGCGTCATACTCGCGGGCTGGGCCGGATGTTTGTCTTCGGCCATCAGCGCCACGGCGGCGAGCGCCGCCACCGTCGGCTGGCAGATCGCCATCACGTGCGCTCCCTCGCCCAGATGCTCCAGAAAGTCGATCACGTGCTGCACGAATTCGGTGAAGCCGAAGCGTCCGTGCTTGAGCGACACGTCGCGCGGATTGTGCCAATCGGTGATGTAGACGTCGTGCTCCGGCAGCATCGTGCGCACGGTGCCGCGCAACAGCGTCGCAAAGTGGCCCGACATCGGCGCGATCATCAGCACGCGCGGATGCACGGCCGGCGTGTCCTTCTTGAAGTGCAGCAGCGAACAGAACGGCGTGCTCGCCACGACCTCCTCGATTACCGCGGTCTCCCGTCCATCGACTTCGATGCTCTCGATGCCGAATGCAGGCCGCTTATGCGTGAGTGTCGCCAGTGTGAGCACGTCGCAAGCGGCGCCGTAGTAGCGCACGCCATCGAGCGCGGCGAAACCGGACGGCCACGCATCGATGAGCGAGCCCGTCATGCGCGCGACGTCGGAGACGGGGCGCATGACGTCGGACACTGCCTGATAGGTCGGATACGCTAGCCAATTCATGATCCCGCCACGTCAAGGAGGCCGGCGTATCGACGCAATACGTATGCCACGGCGCGACGCGTCGCGTGCTGATGGAGGTGCGTGATGCGTGCATCGCACGAGCGGTCCGGCTGCGGCGCGCTACGCGCCGCGCGCCTTGGCATGCCTATTGCGCGCGGCCTAGCGTGGCATGCGGCACCGCGCTGCACTGTCTCGCAGCGGATTGCGGGTTGCGCTCGATTTGCCGCCGCATCAAGCGAGCGCGGCAGTCATCCATTGGTTGGCAACAGAGACGAAGTGGTGCACAGATGCATCGAAGCAGTGCATGCCTGATTTGCAGCGCCCGCTTAGGGGACACCGACATGTCGAACGCGACTTTGACCATCAGCAGCCGCAATTACTCTTCGTGGTCGCTGCGAGGCTGGCTGCTGACGAAGTTCAGCGGCCTGCCGTTCGACGAAATCGAAGTGCCGATCGACGCGCCCGGCGTGCGTGCAGAAATCCTGCTGCTGTCGCCATCGATTCTCGTGCCTTGTCTGCAGCACGACGGCATCAAGATCTGGGACACGCTCGCGATCGCCGAGTACCTGAACGAGGTGTGCCCGCAAGCCGGATTGCTGCCAGCCGACCGCGCGGCGCGCGCACATTGCCGCGCGATTTGCGGCGAGATGCATTCGGGCTTCAGTGCGCTGCGCGGCGCGCTGCCGATGAACCTGAAGGCGCATTTCCCGGGCTTCAAGGTGTGGTCGCGCGCGCAAGCCGACATCGAACGCGTGTTCGAGATCTGGCGCGACTGTCTCGCGCGTTACGGCGGCCCCTTTCTATTCGGCGCAGACAAATGCGCAGCGGACGCGATGTACGCGCCGGTCGTCACGCGCTTCATCACCTACGATGTGCCGCTCGACGACGACATCAAGCCATTCTGCGCGCGCATTCTCGAACTGCCTGAAATGAAGGCGTGGATCGCCGCGGCGCAAGAGGAAACGGAAGAGATCGACGAGTTCGACGTCGAGTTTTAAGTTTCTAGGTCGCAAGGCGGCGCCGGATCGCTGGCACAACGGCCGCGTAACGCATTGCCTTGAGTGCCCACGAAGGCATGGAAGACAATACGAACGTCGTCATCGTGAGCTTGATTTTCATGCGCCTGCGCACGTATGGATTGACGCGCAGGATCTTAGTGTAATGGGAAAGGATGCCGACCAACTCGGCCTTGTCCGGAGATTTCCTCATCGCCGCGGTCACTGCATCAACCAAAAACGCTTGCCCGAAACGAGGCACTAAACAATCGCGGAAATAGTATCGGCCGCGGCTTGGATCGTCGGGGAACGCGTCAACGAGTTTCCTGAAATAGAGGAAGCGGCTCCGGCTCATGCGAATGGAATAGGAAGTGCTCTCAGGGTGAATGCGCCAAACGTATACCGGTTCATCGACAAAGCGATGGGTATACCCCTTACGGAACATGCGCATAAAGAAATCGTCGTCCTCGTAGCCCGTGAACTGCTCATCGAAACCGCCCACAGCGCTATACGCTTTCCGGCAGATAATTGAAGCGGATGGGAGAATGAACATATCATTGCGCAACAAATCGACAATCGCTTGTTTTGGATGCTTCGAGTGCTCCTTGACCATGCTGGATCGAACGATGTTGCCGTCACCATCTGCTTCCATGCAATCGCCATAGATAAACCCTAGACGCGCTTCTCTCTTCGGGATGGCGCAAACAAGAATCTCGATGTGTTCCGGCAAATAGTAATCATCTTGATCGAGAAAACATATGTAATCCGAATTGCTCGCATCCACCCCTGCATTTCTCGCTGACCCTTGTCCGCCGTTTGGTTTGTCAATGATACGGAATGGATACTTTTTATTAAGCGCATATAGCGCAGCTTGCTCCTCAGACCGTGAACCATCATTGACAACGATCACCTCATTTGCCGGGACCGTCTGCTCGTAAATGCTAGCTATTGCACGTTCGACCCATCTGGATCCGTTGTAGAACGGGACGATGACCGCCACCGTAGGCTTTTCATTCTGCATTTCCATGGTTGCTCCCAGTTATCGCGCTCGGCTGGGTCCTATCACGCAACCGATTCTTTGACATGCGAATTTTTAGCATGGGAACCGGCTTGGAACGCCGCACAAAAAGAGACAGTAAGACTTCGACTAGAATCAGTAAGGCGTCGCTCAAGACGCATGGAAGCGCACGAACCGCCCGGAGCAATCAGGAGTCTGGGAGCGGGCGCCTTCGCATTCCGGTGGACGCTCGGCTATTTACCTGACCAACAAGCGTATGCTTCGGAAGCCTTCTCTCGTCGTCCGTCGACCATGTAGGCGCATTACGTCGTATTCACCCCGGTGGAATCAAGACAGCGTGGCGAGAAAAAGACGAGTAACCAATTGATTTTATTGATTCATTCACATTCCCCAAGTGAGTCACACTCTTTCAACCGCCGTCAGCGCCGAACTCGAAATCCGCAAAAGCCGCTTTATCGCGCACGCCCTCCCCGTCGCGGACCGCGATGCCGCGATGGACGAACTACGCCGTCTGCGCGAAGCGAACCCCACCGCCACGCATGTCTGCTGGGCACTGCTCGCGGGAGGGCAATCGGGGATGTCGGACGACGGCGAGCCGTCCGGCACGGCGGGCAGGCCGATTCTCGAAGTGCTGCGTCATCACGATCTCGATGGCGTGCTCGCCGCGGTCGTGCGCTATTACGGCGGCGTGAAGCTCGGCGCGGGCGGCCTCGTGCGCGCCTACACCGATGCGATCGCGAGCGCGCTCTTGAACGCCGAACGCGTCGAACGGATCGCGCTTGCGTGTCTTATCGTCGAGATCGGATTTGCGGACGAGGCGCGCGTGCGACGCTGGATCGAGCAAGAAGGCTTCGAACTCACTGACAGCGCTTACGAGCTGAACGTGCGCCTCACGATTCGCATGCCCGCCACGGCGATCGATTCGGCGCGCGACGCGCTGCGCGATCTCACGCAAGGGCGCGCGGCGTTTCCCGAGGCGTAAACGCAAAAACGGCACGCGCGGATCGATCAACCCACGCGTGCCGTCACAACAGCGATATCAATGCGAATGCAGCGCCTCGGAAGCACGCGCGGCATCGCCACGCCCAGCCGACGCCTGCGCGTCTTCGAGAATCAACTCGGCGCCCTTCTCCGCCACCATCATCGTCGCCGCATTGATGTTGCCCGACGTGACGTTCGGAAACACCGACGCATCGACGATCCGCAGTCCTTCGATACCATGCACCTTGAGACGCGAGTCGACGACCGACGTAGTCACGTCATCGCCCATCGCGCACGAGCCGCACAGGTGATAGATCGAACCCGAGTTCTCGCGGAAATACTTGAGCATGTCGGCTTCGGTCCTGCACTGCGGGCCCGGCGAGATTTCCTCGATCGTGATGTCCTTGAGCGCCGGCGCGGTCATCAGCTTGCGAATCAGCACGCTGCCTTGAACCGCTTCGTCGATGTCCTTCTTCGTCGTGAGCGCGTTGATGCGGATCTTCGCAGCGTCTTCCGCGCGGTTCGAGCCGATTTCGATCGACCCGCGGCTCGAAGGCCGGCACGGATTGAACGCGATCAGGAAGCCCGAATACGGTTCCGGCTCGAGGCTCGCCTTGTTGCTCTTCGGAATCCGATACGACAGCGGATTGAAATAGAGCTGAAGGTTCGGATGCTCGAGCGACTCGTCGCCCTTGAAGAAGCCGCCGCCCTGGTTGACGCTCATCGAGAGCGGCCCCTTATGCGTCAGCAGGTATTGCAGGCCGATCTTGAGCTTGCCTAGCAGCGGACGCATCTCGTCGTTCAGCGTCTTTACCTTGGCGCGGAAGTAGAAGCTCACGCACAGGTGGTCCTGCAAGTTCTGGCCGACAGCAGGCAGTTCATGCACGAGCGGCACGTTGTACTTCGCGAGCAGCGCCTTTGCGCCGACACCCGACAACTGCAGCAGCTTCGGCGTATCGACCGCGCCCGCCGCCATGATGACTTCCTTGCTCGCCGTGAATTCGCGCGTTTTGCCGTGCTGCGTCAGCGTGATGCCGACCGCGCGCTTCTTTTCGTCGAACAGCACGCGCGTAACGAGCGCGTCGCGCTCCACCGTGAGGTTCGGACGGTCGAGCACCGGATGCAGATACATGAAGCTGCTCGATGCGCGCTGCCCGTTCTTCGTGTTCAGATCGTAGATGCCCGCGCCGTCGATCTGCTCGCCGTTGAAGTCTTCGTTGCGGCGATAGCCGAGCTGTTCGCAGCCTTTGAGGAACGTGTGCACGATCGGGTGCACGCCTTCCTTCATCGGCGTAATGCTGATGGGACCGTCCGCGCCGTGATACTTCGTGTTGCCGAGCGGGTGCGACTCGAGCTTCCTGAAGTAAGGCAACACGCCTTCATACGACCAGCCCTTGTCGCCGGCGGCCGCCGCCCAATCGTCGAAGTCGTGACGCTGGCCGCGCACGTACACCATCGCGTTGATCGAGCCCGAGCCGCCTTGCACCTTGCCACGCGGGCAATAGATCGAGCGGTTGTCGAGCTCTTTCTCGGGCTCGCTGTAGTACATCCAGTTGTAGGTCTCGTTGTAGTAGGTCTTCGTGAAGCCTACCGGGACCTTGAACCAGTACGAGCTGTCCTTGCCGCCCGCCTCGACGAGCAGCACGGTGTACTTGCCGGACTCGGTCAGGCGATTGGCGAGGATGCAGCCCGCGGAACCCGCGCCGACGATGATGTAGTCGTATTTCATTTCAGCTTGCCTTATACAAAGGTCAGTCTCGATGCGGCGCGCTTCAGCCCTTGGCGGGCGAGAAGTCGTTGACGTCCTGCGGTTTCGCAGCCATCTGCAAGTGCAGACGCTCGCCCGTGTACGGGCTGTGCTTCTTCACCACGTCCATGTTCAGCTCGATGCCGAGGCCCGGCTCCTTGGACGGAATGATGTAGCCCTGCTCCCAGCGAATCGGCGTCTTGACGACTTCCGCGTGGAAACCGCCCCACGTCATGATGCTTTCCTGGATCAGGAAGTTCGGCGTGCAGGCCGCGAGCTGGATGCTCGCCGCCGCGCCAACCGGACCGTTGTAAAGGTGCGGCGCGATCTGCGCGTAGTACACCTCCGCGAGCGTCGCCACCTTCTTCGCTTCGAGCAGACCGCCCACGCGTGCCACATTCAATTGGATGATCGACGCGCCGCCCGCTTCAAGCAGCTTGTGGAATTCGTACTTGGTCGTCAGGCGCTCGCCCGCCGAGATCGGAATGCTCGTGTGCTTCGCGACTTCGGCCATCGCGTCGGGCTGCCCCGGCGGCACCGGCTCTTCGAACCACAGCGGATCGTATTTCTCGAGGCGCTTGGCAAGACGAATCGCCGAGGACGGCACCATCTGCCCATGCGTGCCGAACAGAAGGTCGGCCTTGTTACCGACCGCTTCGCGCACCTTGCGGCAGAACGTTTCGCAGCGATCGAGCACTTCGAGCGACAGCTGATGGCCCGAGTAGGCGGTGTACGGGCCCGCCGGGTCGAACTTGACCGCCGTGAAGCCCTTCTTCACGTTCTCGGCCGCGCATTCGGCGGCGAGATCGGGGTCGTCGTAGTCGTACTCGCCCTTCGAATTTTTCGGATACAGGTACGTGTACGAACGCAGCTTCTCGTGCACTAGGCCGCCCAGCAACTCATAGACGGGCTTGTTCGCGGCTTTGCCGATGATGTCCCAGCACGCCATCTCCAAGCCGCTCACGACGCCCATCATCGTCAGATCGGGGCGCTGCGTGAAGCCGCTCGAATAGCACTCGCGGAACAGGCGCTCGACGCGGTGCGGATCGTGATTGAGCATGTAGCGCTGAAACACGTCTTCGATGATCGGCACCATCGCCTTCGGATGGAACGTCGCCGAATAGATTTCGCCGACGCCTTCGATCCCGTCATCCGTCTTCAGCTTGACGAAGATCCAGTACATGCCACCGACGTGCGGCGGCGGAACAGCGACGATATGAGTTTCAAGCGAGACGACTTTCATTTCGCACCCGATTTTCTAAGATTGAGCCTGTGTCGTAGAACTTGCGCGGCGACTGCGCCGAGCAATGCCATGAATGCGACGTAACCGAAATACAGCTGATAGCCGAGCGCGCCCGGGAAATGCTGCGTGAAGTAGCCGTTCAGAAGCGGCAGGAACACGTCAGGCGAATAACCGAGCACCGAGATCAGGCCGATAGCCAGACCCGAGATGCGCGCCGGCACGTTGCAATCGTCGAGGAGCGCCCAGTAGAGCCCGCGGATCGCATACGTGAGAATGCCGATGAAGAGCACGAGGAACACGAGCGATACGTTGTTGTGGAACCCCGGCGCCAGAACCAGCAGCATGAGCGACACCGCGCCGAAGAAGAGTGCGAACGTCAGCACGTTGACCTTCGAGAAGCGATCGCCAAGGAAGCCGCCGCCGATGCCGCCGATCGGGCGCATCCACAGCTTGAGCGTCGTGATCGTGCCGGCCGCCACGGCGGTGAGCCCGAAGCCGCCTTCCTGCAGGTAGGCGGAGAAGCTGTACGTCGCCCAGAACACCTGATAGCCGCAGAACACGATCGCCACGACGAGCCACAGTTCGGGAATCGACAACAGCAGCTTCAGATCGGTCAACACATTGCCGCCACCCTTGCGGGCCGGCGCAGCCGAAGCTTTCGATTCGGGGTCTTTCACAAGCGCGAGCAGCACGCCGAGGCCAATACAGATGAAGGCGTACATATGTACGACAAACTTGAAGCCGGTGCCCGCCGATTCGCCGCGCGTGTTCGTCAGATACGCGAACAGGCTGATCGCGATCGTGGCGAGCATGGCTTCGATCAGGCCGCGACCGCCGTCGAGCACGCCGAAGAAACGCCCTTGCTCATCGTGGGCAATCATGTTCACACGCTTGAGCACAGCCGCCCAGAACGTCAACCCCGTGGTGATGCCCCAGCCGCAGAAAATCACCATCAGCATCGGAAACGACGGCGCCGTCGCATACCACACGCCGAGCAAGCCCGTGGCGATCAGTGAAAAGCAGATCAAGAAGCGCGGTGCGATGCGATCGGCGAGCCAGCCGCTCGGCAGGTAGCTGACGAGGAATAGCGTACCGAGCGACGAGTACAGATACCCGAGTTGCGCATCGTTGATGGCGAACACTTCGAGCATCGTCGTCTGGTACACCTGACGCAGATACAGAATCGGGTAAATCGCACCAGCGGCGATAACGAGCAGCATCAGCTGCAAATAGCGCTGCCCGCGCGTGGCCTGCAGCGGCATCGCGCCGCTTGCGGCTTCGGCGGTTACCGCCTGAGAAACTTCACTGCCTGACATTAAGACACTCCTTGATCGACACGCTGAGCACGCGTAGTGATCCTAATCACACGCGCCTAGGCGAGTCCCCTGACATTTCTGCTTCTTATTTCGATGCGCCGTGCTCGACAAGCACGGCGCATGTTGCACGACAAAGAACGTCGTGCGATCAATACTTCATGACGACGAGACGCGTCTGCGTGAATTCGAGCATGCCGTGCTTGCCGTCGTCGCCGCCGAGGCCCGAACGCTTCCAGCCTGCGTGGTAGCCCTGGTACGGATCAGCCGGAGTGCGGTTCACATAGAGCTCACCCGATTCGATCGCATTCGCGACCTTCATCGCCGTGCGATAGTTCTCGGTGTAGAGCACCGACGACAGACCGAACTGGTGATCGTTGGCCATCTCGATCGCTTCGTCGATCGTGCGGTACTTGAGCACAGGCATGATCGGACCGAAGGTCTCTTCCTGGACGATCTCCATGTCCTGACGCACGTTCGTGAGCAGCGTCGCCGGATAGAAGAAGCCCTTGCCTTCCGGAATCTTGCCGCCCGTCTCGACCTTCGCGCCTTCGGCCACCGCGCGCTCGACCATCGCGTGAATACCCTTGCGCGACGAGTCGTTGACGAGCGGGCCCATGCGTTCCGGATGCTCGCTGCGATCGCCGATCTTCACGGCGCTCATGTTTTGCTTGAGCAGCGCGACGAAGCGCTCATAGACGCTTTCCTGCACATACACGCGCTCGATCGCCGTGCAGAGCTGGCCGCAATGGGTCGTCTTCGACGCCACGAGCGCCTGCGCGGCTTTCTCGAGGTCGGCGTCGGCCTCGATGATCGCGGGCGTCTTGCCGCCGAGTTCCAGCGACGGCTTCGCGATATTGGCCTTGCAGTACTCGAGCACCTTGCGGCCCGCGTTGACGCTGCCCGTCAGCGTGATCATGCCGACCGCCGGATGCGTGCAGACCGCCTCGGCCGTTTCGTGATCCATCGCGACGACGTTGACGACGCCCGCCGGGAAGCCCGCGCGATCGACTGCCTTAGCGATTTCGAATGCGGAGGTCGGCGTGTTGTTGCTCGGACGGACCACCACGGTGTTACCCGAGATCAGCGCCGGCGCGACCTTGCGCATCAGCGTGTAGACCGGGAAGTTGAACGGAATCAGGCAAGCGACGACGCCGATCGGCTCGCGCTGCAGAAAGAGGTTTTCGTCCGGCGTATCGCTCGGGATGATTTCGCCTTCGATACGGCGCGCCCACTCCGCGTGATAGCGGGTGATCTGGCCGGCGTAGATCGACTCGTTGGTCGCGTCCGAAACGCTCTTGCCCGATTCGGCGGCGAGCGCACGGCCGATTTCCGGCGCGAGTTCGGTCAGCGCGTCGGCGAGCTTGTGCATGTAGGCGGCGCGCTCGGTCGAGGGCAGCTTGCGCCAGCTCTTTTGCGCGGCAGCCGCCGCTTCCACGGCCGCCACGGCCTCGGCTTTCGTGGCTGCGGAGATCTCGGCGATCTGCGCTTCGGTCGCCGGATTGAAGACCGCGATGCGCGCTGCGCTGGCGGGCTCGGTGAACTGACCGTTGATGTAGTTTCGATCGACTCGCATAGTCATTGCCCAAGAGGATGGAAGCGTTGCCGCTCGCAAGCGGCGCCAAGTACGTATTCAGTCGACGGGATGAGGCGTCGCCGTCGGCCCAAGTCTTTAATGCGGGCGGCAAAACGCCGCAAATACAAGGGAATGGGCGAATTCTTGGTGGCGGATGCGGACACAGCAAGCGAGTATTTCGAGCGGCAAACATTCGAAAAACTCACGTTATCCAGCTAACGCCGATGGGAATTGAAGACGGCGCGCCCTGGCCGGCTGCGGGTTCGGGGCCAGCCTAGGGAAAACACCAAGATGAGTCGATGCGAATTAAATATGAGATTAAAGCATCTCAAAGACGCGCTTGAAGCGGCTCGCGCGACGGCGACGACGGCTCCAGGCTACGGTCGGCCAGCCACACCTCCTGCTGCAGCCATTCCTTGAACTGGACGAGATGCGGCAGCGCGGTCTGCTCGGGCCGCGTCACGAGCCAGTACGACTGGTGGCCGTCCACGTGGACGTTCAGCACCTGCGTCAACTGTCCGCTTGCGAGTTCGCGCGCGATCATGTTGCGGTCCGCGATCGTAATGCCGAGACCGTCGACTGCCGCGCGAATCGCATGATCGAGCAGATCGAATTCGTAGCCGCCTTGGGTATCGACGCCTTCGATGCCCGCCGCCTTCAGCCAGTGCTGCCAGGTCAGGTAGCGCTGGTCGTCGCTTGCGAGCACGTGCAGCAGCGTGAAGCGGTTCAGATCGATGCCGTCCTGATCCTGCCGCCGCGCGAGCAGCGCCGGCGCGCAGACGGCGACGTGACGCTCCTGCATCAGAAGCACGTTGTCGAGCCCCTCCCACTCGCCGTTGCCGAAGCGGATCGCGCAATCGAGCACGCTCGATTCGGCGAGACTGTCCTGCGTGCGGGTGGTGAGGCTGATCTCGAGCTCCGGGTGCTGCTCGCGCAGCCGGCCGAGGCGCGGCATCAGCCAGCGGCTCGCAAACGTGGGTGGCGCATTCACGCGCAGGCGGTTCAGGTGCGTCTTCTCCTGAATGCTGCGCACGGTGAGCTCGATTTTGTCGAACGACTGCTGCAGCGCCTGCAGCAGCACGCGGCCAGCGGCCGTCAACTCGAGATGATGATGGCGGCGCTGCAGCAGCGGCTCTTCGAGTTGCTCTTCCAGTTGCCGGACCTGCCGGCTGACCGCGCTTTGCGTCACGTTCAGCAGCTCGGCCGCACGCGTGAAGCTGCCGGTGCGTCCGGCCACTTCGAAGGCTTTGAGCGCGTTCAGCGCGGGCATTTTTCGTTTCAAGTCGCGGGCCCTATGGCGAATGTGGCAAAGACGGCGAGGCTGACAAAGCCGGTTCGGCTACCGAACCGGCATCAACCGGGCGCTCATTTTACGCTGCCGATCCATCCCCACAGCGCGCCGAACCAGCCGAGCGCGCAGACGGCGAACGTCGCGCCGGACAGTATCCATGTATACGTCCGCGACAGCTTCGCGCCGTCCGGAAGCGCCCGCGCGGCGAGCGCGATCAGGAGCCCGAGCACGAGCGGCAGCAGGAACGCGTTGACGACCTGCGCGCCGATGTTGAGCCACACAAGATCGCGCGCGCCCCAGACGAGCGCCGCACTGCCCGCCACCGCCGCCATGTAGACGCCGTAGAACCACGGCGCCTGCTGCGGCCGGTATTCGAGCGAACGCCTGACACCCGTCACCTCGCCGACACCCCACGCGAGCGCGAGCGACGCGACGATCGCGGCCACCATCGCCGCGCCGAGCACCCCGGCGCTGAACACGACCCGCCCCCATTGCGCGCCGAGCAGCGGCGCGAGCGCATTGCCGATCTCGCCGACGCTGTCGAGCGACCCATGCGCGCCGGTACTCGCGCCGAGCGTCGCCGCCGCGGCGACGAGCACCGCCGCCGTCAGCGCCTGCGTGAGCACGGCGCCGACAGCCGTATCCCAGCGCTCGGCCTGGCAATCGGCCGGCGTGAGCCCCTTATCGGCGACGGCCGCCTGCTGGTAGAACACCATCCACGGGTTGAACACCGCGCCGATCAGCGCGGCTGCGAGATACAGAAACTCGTGATTGCCGAGCGGCAGGTCGGCGATGTCGGCTGCGACCACGCGCCAATCCGGATGCGTCGCCCATGCGACCGCGAAAAACGCGAGTTCGAGCAAGCCGATCAAGAGCGCCGTCCGCTCGATGCGCCGATACGAGCCCGTCGCGACAATGGCCATGAGCGCCAGCGCGGCAGCGGGCAGCGTCAGCACGCGCGACACGCCGAACAACTCGCCGATGCCCGCCACGGCCGTAAATTCGGTGACGAGCGTACCGACGGTGGCGACGCCAAGCCCCGCGACCGACACCCACGACCACACCGGCCCAAAGTGCTCGCGAATCAGCTCGCCATGCCCGCGCCCGGTATAGATACCGAGCCGCACGGCCAACTCTTGCACCATATAGAGCAGCGGGATCAGCAGCACGAGCAGCGGCAGCAGCCGGTAGCCCCATTGCGCGCCGGCCTGGGCGGCCGTGACGACATTGCCGGCGTCGGTGTCGGCGAGCATCACGAGGAGCCCGGGACCCCACACGGCGATCGAACGAAGCAGCGGTAAGCGTCTGACCGAGGGCCGAATCTGATTCATCCGTCTTTCAATCGTATTTATGAGAAAAGTCAAAGGATAACGCTTGCCGACTCTCCCCCATTTTCTGGATAATGCACCGTCATTCAGCTGAAACTTGCCGCCGGTCCAATATCGCTGGGCAATCTTCAACGCATAGTTAACTAACAAGCTTGCGTAGCCCGTAGTCCCGCCACAAGCCTTCAAGCACTTCCTGCCGCATCCCGCCACACCGATTTATTCATATTAAAGACCACGAAATATTTATTTCGCATTGCTAATTTCTGTAAGAAATCCGACACAAATCCTTCACAGTTAATTTGAGGCTTGCGCAGTACGATCGTAAGTCTCGCGACCCCGGAGTCGGCCATGCCAGACCTCTCCTACCCTCAGACGAGTACGATAAGCGGACGCGGGCGTAATATCAGTTTCGCCATCTTTTTACTAATCATCGCAATCGGCGCCATCTACGTCGCCAGCCATATCGCATCCGATTTACAGCCCGTCAAACTAGGCTCCGCACTCCCCTATCTGCTGCTCGGGGTCGCGCTTCTCATCGCGCTCGGCTTCGAATTCGTCAATGGTTTTCACGACACGGCCAACGCAGTCGCCACCGTTATCTACACGAATTCGCTTGAACCGCATCTCGCGGTGGTCTGGTCTGGCGCCTGGAATTTCCTCGGGGTGCTCGTGTCGACCGGCGCGGTCGCATTCGGCATCCTGCAACTGCTGCCGGTCGAGCTGATCTTGCAGGTCGGCAGCGGCGCTGGCTTCGCGATGGTGTTCGCGCTGCTGATCGCCGCCATTATTTGGAACCTCGGCACCTGGTTCTTCGGACTGCCTTCGTCGAGTTCGCATACGCTCGTCGGCTCGATCATCGGCGTCGGGCTGATGAATCAGATCATTCATGGGCCTTCGGGTACGAGCGGCGTCGATTGGGGCCAAGCGGCCGGCGTCGGCAAGGCGCTGCTGTTCTCTCCGATCGTCGGGTTCCTGCTGTCGGGCCTGCTGTTGATCGTGCTGAAAGCCGTCGTGCGCGTGCCCAAGCTGTACGCGGAACCGACGAAGAATACGCCGCCGCCGTTCTGGATTCGCTCGCTCCTGATCCTGACCTGCACCGGCGTCTCGTTTGCGCACGGCTCGAACGACGGCCAAAAGGGCATGGGCCTCATCATGCTGATCCTGATCGGGACCGTGCCGACCGCCTACGCGCTGAACAAGGCCGTGACGCCCGCGGAAACCGAGACGTTCATCGCGGTCACGCAGCACGTCTCCACCGTGTTCGCGAAATACACGAATGGCGCCCCGCCCTCCCAGGACCCGCGCGCCGACGTCGAAGAGTATGTGCGCACGCGTCATTTGACGCCTGAGACGCTGCCCGCGCTCAAGCAGCTCACTGAAACGATCGGCGATCAGGTTCACCAATCGGGCTCGATGGCGGCCGTGCCGCAGACTGTCGTCGACAACGTCCGCAACAATATGTATGTCACGTCCGAAGCGATCCGGCTGATCGAAAAGTCGAACGCCGTCACGTTCGCACCGGAAGACAAGAAGGCCATCGACAACTACAAGAGCCAGGTCGACCATGCGACCAAGTTCATCCCGACCTGGGTGAAGGTGGCCGTCGCGATTGCGCTTGGCCTGGGCACGATGGTCGGCTGGAAGCGGATCGTCGTGACCGTCGGCGAAAAGATCGGCAAGCAGCACTTGACCTATGGGCAAGGCGCATCCGCCGAAGTGGTCGCGATGGCGACGATTGGCATGGCCGATGTTTGGGGCCTGCCGGTTTCGACGACGCACGTCCTCGCCTCGGGCGTGGCGGGCACGATGGCCGCCAACGGGTCTGGCCTGCAATGGAGCACGGTGCGCAGCCTCGTGCTCGCGTGGGTGTTGACGCTGCCGGTGTCGATCATGTTGTCCGGCTCGCTTTATTGGGCGTTCCGGCAGCTCTTCTGACGCCGTTCGCCAAGCTCACTGCCGGCCTGCTTTTAACCGGCTCTCAAATGCAATCGGCCGCCCAAGGGCGGCCGATTTGCTTTCAGTGCGTCGTTGCGCGCGTCAATAGATTTCCGGCACGATTATGTTCGACGGCACGGGCTGGCGGAGGTAGTCGGGGTGATGCACACGCGCGGGCAACGTCACCGTCGGATGCTCGACCTCGCTATACGGCACCTGCTGCAGCAGATGGTGAATGCAGTTCAGGCGCGCGCGCTTCTTGTCGACAGCCTGCACGACCCACCACGGCGCCTCGGGAATATGCGAGCGCTGCAGCATGATTTCCTTCGCCTGCGTGTAGTCCTCCCAGCGGCGCCGGCTTTCGAGGTCCATCGGGCTCAGCTTCCACTGCTTGAGCGGATCGATGATGCGGCTCTCGAAGCGGACTTCCTGCTCTTCGTCGGTGATCGAGAACCAGTACTTGATGATCTGAATGCCGCTTCTCGATAGCATCTTTTCGAACTCCGGAACCGAGCGGAAGAACTCTTCATACTCGTCATCGGTGCAGAAGTTCATGACGCGCTCGACGCCCGCGCGGTTGTACCAGCTCCGGTCGAACAGCACGATTTCGCCGCCCGCTGGCAGGTGCGCGACGTAGCGCTGGAAATACCACTGTGTGCGCTCGCGGTTGTTCGGCGCGGGCAGCGCCGCGACGCGGCAGACGCGCGGATTCAGCCGCTGCGTGATGCGCTTGATCGCGCCGCCCTTGCCCGCGGCATCGCGGCCTTCGAAGATCACGACGAGCCGGTGGCCGGTGCTCACCACCCAGTCCTGCAGCTTCACGAGCTCGCCCTGCAAACGGAACAGCTCGCGGAAGTACATCTTGCGCGATTCGCGCGCTTCCGCCGAGAAGATCGCGTCGCCGTCCAGATTGCGATCGTCGACCTCCATTTCGAGCTCTTCGTCGTAGGCGTCGATCAGGTCTTCTTCGAAACGGCGCTGGCGTTCTTGGTCCTGCGTGTCAGCTGGGTTTTCTTTCCCGTTCATCGATTTTCTCCTCTACGGCAAATAGTGGCGCAACCATGCATTATCTAAGCGTCCAATGTCAGGCGTGTTACCTGTCGCTAACCGTTTAGCCCAACGGCTTGGCAAAGCTCAATTCGTGCCCGTCGGGGTCGCGGATGTGGAAATAGCGCTCGCCCCACGGCGCGTCCGACGGGGCGAATTCCGGCGTCAAACCCGCGGCCAGCGCCTTCCGGTATATCGCGTCGACGTCCGACACATAGACGATCGTCCGCCCCCAGACCGGGCCCGTCCCGGGTGGCCGCCCCGCCTCCGCGCTCAGGTTCAGGAACGATGTCCCGAACGCAAACGACGTAAACGCCGCATCCGGCCCGCCGAACTTGAGCTGAAAACCGAGCGCTTCGTAGAAGCGCACGGCGGCGGCCATGTCGCGCGTCACCAGCGTAATCGCGCTCAGGCTTTCAATTCGGGTCTCCGGTGCCTCTGGAATCGGGTTCGTTGCCATCTAGGCGCTCTTCGTAAGTGTCGTAGAACAAAACAAATCCGTCACCAGGCCGGTGCGAGAGCTTGATTCGTCCGGCTTGGCGTGCCTTGCGCGGCGAGCTCTTATCGGATTTTAGTGCCCGACAGCGCCCGCTGAAGCCTCGATACGACCAAGCTGACGAACAGCGCGCAAAGCGTGCCCAGCGTCACCTCGCCGAGCCGCTCCAGCGCCACGTCCCAGAGCGGGCCGTGCTGCGGCACCAGCAGCACGATCGTCGCGGTGATGGCGCCGAGGCGCGCCGCGCTGCCCACGTTCATGCACCAGCAGGCGAGGATCACCGCGCCGATGGTCGTCGCATAGCCGAGGATCTCGTGCGTGCCGGCGCCGAACCACGCGCCGGCGAAACCGAACACCCCGCCCGCCATCGCGCCGATGAACTGGTCGCGCGACAGATTGCGTGTGTCCGCGTAGGTGTGCTGCGTCACGGCAATCGCCGTGATGGCTGCCCAGAAAGCCTGCTCCGGATGCACTGCCAGAGCGATGCCGTAGGCCATGCAGGCGCCGCCCATCGCCTGCAGCGCCATCAGGAGGCCCTCGGCGATGCGGTCGCGAAACGGCAAGCCCTTGAGCAGCTCGAACAGCAGGTCTGCGGCCTGGGTGCGGACTTCGCGGCGGGTTCGCTTGGTGTCGGTGGTCGGGCGGTTCGTGTTGTCAGTCATGTCGAATTCCGAGCGGATTTCGGCATTATGCCTAGGTCGCCGCCGTGCAACATTTGCGTCTACGCGCCTGCCGATCACCGCTGGACGGGCTTCCCGCGCTCATCTTGAAATCGGGATGCTTGCCATGCATATGCGGGCCTCAATTCATCAGGAGCGTCACCATGGGACGCCGTCCGCAATTCATCGACGACCTGACGCGCATGCCGTCAGGCGCCGCAGAACCCAACCCGCTCGACGACGGTGCGCTGCTCGACGCCTACTCGCGCACCGTGATCGGCGCGCTAGAACGCGTGCAGCCTTCGGTGGCCTACGTCGCCGTCGAACGACGCCCGCCCGGCGGAGCGAACCGCGGGAGTGCGCCGCGCGGCGGCAGCGGTTCCGGGTTTCTGTTCACGCCTGACGGCTACATGCTGACGAACAGCCACGTGATTCACGGCGCGACGCACATCGGCGTGACGCTCGCCGATGGATCGCAATACGAGGCGAGCGTGGTCGGCGACGATCCGAGTACCGATCTCGCGGTGCTGCGCATCGGGTCGGCCGAAGCGCTGCCGCATGTCGAGCTGGGTGAGTCGGGGAAGCTGCGCGTCGGGCAGATTGCGATTGCGGTGGGAAATCCGCTTGGACTGACGCAGACGGTGACGACGGGGGTCGTGTCGGCGCTTGGGCGGTCGCTGCGCTCGTATTCCGGGCGGATGATCTACGACGTGATTCAGACGGATGCGGCGCTCAATCCCGGGAATTCGGGTGGTCCGCTCGTCAATTCGGCGGGACAGGTGATCGGGGTGAATACAGCGATCATTCCGGGCGCGCAGGCGCTTTCGTTTGCCACCGCTATTGATACGGCGAAGTGGGTGGTGATGCAGCTGTTTGCGCATGGACGCGTGCGGCGGGCGTATATCGGTATCGCTGGAACGACTACGCCGATTCCGCGCAAGGTGCAGCGGTTTTTTGAGCTGCCGGCGGCGACGGGGGTCCATGTGATCGAGGTTGTCGGCGACAGTCCGGCTGCGGCGGCCGGGTTGCGGGCGGGGGATACGCTGGTAGCGGTTGATTCCGTCACCGTCGATGGGATCGACGCGTTGCAGCGGGTGATGGACGTGTCGAGGATTGGGAAGGCGGTGGAGGTGGTAGTGGTTAGGAGAACGCAGAGGTTGGTTCTGACAGTTGTACCGATCGAGCAAGCGAGTTAAGCGTCATAAAAAACGGGGGCGTGCATAGCGCCGCCCCCGTTCGCATCCCTCAAATCACTGCACCACCCGCGTCACCCCCCGCCCACGCGGATCAGCCGCCGGCTCCGGCGTATCGTCATTGATCTTGATCACCTGAATATCGCCGTTAAACGACTGCGCCTTCAGCACATACCCCTTCGCTTCGACTTCCTTCGCCAGCTCGCCATCGATCGGCTTATACGGCTCCCAGAAAATCGTATTCGGCGGCAACAGCTGATGATGGAATCGCATCGCCGCAACCGCATCCTTAAGCGGCATATTGAAGTCGTAGACGTTGTTGATCACCTGGAAAATCGACGTGAAGATCCGCGAGCCGCCCGGCGTGCCGATCACGAGCGCAACCTTGCCGTCCTTCGTCAGGATGGTCGGCGTCATCGATGAAAGCGGGCGCTTGCCCGGTTCGATCGAGTTCGCGTCGCTGCCGACCACGCCGAACATGTTCGCCACGCCCGGCTTTGCGGAGAAGTCATCCATCTCGTCGTTCAGCACGATCCCCGTGCCCGGCACCACGACACCCGAGCCAAAATAGCCGTTCAACGTATAGGTGTTCGAGACCGCGTTACCCCACTTGTCGACCACCGAGAAATGCGTCGTCTCGGCCTTCTCCGGCATCGACGTGCCGAGGCCCGGCTGCACGCTCTTCGTATCCGACGGCTTGTTCGGGTCGACCTCCGACGAACGCTTCGCGAGATACGGATCGTCGATCAGCTGCGCAATCGGCACCTTGTAGAAATCCGGATCGCCGAGATACTGCGCGCGGTCCGCGAACACGCGCTTTTCGATCTCCGAGATCAGGTGGATGTACTGCGGCGAATCGAGCGTGACGCCCTCGAACTGAGGCTTCAAGAAGGCCTTCATCTTCAGCAACTGCACGAGACCGATGCCGCCCGAGCTCGGCGGCGGCGCCGTAATCACGCGATAGCCGTTCCAGTTCGCTTCCACGGGCTGGCGCCAGATCGCTTTGTATTGCAGCAAGTCGCGCTTC
The DNA here is from genome assembly GCF_053525655.1 of Trinickia camelliae. Classification (NCBI taxonomy): domain Bacteria; kingdom Pseudomonadati; phylum Pseudomonadota; class Betaproteobacteria; order Burkholderiales; family Burkholderiaceae; genus Trinickia; species Trinickia camelliae. Next base: position 45,872 of record NZ_JBCHAA010000015.1, read on the forward strand.
GTGATGAGGCCGCCGTCCTCACGCATCGATGCGGCGATGAGGTCCGCGGTCTTGCCGGTATAGAAGCCCTTCGCGCCTTCGTTCGCGATGCGCGTGAGCGTAGCCGCCAGCTCGGGCTGCTTGAAGGTCTCGCCCGCCTTCATCGACCCGAAATACTTATTGAAGTTGGTCTTGTCGTCGAAATCCTTGGCTGCGTCGTCGCGGCGCTGTTGCAATTGATCGCTGACTTCGAAACCGTCGGTCGCGTAGTGGATCGCCGGCGCGAGCACTTGCTTCCACTTGAGCTTGCCGAAGCGCCGTTGCGCCTCCCACATGCCTTCGACCGTGCCCGGCACGCCGACCGCCTTGGCGCCGACGAGGCTCATGCCCTTGATGACATTGCCGTCCTTGTCCAGGTACAGGGTCTTCGTGGCGGCGAGCGGCGCTTTCTCGCGATAGTCGATGAAGTACGGCTTGCCGGCGACATAGAGGGTCATGAACCCGCCGCCGCCGATGTTGCCGGCTTCGGGGTAGGTCACGGCGAGCGTAAAGGCGATCGCGACGGCGGCGTCGACGGCATTGCCGCCTTCCTTGAAGATCTGCTCGGCGGCGTCCGCGCTGAACTTGTCGGCGACCGCGACGGCCGAGGCGTTCAATACCGGTGTCTGTGCCGCTGGCGCCTTGGCGTATGCCGGCGCGCTTTCGATGAAGCCGATTGAAGCAGTCGCACACGCAATCACGGCCATGGCGGCGACGGTTTTCTTGACTTTGTCCAGGCTATTCATTCGGTGTCTCCCACGAAAGTCCTCTTTGGGTCAGGTAAAAAACTGCCGGTCTTTGTATACCACGGTCTATATCGTTTGCGAACAAGGCCATCGGGAAATCATGGTGCTTCCGGGGCGAAGCGGTCAGTCGATTTCTCAAAATCGAACTTTCTTGATCTACTCGCGACTTCCCTAAGACTTTTCCGAAATGAACGTCACAGGTCTGTTTTGAGATAACCCGCAAACCGATAATCGCTGCCATTCAACCCGTTTTCGGAGCGGCTACATGGCGTACAGCAAAACAATTCAAGCGGCCATTCTCGCAGCGTGCGTCGGCGCGATCATGCTTTCCAAGCCGGCGGCGGCAGCCGACACTCCCCCGGCGCCGCAGTACGCGCAGACTAAATATCCGGTCATCCTGGTGCCCGGCATCGGCGGCGCGGCGACGTTCTCGGGCGGCGCGCTCTCGACGGTGCAAGTCACGATCAACACGCTTTTGAAGCAGCTCGGCATCTCGATCACGCTGCCGTCCGAAAACGTCGACTACTTCTACGGCTTCAAGGATCAGTTGCAGCGCGACGGCGCGAAGGTCTACGTCGCGAATCTCGAGAGTTTCAACAGCGACGACGCCAAGCAAGTCATCATTCCTGGCTTGATCGAGCCGAACGTCGGGCGCGGCGAGCAGCTGCTCAGTTACGTGAAGACCGTGATGACGGAAACCGGCGCGACGAAGGTCAACCTGATCGGCCATGACCAGGGCGGGATGACGGCGCGCTACGTCGCGTCGGTCGCGCCGTCGCTGGTCGCATCGGTGACGACGATCGGCACGCCTCATAAGGGCACGGAGCTCATGGATCAGGCGATCAAGCTGATGAACGAGCAAAAGGCCGCCGACGCAGTCAACGCCGCACTGACCGCCCTCGGCATGGGCATCAGCGTGGCGAACGGCACGACCAACGTCTATACGCCGTTCCAGAACACGCTGGCGATGCTCAAGCAAATGACCACGAGCGGCGCGGCCAGCTACACCGCGAAGTTCCCAAGCCAGGGCCTGTCGGCGCAGAGCTGCAAAACCGGCGCGGCGACGGCAAGCGTCGACGGCAACGTGCAGCGCATGTACTCGTGGACGGGGGCGGCCATGCAATCTTCGAACTTCTTCGGCTACAAGATCGTCAGCGACAAGAGCCTGAGCTGGTTCCTCGATTCGGCGCTCGTCAACGACCCCTCGACGCTCCCCCTGCTGGCGTCCGGCCTCCTCCTCGCGAACCTCTCATCGGGCGACAACGACGGCTTCGTCCCCACCTGCAGCACGATGTACGGCCAGGTCATCGGCACTTACAAGTGGAACCATCTGGACGAAATCAACCAGTTCCTCGGCGTGCGCGGCGGCAGTGCCGAAGACCCGGTCGCGGTGATGCGGACGCACCTGAACCGCCTGAAAAACGACGGGGTCTGAGATCGTGAATCTGCGCGCCATCACTTGGGGAGTTGCGGCGGTCGCGGTTGGCGCGGCCGCCGCGTTCGGAATCTATCAGCGCGCCGGCAATACGCCGGCGAATCCGGCGCCGGCAGCCGCGGCGAGCGCTTCGATGCAAGGCGTGACGCCGCCCAGTATTACCGGAGCATCCGCGGCAAGCGTCGCTGCGGCGGCGCTCGAAGGCACCACGGCGCCACGCCTGCCGCTCGACGCGCAGGGCCATCTCGCCCGTGTCCGAGACGTCCGAGATTTCTTCGACTACTTCCTGACCGCACGTAGCCAGCTCGGCGACGCCGCGCTCAATGCGCAAGTGTCGGCGGCGCTTCACGCGCAACTCGCCGGCAAGCCCGCCGAAGGCGAGGCCACGCAACTTTGGGAACGCTATCGCGCTTATCTGGACGCGGTCGACCAAATGCCCGCCAACGACAAGACCGAACCCCCGTCAGCCGCCAGCCTCGACTTCGATTCGATAGCGCGCTCGATCGATCAGCGCGCACGCCTCGCCTCGGACAAACTCGGCGAATGGGCGAACGTGTTCTTCGCCGACGAGTTCAGCGAGCAGCGCTATTCCCTCGCTCGCGTGCGAATCATGGCCGATACGTCGCTGTCAGCCGCAGAGAAGGCCCGCCAGCTTGAAGCGCTCGAACAGAGCCTGCCGGCCGCCAAGCGGGAAGCGCTGGCCCGCGAGCACCGCGACGATGCAGCGCGGCAAAACCTCCAGCAAGCGCTGCAACAGGGCGGCTCACCCGAAGCGGCGCGGGCGGCGGCCCAGGCGTTCGGCCCCGAAGCCGCTGAACGGGCCGCGAACTTCGCGCAGGAGGAGCGCGACTGGCGAGATCGCTACGCGCAGTACGCCACGCAACGCGCGCAGATCGACGCGCAACACCTCGCACCGGAGGATCGCGAGCGCCAACTGGCCCAATTGCGGCAGCAGTACTTCAGCAATCCGGGCGACGCCCGCCGCGCCGCCGCATTCGACGGCTCCTGATCTGCGAGCACGCCGGCCCTCATCAGAGCGGCCGGCGTTTCGTTTTTCTACCAGCGCCAGCCAACGTTCGGCAACCGAGCGCACTTGCGCGTGTCACCTCCGCTAGTTACAGTCGGGCATCAGACCCTCATACCTTTGCGGAGCCGTCCCCCATGCTCATGCGCACCGTTCCCGCCAGGCAAGGCGCACAGTGGATTGCCGACGGATGGGCGCTGTTCCGGCTGCATCCGTGGATCTGGATCGCGCTCGGCGTGATCAATCTGGTCGTCGGCCTGGTCCTCCAGTCGATACCTTACGCAAGCGCGCTGAATTCCGTGTTCGCGGTGCTTTGGACCGGCGGCGTCTGCGTCGCCGCCGAACGCTGCCGCACCACGGGGCTCGTGCGCATCGCCGACGTGACCGAAGGCATGCGCGCCAAGCTCCAGCCGCTCTTCGCTGCAGGCGTATTCGCGTTTTTGATCACGATCATTTGCGATCTGACCGGCAGCAGCGTGGCGGATGGCTTTTCGCTGCTGCTGAAGACGGTGCCGAGCCATCAGATCTCGGGCGTCTGGCACGACGTGCCGTGGCTGTTCGTTCTCGTCTATGTCGTGGCCGCCGTGGGCGGCACGATGGCGCTATGGCTCGCGCCACCGCTCATCGTGCTGACCGATGCCGCGCCCGTCGACGCGCTCAAGCAGAGCTTCGAAGCCGCCTGCCGCAATATGTGGCCGACACTGATCTACGGATTGATCGTCGCGGGACTCGCGATCGCGTCGATCGTCACGCTCGGGCTCGGCTTGCTCGTGATCGTGCCGCTGATCTATCTGTCCACATTCGCGGCCTGCCGCGAGATCTTTTCGATCGAATCTGACGAATCGGCCTGACATCGGGCACCCGGCGCCCGTCACTTCATATAGCCGCGCCGTTCAACCCGGCCGCGCGAAGTCGCTTTCAATCCATTTCGAGGCACTGGCCTGCGTCAGCTTGAAGTTCGGCGCGGTCTTGACTCGCGCAAGCTCACTGCCTGTTTCGTCGATAGCGGCCAGCATCGCGTGCGGTTCGTACTCGTCCGGGACGATATCGAGCGTCACCGTGATATCGCCCGCCGCACCCGAGACCGTCACGCTCTTGTGCAGCATCGCGTGCAACTGCTGCTCGTGGCGGCGCAGCACCTCGGAAGCCGTCTTGACGAGCGTGTTGAACGCCGCCTGGTCGAGCGGCTTGGGGTTCTTCTTGTCGCGGCCCATCGTCCATGGGCCGACCAGCGCCGGCTCCGCCTTGCCGTCCTGAATCATCTCGACGGCCCAGCCGTCGTCGTCCTCGTTCTTGATCACGCGCGCGGTCCAGCCGTCGCAGCGCCATAAGCGCGGTTCGCGGATGTCGGACTGGTCGTCCACGATGGAATCGAGCGTTGGTTCGTCAGAGGATGGCATTGGGACTTCGGTCATGGCAGCGGCGTTTCGAGTGCGAAGGTGTTGCGAGGGTGTTGCGCGGAAATGAAGCGCGAGCGATGGATTCTACCCGCGTTTGCAAGCACGCTTGTGCGTCCTATGCCATTCGGCCAAGCAACGCTGGCGCTCGTGCACGGCCGTTAGTTGAGTTCGCGAATCAAATTCATGATGGCAGTCCGTTTCGAGGTGTAACGCTTGTACACGCGCGCGCGGCGATCTGCGAAGATACGCGCCCGTTTTCGTCGCTCCGCGCCCTAGCGCGCCGCTCTCCTCGCCTGCTATCAATCATGGCTTCCAACAAAGCACACCACGCCACCGGATGGGCCGCCGGCGTCATCGCCGCCGCCATCGTCACTCGAGCGGGCGCGGGCGGGCCCGCCTACGTGTGGAGCGTGCTCGCCTGTCTCGCCGGCATCGCGGGCGGCACCGCGCCCGATTGGCTGGAACTCGCGTGGTGGTCGAAATCGCGCAGGCTTTGGATCACGCATCGCACGCTCACGCATTGGGGCATCGCGTGGGCTGCGCTGCTGGTCGCGTCGTACTTGCAGCTTCGGCATCACCACGTGGCGGCACTCCCGTTCGGATTCGCCTGCGGCGGGCTCATGCATCTGCTCGCCGATTGGCCCAATCCGCTCGGCGTGCCGTGGATCGCGCGCCGCCATTCGCTGAATTGGTGGAACAGCGGGCATTGCGATCTGCTGATCGTCGCCGCCGCCTGGGGCATCGCGTTTTTTGTCTGTCGCCATGTGTGGGTAGACGGCATCAACGTGCCACATTTTCTGCGGCGTCTGTAGCGATCATCGAGCTGTCAGCTGACAGCAGGTGACATAACACCACCACAAGCGCACCACCCCGCTCTCTGGCAAACTTCCCGTTTATCCAGCCGAAAAGCAGGGCGCTGCGCGCGCGGCGAATGCGCGCGACACGCCCTCACGTCGCGCCAATGAGCAGTCAACCGCGCCCCTCTCCGTCTGCCGAGGCACTGGCCGATTTCCATCCCGTCGTCGCGGCCTGGTTTTCGCGGACGTTCTCCGCGCCCACCAGCGCCCAGACGCGCGCGTGGCCGCACATCCTGCGCGGCCGCTCGACGCTCGTCGCGGCGCCGACCGGTTCGGGCAAGACGCTCACCGCGTTCCTGTCCGCGCTCGACGAGCTCGTGCGCGAAGGTCTCGCGCACGGCGGCACGCTGCCTGACGAGACGATGGTCGTCTACGTTTCGCCATTGAAGGCGCTCTCGAACGACATCCACGCCAACCTCGACGTACCGCTCGCCGGCATTGCGGACGAGCTCGCGCGGCGCGGCCTGCCCGCCGTCGAGATCCGCACTGCCGTGCGCACCGGCGACACCACGCAAGCCGAGCGCAACGCGCTCAGAAAACGCGCGCCCCACATTCTCGTGACGACGCCCGAATCGCTGTACGTCCTGCTGTCGTCGGATTCCGGCCGACGCATGCTCGCCACCACGCGCACGGTCATCGTCGACGAAATTCACGCGATGGCGGGCAGCAAGCGCGGCAGTCATCTCGCGCTCTCGCTGGAACGGCTCGACGCGCTTTGCAAACGGCGCTTGCCACGCATCGGGCTGTCCGCGACGCAAAAGCCGATCGAAGCGGTCGCGCGGTTTTTGGTCGGCGGCAAAGGTGGCGAGGGTGGCAAGGGCAACGAGGGCGAGCCTTGCGAGATCGTCGATACCGGCCACGTCCGGCAGCGCGATCTCGCCTTGGAGCTCCCCCCCGTTCCGCTCGAAGCCGTGATGGCCAACGAGGTGTGGGAGCGCGTCTACGACCGCCTCGCCGAGCTCGCCGCCGCGCACAAGACGACGCTCGTCTTCGTCAACACGCGGCGCATGGCCGAGCGCGCCGCTCGTCATTTGACGGAGCGGCTCGGCAAGCTCGCCGTCGCCGCGCACCACGGCAGCATGGCGAAGGAGCATCGGCTCGATGCCGAGCAGCGCTTGAAGCGCGGCGAGCTGCGCGTGCTGATCGCGACGGCGTCGCTGGAGCTCGGCATCGATATCGGCGACGTCGAGCTCGTCTGCCAGATCGGCTCGCCGCGCGCGATCGCGGCGTTCCTGCAACGCGTCGGACGCTCGGGCCACCATGTCGGCGGCATGCCCAAGGGGCGGCTCTTTCCGACCTCGCGCGACGATCTGATCGAATGTGCGACCCTCATCGATTGCGTGAAGCGCGGCGAGCTCGATGCGCTCGTCATTCCGCGCGCGCCGCTCGACGTGCTCGCGCAGCAGATCGTCGCCGAAGTCGCTTGCGACGAGTGGAGCGAGGACGCGCTCTTCGAATGCTTCAAGCACGCGTCGCCCTATGAAGCGCTCACGCGCGAGCAGTACGACGCCGTGCTTCGCATGCTCGCGGAGGGCTATACGAGCCGGCATGGGCCGCGCGGCTCGTATATCCATCGCGACGTCGTGAGCGGCACGCTGCGCGGCCGGCGCGGCGGCAAGCTGACGGCCGTCACCTCGGGCGGCACGATTCCCGACAACGCCGATTACGCCGTGCTGCTGGAGCCGCAGGGCGTCAACATCGGCACCGTCAACGAGGACTTCGCGATCGAAAGCCTCGCGGGCGACGTCTTCCAATTGGGCAACACCTCGTATCGCATCCTGCGCGTGGAGCCGGGGCGCGTGCGCGTGGCGGACGCGGAGGGGCAGGCGCCGAACATTCCGTTCTGGCTCGGCGAGGCGCCGGGGCGCAGCGATGAATTGTCGGCGGCCGTGGCGCGCTTGCGCTCCCAGCTCAATCGATTGCTGGACGGCAAATCGCCCTCTCACACGCCGCAGCGCGCCCAGGCCCAAGCGCTCGCACCCGCGATCGCCTGGCTCGTCGACGAACTCGGCTTGAGCGACAGCGCCGCGCAGCAAATCGTCGACTACCTCGCGCGAGCGCGCGCCGCGCTCACCGTGCTGCCGACCCAGGACACGCTCGTCATGGAGCGTTTCTTCGACGAATCCGGCGGCACCCAACTCGTGATCCACGCGCCGTTCGGCAGCCGGATCAACCGCGCCTGGGGGCTCGCGCTGCGCAAGCGCTTCTGCCGCACGTTCAACTTCGAGCTGCAAGCGGCGGCCACCGAAGACGCGATCGTCCTCTCGCTCACCGGCGCCCACAGCTTCACGCTCGACGACGTCTGGCGCTATCTGCATTCGAACAGCGCCGAGCACATCCTGATCCAGGCGCTGCTCGACGCGCCGCTCTTCAACGTGCGCTGGCGCTGGAACGCGACGACGTCGCTCGCGTTGCCGCGCTACACGGGCGGCCGCAAGACCGCGCCGCAATTGCAGCGGATGAAGAGCGAGGACTTGCTGGCGTCGGTGTTTCCCGATCAAGTCGCGTGCCTCGAGAACGTGGTCGGCGAACGCGAGCTGCCGTCGCATCCGCTCGTCGATCAAACGATCGACGACTGCCTCCACGACGCGATGGACGCCGACGGTTGGCTCGCGCTGCTGCGCCGGATCGAGCGCGGCGAGATCGCGCTGATCACGCGCGAATTGCCCGCTCCGTCGCCGCTCGCGGCCGAGATCCTGAACGCGAAACCGTACGCGTTTCTCGACGACGCGCCGCTCGAAGAGCGCCGCACGCAGGCCGTGCTATCGCGGCGCTGGAGCGACCCGGAAAGCGCGGACGACCTCGGCGCGCTCGATGCCGACGCGATCGCGAGCGTGCGCGAGGAAGCATGGCCGCAAGTGCGCGGCGACGACGAAATGCACGAAGCGCTGACGGGCCTCGCGTGCATCACCGACGCCGAAGCGCGCCACCACGAAGGCTGGCTCGCGTGGCTCGAATCGCTGGCCGCGTCGGGGCGCGCGGCACGGCTGCAAGTTGCGCGCAACGATGCGCTGTGGCTCCCCGCCGAGCGCGTGATGTGTCTGCACGCGATCTATCCCGAGGCTCGACTCGAACCTCGTCTTGCGCCGCCCAAGGGCTTCACCGATGCGTGGACGGAAGACGAAGCCATCACCGATGTCGTGCGCGCGCGGCTGACCGGCTTCGGCCCGTTGCCCGTATCCGCGATTGCGCGCGCGCTCGCGCTGCCTGCGTCGACGGTGGCGGCTGCGCTCGTACGGCTCGAAAGCGAAGGCTACGTGATGCGCGGCCGCTTCAGCCCCGGCGCCGAGCAAGAGGAATGGTGCGAGCGGCATTTGCTTGCGCGCATTCATCGCTATACGGTGCGGCGCTTGCGACGCGAGATCGAACCGGTCGAACGCGCGGACTTCATGCGCTTCCTCTTTCAATGGCAGCACCTCACGCCCGATACGCGCGGTGAAGGACGCGATGCGCTCGCCGCCATCGTCGATCAGCTCGAAGGCTTCGAGGCGGCTGCGTCGGCTTGGGAGGAGGAGATTCTTCCCGCGCGGCTCAAGGACTATTCGGTCACGGCCATCGACGAGCTGTGCCGCTCGGGCAAGGTGGTGTGGACGCGTCTGGGCGGACGCCTTTCCGTTCGCCCCGCGCAGCACGGCGCCAGCACGCCCGTGCGCACGACGCCGATCGTGCTGCTGCCCCGCCGCGAGCTGGCCGCCTGGCATGCGCTCGGCGATCCGTCGATTGAGCCGGAGCTGTCGGCGCGTGCGCAGCGCGTTCATGACGCGCTGACGCAACACGGCGCGATGTTCTTCGACGAACTGCTCGGCGACACGCATCTGCTGCGCGTCGAGCTCGAGACCGCGCTGGGCGAACTCGTCGCCGCCGGACTCGTGAACTCGGATAGCTTCGCGGGCCTGCGCGCGCTCTTGACGCCTGCCGCCGGGCGCCACGGCGCACCCCGCCGCCGCAGCGGCCGCCCTTTGCGCGCGGGCGCGCTGATCGGCGGGATGGACGACGCGGGCCGTTGGGCGCTCGTGCGGCGCCCGCTGCGCGCAGCGTCGAAAGAGGAAGAAGCAAACCCGGACACCATCGCGGTGCCTCGCGCCACGGCGTCCTCATCGCATATCGCCGAGCCCGAAGTCCTCGAACACATCGCGATGACGCTACTGCGCCGCTATGGCGTCGTCTGCTGGCTGCTGCTCGAACGCGAGGCGGCATGGCTGCCGCGCTGGCGCGACCTGCTGCGCGTGCTGCAACGGCTCGAAGCGCGCGGGCAGGTGCGCGGCGGGCGCTTCGTCAATGGCATTTCAGGCGAGCAGTTCGCGCTGCCGGAAGCCATTCCACTGCTGCGCGAGACGCGCAAGCAACGCCAAAGCGGAACCAGTCAACCGCAGATGATCTGCGTGTGCGGCGCCGACCCGCTCAATCTCGTCGGCACGATCCTGCCCGGCGACAAGATCCCCGCGCTCGCAGGCAACCGCGTCCTGTTTCGCGACGGCGTGCCGATCGCGACGCTGATCGCCGGAAAGTTCGAGTACGCGCACGAACTCGATGCGAGCGAGAAGGAAGACGCGCGGCTGCGCCTGGCGCGCCGCTACTGAGCGTCGCCGTTTCGACCCATACCTCGAAAAGCTTTGCCATGTTCTTCAAAAACGCGGCCGACTATTCGTCTGAACATTTGCCGGCGCCTTCATCTCTGAATCCGCCGGCCTGCGGTGACCGTTTGGATCGAACGGCACGCGGGCCATGGCGACAACGAAGGTTGTCCAAGTGGCGCGGGGAATAGACAAATCGCTTCAAAACTTCAATGGAGGTTTGTGATGGCTACGTGGCAAACGATTACCCAGACTGGCGGCCCGCTGCGCTGGTTCGTCTGGGGCGGGAACATTACCAATCACGAAGCTTTCGCGTTCACGCTACAGAGCGCGGAAAACAACGTCGGCGCGCTGATTTCCGACATCACCGTATTCGTCCACAACAACGATTCGGGCGGAGAGCCGAGCTACGGCATTACGCTCAACGCGGTGGATCAGTTTGCCCGCCCGGTCAATCAGGGCATCACGGGCAACTTCGAAAGCAACGGCGTTTAACGGCGCTTAGGAGACGAACGATGAAAGTCAATCTGGTCAAGGATGCGAGCGGGCGGGTCATCGCGACCTTCGAGAACGGCTCTGCCAGCGGGCCCTCGCTTCGGCCCGAGCTGCAGCCCGGGCACACGGTGGAAGTGGTCGACGCTGCCGAGAATTACAAGGCGGATATCGATACGTTCTACAAACAAAATAGCCGCTAGCAACCGGCCATTCGAACCTTCCGATGAGGGTGGTGCGGCTCGTTCCGAACTGCCGTCAGCTGGGGTTTGATGTCGAAACGTCCAGGGTTCCACGCTCGTGAAATCCTGGACAGCGCTCGATGCCGAGCCAGAGAGAATCATTCAATATTCTTTCTGTTAATTTACAAATTACTTTCACGTCTTAGGACGAGTCTGATTCCTTCCAGGTAACGCGTCACCGACACTCTCCAGCTTCCGAGCAGCAACTGCTCCCACCAAGAAAGAGAGTTTCGACACATGAACAAGGCAGTTACCGTCTCGCTGATTTCCCTCGCACTGGCAACCGGCAGCGCATTCGCCGCTGACGCCCCCGTATCGGGCGTCGAGAACGCGGGCGGCTACTACGGCGCGGCCCGTCTCGTGGAGATGCTGCAATCCGTCAAGAGCACGGAACTGACGAGCCCGCGCGTGACCGGCATGGTCCGCGGACCGGATACGAAAGACCGCCTCAACGGCTCACTCGCGCTCGGCTATGACTTCGGCAACGGCTGGCGTACGGAAGGCGAATACACACTGCCGCGCGATGCTGGCTTCGACAGCTACTGGGCGCCGTTCACCGCCAACGCCAACCATTTCCAAGTCCGCTCGCAGCGCCTGATGTTCAACGGCTACCGCGACTACAACGTCGGCCGCGGCTTCTCGCTCTACGGCATGGCCGGTCTCGGCGTGGCCTTCGTCTCGGCCGACGGCTGGCAAGGCAACCCCAATCGCTCGTTCGCCAAGAACTCGCAGAACAACTTCAGCTATTCGTTCGGCGCGGGCGTCAACTACAAGGTGACCAAGCGCGTGACGGTCGAAGCAGGCTATCGTTTCGTCGACATGGGCAACGTGCAGACGAGCTATAACAACTTCCGCATGGGCGCCATCGGTGTCCTGCCGCGCGACGAGCAATTGAAGGCGCGCCTGATGTCGAACGAATTCTTCCTCGGCGCCCGTTCGACGTTCTAAGCGTCTCACCTCCTCGAATCGCCGGGCCTGCCGCTTCGTCTTGTGTTCGAAGCGAAACGCAGCGCCCGGCCGCAACGCTCGCTGAGCTCGGCCTTGAGCGTCGCGCTCGGCGGATTCAAGCGTGCACGCCGATTAACACCGCTGCGGCGCATTCAGCACCGCAATCTGCTCGGCGACCTCCCTCAGCCGCTCGCGCAGTTCGACAGGCTCCAACACCTCGACGTGCCCCGCGAGCCGCAGCAATTGCTCCGCCGCAAAATCGACCGGCTCGATCGGCAGCGTGACTTCGCGCCAGCCGTCGACGCTCTCCCCGACGCGCGCCTGCTCGACGGCCGCCGCGCCCATCCGATGCAGCCGCGACAAGCCCTCGTCGGTCACGCGCAGGCGTGCAGCGCCCTTCAATAGCCCGCGCTCGAAACGCTCGACCGCCGCGAGCCACGCCTCGCGCAGCGCGAAACCCGCAGGGCGTTCGAACGTTTCATCGAGCACCGTCAGATGCGTGATGTTGGCGACCTTGTAGATTCGGTCTTCTTCGGCTGAGCTTCTTCGCGAAGCGGAACGAACGGCGCCTGCGAACAGGTACCAATCCCCTGCCTTCAGCACGAGCCCGAGCGGCTTGAGCGTGCGCGCTCCGCTCGCGGCCCATCCTGCGTAGTCGATCGCGATCCGCTTCTCGTCCCACACGGCCTGCGCAAGCTGCGGCAAAAGCGGCGCAGCGGCAGGACGTTTGTACCAATCGACCGGATCGACAAAAAGACGCGAGCCGATGCGCGACGTATCCGCGGCGGCGTCGGGCAGCTCGGTCACGAGCTTCAGTTGCGCCGAATGAAACTCGTCGGCCACGCCGAGCGCCGAGGCGGCGTCCGCGAGGCCGGCGATCGGCAGCGTCTCCGCCTCGGCCTTCGTCATGCCGGTCAAGTGCGCGCGATAGCCGCCGAGCAGCGCGAAACCGCCGCCCGGCCCACGGTCCGCGTAGACAGGTACGCCTGCGGCGCTCAGTTGCTCGACGTCGCGATAGATCGTGCGGATCGACACTTCGAACTCCTCCGCAAGCGCCTGCGCCGTCACGCGGCCCTTGATTTGCAGCAGAAGCAGCATCGACACGAGCCGGCTCGTTCGCAATTTTTCCTCGCCCGAAAATACCTGACATCATCTGTCAGCTATTGCGGATTATAACGATCGAACCGCAACGGAACCGAAACCAAAAAGCGCTCACGAAGCGCTCAAACATCGAGACACGCTCGCCCATGACCCAAACCTCCCTGAAGCTCTGCGACGCCCCGCCCCACGCCGTTGGCCAGCTCACTGTCGTGCAAGGCTCGGCGCTCTATATCGGCGCGGTGCTCGGCACCGGCGTCATCGCGCTGCCCGCGCTCGCCGCCGAGGTCGCCGGCCCCGCATCGCTTTTTGCGTGGCTCGCACTGGTTCTAATATCCGCGCCGCTCGCCGCGACGTTCGCCGCGCTCGGCGCTCGCTATCCGGATTCGGGCGGCGTCTCGACCTATGTGCGCCGCGCGTTCGGGCCCAAGGCCGCGGCCGTGGTCGGCTGGTGTTTTTACTTCGCGGTGCCCGCGGGTTCGCCCGCTGCGGCGATTTTCTGCGGCGCCTATGTGTCCGCTGCGCTCGGCGGCGGGGAGTCGGTCACGTTGATCACGGCGGTCGCGCTGATGGCCGTGGTGACCTTCGGCAACGCGTTCGGCGTGAACATCTCCGGGCGCGTGCAGCTCGTGCTCTCCGCGCTGCTCGTCACGTTGCTGCTTGCCGCCGTGATCGCATCGCTGCCGTATGCGCGCGTCGAGAACCTGCATCCGTTCGCGCCGCATGGCTGGCTCGCGATCGGGCCGGCTGCGGCGCTGCTCGTCTGGAGCTTCGCCGGATGGGAGGCGATCACGCATCTCGCAGGGGAATTCCGCCGCCCGGCGCACGACCTGCCGCGCGCGACGATCGTTGCCGTCGTGGTCGTCGGCGTGCTGTATCTCGCGGTGGCGGCGGCAAGCGTGCTGGTGCTCGGACCGGCGGCTGGGACGTCGCGCGCGCCGCTTGCCGAGCTGCTCGCGATCGGCATCGGCGGCAAGGTGCAGGTGCTCGCGGCGGGTGCGGCCGTGCTGTTGACGCTCGGGACCATGAACGCGTACTACGCGGGCGCGGCCAAGCTCGGCGCCGCGCTCGGACGCGACGGCGCGCTGCCCGAGTGGCTCGCGCACGGCAGCAGCGTGGGCGACGTGCCACGCCGCAGCCTCGCGGTGATCGCGGTGCTGGCCGGCGTGGCCATGCTCGTGACGATCGTGGCGGGCGTCGGCCCGAAGGCGCTCGTGCTGATCACGACCGGTTCGTTCGTCACCGTCTACGCGCTGGGCACGGCGGCCGCGCTGCGGTTGCTGCCGCGCGGCAGCGGCGCGCATCGATGCGCGCTCGTCGCGCTCGTGGCGGTCGCGTTTTTGTTGGTGATGACGGGGTGGTATTTGCTGTGGCCGCTTTTCATCACGGCGAGCGCGTTGCTTTATTTGCGTGTGCGGAAGCCGGCGCGCGATATGTCACGGTTTAGACGTAAATAATTCCACTGCATGCTCCGGGCTCATTGCGATCATGAGTTTGTTTCCCGAGTGTCTTACACATCTTCCGGAACCTCGATGACCCCTTCGAGGTATTGCACCGCGCTGCCCGAGACAGACACGCGATCGGCGTCGACGCGGCAATGCAGCAGCCCGCCGCGGCGCGAAGCTTGCATGGCTACGAGATCGGTCTTGCCGAGGCGCTCGGACCAGAACGGCGCGAGTGCCGCGTGAATCGAACCGGTCACTGGATCTTCGTCGCCGCCGTTCGCGGGCCAGAAGTAGCGCGAGACGAAATCGTGTTCATCGCCGGGCGCGGTCACGGCGACGTCGAGCGGACCGAGCGTGGCGAGCAAGCTCAGTTCGGGCACGACGGAGCGGACCTCGCGTTCGGTATCGTAGACGGCGATATAGGCTTGCTGATTGATCAGCCATTCCCGTGGCGGTATCGACAAGCCTTTCAGCAGATTCGCAGGGATCTCAGCGACTTTTTCTGGCCGGCGCTGCGGGAAGCTCATTTCGATGAGACCGCTGGACGTGCGGCGAACACTCAACCGGCCCACCGACTTCGCTTCGAACGCCAAGACGTCGCAGCTCTCCATGTGCCGAAAGATCACATAGGCGGCCGCGAGCGTCGCATGCCCGCAAAACGCGATTTCGGTGAGCGGAGAAAACCAGCGGATATCGAATGCGCCGTCGGCTCTGCGCACGAAGAACGCCGTTTCCGACAGGTTGTTCTCCGTGGCGATGGCTTGCATCAAAGCGTCAGGAAGCCAGCAATCCAGCGGGACGACCGCCGCGTAGTTCCCTGCAAAGACTTGACTGGTAAATGCGTCGACCTGATAGATCCGAAGCTTCATTGGCGGCCCGTACTTTCGTCGTTAGATGTGTTGGCGATGCAGCACACACGATATCGGCGGTTCGGACGCGAGCACAGGTACAGTTCGCAGCCGAGTAGCAGGCCAGTCACCGATACGGCTTCGAGAACGACGCCTTAATCGCGTGGCACCAGTCAAATCAATTGCCGGCGCGCGAGTTCTACGGATAACGAGTCGGCATCGACAAACTTGTACGCTTGCAAACCGGCATCGAGCGCGCCCGTGACGTTGGCGTCGGTGTCATCGATGAAGAGCGTTTCGGCCGCGCTCACGCCGAGCCCTTCCAGGCAGCGCAAATACGTTTGCGCTGCCGGTTTCGCAGCGCCAAATGAAGCAGACACATAAACGTGCGGACCAAAAACCTTCGCGACCGGCGGATTCAAATAGCCGATATGGTCCGCCACGAGCCGGCAGTTGTTGGTCAGCACGGCAATCCTGTGCTGCCTAGCCACTCGCTCGGCAAGCGCGAGCACTTCCGCATTCGGGGTGATCGACGCATGGCGGGCGGCCAGCCAGTCGTCGCGGCTGACACGGCAGCCGAGCAACTTCCCCAAAGCGTGTAAATACGCGTCGTCGCCGAGGATGCCCGCGTCGGCCTGCGCTTCCAGTCCCGAGCCCCAAATGGCGTGCCGCACGGTTTCGGGCGGCCGGCCCGTTATCGCCGCCAAGCGATCGACGCGCGCCGCTCGATCGTAGCGAGACAGGACGCCCTCCATGTCGAACAGGACCAGCGCTATCGATGGGGTGAGCATGTCGGCCTCGCTTCGAAAGCCTGCGGGATGCTGGATGACGGCCGTCCGGCGACGCTATTTCCGGAAGGCTGAAGCTTTGTATTGTGCCTTAACGAAACGCCCCTCGATCCATGGCAATCGTCTGTCGCGACGTGCAAAAAAATTTCTCCCGCAGCGACGGATTCCCCACGCTCCCCCCGTTTAAGAACCAGATAGTCCGGCCTACCGGCCGAACGATCCTTTGCTGACAACGTTGTAAGCCCGCGCTGCAGAACGTGCCGCGCGGCTCGCCGCATGCGCCGGCAATCCGCGTTCAGCCTCTGACAGTCTCATGCCATGAACACTCAAATCCTTGTCGTCGACGACGACTTCGAGCTTCGCGAACTGCTGCGCGAGTTCCTCGGGCGCGAAGGCATCGAGGTGTCGGTGCTGCATGGCGCGGGTTCGCTCTCGCGTCGCTTGGAGCTGGAGCGTCCGGACCTGATCGTGCTGGACCAGATGATGCCGGACGGCGACGGCCTCACGGCGCTCGGCAAACTACGCGCGTCCGGCGACGACATTCCGGTGATCATGCTGACCGCGCGCACCGACGACATCGATCGCATCATCGGCCTCGAAATGGGCGCCGACGACTACCTCGGCAAGCCATTCAATCCTCGCGAGTTGCTCGCGCGCGTGCGGGCGATATTGCGCAGACGCCGTGCGGTGGCGGCCATCGCCGCCGCTCCTGATGGCCGGCCCCCGGATGGCCGGCCCCCGGAACAACGCACGACCTATACGTTCGGCCGCTTCACGCTGGACTTCCACGCGCGCACGGTGTCGCTCGAAGACAAAGCGCTGACGCTAACGAGCAGCGACTTCGCGCTCTTGAAGATTTTCGTCAATCACCCGATGCGCACGCTCACGCGCGAACGCCTGATGGAGTTGCTGCACGGGCCGCAATACGACGGCACCGACCGCGGCATCGACGTGCAAGTCTGGCGACTGCGCCGCGTGCTGGAAACCAACCCCTCGTCGCCGCGGTTCATTCAAACCGTGCGCAGTCGCGGCTACGTGTTCGTGCCGGATGGAGAACATCCTGTGCCGGTGGCGCATTGATGTTCGCGAGGCCGCTTTCCTCACGAATCACAAGTCGTCGTCGCCACAATAGGCCGTGTCATTGCCTGCCTCATCGAGAATC
Source organism: Trinickia camelliae (assembly GCF_053525655.1). Taxonomy (NCBI): domain Bacteria; kingdom Pseudomonadati; phylum Pseudomonadota; class Betaproteobacteria; order Burkholderiales; family Burkholderiaceae; genus Trinickia; species Trinickia camelliae. The sequence continues at coordinate 62,949 of NZ_JBCHAA010000015.1, forward strand.
CAGTCACGAAACAACTGCATCGCAGGCGACATGCGACGCGATTTCAGCCAGGTGAGCCAGTAGCTGCCCGTTTTCACCTCGGTATCGAACGGGCAGGCCAGCAACCCGGCTTGCAGTTCACGGACGAACATCCGCGGCGGCGCCAACGCGATGCCCGCGCTCTGCACCGCGGCTTCCACCATCAGCCGAGACGAATCGAACACCGGGCCGTTGACCGGCCACGGTTCGAGTCCCGCCGCCTCGAACCACTTGTCCCATTCGTCCGCGCGATACGAACGCAATAGAATTTCCTTCGCCAGATCGGACGGCGCGGCAAGCCGCTTCGCAATGCGCGGCGTGCACAGCACGCTGAGCGGCGCATCGAGCAGCAGCGCGTTGTGCGTCGCGGGCCAGACGCCGTCGCCGAAGCGAATCGCCACATCCAGCCCCTCAGCCGCGAGATCGACGAGATTGTTGTTCGTGAGCAGCCTCAATTCGACGAACGGATGGTGCTCGCGAAAGCGCTTGAGCCTCGGCATCAGCCAGCCCACCGCAAACGTGCCGACGACGCCCACCGTGAGCACTTCATGAAAATGGCCGCCCTCGAATTGCTTGAGCACGTTTTCGATGCGGCCGAACGCGTCCGTCAGGACGGGCAGCAAGGCGCGCCCCTCGTCCGTGATGGCCAAGCCGCGCGGCAGCCGCTTGAACAGCGTCGCACCGAGCCGGTCCTCGAGCGAACGGACCTGCTGGCTGACCGCCGCCTGCGTCACGCTCAATTCGAGCGCCGCGCGCGTGAAGCTCAGGTGCCGGGCGGACGATTCGAAGGCGCGCAGCGCGTTAAGCGGTAGACGGGGACGCATGGATAACCGGCCATAAGATTTTCTTTGATGTTGGCCGGATTATCCTCGCTTTCGTTTGGGCGCAGCGCTAGCCTCGCCCGCTCTTTTGCGTTGCCGCGAAGCCGTAAGATTCCAGCATCTCGACGCCCAAGCGAGCCACCTGCGGCTCCGTTTCGCAGCGCGCGGCGATATCCTTGGAGTACGCCTTGAAGCTCGGCAACTCCGTGATGACGGCGGAATCGTCCGCGGCCATGTTCACGAAGATGTGGACGAACTCGAGACCGTTTCTGAACACGGCATAGGCCGCGCCCTCGGGCTTGGCTTCACGAAGCTCGGTGAACACGGCCCGCGCAAGCGTTTCGTTTTCGGCCGCGCATTCCGGCTTCACGGTATAGCGAACAAAGACAGCTCGTTGCATGACGTTTTCCTTTCAAAGGACTCGACACGGAAGTGTGTCGATAACGCCAAAGACGATGTGCGCCACGCAAAGGATTCGCGGAAAAAATATTTGTTCGCAGGCGAATCCTTTGGGCAGACCCAAACGTCTACCGATATGGCCGCTAGCAAAAAGGAGACTTGCGCCTTGGATTCGGACGGTTTTGCACAATTGATGGTGGACCTGCGCCCGCGCTTGCATCGGTACTGCACGCGCATGGTCGGCTCGGCGTTCGACGGCGAAGATGTCGTGCAGGACGCACTCGCGAGTGCGATCCAGGCTTTCCCCGCCGCCGGCGAAATTCATCATCCGGAAAGCTGGTTGCTGCGCATCGCCCATAACGCGGCGCTCGACGCCCTGCGCCGCCGAAAACGCCAAGGCTTCGTCGAATCGGACGAGGCGCTGTCGAATCTGGCCGATCACACCGCGCACGCCGATGCGCGCGTCGCGGCGGCGGCGAGTCTCGCAAACTTCCTGCATCTGTCGACGATTCAGCGCTCGACTGTGGTGCTCGCGGACGTACTCGGCTATTCGCTCGACGAAACCGCGGAGATCCTCGACGTCAGTCTTGCGGCCGTGAAGTCGGCGCTGCATCGCGGCCGTGTCCGGCTCCAGGAACTCGTCGATACGCCTGACCATTCGATACCGAGCCTCTCCGAAGACGACCGCGAACGGCTCACGCGCTACGCCGATCGATTCAACGCTCGCGACTTCGACGCGTTGCGCGACCTGCTCTCCGAGGAAGTGCGGCTCGACTTGGTCAACCGGCTTCGGCTCGCCGGACGCAAGGACGTCTCTATCTACTTCACGCGCTACGAGCAGACCATCGATTGCCGGCTCGCCGTGGGTTGGGCGGAGGGCCGCCTCGCGCTGCTCGCGAGCGATCCGAACATGGCGGCCCCCTATGTGATCCTGCTCGACTGGGACGGCAATCGCATCGCCGCTATCCGCGACTTTCGGTACGCGCCTTACGTGGCGGAGAGCCTGGAGGTACGAAGCCTGTGATGTGATTCTCGGCCTCGGCCTCGGTCTCGCGGCGGGTCATTGCCCGCGCCGGACTTCGGGCGCACGAAGCCCCGGCAGCCCCGGGATACGTTCGGCCATGAACTGGAGCAAGGCGCGCGTCCTGAGCGGCTGGTACCGGCGCGACGGATACACGAGGTGTATCGGCTGCGAAACCATGTTCCACCGAGGCAGCAGACGGACCAGCTTACCCGCGTCGATCAAGTCTTGAACCAGCCAGGCAAGCGCGCTGCCTACACCGATCCCCGCCAGAAAGCACTCGCGCAAGGCCGTCGAACTGTTGACGCGATAGCGCCCTCGAGTCGGCACGACAATTGTTTCGTCATCCTTGGTAAATTCAAGCCGGCTCGAGATATCCGAGCGCGCGTATTTGATGTATTCGTGTTCCGCCAGATCTTCCGGCCGGCGCAATTTCGGCATCCGCTTGACGTACTCGGGCGTCGCCACCAGCACGCGCGTCGAAGTCGCGATGTGCCGAGCAACGACGTTCGGCTGGAGATCGCCGCCGATGCGGATGGCGACGTCGACACCCTCCTCGACGAGATCGATCACGCGGTCGTTCAGGATCAGATCGACTTCGATTTCGGGGTATTGCGCGAGAAACTCCAGCATCAGCGCATTGAGCCGCAGCTCGCCCAGCCCCAACGGCGCGCTCACGATCAACCTCCCCACAGGGCGCTGCGTCTGTCCGCGAACGTCCGCTACCGCTTCTGCGTACTCTTCGACCACCTGTTTGCAGCGCTCGTAAAACCGTTTGCCTTCGTCGGTCGGCGTGAGGCTCGTCGTGGTTCTTTCGAGCAAGCGAACGCCGAGGTTTTTTTCCAGCGCCGCGATGACCTTGCTCATCGTCGGCTGGCTCATGTTCTCTTCGCGCGCGACCGCCGAAAAGCTACCCAACTCGACGGCACGCGCGAATAGCCGCATGGATTGAAGCGAATCCAAGTCATTCCCCTATGGCATGGCCCATATTCGATTTTCACACGTTCCCGCTCGAATCGGAATGACATAACGTTCGCCGATCTTCACTCCAGCAAAGAGGACACTCATGAGTATCGAAACGCACGCAAGTCTTGAAGACGCCCACGTCGTCATCTTCGGCGGAAGCTCGGGCATCGGTTTGGCGACGGCCGTCGCGGCAAAAGCGCATGGCGCGCGGGTCACGCTCGTCGGGCGTACGCAATCCAAGCTTGACGCCGCCGCGCGAGAGATCGGAGGCGCCGCCACGGCAGTGGCCGACATCGCGGATAGAAAGGGCGTCGAATCTGTGTTCGCCGGTATGGAGCGCGTCGACCATCTTGTGATCACCGCGGGCAGCTTCACGGTTGGCCGGCTCGCCGACACCGACCCGGATCACTTGCTGACCGCCCTGCAGGAACGCTTTGCCGGCCCGCTCTATGCGATCAAGGCAGCGTTGCCGCTGATGCCACCGACGGGTTCGATCGTCCTGACCGGCGGGCAGCTGTCGGACCGCCCGTCGGGCCACGGCACCGCCGTGCTGGCAGCGGCCGTGCGCGGCATCGAAGCGCTGGCGCGCTCGCTCGCGCTCGAACTGAAGCCGATCCGCGTCAACGTCGTGTCGCCCGGCTTCGTCGACACGCCGCTTTTCGACGTGTTCGGCCCGGACAGTCGCCACACCGTCATAACGGAAGCCGCCGCGACCTTGCCGGGCGGCCGCATCGGGCGCGCGGACGAGATCGCGCAGGCCGTGACCTTCCTGCTCACCAACGGGTACGTGGACGGCGAAATTCTCCATGTCGACGGCGGGGGCCGCTTCGTCTAAGCGCAAGCGTGAGCCCGAGCCGCCGTTCCTGGGCGTACGCCGAACCGGGAACGCATCAGCAAACAGAAACGCGCGAGAGAACGGCCGAAAGTTTTTTAGGCGCCGTGTCGATTTCGTCCTGCCTCGTTCGTCGTTGGATAAAGCGCCACTTTTGCGCTATCTGTTTGTTTGATGACGTTCCCATCGACGCCCAAGGAGACTAGCGATGTCATTAAAGCTCTACGCCCACCCGTTTTCGCTTTACTGCCAAAAGGTCCTGATCGCGCTCTACGAAAACAGCACGCCATTTGAATACCGCGAGCTATCGCAAGACGACCCGCAGGTGATGGCCGAGTTCGCGGCGCTCTGGCCGATCAAGCGCTTCCCCATGCTCGTCGACGAGGGACGGACGATCCGCGAGTCGACCATCATCATCGAGTACCTCGGGCTTCACTATCCCGGGCCGGTTGCGCTGCTTCCAAACGATCCGCGCGAGGCGCTCGAAGTCCGCTTCATGGACCGCTTCTTCGACAACTACGTCACGACGCCTGTGCAAAAGATCGTCTTCGACGCGATGCGTCCGGAGCCGGAGCGCGACGCACGCGGCGCCGCCGAGGCACGGGCGATGCTGGAGACCGCCTACGCCTGGCTCGACAACGTCATGGCAAACCGCGAGTGGGCCGCGGGCGACAGCTTCAGCCTCGCCGATTGCAGCGCCGCGCCGTCCCTGTTCTACGCCGATTGGACGCATCGCATCGGCGCCGATTTCCGGCATGTCATCGCGTACCGGCAACGGCTGTTGAAGCGGTCGTCGTTTGCGCGGGCGGTCGACGAAGGGCGCCCCTATCGCTCGTTCTTTCCTCTCGGCGCACCCGATCGCGATTGATCTCAACTCTGCAAGGAGACTGACTATGGCATCGACTCCAGCCCTCATCCCCGCCGCCGAACTCGCCAAGCGCAACGGCATGACGATCCCGAACGAAAGCGCCGAATACCGCCGCGCGCGCACTGCGCTGCTCGCCGAAGAGATCGAATTGCGCCGCCATATCGAGCGCGTCGCCGAGTTGCGCCGCGCGCTGCCGCCGGGCGGCCTCGTGACCGGCGACTACCGCTTCCAAAGCGAGAACGGCCCGCTCGATTTCGCGGGGCTCTTCGGCGACAAGGACACGCTGGTCGTCTACAGCTATATGTTCGGCCCGCAGCGCGAACGTCCGTGCCCGATGTGCACGTCGCTGCTTGGCGCATGGAACGGCGAGGCGCGCGATATCGGGCAGCGCGTGGCGCTCGCGATCGTCGCCCGCTCGCCGATCGAACGCCTCGTCGCCGTCAAGAAAGGACGCGGCTGGCGCGACCTGAAGCTCTACTCCGATGTGAACGGTCATTTCAGCCGCGACTACCACGCCATCACGAAGGAAGGCGGCGACGATCCGGCGCTCAACGTCTTCACGCGGCGCGACGGCACGATCCGTCACTTCTGGGCCGGCGAGATGGGCGACGAAACGTCGGACCCCGGCCAGGACCCGCGCGGCGCGCCGGATCTCATGCCGATCTGGACCATCCTCGACATGACGCCCGAAGGCCGCGACCCGCATTGGTATCCAAAGCTCGACTACCCCGCTTAAGCCACGCGGCCAGGGCTTGTTGACGCGAACACAGCCAACAAGCCCTATTCCGGCTCATCCACCAGCGCGTCCTCATACGCCGGAACGCGCGGCGGCAGCGACAGCGGTTCCGGCATGCCGACGCCGTACCCCTGCACATAGTCGACGTCCATCTCGCTCAGGCATTCGATGATCGCGTCGTTCTCGACGAACTCCGCGATCGTCTGCTTGCCTGTCGCGTGGGCGACTTGATTGATCGACTGCACGATGGCGCGGTCGAGCGCGCTGTTGACGATGCCGCGAATGAAGCTGCCGTCGATCTTCAAGTAATCGACGTGCAGATGCTTCAAGTAGTTGAATGACGACATGCCCGCGCCGAAGTCATCGAGTGCGAAGCGGCACCCCAGCTCGCGCAGGCTGTTGATGAACGCCATGCCTTTCTGCAAGTTCGTGATCGCGGCGGTCTCCGTGATTTCGAAGCACACCTGTCGCAACGAAATGCCGTGGCGCTTCTGCTGCTCGACGATGTAGTCGAGCAAACGCTCGTCGCCAAGCGAAGCCCCCGACAAATTGATCGACCATGTGCCGACCTCGTTCGCGCCTTCGGCGATCGCCGAGAACGCTCGCGCGATGACCCAGCGGTCGATGGCGGGCATCAGGTTGAAGCGCTCGGCCGCGCCGATGAAGAACGACGGCGGAACGAGCGCGCCGGCTTCGTCCCTCATGCGCAGCAGCAGCTCGACGTGCGCGCCGCGCTTCGCGTTTTCCTTGCCCTTCTTCCCGCTTCTATTCAACGGTGCGATCTTCTGCGTATAGAGACAGAAGCGATCCTGCTCGAGCGCGGTCTTCACGCGCGACACCCACTCCATCTGCTTGTGCGTCGCCGACAATTCCTGATCGTCGAAGCGGAAGTGGTGCACGCGATTGCGGCCCTTTTCCTTCGCCATATAGCAGGCGACGTCCGCCGCTTTCATGACTTCCTTCGACGACGTCAGATTCGCGCCGACGCCCACCACCCCGATGCTCACGCCCGTCGTCAACACGCGCTCGGCCCACGGCAGATGGATGTCGGCGACGGCTTGGCGCAGGGTGTCCGCGATCTGCAGCGCTTTCGCGATCGTGCAATGCGGCAGCACGATGCCGAACTCGTCGCCGCCGAGGCGCGCGAGAATGTCGCTCGAACGCAGGCACGATTTGAGCGTCGCGCCGACGTGCTTGATCAGCTCGTCGCCCGCCGCGTGACCGCTCGTGTCGTTGACGACCTTGAACTGGTCGAGATCGAGGAACATCACCGCATGCTCGGCGTGGCCGCCCGCGCACGGTTCGAGCAAGCGGCTCAGCCTGCGTTCGAATTCGCGGCGGTTGTACAAGTCGGTCAGTTCGTCGTGCGTCGCCTGATACGCGAGTTCCGCGGCGTGCTTGCGCTCCGCGCTGACGTCGTGCAGCACCATCACCGTGCCCAACGCGTTGCCATCGGCGTCGCGCATCGTCGCCGCCGAGTAGTCGACCGCGAGCCGCTTGCCGTCGGGACGCACGATGCAGAGATTGCGCGGCAACTCGGCATCGGGCGCGTCTTCCTGCTGCCGCAGAGGGTCGATGACGGTCGGAGCGCACTCGCACGTTGCGCCGTCGATCAGCGCGCAGACCGAGTCGAACGTCTTCATCCACATCTCCGCCGCCGTGCGGCCGAGCATGCGTTCGGCAACCTTGTTGCAATAGGTGACGCGGCCGTGGTCGTCGGTTCTGACGACCGCATCGCCGATCGACGCCAGCGTGACTTCGGCGAGCTCCCGCTCGCTTTGAGCGTCGGCCTCGGCGCGCCTGCGATCGGACACGTCGAACAGGCACCCCACCATCCGCACCGCGCGGCCTTGCTCGTTGCGCAACGCCTTGCCGCGCGAGCGGACCCACAGATACTCCTCGTGTCCCATCTTGAGCCGAAACTCGACGTCGTATGGGGCATTCCTCGTCAGGTGATAGCGCATCGCATGACGGACTCGCGAGCGGTCATCGGGATGCACGAGCGACACGAACGCCGACGTGTGTATCGACAGATCATCCGAGCTATACCCAAGCTGCTCGTAGAGCCATCGCGAGTGGTAGATGACGTCGCCTTCGACATCCCAGTCCCACAGCCCCGCATTGATGCCTTCGAAGCCGAGGTTCAGGCGCTCCTCGCTCTGCCGCAACTGCGTGTTCAGGCGTTCGCTGCGCGAAAACGAGCGCCAGATAAACGTCGTGAAGACGCCGAGCAGCAACAGCGCCGACGTCGTGAGCGTGAGGATCAGCGCGTTTCTCGTTTGATGCGCGACTTCGTCGAGCGAGCGCGAGAAGCCGTCTTCGACGGGCGCGAGATGAACATCGATGTTCTGCACTTCCGAAATGAGCTGGAACGCTTCGAGCGTGTTGCGCTTCCCGCTCGTCTCCAGCGCATGCAGCCGGCTGCCGATGTCGCGCAGCCTGAGCAGGTAGATATCGCCGATGTCCCAGTAGTCGGCCGCGCGGCGGAACCACGGCGTGGTCTTGAAGTTGCGGTACAGCCAGATCATGCCGTCGATGTCTTGCGGCTCGATCTTGCCGTTCAGGAAGGCGTTCGTAATGACGTCGTAATCCGGGTCCGCCTTGTTCATCTCGAGCTTGGCGGTCCGGTCGGCGAGCGGCACGGCGATTCTGGCCTCGAACTCCTGATAGTCCGCTTCGGCGCCGGTGCTGGCGAAACGCTCGAGCGCGTGCACGGCGTCCTTCTGGCCTTTCGACCAATTGCTCTCGCCCGCGACGTAGCCGAGAAAAATCGACATCACGGCGATGCTTAGCGACGCAAACGCCGTGATCACGATGGCGACAAGCCATAGCGGAAAGAGCGCAGCAGCAGTGCGCTTCGCGCCGACGGCCCTGGTTTCGCGGGTGGTCGACCCTCGTCCTGGTGGTCTCATGACTGGTTCAGTGCGATTTCTTCTGTGGAAGGCCTGAACGCGATTACGACGATGGCGGCGCAGACTTGACTTAGGACTTTCCCGTTATGAATGCAGTTGCATAACGGTCTGCTTTTCAGCCGCCGCTGAGATCGCGCTTGGCTCGCCGCTTGGGCTTTGCGCTTGGCGTCGAGCCTTGCGCCGCCATGCGTTGACGCGCCAGCTCGCGCACCGCCTCGATCAGCGTGCGCGCGACGGGCGTTGGCTCCGAATCGGTGCGCCGGATCAGACCGACCGGTTCTTCGGTGCCCGCGTACGGCAGTGGCAAGCGGACCAGCGCGCCGCCATCGAGATCGCGCTCGACCGCCGACAGCGGCACGAACCACAGCGCGTCGTTTTCGAGCGCGAGCGCGCGCCCCACCGACACCGACAGCACCTCGACGAACGACGCAAGCGGCGCCGCGCCGCTCATCGTCAACAGGCTCTCCGCCGATTGCCGGATCAGCGTGCCGAACGGCGGCAGCACCACGGGAAATTGCTCGGAGAGCGCAGCCGGCAGCGCCGCGGGCAACGCGGCACTGGCAGCGAGCGGATGACCGGCGCGCACGACCACGGCCAACGGCTCGTTGAACAATTGCTCGAAGTTCAAGCCGATCATCTTTTCCGGGTCCGCGAGGCGCCCGATCGCGAACTCGATCGTCCCCGCCTTCAAGCGTTCGAGCAGCTCCGCGTTCGACGATGTAACGAGCCGCACGACCACCTGCGGCCAATCCTTGGCGAAACGCGCGAGCATCGGCGGCACGAGCGCGGGCGCGATGGTCGGCAGCATGCCGATCTCGAGCGACGCCGGCGCGCCGCCGCCCTCGCGCGTGAGCAGATCGACGCCCTGCCGCAACGCGCTCACGCAGGCGCTCGCGTGCGGCACGAAGAGCTGCCCCTCGCGCGTGATCGCGGCGCCGTGGCGCCCGCGCTCGAAGAGCTTCACGCCGAGGATTTCCTCCAGCTCGGCGACCGTCTTCGATACCGCCGGCTGCGTAATGGACAGGCTCTCCGCCGCCTTCTGCACGCCGCCGAACTGCGCGACGGCCAGGAAGCACTGGAGATGCCGGAATTTGACGCGGCTGTCCGCGAGGCGACGTTGCATAACCATCCGTTATACGAAGCGCGAAAAAAGGTCATTTTGCATAACTTTCCGCTTTATATAAAGTCCTGTACACGACGTCCGAACGGCGACAACCACAATCCCCCCATGGAGACACTGCGATGGATCAACCCATCATCCTGACCGAACGCGATTTCCCGTCGCATCCGGCTTACATCCACCCGCCCTATGGTTCCTCGGTCAAGCGCGGCCCGACGCTGCCGCTGATCCCGCTGAAAGAAAAGCTGCGCGACCAATACGTGCCCGTCTACGGCACCGACGATCTCGGCGCGCTCGATAACGACCTCACGCGCAACGCCGCGAAGAACGGCGAGCCGCTCGGCGAGCGCATCATCGTTACCGGCCGCGTGCTCGACGAAGGCGGCCGTCCGGTGCGCAACACGCTCGTGGAGATCTGGCAGGCGAACGCCGCCGGGCGCTACGTCCACAAGGTCGACCAGCACGACGCGCCGCTCGATCCGAATTTCCTCGGCGCGGGCCGCACGATCACCGACAACGAAGGCCGCTATCGCTTCTTGACGATCAAGCCCGGCGCCTACCCGTGGGGCAACCATCCGAACGCCTGGCGTCCGAACCACATCCACTTTTCGCTGTTCGGCGAGTACTTCGGTTCGCGCCTCGTCACGCAGATGTATTTCCCGGGCGATCCGCTGCTCGCCTACGACCCGATCTTCCAGGGCACGCCGGAACAGGCGCGCGACCGCCTGATCTCGCGCTTCTCGATGGATCGCACGGAAGAAGGCTACGCGCTTGGCTTCGAGTTCGACATCGTGCTGCGCGGCCGCAACGAAACGCCGATGGAGCGCTAAGCCATGACTCAGACACTCAAGCAAACGCCGTCGCAAACGGTCGGGCCGTACTTCGCTTATGGCCTCGTGCCGCAGCAATACAACTTCGACTTGAAGAGCCTGTTCACACCGGTGCTCGTCGCGCCTGAAACGCCGGGCGAACGCATCACGATCGTCGGGCAGGTGTTCGACGGCGACGGCAAGCCCGTCAGCGATGCGCTGATCGAAGTGACGCAAGCGGATAGCGAAGGCCGCTATCCGGCCTCGCGCGCCGACATCGCGGCCAACGGCTTTCGCGGTTTCGGCCGTGTGGGCACGGGCACCGATGCGAAGCACCGCTTCGTGATCGAAACGGTCAAGCCGGGCAAGACCGCGCCCGATAGCGCGCCGCATGTGAACGTGATGGTGCTGATGCGAGGCATCTTGCTGCATGCGTTCACGCGCATTTACTTCGACGATGAAGCGGCTGCGAATGCCGCGGACCCGGTGCTCGAAGCGGTGCCGGCGAATCGCCGCGCAACGTTGATCGCACGACGCGATGCTCAAGCGGGCGGCAACGTGTATCGCTTCGACATCCGCATGCAGGGCGAAGGCGAAACGGTGTTCTTCGACGTTTGATGCGTCGAGCGTAAGCGGAATCTTGTCAGGGCCGGCTCGATGCCGGCCTTTTTTTGTCGACCGGAGTTAGCGCTTCAGCGCTTACTCCGGTCCCATGCTGTGGTTGCCTGAAGTTGGCGCTTTAGCGCTTACTTCAGGCCCACAGTAAGTCGGCAAACGGTGCGTCACGCGCTCTGCTCGACCCATTGACTCCGCCAGCCTGGCGCCTCAAAGGGATCCGAAAAATACTGGGTCTCGTGTACGACCTTGTCGTTAGCAAACTCCATGATGCTCACGACGTACGATGGCCGGCCCTGATAGGAAATCGTGTATTCGGTAACCCAGAGATTCCCGTTGCCTTGGATTCGCCTGACATCGAACCCCGCCGGCTTGCCTGGATGATGGCCTCGCAACGCCTGCAAATTGCGTCTCCCAACGATGCGCTCACCGGATTGCGGATATTCACAGATCGCACCATCGTCGTAGATATCGTGTTCGGCGTTCAGATCCCCAGCGGCCGACGCCTGCCAGTGCGCATTCAGTGCTTCACGTATCGGATTCTCGTGCATCGGTCGCCTCCTGATCGAGCAAGTTCCGCCGTACATGACAGCGGTCGTATCCACTATGGTCTCGATACGTCATGGACGCCAGAACCGATGCGATTGCCTGTGCGCAGCTAGACGCCAACGGTCAACCCTTGGCGGAAACGGCATGGCGCTTTCGTGGGGCACGTTTGGAAACCTGATTCTTTCGCTCGACCGAAAAGGCTTCCGCGCGAGCGGCTCGTTCGGCCGCCCACGATGGATTGACCCGGGCTTCGACTTGGCTAAAGGTGAACGGCAGATCGGCTTCTTCGGGTTGCCAGTCGGCGTCGATGATCGCGCCGGTTCGACGATGCGTCATCGTCACTGCGCTTTCCGCCTCCGGATCGAGCCCGCAGTGCCGCATACCCCATAAACGAAGCGTCAGCATCATGCCGTCGAGTTCGCGTGTCTTGTCCGTGATGCAGTAGGCGTAACGGTTGGGCCGCTCTTGATAGAGCCGGCGCTCGATGAGCCCGTTGTCCTCCATTGACTTGAGGCGCTGGGTCAGCAGGTTGGGCGACATCTCGGTCTGCGCTCGAATGCCGTCGAAGCGGTCGTTCCCCATTCGTAGTTCGCGCAGGATCAAGATGGTCCAGCGATCCGCAATGACGGCTGCCGCACGAGCGAGGGGGCACAGCGTCTCGTCAGTATTCTCTTGCTTCATCTCGATCTCTCACTAAACAACCCCGCATTTTGAACCAGTTCCGATTAGCGAATCTGGATCGCCAACGTCGGTCGCCCCAGCTTTTGTCCTTTACAAGCCATGTGACTTCAAATATTGTAGTCACATCGTCAACACGCCAAAGGGAGCCTCAAAATGGCAAGTCAATCTGCCTCCGGGCTGACGTATGAACCTGAGTTGACGGGGCTGCTCATCGTCGATCCCTATAACGACTTCCTTTCGGAGGGAGGCAAGCTCTACGAGCTCTGCCGCACGACCCTGGAGGCGAACAACGTCGTCGAGCATATGCGGCAGATCCTCGCCGCGGCTCGAACGGCTGGCGTGCAAGTCTTCATCGCCCCGCACCATCGCTGGCGCGAATGCGATCTACACAATCATTGGAAGACGATACCGCCCATCGGGGCCGCCACCGACAAGGGACGTGTTTTTGCTGATGGGACTTGGGGAGGAAGTTTTCACCCCGATTTCGAACCGCGCCCCGGTGAGGTCGTCGCGCAGGAGCATTGGCTCTCGAGCGGATTCGCCAACACGGATCTCGACTTGCAGCTCAAGAAGCATGGCCTGCGCAAAGTCATCGTGATCGGGATGCGCGCCAATACATGCATCGAATCCACCGTTCGCTTTGCTGCCGAGCTCGGCTATGAAGTCACGCTGGTGAAAGATGCTATCGGCAGCTTTGGTCACGCGGAGATGGACGCGTCGCTCCAGTTCAATATGCCGGCTTATGCGAGCGCGATTGTCTCGACCGATGAAATCATCGCGAAGCTCTCTGCCTAAAGATCCTGAGGCTACTCAATGACGAATGAAATCATCGCCGAATCGACGGCCGAAGCCACGATTCATGCACCGCTCGCGTCCATCGATTTGACCGAGTGGGCCTTTACCTTGACCGACAGCGAATATCAGGCCTGTTCTAAAAATCACATTGCGGCTGCGGCAACGCTCAGCCCTGAGGGCAAGCGTATGTCGGTCAATGTGGAGCACGTTGGCAATCTGATGGTGCAGCACTATGTCGAGGATGTCGCCGAGCGGGGTCAGTGCCGTCTCGTGTCGTTGTCCGACTCTATCGGTCCGGATGTTGGCAGCCGCGTCAAGATCGTTGTCATCTGGTCTTTCCATGCGGAAGCTATCGATGCCGACACGACGAGGTTTATCAATAGCGTGGAAGTCCGCACCGCGCCCGGCTATCTAGAGGCGCTCGAGAAGCGCGGCGTGCCTTTCGCCAAGGCGAGCGAGTTCGCGCAGCAGGCGCTGTCCGCCCACAACGCGGAAGAGACACCGCTGTTCGCCAAGGATATCGAGCGTAAGGCGCTTGCCGAGCAGTGGCGGTGAAATAACGGTCGGAGCGTGAGCGAGGTCGGGCGCTCCTGTCCCGATGTCACATTTACAGTGCCCGGAATAGGAGCGCCCCTGACGCTTTGGCGACATTTACTGGGCTATGGTCCGCTGGTACGTCGCAGCCGGCGATCCAAAACGCCCATTGTTGAAGTCCTCTACCGCCTCGCGAATTTCTTGTGCCGTGTTCATGACGAAGGGACCATACGCGGCAACGGGTTCGTCGATGGGCTCGCCGCTCAACACCAGCACGGTTGCATCGCTGATGGCATCGATCTGAACCTCAGTGCCTTCCTGCTCGAGCAGAACCACTTGCGCGTCGCTGACGACCCGCTCATCGCCATTGACCCGCACCTGGCCGCGCAGCACCACGAGCGCGAGCGTCCTGCCCGCCGGCAGCGACAGCGTTGCACCACGTCCTGCGTTGAGCCGCACATCCCAGACGTCTATCGGCGTGAAGGTGTTCGCCGGCCCGGCGTTGCCCGCGTAGTTGCCGGCGATCACCCGCACATGTCCGGCGCTTTCCGGCAATTCGACGGACGGAATCTCGCTCGCCAAGATGCCCTGATAGCCAGGCGCAACCATCTTGTCCTTCGCGGGTAGATTGACCCAAAGCTGGACCATCTCGAGCGTCCCGCCTGTCTTCGCGAAAGCGCTCGAATGGAATTCCTCATGCAGGATCCCCGCGCCCGCTGTCATCCACTGCACGTCGCCGGGACCGATCTGGCCGCCGCTACCCGTCGAATCGAGGTGCTCCAGTTCGCCTTGATACACGATGGTCACGGTTTCGAAGCCACGGTGCGGGTGCTGTCCGACACCCTGACGGCGCGCCGTCGGTGCAAAGTGCCTTGGGCCCGCGTAGTCGAGCATCAGGAACGGGCTCAGGTGGCGGCCCATCGCGTTATGCGAGAACAGCGTGCGCACCGGAAAACCGTCGCCGACCCAATGCGAGTTCGGGTTACCGAAAGTGCCGAGAATCTTCTTCATCGTCGATATACCTGTTGAAAGGCCAGTGGCCTTGTTTGCATGGATACAGAGTAGTCACTGGACGATGACGCGACTAGAGGCAGAGAGTTACCTTCTGTGTCTCACTGATAGAACGATGGGCCGCGATACTTGACCGCATTCGCCACACGCGTTGCGCCGCTACCTAGATCGAACTGCGAAGGATACGCGCGGACGGCGGACAGCAACCGTCCGCGCGCGTGACACGTCAGTTCTTGTCGTACGAGAACTGGATGCCGGCCGTGCCGCCCGTTTCGATGAACAGGTCGATGAACGCGGGAACGGTGTCGCTGCGTGCCCAGTCGCGCTGCAGCTCGCAGAACAGCTGAGCGACACTGATCATCTTGCCGCCAGCCTGTTCGATGCGGCGCAACGCGGCTTCGTGCGCTGCGACGGACGTGCCGCCGACAGCATCGACGACGACATATACGTCGTAGCCGGCCGCCAACGCATCGAGCGCGGGGAACGTCAGGCAGGCTTCCGTCCAGAGCGCCGTCATGATCAACTTCTTGCGACCGGTTGCTTCGACGGCCTTGCGGAATTCGACGTCTTCCCAGGAGTTGATGCTGGTGCGATCGTAAGTCGGATAGTCGCCAAGCGCCGCGCGCAGTTGCGGGATGGGCGGCTTGTTGAGACCGGTCTTCACGTTGACCGTCGAATGGACGATTGGCAGCTTGTATGCAATTGCCGCCTTTGCAGCGCCCACGATGTTGTTGACCAGGAGTTGACGATCCATCGATGCGATGGAATTCACCTGTACCGGCTGGTAATCGATGACGATGAATGCCGCGTTCTGCGGCGTCAGAAGTTGATCGTTCGCGGGGTCGCGAATGGGTTCGCTTGCCATGTTTGTCTCCGAAACACTGCGTTAAGAGGAAGGGATCCCGGTGATCGACGCGTGATGCATCCGATCTGCATGCAAGGGCAATGCTATGCGGTCGACGAACCGGCCTACAGTCCCTGAAAAATGCCGACTGTGTTCTATGAGCGGAACAATGGCGATCCCGCGCGACTTCAGTGCTCTAAGATCCCTCTATTGTTCTGCCGAAGGAACAGTCATGGACGACCTGAACGACATCTACTATTTCGTGAAAGTGGTCGACAACCACGGTTTCACGCAGGCCGGGCGGGCGCTCAACATGCCCAAGTCCAAGCTTAGTCGGCGCATCGCCGAACTCGAAGCGAGATATGGCGTTCGCCTGCTCAACCGGTCCACGCGCCATTTCTCGATGACGGAGACGGGACGCGAATTCTACGAGCGCTGTGTCGCGGTGCTGGTTGAAGCCGATGCCGCGCGCGAGGTGATGGAGCGTCGGCTCTCCGAGCCTCAAGGCGTGGTGCGGATGAGTTGCCCCACGACGCTGCTTGCGTACCGCATAGGGAATCTCATCGCCGACTTCATGACGCAATACCCGAAGGTCCAGATCCTTCTTGATGCTACGAATCGTCGGGTCGATGTTCTTGCCGAAGGTCTCGATCTCGCGCTGCGAGTTCGTTTTCCGCCGCTCGAAGACAGCGGGCTCGTCATGCGTGTCCTGTCTGGAAGTCCACAGCGTCTGGTTGCCGCGCCGGCGCTCGCGCAGCGGCATGGGAGCGTCGCGCATCCCGCTGATCTGTCCGGCATGCCGAGCCTCGATTGGGGCCCGCAGCGCGATCATGCCTGGGCTCTCGTCGGACCGGACGGAATGGAAGCGCGGGTGAGTCACGCGCCGCGCTACATCACCGACGACATGACCGTGCTTCGGCAGGCGGCCATGAAAGGCGTGGGCGTCGTGCAATTACCGTACATGGTCGTCGAGGATGCGCTCGCAAATGGCACGCTGGTCGACGTGATGCCGGGCTGGAAACCCAAAGGGGGGCTGGTTCATGCCGTCTTTCCGTCACGCAGGGGACTATTGCCCGCCGTGCGCCTGCTGATCGACTATCTCGCCGAACACATACAGAAAGACGAGTGACGTTCGTCACAGGATGACCGGCTGAGTCGCGCGCATCGATCAGGCCGAAACCGCCACCGCCCCTTATTCAATACGCGCTCTGCACCAGATTCGTCGGCTTGCCGCTTATGAAGTTTTCGATGTTATCCACCAGCTGATCCGCCAGCCCCTGCTGCGCCTCATCCGAAGCCCAAGCAACATGCGGCGTCAAAATCACATTCGGCCGCCCCGCTATTCGCATGAGCGGACTATCCATACGCGGCGGCTCGCCATCGGTCACATCGAACCCGGCGCCGCTGATCAACCCCTCATCGAGCGCCTGCACAAGCGCGCCCTCATCCACGAGCCCGCCGCGCGCCGTGTTGATGATGAGCGGCTTCTTCTTCATCGCGCGGAACTCCGGCATCGCGAGCATGTTGCGCGTCTCCGGCGTAAGCGGGCTGTGGATGCTGATGACGTCGCTCGTCGCCAGCACTTCCGACCACGGCGTATAAAGCGGCCCCAAGCCTTGTTTGCCTTTGTGCGCGGCGAACATCGGCACCATGCCGAACGCCTTGCCGAGCTCGGCGACGCGCTGCCCGAGCACGCCCTCTCCGATGATGCCGAGCCGCGCGCCGCCGAGATCGTGGATCGGATGATCGAAGAAGCAGAACTGCCCCGACTTCTGCCACACGCCCGCGAGCACGTCGTTGCGATACGCGACGAGGTTGCGGCGCAGCGCGAGCATCAGCGCGAACGTGTGCTCGGGCACGGTGTTGAGCGCGTAGCCGCGAATGTTCGTCACGGCGAGGCCGCGTTGCTGGCAAGCGGCCTTGTCGACGCAATCGGTGCCGGTCGCGGCCACGGCGATGAGCTTCAATGCCGGTAGGCGGTCAAGCACTTCCTTCGTCAGCGCCACCTTGTTCGTGATCGCGATCGTTGCGCCCGCAAGCCGGGTCAGCACGTCTTCGGGGGCGGTCTTTTCGTATTCGACGAGTTCGTGGGCAAAGCCCGGCTTGCGCAGTTTGATTTGCGGCGCGAGCGTCGCGCGGTCCAGAAAAACGATCTTTTCCATCATGCTTCTTCCTTGAGTTCCTGTTCGATTCCCTTCACCAGATGGCGGCGCGCTTCTTCCACGACGTGGCCCGCCGTGATGCCGAAGTGCTCGAACAGCACCTCGGCGGGACCCGATGCGCCAAAGCCGGTCATGCCGACAAAGCCGCCGCGCTCGCCGAGGTAGCGGTCCCAGCCGAAGCGCAACGCGGCTTCCACGGCGACACGCACCGTGCCGGCCGGCCCGAGCACGGCGGCGCGATAGTCCGCATCCTGTTCGTCGAAAATTTCCCAGCACGGCATCGAGACGACCGCCGTCGCCACGCCTTCGGCTTGCAGACGCGCGCGTGCTTCGAGCGCGATCGCCACTTCGGAGCCGGTGGCGAGCAGCGTGACCTGACGCGCGCCGTCTTCGGCTTCCGCCAACACATACGCGCCGCGACGCGACAGGTTCTCGGCGACGTGCGCACGCCGCACCGGCGGCAATGCCTGCCGCGCGAACACCATCGTGCTCGGGCCGTCCTTGCGTTCGAGCGCGATCTCCCAGCACTCGGCCGCTTCCACTGCATCGGCGGGACGCATCACGTGCATGTTCGGCATCGCGCGCAACGATGCGAGGATCTCGACGGGCTGATGCGTCGGGCCATTTCTGCCGAGGCCGATCGAGTCGTGGCTGAACACGAACTTCACGGGCAGGCCCATGAGCGCCGCCATGCGCATCGCAGGGCGTTCGTAGTCGGAGAACGCGAGATACGTGACGCATGTCGCGATCACGCCGCCATGCGCCGCCATGCCGTTCGCCATCGCGCCCATCACGTGCTCGCGCACACCGCAGTGCACGTACGCGCCGCTGCGATCGTCGGACGTGAACGCGTGCAAACGGCGCTTGTGGCTCGTCGGCGCTTCGAGGTCGGCGCAGCCGACCATGCGCTCCGGCAGCGTTATCGCAAACAGATCGTTGATCTCGGCGGACACCAGGATGCCCTGCTGCGCTTCCGCGTTTTCCGCCGCACGCCGCCGGTAGTCTTCAAGGACTTCGCGCCAGCCATCGGGCAAGCGGCCTGCCTGAATGCGTTCAAACTCGGCGCGGTCTTGCGCCGGCAGCGCCGCCACGCGGGCCTGCCACGCGCGATACGCGTTGTCGCTGCGCCGCCCTGCGCGACGCCACGCCGACAAAATCTCGTCAGGCACATGGAACGGCTCGTGCGGCCAATCGAGCAGCTGGCGGGCCGCCTCGGCGTCCGCGTCGAACAGCTTGCCGCTATGGCCGCCGCGCTGACCCTGCAGCCGCGCGATGCCTCGGCCGATGATCGTCCGGCACGCGAGCATCGACGGACGCGGGTCTTTGCGCGCCAGTTCCAGCGCCGCCGATACCGCATCGATGTCATGCCCATCGACGTCGATTACGTGCCAGCCCGCGACGCGAAAGCGCTCGCACACGTCCTCGCTGATCGACAGCTCGGTGCTGCCATCGTCGGTGATGCGGTTGTCGTCCCAGCACAGGATCAGCTTGCCCAAGCGCAGATGCCCCGCGAGCGAAATCATCTCCTGCCCAATGCCTTCCTGCAGGCACCCGTCGCCGACGAACGCATACGTGTAGTGATCGACGATACCGCTGCCGAATCTCGCGTTCTGATACGCCTCGGCCACGGCCATCCCGAACGCGTTCGCGATCCCCTGCCCGAGCGGGCCGGTCGTCACTTCGATGCCGGACGCCGGATCGTATTCAGGGTGCCCCATGCAGTGCGAGCCGAACTGGCGGAACGTCTTGATCTGATCGAGATCGATGCGCGCGTAGCCGGTCAGATAGAGCAGCGAATACAGCAGCATCGAGCCATGGCCGTTCGAGAGCACGAAGCGATCGCGGTCGGGCCATTGCGGGTCGGCCGGATTGAACTTCAGGTGGCGTGTGAACAGCGCCGTGGCGATCTCGGCCATGCCGAGCGGCACGCCCTGGTGCCCTTCGCCCGCGCGCAGAATCGCGTCGATCGAAAGAAAGCGGATGGCGTTCGCAAGCGGCGTTTCGGCTTCGTCGAGGGTGGACATGGCAATAAGACTCCTTGCGCGCGGCTTCGCAAGAAGCGGCGCTGCTGATAACGATGAGTGAGTGAAAGAGCTGCGCGCCGCTGCCTTCAACCGGTGCCGAAGGCCGGCGCGCGAGCGTGATTACTGATGCGGCAGGAAGCCGGTCGAAATCCAGGGCACCGCGGCCACCACGATGAGCCCGATGACGAGCGCGACGATGTAGCCGGCGATCGGCTTCATGCCTTGATCGGGATGGATGCGGCTCACGGCGCAGGCCGAGTAGTAGCCGACGCCGAACGGCGGCGCGAACAGGCCCACGCCCATCGAAAGAATCACGACCATCGCGTAGTGAATGTCGTTGATGCCCAACTGCCTAGCGATCGGGAACATCAGCGGTCCGAACAGCACGATGGCGGGGATGCCTTCGAGCACGCTGCCGAGCACGATGAACACCACGATCGACGCCGCGATGAACGTTGCCGCCCCGCCCGGCAAGCCGGCGAGCGTGTCGGCGAGTTCGCCCGAGAAGCCCGATTGCGTGAGCGCCCAGGCCATGCCCGTCGCCGCGCCGATGATGAGCAGAATCGCGCCCGACAGCGACGCCGTTTCGATCAGCATCGGCTTCAGGCGCGCCCATTCGAAGCGCCGATAGATCAAGAGGCCGGCAAGCACCGTGTACACGATGCCGATGGTCGAGACTTCGGTGGCCGTTGCGATCCCGCGAATCACCGCCATGCGAATCACGAACGGCAACGCGAGTGCGGGCAGCGCGATCAGCAGCTTGCGGACGATCTCGGCGGCGCCGGCGCGCGTCACGTGCGAAAGATCCTCGCGCCGATTGCGCCAGAACACGAGCGCGCACAGCGTCACGGCGAGCACGATGCCGGGCAGCATGCCGCCCGTGAACAGCGCCGAGATCGACGCGCCCGTCACCGAGCCGAGCGTGATCAAGACGAGGCTCGGCGGGATCGTTTCGGTCTGCGCGCCGGTCGCGGCCAGGAGCGCGACGAGTTCGCCCGGCTTCGCACCGCGCGCCGTCATCTCGGGGAACAGCACGGGGGCGACCGCCGCCATGTCCGCGGCCTTGGAACCCGAGATGCCGGACACCAGATACATCGCCCCCACCAGCACATACGACAGACCGCCGCGCACATGCCCGAGCAGGCTCGCGAGAAACGCGATCATCGCGGCGGCCATACCCGTCATCTCGATCAGCTGCCCGAGGAACACGAAGAGCGGTACCGACAGCAGGATCAAGTGCGACATGCCCTCGTCCATGCGGCCGACGACGACCGTCATCGGCGTGCTCGTCGTGAGCGCGAGATAGCCGAAGGTCGCGAGCGCGAACGAGAACGCGATCGGCACGCCGGACAGCACGCCGAGCGCCACGAGCCCGACGAAGAAGATCAGCAGGTTGTAGTTGCCGAGATTGCTCAGCAGCGGCCCGAGCGCGACGAACGCGCAGCCGATCGCGAAGACCGCGGCCAAAGCGGCGAGCACTAGCCGCCAGTTGGCCTCGCGAATGAGCCGCACCGCCGTCACGAGCAGCATGAGCCCCGCGCCCACCGGAAACGCCGCCGCGCGCCAGGAATCGGAGAGGCTCAGCGCCGGCGTGGTGACCATCGACGCGTCCTGCGCGAACTGCACGGCCGGCCACATGACGAGCCCGAGAAACGCGAGCGGCGCGGCAATGGCGACCATGTCGAGGAACGCGCGCACGCCGGGCGAGCACATGCCCACCACGGCGGTCATCCGCATGTGCTCGCCGCGTCGCAAGGCCACTACCGCGCCGAGCATCGCGAGCCATAAAAACAGGATCTCGGCTAGTTCGTCGGACCAGACGAGCGGCGAGCGAAACACATAGCGGCTCGTCACGCCCGCCAGCAGCACGACGATTTCCGCGACCACCAAGAGCGCAGCGGGAATTTCGACCAACGGCCCGAGCGCGGCGTCGAACGCGCACGCGAAGCGCCGCGGCGAATGATGCGGGAGAGAGAGCGTAGTCATGGTGTCCCCTTCAGGCGAGCTTGCCGGCGTACTTTTCGAGCATGCCCCAGCCCTCATCGCCGTACTTCGATTTCCAGTCGCTATAGAAGGAGGTTTTCGCGAGCGCGCCGCGGAACGCTTCGCGGTCGACGTCGACGAACGTGATGCCCTTGCCCTTCAAGTCGTTGCGCAGCGACAGGGAGAGCTTCGCGATATCGGCGCGCTGGTCCATGCCGGCGCGCGTGAACTCGCGCTGCACGATCGCGCGGAGGTCGGGCGGCAGCTTGTTCCAGGCAGCGACGTTGCCGAGAATCCAGTAGCCGTCCCACACGTGCGACGTAAGGCTGATGAACTTCTGCACTTCGTAGAGCTTGGCCGTCGCGATGATCGGCAGCGGGTTCTCCTGGCCTTCCACCACGCCCGTCTGCAGCGCCGAATAGAGCTCGTTGAAGTTGATCGGCGTGGGGCCCGCTCCGAGCGCTTTGAAAAGCGAAGTCAGCATCGGCGCTTGCGGCACGCGGATCTTGAAGCCGCTCAAGTCGGCGGGCGATTTGAGCGGATGGGTCGACGAGCTGATCTGCCGAAAGCCGTTGTCCCACACCGGGCACACGGAGACGATGCCCGACTTCGTGATCTGCGCGCGGATGTAGTTGCCGAGATCGCCGTCCATCGCGCGCCAGACCGTGTCGTAGTCCTTGAACGCGAAGCCGGTGTTGACGATGCCCGCGGCGGGCGTGAGCGTCGCGAGAATCGACGACGCCTGATTGAAGAACTCGACGCCGCCATTGCGCACCTGCGAGAGCAGGTCGGTATCGGAGCCGAGCTGATTGGCCGGGAACAGCTTGATGTCGACGCGTCCGTTGGTCGCCGCGCGGATGCGGTCGAGCGCTTCCTTGCCGCGGATGTTGACCGGATGCGTCGGGTCCTGGCCCGTCGCGAACTTATACGAGAACTCGGCCGCCGTGGCGCGCCGCGAGATGCTCACGAACGGCGCCGCCACGCCCAACGCGGCGCCGGCCTTCAGAAACGTGCGGCGATTGATGCCGCCTCGAGCATTCGACTGGGTCGTCATGATGTGCTCCTCCAATATGGATTTTCATTCTTGTTGTGCTGTGTGATTTCGTAATGTGACGCTTTCTGGCGACGTGCGTCTGCCGTCTTTGCCGTATGGCGGAAAGTCCGGTGTCTCCTCCGTCAAACGCAGGCCGGACGTTTCCGCTGCTCTGCGCCTAGCCGTGGATCAGCATGCCGCCGTTCACGTCGATCACGGCGCCCGTGATGTACGACGAGATATCCGAGGCCAGAAACAGGAACGCGCCGGCGACGTCATCCGGTACGCCGAGGCGGTTCAGCGGAATGCCCGCAAGAATTTCGCCGCGCTTGTCGTCGCTGATCTTGCCCGCGTTGATGTCGGTCTGGATCAGGCCGGGCGTCACGCAGTTCACGCGAATGCCGTCGATGCCGAGCTCGCGCGCCATCGCCTTCGCCAGGCCCAGCACGCCCGCCTTGGCGGCCGAGTAATGCGGTCCGCCAAGAATGCCGCCGCCGCGCTGCGCCGACACCGACGACATGCAACCGATCGACCCCTTGCCCTGCTTCTTCATCTGCGGCACCACCGCTTGCGAGAGATACAGCACGCCGCGCAGATTCACGTCGAGGATGCGGTCCCAGCTTTCCGGGTCGATGTCGAGCAGCTTGGCCGGCTGCGTGATACCGGCGTTGTTGATGAGCACATCGATGGAGCCGAGATCGGCGACCACGCGCTCGACCGCGGCGGCGCACGCCTGCCGGTCGGTCACGTTGCAGGCGTAGCCGCGATGGGCCGGGCCAATCGACGACGCGGCTTCGACAGCCGCGCGCTCGTCGAGATCGAAAATCGCAACCGTTGCGCCTTGGGCGGCAAACATGCGCGCCGTCGCCATGCCGATTCCGCGCGGCGAGGCAGCGCCCGAGATGACGGCGACCTTGCCGGCAAGAAGTTTCGACTCTGACATGTTGAAGTCTCCTGATAGGGTGCGCTTCGAGCGCTGAATGTCGTGTAGTGAAAAGCTGTGATGAAAGCGGCTTAGCTGAGCCAGCCCTTGATCGTGTCGGCCATCGCGTTCGTGGAGATGCCGTAGCGGTCGTGCAGCGTCGGCAGCGCGCCCGCGTCGAGGAACGCATCGGGCAGCGCGATCTGACGGAACGGCGGCGTCACCCCTGCGGTGAGCAACGTGGTCGCGACCGCTTCGCCGAGACCGCCGATCGTCGTATGGTTCTCGGCCACCACGACGAGGCGGCCCGAGCGCCGCGCTTCACGCAGGATCGTCACCGTATCGAGCGGCTTGATCGTCGGCACGTGCAGCACGCCCACGTCGACGCGGTCCTGTTCGAGCGCCTTCGCCACTTCGAGCGCGCGCATCGTCATGATCCCGGTCGAGATGATCAGCACTTCGGCGCCGTCGCGCAGCAGCTTCGCCTTGCCGAGTTCGAAACGGTAGTCGTACTGATCGAGCACGAGCGGAACGTTGCCGCGCAACAAGCGCATATAGACGGGGCCGCGATGGTCGGCGATCGCCGGCACGATCTGCTCGATCTCGTGCGCGTCGCACGGATCGATCACGGTGAGGTTCGGCATCGCGCGGAACAGCGCGAGGTCTTCGGCGGCCTGGTGGCTCGGACCGTAGCCGGTCGTGAGGCCCGGCAATGCGCAAACGATCTTCACGTCGAGGTTGTCCTCGGCGATCGTCTGGTGAATGAAGTCGTACGCGCGGCGCGACGCGAACACGGCATACGTCGTAACGAACGGCTGCGCGCCCTCGTGCGCCATGCCGGCGGCCGCGCCCATCAGCAATTGCTCGGCCATGCCCATCTGGTAGTAGCGCTCAGGGAATGCCTTCGCGAAGATGTGCAAATCGGTGTACTTGCCGAGATCGGCCGTCATGCCCACGACCTCGGGGCGCTGCTTCGCCAGCTCGACGAGCGCATGCCCGAACGGCGCGGAACGCGTGGCCTGTCCTTCGCCGGCGATCGACGCGATCATCGCCGATGTCTTCAGACGCGGCTTCTGTGCGGTGGCTTGGCTCATGCTTGCTTCCCCTCTTCGAGCGCCTTCAGCGCGAGTTGCCATTCGTGCGCGTCGACACGGATGAAGTGGTTCTTCTCGCGCGCTTCGAGGAACGGCACGCCGCAGCCCATCTTCGTATCGCAGACGATCATGCGCGGCTGCGGAGCGCGATGTGCGCGCGCAGCGTCGAATGCGGCGACCACCGCGTCGAGGTCGTTGCCGTTCACGCGCTGCACGAACCAGCCGAACGCTTCGAGCTTCTCGACGAGCGGCTCGAACGCCATGATCTGCGTCGACGGGCCATCGGCTTGCTGGTTGTTGACGTCGACGATCCCGATCAGGTTGTCGAGCTGCCAGTGCGCGGCGGACATGATCGCTTCCCACACCGAGCCCTCGTCGAGTTCGCCATCGGAAAACAGCGTGTAGACGAACGAACCGGAGCCCTTGCGCTTCAATCCGAGGCAGCGGCCGACGGCAATCGTGAGGCCCTGCCCGAGCGAGCCGCCGGACATCTCC
Organism: Trinickia camelliae; assembly: GCF_053525655.1. Lineage (NCBI taxonomy): Bacteria > Pseudomonadati > Pseudomonadota > Betaproteobacteria > Burkholderiales > Burkholderiaceae > Trinickia > Trinickia camelliae. Next base: position 88,193 of record NZ_JBCHAA010000015.1, read on the forward strand.
ATGCCCGGCGTATAGCTCGCCATGCCGGACATCGGCAGGCGGCTGTCATCGCTGCCATACGTTTCCAGCTCTTCTTGAGGGACGATGCCCGCTTCGATCAGCGCGGCGTAAAGCGCGATCGCGTAGTGGCCGTTGGACAGCAGGAAGCGGTCGCGGCCTTCCCAGTCAGGGTCGGCCGGGTGGTATTTCATCGCATGAAAATAGGCCGTCGCCAGCACATCGGCGATGTCCAGCGCCTGGCCGATGTAGCCCTGCCCTTGCACCTCGCCCATCAAGAGCGCGTTGCGGCGGATGCGATATGCGCGCTCCGCGAGTTGGACGGATTCAGTTGTCCGTCCGGCTTCGCTGATAGTCACCGTGATCTCCTCCGTATGAGTTGTTGTAAGCGTAGGCCCTTGAGTTCTCGCGCTCAAACGAATTAAAGTGGCCGTATCGCTGAATTCAATTCACCGGAATGCTGTGATGCACAATCGCGTTACGCTCAAGTCGATTCAAGCGTTCGAGGCCGCGGCGCGGCTCTCGTCGTTCGCGCTTGCCGCGGACGAGCTGTTCGTCACGCCGTCCGCCATCAGCCACCAGGTCAAGCTGCTCGAAGAGCAATTGAGCGTGCGGCTCTTTCATCGCGTGCATCGCGCGGTCATCCTGACCGACTCGGGACGGCAATACGCCGAAGAGATTGCGGCCGCCTTCGCCCGCATCGATGCGGCGACGCGCAACATCGGCCGCGTCGTCAAGAGCGACATCCTCACCGTCCACGCCACGCCCAGCTTCGCGACGCAATGGCTGATGCCGCGCATCGCGCGCTTTTCCGCGCTCAATCCCGACATCGACGTGCGGCTCAATGCATCCTCGGATCCCGCGGACCTGAGCACGGAAGCCGTCGACGTCGACATCCGCTATGGCGCGCGCAAGCTGCAGCCGGTCGGCACGATGGTGCTGGAGCTGCCGCCCGAAACGATCGTGCCGCTGTGCGCGCCGGAACTTGCCAATGGCGAACATCCGATCCGCACGACCGCCGATTTGCAGCACCACACGCTGATCCATAGCGAAAGCTGCCTCGTCGGATGGCGCGACTGGATGCGGCTGAATCGCAAGACGCGTCTCGACATCACACGCGGGCCGCGCTTCGACCGCTCGTTCATGTCGATCAGCGCGGCCGTGGATGGATTGGGGGTGTGCCTGGAAAGCCTGCTGCTCGTGCAGCGCGAGCTGGAGACGGGACGGCTCGTCGCGCCGCTGGGGATAGAGGGATTGAAGGTTCACGGCTACACGCTGAACCTGCTGAAGTCGCGCGCGGACCTGCCCAAACTGCGCAGCTTTCAGGACTGGCTCTTCGAACAGCTTGAAGCGTGAGTCGCGCGCTGCACGGAAATTGCTCAATCGTAAGAAAGCTGACAAACGGTAATTGCGCGGGCAACTACATGCAATTCAGCAGACACTAATCTTGTCAAAGGAATGTGTCCCCGCGATGGAACCGCCGATTTCGCGCGACGAAAGACACATCACACATAAGACGTACAGGCAGCCGCTTTTCCGAGGGAGGCAACATGCAAAAGAAAACCGTCATTCGCACAGCCGTGGCGAGCGCCTGCTTGATGGCGTTATCCGGCGCGGCATTCGCGCAATCGGTGGCGTACACGTCGCAACCGGTCGACGTGTACGCCGGTCCTGCGTCGGATTACCCGGTCGTCGCGGAAGTGCCGCCAGGAGTGGAGCTCGCCGTGAATGGCTGCGTGTCCGATTACAGCTGGTGCGACGTCTCGACGTCCGAGTTTCGTGGATGGGTCTACGGCGGATATCTGAACTATCCGTATCAAGGCTCTCAAGTGCCGATCATGACTTACGGCGTGCAGATCGGGGTGCCGGTTGTGGTGTTCTCGTTCGGCAACTATTGGGACCGCTATTATCACGACCGGCCGTGGTACCACGATCGGGACCGCTGGGCCAATCACCCGCCGCCACATGGCGGACCGCCGCCGCAGGGTGGCGGGCCGGCTTTGAATCCGCGACCAGTGATTCGTGAAGGCGGGCAGCCGCAGCCTCAACCGGGGTACGGGCACGGGCCGGAGCAACAACATCCGCAACCCCAGCCTGGGTATACGCACGGGCCTGAGCAGCAGCATCCGCAACCAGAGTACGGGCATGGGCAGCCGCAGCAACCGGGCTACGCTCACGGACCGGCGCAACAGCCGCAGCAGCCTTCGCATGCGATGGGCGGGCCGCAAGGACAACAGATGGCCCACCCAGGTGGGCAGCCTGCCCAGCACGGCGGGAACGAACAGCACGGTGGCAACGAGCAACGCGGCGGCGGCAACGACGAGCGCGATCATTCGAGTAACCACTAGCGCCCGCGCGCTTCACGCGTCTCTTCGCAAACGCGTTTCGGCGTCAACCCGAGGCCGGCTCATCGCCCGGCCTCGGGGCTGACGCCGCTCAGTTCATGTTGTCGTTGTCGGGATGATCGTGCAGCGGGTCGGGGCTCTTTTGCGTCGAGCGCAGCACACCCGTGTCGTCGAAATAGAAGTGGAAGAGCTGGTACCAGGTGTTGTCTTCCTCATACCGATACGTCCACACCTCGCGTTTGACGAGCGGCAGATACATCGTCTCTTCCGGCCGGCCGAAATTGATCAGCACGTCGGTGCGCGTCCACTTGCCGGGTTCCGCTCGATAAAACTCCAACGGTTGCAGCACTTGGCGAACGCCGACGACTTTTCCGCTTGAGTCGATATCGGCGGCGATGGTGGTTTCGCCCATCGGTTGGGTTGGCCACATCAGGCGCTTGCCGCCGTTTGGAAGGTCGTAGGTTTCTTTCGGCTGGCCCAGGGACGCGGTGACGGTTGATTCGGGCTCGCCTGGGTGAAAGCGGTCCCAGGGTTGGACGCAGGCGCTTAGTGTGAGCGTCGCCAGAGCGCAAACCAGCACGGCGCGTATGCCGCGCTCAAAACGATGCCGATGCGGGCCGTTTGCGGTCGATCTTCGCTGTGTCATGCCGAACCTCACGCCTGAAGCAATGCATGAGGCTTTGACACGAAGCGCTGGCAAAAATTTGAAAATCGATCACCCTTCTCGGCGATCAAAGCACGCAGTCGTTCAAACCGCCCTTCAAACCGCCGCCTCCACCGCCACCTGCCAGCACAGCGCGCCGTGACGATTCATCAGCAGATTCCCGAGGCTGCAGCCTATTAGAAATCGCATGCGATTAAATCTTATGCGCTTGACATCGCCCAACCTTTCCACCATCATGCGACGCATGCGATTACATCGCATGCGATATAAACCTTCTTTCAGCAACCTCCCAGGAGAGATTTGTGATGACCAAGATCGAAACCGTGCTGCTCACCGGCAAGACCCATACGACGATTAGCGGCCGAGAGCGCGTCACGCTTGCGCTCTCGTCGCCCGGCAACGATGCGCAATCGCAGCAGCTCTTCTCGGACGTCGTCGCGCATCCGACCGCCGAGCGGCTGTTCGCGGGCGCATGGTCGGCCTGTTTTATCAGCGCGGTCGAACTCGCGGCCAAGGCGCAGAAAGTCGCGCTGCCGTCGGACTTGTCGGTCGACATCGAAGTGGATCTCGGCATGACCGGCGGCGGGTACTTCCTGCAAGCGCGCATCGACGTGACCATGCCGGGCGTGGCGCGCGAAGTGGCCGTTGCGGTCGTGCATGCCGCCGATGAAATGTGCCCGTATTCAAAGGCCACGCGCGGCAACATCGACGTCGCCATCAACGTGCGCTAACCGCAGCAAGCGAACCCAACGGACATTCGGGGCGCGTTTCAGCAAAACACGCGCCTCATCTATCTACTACTGAATCTTTTTCTAGCGAGACTCCATCATGAACGCCAAGCTCATCGCCGCCCTGCTCGTCGCCTTTTCCGCAACGGCCGCCGCTCCCGCATTCGCCAGCGGCTACGGCCCCGCTCCGTTCTACAAGCCCTCGGTCGGCGCTCCGGCGTCGCAGCGCGGCGAGAGTGCCCAAACGCTCGCCGCCGAGCGAAACGAGGCTAAGGCTTCGCAAGACGCCTACGGCGGCGTGGTTGCAGACCAATCCCAATCGGGCAGCCGCACCGTCCTCGCCGCGCGCGACACGCTCTACGCCCGTCATTAAGCCGTAGACGCTCCGTCACGATGGCCCCGATATCGCAAGACATGCGATATCGGGGCCATCGTGCGGCTAACGATTTCACGCTCGCCTACACCGACGCAAACGCGATATCCGAAGGACTGCCCACCGCAACGTAATCGCCGGTAAAGCGCAGCTTGCCGCTCGCTTTATCGACCGCGAAGATCGCGATGTGATCGCTGCGCTGGTTCAGCGAATAAAGGAAACGCCCCGACGGATCGAAGCGGATCACGCGCGGATAGTCGCCGCCGGTCGGCGTCTCGCCGATCCGCTGCACGTGCCCATTCGCGCCGATGCCGAACTGCACGATGGTGTCGTGCAGGCGGTTCGCGACATAGACGAAGCGGCCGTCGTGCGACAGCATGATTTCCGATGCGAAGCTCGTGCCTTGATATCCGGGCGGCAGCGTCGACACCGACTGCAGCTGCGTGAGCGTGCCGCTTGCCGCGTCATAGCCGTAGCAGACGAGCGTCGACGCTTCCTCGGTGACCTCGTACAAGTAGCGGCCGTTGGGATGAAACGCAACGTGCCGCGGGCCCGCTCCCGCCGATGCCGCGACGAACGGCGGATCGTTCGCCGATAGCGCGCCGGTCGCTTCATCGAACTTCCACACATAAGTGCGATCGACGCCGAGATCCGTCGAGATCGCGAATCGCCCGTCCGGCGACGGCACGATCGTGTGCGCATGCGGGCCGTCGTGATCGCTGATCGCAAAGCTGCCGGGCACGCCTTCGGCCGCATGCTGCGCGCCCGCCGGCGCTTGCGGCGCCTGCACGGAAACGGCCTCCCCGAGCACACCATCGATCGCGACCGGCAGCACCGCGACGCTGCCGCTGTTGTAGTTCGCGACCATCAGGTAGCGGCCGTTCGGATGGAGGCTCAAATAGACCGGCCCCGCGCCTTGCGAGTTAACCGTGTTGATCGGATGCAGCGCGCCCGTGCCCGCCTCGATCGCATACGAACTGACCGAGCCGTTGGTCGTGCCGTTGTAGTTCTTCACCTCGCTGACGCTGAACAGGAAGCGCTGCTTCGAATCGATCGCGAGCGCGCTCGGATTCTCGATGCCCTGCACCGGCTCCAGCGGTTCGAGCTTGCCGCTCGCACGGTCGACCTGAAATCGATGAATGCCGAGGCCGTGCGGCGTGTAGGTGCCGACGTAGGCGAACAACGCCTTGCCGTTCTGCGCCGCCGATACCGCGTCTTTGCTTGCCGCCGCGCGCACAGGCCGCGGACTCGCGATCGTGCCCATCGCGGACACTGCGGCCATCGCGCCCACGCCTTTCAGCCAGGCGCGCCGCGCTTCCGAACCGGGGACTTCGAGTTGCCGATCCTTGCTCATCCATTGCCTCCTATGTGACGACAGCCATTGGTAACTACGTTTGGTTGTAAGGCTGAGACAGCGCCTTCGAAGAAGCGATAAGGTCGTCGAGCATCAAATTGCGCCTTGTCGGCTCGGTGTCGCGGCTCGTCATGAAGCAAAGCGCGGCAACCGGCAGACCGGTTCGGTCGCGGATCGGCGCGGCCATGCACAGCCGAAACGTGTTCGAAAGACCTTCGGTGCAACAGTAACCTTGCGCGGCTGCCTGCTCGATATCGCGCATGAAATCTTGAAACTCGACGCGCCTGCCGTTGTCGAGCACGAAATCCTCATCCGGAATCAGCGCGCGAATCTCGTCCGCGCGCAAGTGTCCGAGCAGCAGCCGGCCCGTCGCGGTCCATGGAATCGGCACTTTCACACCGATGTCCGCGCTGATGTTGAACGGCCGCGAGCTGTTCTCCGAAAGCACCACCGTGTACTTGTTGCCCTCGAGCATGCACAGCTGCGCCGTCTCATCGTGTTTCCTCACCAGCGCGAGGATCGTCTGGTGGGCACGGCTGATCAGATCGTTATGCACGGCGTAATCGGCGCCGTAGTAATGCATCTCGCGGCCGAAGAACACGCCGCCGTCCACCGCGATCTCGAGCCATCCGGCTTCGGCGAGAATCGTCACGAGTTCATAGATGCTCGAGCGCGGTGCACCGGTCGCCTCGATCAACTCGCGCATCGTCATAGGGCGTCGCGCGATATGCAATTGCCTGAGAATGCCGATGACGCGGTCCACGCCTCTGGCTCTCGATGACTCTGGTGCAGACATTCATTCCACTCCGTCGGCGATTAGTTTCGATTCGTTTTAATGGTCGAGCACTCGATGCAGGAACTGGCGCGTCCGTTCGTTCTGCGGATTCACGAAGATTTGCTCCGGCACGCCTTGCTCGGCAATGACGCCTTTGTCCATGAACACGACACGGTCCGCGGTTTTGCGCGCGAAGCCCATCTCGTGCGTCACGACGACCATCGTCATGCCGTCGCGTGCGAGCCCGCGCATCACTTCGGTCACTTCGCCGACCAGTTCGGGATCGAGCGCGGACGTCGCCTCGTCGAAGAACATGATGCCCGGCTCGACCGCCAGCGCTCGCGCAATCGCCACACGCTGCTGCTGGCCACCCGAAAGCTGGCTCGGATAGTGCTCGGCCCGCTCCGCGAGCCCCACGCGATCGAGGGCCTCCATGGCGCGCTTCTTCGCGTCGGCGGGGCTCATCTTGCGGGCTTTGATCAGCGCGAGCGTCACGTTGCCGAGCGCCGTCTTGTGCGGAAACAGGTTGAACTGCTGAAACACCATGCCCACGTGGCCGCGGATTTCCTTGGCCCGGCGCGCGTCGTGCAGCGGCACCTCGTTGACCCAGACCTCACCCGAGTCGGCGGTTTCCAGTCCGGCCATGATGCGCAGCACCGTGCTCTTGCCCGAACCCGAGGCGCCGATGAGCACCAGCACTTCGCCGGCGCGAACGTCGAGGTTGATTTCCTTCAGCACCTTGGTGGCGCCGAACGATTTGCTGACGCCAGCAAGGTTGATGGCGGGTTTCGACGAAACGGAAGCGGTCATGACGGCAAGCTCCTTCGATCATGGTGGCGCACCCACTGCGAGAGCGGGAAGCACACGACAAAATACAGCACGGCGACGAGTCCATAGATTTCCACCGGTTGCCCGACCCGGTCGACGATGGCTTGCCCCCCGTGCATCAATTCGGACATGCCGATCATGCTGACGATCGACGTGTCCTTGATGAGCGACAGATATTGGCCGATGAGCGGCGGCAGCACGATCTTTCCTGTCTGCGGCAGCGCCACCGAAAAGAACGTCTGCGTCTTGCTCAGGCCGAGAATCTGCGAGACCTCCCATTGACCTTTGGGCACGGCTTCGATGCCCGAGCGGAACACCTCCGAGATATAGGCGCCCTGATACACGCTCAAACCGATGGCGCCGGCTGCGAACACGTCGATCGCATAGCCGAAATACGACACGCCGAAGTAGATGAACATGAGCGTGATCAGCACGGGCGTGCCGCGAAACAGTTCGGTATAGAGCTTGGCGATGCGGGACGTTCCCCACGGCCCGAACGTGCGCAATACCGCGGCGATGAGACCGATGAGCGTGCCGCCGACGATCGCGGCCGCGGACAGCAGCAACGTCGTCACCAATCCTTCAAGCAGGATCGACAGGCTGGTCTTCAACAATTCGGCTGACATGGCGAATCTCCCGGCTCAGGTGCGGTTTGCCTGACGCGCGACGAGGAACGGCCGCCGCGTGCGTTGCTTCATGACGAGCGGCGGGTGAAAGACCCGCACGCCGATCTGTCCAGCCAGCCAGGACAGGCAATTGCTCAGTACCAGATACGCGATCAGCGTCACCGAGAAAGTCTGGAGGTAGAGCAGCGTTCGCGAGTTGATCACGGTGGCCGTGCCGGTCAGCTCGGGCAGTGCGATGGCCGAGAGCAACGAGGTGCCGAGCAGCAGTTGAATCAGGTTGTTGACGATCGCCGGATAAACGGCGCGCGCCGCTTGAGGCAGCACGATCTCGATGAAGATCTGGGAGCGTTCGAGGCCAAGAATGCTCGCCGCTTCGAGCTGTCCGCGCGGCACCGATTGAATGCCGGCGCGGAACACTTCCGCCAGATAAGCGCCTACGTTGACGCCGAGCGCGATGACACCCGCCGTGTACGCATTCAGATGGAGGCCTAGCGACGGCAGACCGAAGAAGACGATGAAGATCTGCAGCAGGACCGGTGTATTGCGGATGACCTCGATATAAGCGCTCGCCACCGCGCGCAGCAGGCCGAGGCGCGAGGCTCCGGCAAGCGCAGTCACGAGGCCGAGCACCAAGGAGAGGCAAAAGGCAAGCAGCGTCACCTGCAGCGTGAGCCACGCCGCACGCAAGAAGTCGGGCACGTAGCCCCACAATGTGAGCCATTGATAACTCATCTCTCCTCCTTGTGGGAATGCCCACCGCCGCTTGCCGTGCCAATCATCGAATCGCGCTCAAAACTGCGGGTTGAGCGAATAGCGCGGATCGACGCCGAACCATTTCTTATAGAGCTGCGCGTTCAGCTTCGATGCGTTGATGTTGAACAGGAACAAGTTGAGATAGTTCAGCCACACCTGATCGCCTGCCTTCACGCCGAACGCGTTGTACTCGAGCGGCACGAGCGCCTCGTTGGTGACCGTCAGATCCGGGTCCAACGTGGCTTGATAAGCGAGGAAGTTGTTGTCTTCGATCATCGCGTCGGCCTGTCCTTGCTTGACGGCAAGGATGGCGGCTTCGGAGCTGTCGTACTCCTGGATCTTGACCTGCATGTTCAGCGCCCGGACTTCGTCGCCGTTCGTCGAGCCCTTGACGGTTGCGATCGTGCGGCCCGACATATCCTGAATCGACTTGATGCCGCTCGTCTTCTTAACGAGCAGTGCCTCGCTGGCGACGACATAGGGCGTCGTAAAGGCGATCTCCTTGGCCCGCTCGAGATTGCGCGTGAAGTTGCAGAACACCACGTCGACCTTGTCCGTCTGCAGGTTCGGAATCCGGTTGGCGCTCGTGGTATTCACGACTTCGAGCTTCACGCCCATTTCCTTCGCCAGTTCCTTAGCGAGATCCACGTCATAGCCGTCGGGCTGCCCGTCCTTGTTGTAGAAGCCGAACGGCGCAAACGTCAGGCAATCGCCGACGCGCAGCGTGCCGCGCTGGAGCACCCCCTGCAAGGTCGACGCCGCCGTGGTGTCTTGGCCAGGGGTAGCGACTTTGGTGCAGCCGGCGAGCGCCAGCAGACCAGCCAGAGCGAACAAGCAGGCGTACTTCGCGCTTTCTTTGACGTGTTTCATTTCTCGATCCTGATCGGGAGTGGGAAATCCGCTTAGGCAGACCGCGTTCAGCACCGCCTTCGCGGAGTGCCCGGGAAAGGGATCGATTGGATCGCGCGTCTACACCTAGCTTGTCCGGTATATCGGACACGTGTCCGACACAGCAGATGTGAGGCAGTCTTTCGCGCAAAAAAGAGCGTGGCAATGCGGGTATACGCGAGCGTGTTTTGAGGGGCGGAGCGGACGACGAGTCACGCAATACCCCGGTGCGCCGGATAATGTCCGCAAGAAAACGCGGGTATCGGAGCTGGTCCGAGAAGCGCGGATTGCCCCGCTCAGGAGTTTGAAACCAGCAAGCTGTTCGTCAATCTTTTTGGACTTCTTCGATGACACAGGACCTTGGCAAGTTGGCAGCAGACCTCGAGCGGCTGCTCAAGCTGCGCAGTCTTCCGTTCGGGATGACGCTCTTCGAACGGCGTGAGGACATGGAAGCGATTCCTCGCGTTCGCCGCCCAAAGGCGATCCACACGCTGGATCAGATCGTGGGGCAAACCGCTCGGCTGGGCTTTACGGTGGGGGTCACGGCCGAAGATTTGGTCGGATCGCAATGCCGGGCGGTCGTTGGCTTAGGAAAGGCAAAGGACGCCGACTGGATGTCGGGCCGGCAAATGGCGGGCGTCTGGTACGCCACGCTTGAAGACTCTCGCGCCCATCAAGCCGCAATGGATTGCGTACCGGATGGCAAGTACGAAGCACTCGTGGTGTCTCCGCTTTCCGCGGGCCGTATCGAGCCGTCGATTGCCTTGTTCTACGCGACACCTGGCGCCATGATGTACTTCATCAACGGTTTACAGTGGTCAGGGTACAAGCGTTTCGATTGGAGTGTTGTCGGAGAATCATCCTGCGCGGACTCGTGGGGACGAGCGTTAAAGACCGGAGCGCCGAGCCTGTCGATTCCTTGCTATGCGGAGCGCAGATACGGCGGAGTCCTGGACGACGAGATGCTGATGGCACTACCGCCGGAGGTCTTGGCACAAGCCATCGCCGGTATGGACGCCCTCGCGAAAAATGGACTTCGGTATCCGTTTGCGCAGTACGGAATCCAGCAAGATGCTCGCGCAGGGATGGAGGTTAGTTATCCAAAGAAGTAGGTTTGACTTTTCCTTCCAATGATTCCGACATGACTAGCCTACTGATTCGCAACGTGCGCGTGGATTCGGACAGCGCACTCGACGTCCTCGTCGAAAATGGCCATATCGCTCATATCGGCCCGTCCATCGATGCAAAGGACGGCTGCCTCATCGAAGACGGTGCCGGCATGCTCTTGCTGCCGGGCCTGGTCGAAGGGCATACGCATCTGGACAAGACCCACTGGGGCATGCCTTGGTACCGCAACACCGTCGCACCGCGCCTGATCGACCGCATCGAAAACGAACGCAGTTGGCGAGCGGCGAGCGGCCACGACGCCGGCGTGCAGTCGCTCGCGTTAGCGCGTGCGTTCCTCGCTACGGGCACAACGCGCTTGCGCACGCATGTCGATATCGATACCGATGCTTGCCTGCGGCACTTGCACGGCGTTCTCGCCACGCGCGAGACGTTGCGCGGGCAGATGGAAATTCAAATCGTCGCGTTCCCGCAATCCGGCATGCTGAAGCGCCACGGCACCGAAGCCTTGCTCGCCGAAGCGCTACGTGCAGGCGCCGACCTGCTGGGCGGGCTCGATCCGTGCGCAATCGAGGGCGATGCGGTGAAGGCGCTCGATCTGCTGTTCGGACTCGCCGAGCGGCATGGCTGCGGTCTCGACATTCACCTCCACGAGCGCGCGACGATGGGCGCGTATTCGCTCGACCTGATTCTTCAACGCACCGCCGCGCTCGGGATGAAGGGGCGGGTCGCCATCAGCCACGGATTCTGTCTGGGCGATGTCGGGGAACGTGAACGTGATGCGTTGCTCGCGCGCATGGCCGAGCTTGAGGTCGCGTTGGTGACGACCGCGCCCGCGTCGGTTGCCGTGCCGCCCGTATCGGCGTGCCGCGCGGCGGGCGTCACCGTCGTCGGGGGCAATGACGGCATTCGCGATACATGGACCCCGTACGGCGCGCCCGATATGCTCGAGCGCGCGATGTTGATCGGCTTGCGCAACGACTTCCGCCGCGACGACGAACTCGAGATCGCTCTCGATTGCGTGACACATAGCGCGGCGCGCGGTTGCGGCTTTGCGGATTACGGCTTGCTGCTCGGTCATCGCGCGGATCTCGTGCTCGTCGACGCGCAAACGCTCGCCGAGGCTGTGGTCGCACGGCCGGTGCGCAAGCTCGTCGTGTCGGCGGGAAACATCGTCGCGCGAGATGGGATGTTGGTCTGAAGGAAATCGGCCCAACTCGATAGCGCTTTATTGAGCACGCTTTCCAAACTACATTGAGACTGCCGCATGCGCGAACTGGGTACAGCGTTCGGCGCCGGCAACCACGAATGTAGTCCTTACAGGAGACTGCGATGGAAAGCGCGGACGACTTCGCATCGGACGAGGAACAGACACCAAGCAACAATCCGCGCTTCGACCAGATGTTTCCGGTGCTGACCGAATCCGAGATCGATCGAATCACCCGGTTTGGCGCGCCGCACAGCTACGTCGTGGGCGACATGCTCTACCGGTCGGGCGGCGCAAGCCCCGGCATGTTCGTGCTGCTGTCGGGGACGATACGCTATGCCGGCCGTGACGGACTCAACCGTCGCAGGTTGCTTCGCTCCAGGGTGCAACGGGGCGAATTCACGTCCGACATCGGGATGCTTTCGGGCAAGCCGGGACTGGTCGATGCAGAAGTCATCGAAGCTGTCGAGGCGCTCGTGATCCAGCCGGAGCGGTTGCGCGCCCTGTTGATCGCCGAGGCCGAGCTTGGCGAAAGAATCGTTCGCGCGCTGATCCTCAGACGTGTCGCGGCCATCGAGCGCGGACAGGGCGCGGTGCTCGTAGGCGCGCACGACGATGGCCGGCTGCTCGCCCTTCAAAACTTTCTGCGTCGCAACGGCCAACCCCATATGGCGCTCGACGTAGGCGATGCCGACGCCATCGTATTGCTCGAGCGGTTGACGCCGTCCGTCGCCGACTTGCCGCTCGTTCTCTGCCCGAACGGGGCCGTCTTGCGCAATCCTGATGAGGCACAGCTGGCGTCGTGCCTCGGGCTGATTCCGGAATTCGATCCGGCATACGTTTATGACGTCGCGGTGGTCGGCGCCGGCCCGGCGGGACTCGCAGCGGCCGTTTATGCGGCTTCTGAAGGGTTGTCGGTGGCCGTCTTCGATTGCAGGGCGCCGGGCGGCCAGGCGGGTACGAGCTCGCGCATCGAAAACTATCTTGGCTTTCCGACTGGGATCTCCGGTCAGGCCTTGGCCGGTAGAGCGTTTAACCAGGCACAGAAATTCGGTGCGCACATCGGGATTCCGCTCGAAGTGACGGCGTTGCACTGCGACCGCTATCCGCTTGAAATCGCGCTTGCGAACGCCCAACGCATCAGGGCCCGCACAGTCGTGATTGCGAGCGGCGCCGAATACCGGCGTCCTGCCGTGAAAGGGCTTGGGCACTTCGAAGGTCGCGGCATTTATTACTGGGCAACCCCGATTGAAGCGCGCCTGTGCCGCAATCAGACCGTGCTTCTGGTTGGCGGCGGCAACTCGGCGGGACAGGCGATCGTTTTTCTGGCTTCCCAGGTTGCGCATGTGCACGTACTCGTTCGCAGCCCGGATCTCGAGCACAGCATGTCGCGCTATCTGATTGACCGTATTGCATCGCTGCCGAACGTGACGATGCATATGCGTGCGGAGATCACGTCACTGGAAGGCGATGAACGGCTCGAACGTGTCCGCTACCGGCAGGATGACGGTTCAGACGGACAGCTTGAAACGCATCACCTTTTTCTGTTCATCGGCGCCGATCCTAATACGGGCTGGCTGCAACGGTGCGGTGTCAAGCTCGACTCAAAGGGATTCGTGTTGACGGGCACTGAGCTCCCCGCCACAGGCACGACGCGGACGTTGCCTCTCGAAACCAGCGTCGATGGGGTATTCGCAATTGGCGACGTGCGATCGGCGTCCACGAAGCGTGTCGCGGCGGCCGTGGGCGAAGGCGCTGCCGTCGTAGCGCAGGTTCATGGTTTTCTGGCTGCGCATGCCAATAGCGAAACCCGTTAGCGTTCACACCTGCGCGATGCCACCGTCGACGAACAGTTCAATACCGGCTACGAAGCTGCTGTCGTCGGATGCGAGAAACAGCACGGCCGATGCGATTTCCTCGGGGCGGCCGATGCGTCCCAACGGTGTCGCGGCGGCGTACTTCGCTCGCAGTTCGTCGGCTTCGGCTGCGGTGGAAACCTGACTGTCGATGATCGGGGTATCGATGGCGCCGGGGCTCACGGCATTGACGCGGATGCCGCGGCCCTTGAACTCGACGGTCCACGTCCGTGCCAGCGAGCGAACGGCGGCCTTCGCAGCGCTGTAGGTGTCGTGAGCGTGCAGGCCCTTGACGCCTGCAATCGAGCTGGTAAGGATGATGCTGCTTCCCTCGGCCATCAGCGGGAGCGCCTTTTGCACGGTGAAAATGAGTCCACGCACGTTGACGTCGAACGTCGCGTCGTAGTGCTCCGGCGTGATCTCGTCGAGCGTCCGGTGTTCGATCGAACCTGAATTGGCGAAAAGAACATCGATTTTGCCGCGCTGCGCCTTGACGATCGAAAACAAACGATCGAGATCGTCGAGCTTCGTCACGTCGGCCTGCACGGCCGTCACGTTGCGGCCGATCTGCTGCACGGCCTTGTCGAGCTCCGCTTGCCGTCTGCCGACTATGAACACGTAAGCGCCCTCGTCGACAAATCGTTGCGCGGTGGCAAGCCCGATGCCGCTGCTGCCGCCTGTGATGATTGCAGTCTTGTTGGTAAGACGGTTCATTCGTTCATCCTCTGGGTGAGCGTTGAAGATGAACGAATCATGGCCGCCGGCGTTGCGGTTCAGCAGAGGGTTGCCGGCGATAACTGTCATTCCGCGCGGGCATGCCGCGACCCGCGACCGGACCGCCATGGCCAACCCATTACTCAATGGAATAACTGGAATTCCGAACCCCCTCCTAACGCCGACTCCTGCTGGCTACTAAATTTCGTTCAACCGACCTGGACGTCGGAAGGTCACTCAAACATCACGCGCCATACGCGGTGCGAAAGCTTTGAGCTGTTACTGAAATGATCGAATTGGAGCAATGAAATGGGAACGAGCAACAAGGTTCTGGTGGCGGGTGCGAGCGGACTCATCGGTGTGGCCGCAATCGAGGGTTTCCTCTCTGCGGGTTGGGATGTCGTCGGTATTTCCAGGCGCAAGCCGAAGCTGCCGAGCGGTCGCGACTTCGAATTCATCCCTGTAGACTTGCGCAACGAGAACGCCGCCCGTGAAGCGCTGTCCGCGCTCGACGGCATTACGCACGTCACGTATGCGGCAATCTACGAGAACGCCGATGATCTGGTGAGCGGCTGGTCGAATTCGGATCAGATCGAAATCAACAATGCGATGCTGCGCAATGTGATCGAGCCGCTCGTTTCAGGAAAGTCGGCGCTCAAGCACGTGTCCATCCTGCAGGGCACGAAGGCATACGGTGTCCATCTTCACCCGATTGCCATCCCTGCACGCGAAAGCGATCCCCGCGACAATCACGCGAACTTCTTCTTCGATCAGCAGGACTACGTTCGCGACGCAGGCGAAAAGCACGGCTTCACTTACACCGTGCTGCGCCCGCAACTCGTCACCGGGAAAACACCTGGCGCCCTCAACGTGCTGCCGGCCATTGGCGTCTACGCAGCGATCCGCCGAGAAAAGGGCGAGGCATTCGGCTTCCCTGGCGGCCCATCGTTCGTATGGGAAATGGCCGACGCCGATCTCGTCGGCCAGGTGATGGTTTGGGCCGCACAATCGCCGCAAGCGGCGAATCAGATCTTCAACGTCACCAACGGCGATGTCTTCGAATGGCGAAGCGTGTGGCCCGCTATGGCGCGGACGCTGGGCGTGAACGTCGGAGCCGATGTGCCTGTCAGCATCGCGCAGTACATTCGCGATAACGCCGGCGTGTGGGCGAAGATCGTCGACAAGTACGGGCTTGCGAGCGGCGATCTGCACGCGTTCGTCGGACAGGGCGATCAGCATGCGGACTTCGCGTTTGCCTACGGCGCACCGGCGGGCCCGGTGGCTTTCGTTAGCACCGTCAAGCTTCGCAAGGCGGGATTCAATGCGGCCGTCGACACTCAGGATGCGTTTTGCGACGCGCTCCAGTTTTTCATAGACCGGAAGCTCTTGCCCCCCGCCCTTTAATAAGCGAAGGCCCGAACTCGCGATGCCAATCAGTGATCTGCTGGCAGCACTTGCAAAAGCGGTTCGGGCGTCACGGCGATCTCGCCTGTAAAGGGTCGATCGTGCGCAAGAATGAGCAAGACGGTCGTTGCGAGTGACGCGGAAAATAGACCGATCGCGACGGCGGACGTCACCCGGTTTTCACAATGAACAAACGCGATCGTCAACAGGAGGCAGACGGCCAGAATTGCCAGGCATGTCCATTTGACGCCGTTCACTTCGGAGCGGCTAATCAGGATCCGCTCGCGTCGTGCTTCGAGTGCCTGCTCCAGGGATGCCGCCACCTCGCGCTGCGCCGTCTGCTGTCCGGGCGTATCGACCGGCAGGGACAACGTGAGCTGAAGCGCCTTGTTCAACGCAGGAGGACTGATGTTCAACGTGGCGACTCCCTCCGACATCATTGGCCACTCGGTACTTGCTGTGTACTGGATGTAGTCTCGAACCAGCTTTCGCAACGCGACCTGCGATTCTTCCGGCAATACGGCGGACACGACAACCACCGATCGCAGCGCGCCGGCTTCCGTGTCGACCTCGGCGTTGGCGCGCGCCGTATCGTTCCAGACCTGTGCGGCAGTAAACGCGATGAACAGGCCAAAGATGATGCCGATTGGGGAAAGCAACCCCGGCGAAATTGCCCTATATGACTTTCCGTGCCGACCGGCGGCGAGCCAGCCGGTGCCGACATGAATCGCCGCGCCTCCGAGGAATGTCACGCTAAAAGCAACGAGCGTCATCAGCCATATTGGCAGGCTATGCAACCAGGTACTGATCATCGTGGCTTGCTCCATGCGCAGCGTGACGGCTATCTCTCTGGAAAGCCGGCGACGCTAAACGCTCAAACAAACCACGAGGCTCAATCGGCGGTCTGTACGCTGGATCACGCTCCGCTGAAAATCTGTGAAGTGGGCGACAGCGCCTGTCGATCAGCGATGAACGGCCGTCCGCTTCGCATAGGCTTGCAGAAACTGCTCGACAAACGCGTGCGTGATGGGCGGCAAAGTTCTTCCGCGCTTCTTGATCAACGCGATCGGGCGAACGAACGCAGCGTCCCCGATCGATCGCGCGACAAGATCGGGTTCGGCAAGCACTTCGCGCGCCGTCGCCGGCAGGATGGTGACGCCGAGACCGCCGCGCACCATCGCGACCGCCGTCATCATGTAAGTCGGCTCGCAGGCGATCTGCGCCACGCAGCCGGCTTCTTCGAGCGCGGCGTCGACCACGCTGCGAACGCTCGTGCCTTGTGCGGTCAGCACGAGCGGCGAACGTGCGACGTCGCTGATCGACACCCGCCGCTTGCGCGCGAGCGCGTGCGTTTTCGGGCACACCACCACCAACCGGTCCGCGCCTTCGTAAAGCACTTCAAGCGAAGCGTCGAACGCATCGCCGCCCGTCAGGCCGATATCGGCTTCTTCGTTGCGCACGAGCGTATTCACGGTACTCGCGACCACGTCGCGAATCTGAAAGGCCGCCTGCGGCACGCGCTGTCTGAACGCCTGGATCAGATCGGGCAGCGCGCTCGCCGCGAAGGTCGGCAGACACGCGAGCCGCACGGTCCCGCTCGCTCCCTCGCCGAGCGCGCGGGCGTCGCGCAGCACGCGCTCCATATCGTCGAGCGAGCGTTGCAGCAGCGGCAGCAATTCGCGACCCGTTTGCGTGAGCGTCACACTGCGGCTGTTGCGGTCGAACAGGCGCGCGCCGACGGTTTCTTCGAGCCGCCGTATCTGCACCGTCAGCGCCGGTTGCGACAGATGCAGCCGCGAGGCGGCCCGCGTGAAGCTGCCCGCCATCGCCACCGTGACGAAGGCACGGATTTCCCGGAGATTCAGATCCATAACGGTTCGTGATCGCTGCAATCAGATCATTTCAATTGTGTTATCGCCGGATCGAACTTACGCTGCAAACCATTAAATGACAAGACTGGAGACACGACCATGCTGCCTTTACTGGGGCTCGTCACAATTGCCGTTCTGCTCGGCGCCATTCTCTCGAAGCGCATGTCGCCGCTCGTCGCGCTCATCATCGTGCCGATTGCGGCATCGTTGATCGGCGGCTTCGGTTTGCAGACCAGCAAGTTCGTCGTCGATGGGCTGAAGAGTCTCGCGCCTGTGGTCGGCATGTTCGTGTTCGCGATCCTGTACTTCGGCACGATCACCGACGCCGGCACGCTCGATCCCATCATCGACCGCATTCTTCGCGCCGTCGGCACAAGGCCGACGCGCATCGTGATGGGCACGACGCTGCTAGCGCTGCTGATCCATCTCGATGGCTCGGGCGCTGTCTGCTTTCTCGTCACGATTCCGGCGATGCTGCCGCTCTATGAGCGCCTGCAAATGGACAAGCGCGTGCTGGCAGCGGCTGTGTCGCTGGCGGCGGGCATCAACTTCTTGCCGTGGACGGGGCCGATGATCCGCGCGTCCGCATCGCTGCATCTGCCCGTCTCCGCGCTGTTCAATCCGCTGATTCCGGTGCAGGCGATCGGCCTCGTGTTCGTGTTCGGCGCGGCGTACTGGCTCGGGCGGCGCGAAGAAAAGCGCCTCGGCATGTCGAACGCGGACGGCGCGATACCGATGCCGAAGCGCGAGCTGACGCCGGAAGAACAAGCCTTGCGACGCCCGCGGAATTTCTGGTTCAACATCGTGTTGACCGTGGTCGTGCTGGGCACGATGGTCGTCATGGGCGAGAAAATTCCGCCCGCCATCATGTTCATGGTCGGCCTGTGCATTGCTCTGATGGTGAACTACCCGAATGTCGAGATGCAGAGAAAGCGCATCGACGCGCATGCACGCGCCGCGCTGATGATGGCGGGCATTCTGCTCGCGGCGGGCGTGTTCACCGGGATCATGCAGGGCAGCGGCATGCTGAAGGCGATGGCGCAGGCAGCCGTGGGCTTCGTGCCGCCCTCGATGGCAGGCCACATTCCCGTCGTGCTCGGCCTGCTGTCGATGCCGCTCAGCATGTTGTTCGACCCCGATTCGTTCTATTTCGGCGTGCTGCCCGTGATCGCGGAAGTGGCGGGGCAACTCGGCGTGCCGTCCGTGCACGTGGGGCAGGCCGCGCTGCTCGGGCAGATGACCACGGGCTTTCCCGTCAGTCCGCTGACGCCCGCGACCTTTCTCGTGGTCGGCCTGTGCGGGATCGAACTGGCCGAGCACCAGAAGTTCACGTTTCCGCTGCTGTTCGGCGCTTCGATCGTGATGACGATTGCGTGCGTCGTACTGGGCATATTTTCGTTGTGAGTTTCATTCGATGGTGGTGTGGCAATGACAGCAAATCCAAGCGACGCACTTAAACGACGGCTCGTTAGAATCGGCGCCGGCGCGGGCTATTCGGGCGACCGTATCGAGCCCGCGGTCGAACTCGCGGAGCACGGCAAGCTCGACTATCTCGTGTTCGAATGTCTCGCTGAACGGACCATTGCGATCGCGCAGCAAGCGAAGCGCAAAGACCCGCAGCTCGGCTACGATCCGCTCCTTGAAGCGCGCATGCGCGCGGTGCTGCCCGTTGCCGTGCGCAACGGCGTGCGGATCATCTCGAACATGGGCGCGGCCAACCCGTATGCCGCAGCGCAAAAAACCGCACAGATCGCGCGCGCGCTCGGCCTGAACGGTTTGAAGATCGCGGCCGTGAGCGGCGACGATGTGCTCGATGTCGTGCTGCAAGGCGAATTCCGTTTCGAGGAATCCGGCGACGCGGTTGCCGCCTACCGCGAGCACATCGTGTCGGCAAACGCGTACCTGGGCGCCACGCCCATCGTCGCGGCGCTCGATGCAGGCGCGGATATCGTGCTCACGGGCCGAGTCGCCGATCCGTCGCTGTTCACCGCGCCGCTGATTCACGAGTTCGGCTGGCGCATGGACGATTGGGCGACATTAGGGCAAGCGACCGTCGTCGGGCATCTGCTGGAGTGCGCAGGGCAGATCACGGGCGGCTACTTCGCGGACCCCGGCTACAAGGACGTGCCGAATCTCGCGCGCCTCGGTTTTCCGATCGGCGAGGTGGCGCAAGACGGCTCGGTCACGATCACGAAGGTGCCGCATGCGGGTGGTCGTGTCAGCGCGGCAACGTGCAAGGAACAGCTGCTCTACGAGATTCATGATCCGAGCCGTTATCTGCAGCCGGATGTCGTCGCTGACTTCACCCAGGTCGAGGTGATGGAAGACGCCGCTGACCGCGTGCGCGTAACAGGCGGCCGCGGCACTGAACGCACGCCGACGCTGAAGGTGTCGGTGGCGTATGTCGACGGCTTCATCGGTGAAGGGCAGATTTCATATGGCGGGCCGGGCGCGGTCGCGAGAGCGCGCCTCGCGCTCGATATCGTGCGCGAACGGCTTGCATTGACCGGTGTGGACGCGAGTGAACTGCGCTTCGATCTGATCGGCGTCGATTCGCTTTATGGGGAGACGGCAGGCGCGCAGCGCAGCGAGCCCTACGAAGTGCGCGTGCGCGTGGCGGGCCGCACGACGACGGCAGAAGAAGCGCTGCGCATCGGCAACGAAGTCGAAACGCTCTATACCAACGGACCGGCGGGCGGCGGCGGTGTCACGAAGTCGGTGCGCGAAGTGCTCGCGGTGCAGTCGGTATTGCTGCCGCGAACCGAAGCCAAGCCGGCCTTTACTTTCGTGGAGGCGTGATATGAAGCTACGTGAACTCGCGCATTCGCGCACGGGCGACAAGGGCAATACGTTGAACGTGTCGGTGATCTGTCGCGACCCGCATCACTATGAACATCTGCGCGCGCACTTGAGCGCCGAACGCGTGAAGGCCTGGCTCGCGGACATCGTCCATGGCGACGTGGTGCGCTTCGAACTGCCGCGACTGGCGTCGTTCAATTTCGTACTCGGCGATGCGCTGGGCGGCGGCGTCACCCGCTCGCTCGCCATCGACGCACATGGGAAATCGATTAGTTCGGTCTTGCTGGATATTGAGGTCGCTGAACCGAACGTGCCGGGCTGACGGGGCTAGTTCGGCTTGAACGTTTTAGTATCGCCACTGCTCGGATATTTCATCGGCAAGCGAGAGCTTCTGCCGAACGATCTCGGCGATTGGGCTCTCCGGGGCGCCCGATGCTTCCATCTGCGCGAGCAGAAATTTCTGCGCCGAAAAATTGATGGAACGCAGCTCGCGACCGTCAATTTTCGACATCCGTCGCGCATTGCGCGCCGCCTCGCTAACCAGATCTCTCGCCGAACTGAAGTCTGGCGCCACGCCGGTGGCCGCTTGAAACTCGGAACGCAATCCGGCGGCATACTCGCGCGACTGCCCGAGTCGATCCGCGTCGAGCAGGAGATCCACGTCGTTCAGCATCCTCCAGGTGCAGAGCATCCACAATGCGACGAATGCCCGATAGGCTTCGATTCCGTCAACCGTCTGTGCGTATTGAGTGCAAGCGGCTGCGTACGCCTCCGCCGAGGCCGATTCAGCAGAGGGCAATTTCACGCCGCACATGGCGATCGCTTGCCTGACGATCGGCTCGCTCTGGTTAAGGCCCAGCACGCGAAACGGTGCTGCGACGAAAAACGGATTGCGCCACTCCTGCCTCAGCATCCAGCCCGAAGCAAACTGCGAAGCGGGGTTGCGCAGGACACCCACGTGCATGGCGCCGGGAAACGCGCGCTTGAGCCACGGTGTCCGTCCTTGAGAGCGGCAGAACTTGAGCACAGGGACCTTGCCGTTCTCCGTCGAGAAGTCGCAGAGACTTTTCAAATACGAGCACAAGGCCGAAAAGTCGCCTCCTGGCGCGTCACCGAAACGATCGAGCCCAAAACTCTTTCGGTATCCATTCACACCACGCCCGGTCTTCTGCACGAATGGCCGGTACTCTTCGTAGTAGGGGGAACGCATCGGCGGGTGACCCGAGATGTAAGCGGGCCGAATGTCGGGAATATGGGCTGCGTTCAACTCTCCGAGCAGTTCACCCAGCGGTTCATAGAGGGCGCTCACCGATTCCAGTGCGCGGAATCGCGACCACACCCAGGTTCCCCCGCTTCTCCATCCAGTGTGCAAAAAAATACTCTGCAGCCGCTTTGCTTGCGGCACCGCCGCGGTTTGCTGGTCGGTCTGAACTGTCGAATCATTCACAGCGCCGGCTTTGGCGCTGGGTGAGCTTGCATGTATCGGATTCATCGCTTCTCCGCCGTCAGGAAGGGTGCGCGCACACTGTGGCAACTGCTGCGGGACACCCTGCGAAGCGGAGACTATAGCCGAACGGACCTTTCAGCTACACGCGGCGCCTTATCGAACGGCCCTCGCCACGCTCTGCAACTGCGTGAACGCCTCGAATCGCGCGTCATGCAGGGCGGCAATCCCGGACGTGGCCGGCGCGTGGACCTTGCTGATCCGCGACATCCGCGCCATGGCCGATCGCACGTCGTCGAACAGGCCGCCGGCTACCGCGCTCAGCATCGCGGCGCCCAACAGCACGGGCTCCTCGGCCTCGCTCACCAGCACGGGCTTGCCAGTCGCGTCGGCCAGAAGCTGGCGCACGAGATCCAGCCGCCCCGCGCCGCCGCTGATGACCACCCGCTCGATCGGCGCGCCTGCAGCAGCTTGGGCTTCGATGATCTGGCGCAGACCGTAGCCGATGCTGCAGATGCCAGCGACGTAGAGCGCCACGAGGCTGTCCAGATCTGTTTCCATCCCGAGGCCCGCAATGACCGCTCTCGCATGCGGATCGGCGAACGGCGCGCGATTGCCGAGGAATTCCGGAACCACATGCAGACCTTGGGCGAGCCTCACCGCTCCCGACAGCTCGTCGGACGCCTGCACCGCCAGCCCCGCGAGCATCACGGGCAGCGACTGGCCTGCTTGCGCCGCGCGTTCTTGCGTCTCGCGAGCCAGCGGGTGCATCGCGATGAGCCGCTCGATCGCCGCACCGGCCACGGACTGCCCGCCTTCGTTCAGCCAGGCCTGCGGCACCATCGCCGAAAAATACGGCCCCCACACGCCGGGCACGAAGACCCGCTCGCGCGTGGTCGTCATCGTGCACGACGAGGTGCCGAACACGTAAGCAAGACAGGCCTCGGGCGCGCCGTCGGCGCCCACCGTGCCGATGCCGCCGGCGTGCGCGTCGATCACGCCCGCAGCCACCGGCGTGCCGGCGCGCAGGCCAAGGTCCGCGGCGGCCTGCGGCGTCAGCCCGCGCCCAAGCGGCGTACCGGGCTCGACCACGCGCTGCCCGATACGCGCAAACCCCTCGTCGGCGAGGACGCCGAGTCCCACGGTCCGAAAATAGCTCTCGTCCCAGCGCCGTTCGTGCGCGAGATAGGTCCACTTGCAGGTGACGGTGCACGTGGACCGCGCGAGATCGCCGCTCGCGCGCCAGGTCAGGAAGTCGGTCAGATCGAAGAATTGCCACGCCGCCTCGAACACAGCGGGACGGTGCTCGCGGAGCCACAGCAGCTTCGGCGTCTCCATTTCGGGCGAGATCGTGCCGCCGACGAACCGGAGCACGGCGTGGCCGGTGTCATTGATGCGCTGCGCCTGATCGACGGCGCGGTGGTCCATCCACACGATGATGTCGCGCTCGGCGTTTTCGGTGGGTCCCACGGGCAACGGCCGGCCGCCCTCGCCTAGCACGACCAGCGAGCAGGTCGCGTCGAAGCCGATGCCGGCGATCGCGTCGGGCGCGATGGCGGCCGCCGCCAGTGCGTCCTGCACGGCGCGGCAGACGGCGCGCCAGATCTCGGTGCTCGACTGCTCGACAATGGAGCCGCTCGAACGAAACAAGGTGATGTCGTGCTTCGCCGATGCCACCATGCCGCCCGCCGGATCGAAGATGCCGGCGCGGGCGCTGCCCGTGCCCACGTCCACCCCGATCACGTAGCGCGGGCCATGCGCCGCGCGGGCAGTCGGATTGTCTAAGGTCATCGAATGTTTCCTGTCAGATGAAAATGAGCCGCGCCCGCTACCGAACCACCTTCTCCCGCCCGTAAAGCATCATCATCACGATGATCACCAGACCGAAGACCACTTGGCGGAAGACATCCGCAGGCAGCTTGATGCCGATTGCCGCGAAATAGTCCTGCGGCTGCAGCACGGAAAGGATCGATTGCAGCAGCGTAATCAGAATCACGCCGGCAATCGTGCCGAGATAGGAGCCGCGGCCGCCGAGCACATTGGTGCCGCCCAGCACGATCGCCGCGATGGTGGGTAAAAGATAGGGGTCGCCCATCGCCTGATAGGAGCGATTCGCCCAACCGGCCAGCATCACGCCGCCAGCCGCCGCGCAAGCGCCGCACAGTGCAAACGCGATCAGAGTCACACGCCGGGTGTCTACGCCGGATAGAAACACGGCCCGCTCCCGATTGCCGATCGCGTAGATCTGGCGGCCGAGCCGGGTGCGCGTCAGCATGTAGACCGTGCCGGCCCCGAGCGCGATCCAGACGAGCAAGGGATTGGAAACGCCGGGAATCAGCTGGCCGCTCGCGACCGCGACCATGAGTTCCGTGGCCCGATCCTGCGGCGCGAAGCCGCCGGTGTGATAGACCATGAGCCCTTGGGCAACGGCGTTCATGCCCAGCGTGAAGATCATCGAAGGCGCACGCAGATAGGCCACGCCCAGGCCGTTCACCACCCCCACCAGGAAACCGCAGAAGATCCCGAAGGGGATGGCGAGCGGGCCGCCGAGTGCGGGCCCGAGGATTCCCGAAGCGCCGGTGGCCATCATGCCGCCGATGGCGATCGTCCACGGAATCGACAAGTCGATCTGCCCCATCAGGATCACGATCATCTCGCCCGTCGCGATCGTGCCGAGGAACGAGGCCACTTGAAGCTGCTGGGCCAGGTACTCGACGGATAGAAAGCCCGGCTTGGCCACGGCGCCCAACAAGAGCAGCAGCAGAATGCAGCCGAAGGCGATCAGCGTCGCGGCGTCGATCTTGGGCAGGGAGCGAGGCATGGGCAGCATTAGCGAAAGAGGTCCAGCTTGTTGCGAACGCGCAGCAGGCGCAGCGAGCCGAGGCTGACCGCGAACAGCAGAACGATCCCGACGAAGAGCGGCTGCAGCACCGGATTGATATTGAACACGACGAGCAGATCGCCCACCGTCCGCATCACGAAGGCCCCGAAGATCGAGCCGACCACGCCGCCGACGCCCCCGAAGAGCGAAGTGCCGCCGATCACCAGCGCTGCGATCGAGTTCAGCGTGTAGTCGCCGCCGAGCGCGGCGCGCGCTTCGCCGGAAAACGTAATGCAGGTCAGCAGCAGCCCGCCCAGCGCGGCGAACAGCCCCGCGAGCGTATAGGCGCAGAGCTTCGCCCGCGCGATCGGGACACCCGACATATAGGCCGCCTGTTCCGACGACCCCACCGCATAGGCGGCCCGCCCCAGCGTGGAGTTCCGGTAAGGGATCCAGACGAAAACGACAGCGCCCAGAATCAGCAGCGCGGAGGACGGCACGCCAAAGGTCGAGCGCGTCATCAAATCGGCGAAATCGCCGTTGATGTCGCCGCCCGGCTGCGGACGCAGCGCGAGGGCGATGCCGAAATAGATCGCGCTGGTCGCAAGCGTGGCGATCAGCGGCTGCAATCGGCCATAGACGACGATCAACCCGTTCACCAGCCCGCACAGCAGGCCCGCCGCCAGCACGCCGACGATGCCGAGCGCAGTCGTCGCCGGACCGCCGATCACGATGGTCGATGCCAGACAGTTGGCCAGCATGAAGGTCATGCCGACCGAAAGGTCGAGCCCTCCGGTCAGCACCGGCAACGTCTGCGCCATGGCCACGAGTGCGAGCAGCGCGCCCTTGTTCGCCGCCGTGTTGACGACATCGGCGGAAAGCCCGATCGGTTGGGCCGCGCCGTACACGGCGAACATCGCCACGAAAATGGCGATGGCGATCAGCGCGCCGCGCTGCGCCGCGAACCAGTAGCGCCAATAGCCCCCGCGCGGTCTGCCCGTCATGGTCTTCCTCGTTTGGCGATGGTCAGGTTACGCGGGCATTTACGCGGCATTCGAAGCAGGCCGGTTCGCGGACGATGCCAGGTTCAGCGCGGCGCCCACCAGGTTATGCTCGGTCAGCTCGGCGCCCTGCAGCATCCGGCTGACGGAGCCGTCGTAGAAGATGGCCACGCGGTCGCAGCAACCGATCAGCTCGTCGTAGTCCGTCGAATAGAAGAGCACTGCGGTGCCCTGCTCCGCCAGCCGCCGCAGCAGCTGATAGATCTCCTGCTTGGTGCCGACGTCGATCCCTCGCGTCGGATCGTTCAGCAGCACGATGCGCGGCTTCGTCATCAGCCACTTGCCGATCACCACCTTCTGCTGGTTGCCGCCCGACAGCGCGGCCACGGGACCATCGAGCCCGTCCGACTTGATCGCCAGCTGGCGCACCAGCGCATCGATCAGCGCAAGCTCGGCCTTGCGGTCGATCCGGCCGAACCGGCTCACCGCATCGAGCGCGGCGAAAGAGAGATTCTCGCGCACCGTCATCGGCAGCATCAGCCCTTCGTTCTTGCGGTCCTCGGGAATCAGCGCCAGCCCGAGCGCGGGCGACTTCGCCTGACGGGGACTCGTGATCTTCACGGGCTTACCCGCCACTTCGATCTCACCCTCGACGCCGATCAGCGCGCCGAACAGCGCCAGCAGGAACTGCCGCTGCCCCTGGCCATCGAGCCCGCCAAGTCCGACCACTTCGCCCGGATGCACCTCGAGCGAGACATCCTTCAATTCTCCCGCCCAGGAAAGATGGCGGACCGCGAGCGCCGGTTTCCCCTCGCGCTTCGTCCCGCCGAGCGGCGGGAAGGCGCTCGAGTATTCCCGGCCGATCATCATTTCGACGATGGCGTCATCCGAGCGGGTGCCAGCGGTGAAAGTCTCGATGTAGCGGCCGTTGCGGAATACGGTGCAATCGTCGGCCAGCTCCGCGATCTCGTGCATGCGGTGAGAGATGTAGATGATCGCCAGCCCTTCCGCCCGGAGACGCTTCAGAAGCGTGAAGACCTTGGCGACGTCGGCCGAAGTCAAGGCCGAGGTCGCTTCGTCGAGGATCAGCACCCTCGGTTGCCGCGCCAGGGCCTTGGCGATCTCCACCATCTGCTGCCGCGACAGCGGCAGCTCGCCCACCGGCGCGTCGGGATGGATGTCCTCGCCGCCCACCCGGGCCAGCATCTCCTGCGCCTGCCGCCGCTGCGCCGCGCGGTCGATCATGCCGAACCAGCGCGGCGGATGGCTGATGCCGATGTTGTCGGCCACGGTGAGATCGGGCAGCAGCGACAGCTCCTGAAAGATGCAGGAGATCCCCGCATCGGCCGCCGCTCCGGGCGTGGCGAAGCTGACCGGCGCGCCGCCGAGAAAGATGCGGCCGCGGTCAGGCTGCACGACGCCGGAAAGGATCTTGATGAAGGTGGACTTGCCCGCCCCGTTCTCGCCCAGCAGCGCGTGGATCGAGCCTGCGCGGCAGGCGAATTGCACGTCCTCCAATGCTCGAACGCCGCCGTATTGCTTCGACACCCCCTCCACCCGCAGGAGCGGGTCCGGCGTCCCTTCGGTCATCGTCTAGGCTCTCCCTGCTGCTCGTTAAGACGTCGGCTCTTCCCGCCCCGCGCATCCGATCAATTGTTCTGGCCGCTCTGCTTCGCAATCTCGTTGGCCGAGAAGCCGATATTGCAGCTCGGGAAGTCGTTGCCGGCAAAGAAGCTGCCCGGCAGGTCGGGGAACACGTTCTTGCCATCCGTGAACGGCGAGTAGTCGACCGAGGTGGGTAGCGCGATGCTTTGCGGAATCACTTTGCCCTGCAGCGCCGAGATCGCGGTCTTGATGGCCACCGCGCTCTGCGCCGGACCGGTGCCGCCGGACTGGCAGGTCAAGCCGGCCTTGTCGCAGAGCTGGCGATACGCGTTCTCCGTCTCGCCCGAGATCGGCGCCTTGAACTTGCCGGCGTCGAGCATCGCTTGAACCGTCCCCTGCGATCCGCCCTGAACGTAGATGCCGTCGAACACGCCGCCTGCCGCGATCGCGTCCGCAGTGGCCTTCTGCGCATCGCCCGGCGCCCAGTTGCCGATCACGTCGACCACCTTCACATTGCGGCCCGACTTGCTGAGCACGTCGTGAAAGCCCTTGTCGCGGGCGAGGTCGACCGGCTGTCCGGACGGCCCGCGCACGTGCAGGAAGGTCAGGTCGCCCGACTTCTTGGCTTGCTTGAGCAGGAAGGTGGCGGCCATCTCGCCGAGGCCGGTCTGGTTCACGTTGACCGAGATCTGGTCCGGGCTGTCGATCACGTTGTCGAATGACACGACCACCACGCCCTTTTCATTCGCCTTGTGCACCACGCCCTTGAAGGCTGCGGAGTTGTTGGCGTCGATGATGATCGCGTCGAAGCCCTGGTCGATGAAATTGTCGGCGGCGGCGATTTGCGCGGCGATGTCCTGGCCGACAGAGACGACTTTGAATTCCTTGATGTCGGCCTTCACCGCGGGTTGAGCGACGTAGGCTTTGGCGACCCGGATCATCTGGACACGCCAGTCATTGGCGATGAATCCGTTCACCAGCGCGATCCGGTAAGGACCGTGCTTTGCAGGCCACTGGAAGAATCTCGTGCTGGCGGATTCCGGCTTGAAACAAGCCGCATCCGCACCTGGACCGCTCAGCACTTTGGGGCCTGCCGCAATGGCTTGCGTAGAGAGTGCAACCGCAAACAGCGTTGCGACTACGGTGGACTGCAGAGCTTTCCGCATACTTTTCATCGATGTCTCCCCCGTCGACAAAATGTGTACCAGACCGACCAAATCAAGTCTGGTAAGCGGCATTTGGCCTGTCAAGGACTATCAACGGCGCGACCACTAAGTGGGACGCCCCTTCTCGCCGGCGCTCCGCGCACGCTCCTAATACGTTGGACCCACGGGGGTAAAGTCGAAGATTCGGATCCCCTCGGCGAGTTCCACGACGTTGTGCCATTCCTCCCGCTCGATCGCGCCGCGCACGTCGCTAAGGCCCCCTTCCCACAGCTCGGTCATGGTGGCCCGCGAGAACTCGTAATCCTTGAAGTCGGACGAGTGCGTATTGTGGCGATTGGTGAAGTGGACCAGCGCCACCGCCCCTCGCGTGCTGACCTCGGTAAGCCGTTGCACATCGGGATCGGAGCGAAGCTCCGCAGGGAGCTTCTCGAGCACGCGGCGCAGCGAGCCGCGCATGTCCTCGATCTCCTTGATGCGCGCCGAGCCGAAGCGCGACTTGCTCGCATATTGGATGTCTTTCATGCGCTCCTGCACCTGCTGCATATTCTGCGGCAGTTCACCCGCGCCGCTGAACACATCGATTTGCAGGACCAGCGCGCCCTGCCGGTAGTTTTCGTCGACGACGTACCAAAGCGGCGTATTGGACGAAATCCCGCCGTCCCAGTACCACTCGCCGTCGATGTGGATAGGCGGAAAGCCGGGCGGCAGCGCACCGCTGGCCATCACGTGTTCGGGGCCGATCTTGGTCTTCGTATTGTCGAAATAGACCGACGCCCCCGACCGGACATTGACGGTGCCCAGCGAAAGACGCACGCGCTTGCTGTTGATGAGATCGAAGTCGACCAGTTCCTCGAGCGTCGATTTCAACGGCTGCGTGTCGTAGAAACTCAGTGATGACGGGTCGCCGGGGTGCGCCATGAAGGGCGGCATGACGCGCGGCACGAAAAAGCCCGGCACGCCGAGCGCGACTGCCGACGCCGCACTGAGCGCGTTGAAGTATTGCCGCATGGGGTCTAGCGCGGCGGGCGGCATGAATGCGCTGCGCGCCGACGCGCGCTCCCAAAACTCGCGCAACCGTTCGACGCGGCGCTCCGGCGGGTTGCCAGCAATCAGCGACGCGTTGATTGCCCCGATCGATATGCCGGCGACCCAGTCGGGCGCAAAGCCCAATGCCGCAGCGCCTTCGAATACGCCGGCTTGATAAGCGCCCAATGCTCCGCCACCCTGGAGCACAAGCACTCTGCGGTCGAACTTGGCTAGTTTTTCTTTCACTTGCGAGGGTAGCTTGCCGATTCTTGTGTTCATCGTTGCATGCCCGCTTGAAGAGTTGATCAGACCCGCTCGTGCATATGTGAACTCAGCTGTACAGACCGACCGCAACCTCATGACCCGAGGCGGGCTCTCGACAATATCATAGACACCGTTTCTGAAGGCCTCGCAGTGACGCTTCCAGGGAGCAAGGATCTCAGCCTGGACCGCTCTTCACATAGCGCCATTCGAAGCCCTTTCCGCCCTCGTGCACCGTACCCGCCGACGCCTCCGGAAAATGCGCGGCAAAGACCGCCGCCCCCGTGTTCACCGCGTGTTCGAGCAGCCATTGCCGCGATTCCCGCGCCAACGTTTGATCGAGGCAAAAGGTCGAATTCCACTGCGGACGATAGACCTGCAACGGGCTATGCATCACGTCGCCCGAAAACAATGCGGTCTCTCCCTGCGAGCGAATTTCGATGGCCATATGTCCAATGCTGTGGCCCGGCGTCGGCAGAAAACGGATGCCGTCGACGATCTCCTCCCCCGCATCCGGCACCGCACGCGCCTGCTGTGCTTCGATGACGGGCAAGACGCTGTCCTCGAACACCATGCGCCGTGCCTCTCCTTGCGGCGTCGCAAAGTAGTCGCGCTCGCGCTGGCTGAAGACATACGTGGCATTCGGAAAGACAGGCGCCCAACGGCCATCGTGCCAATGCGTGTTCCAGCCGACGTGATCGACATGCAAGTGCGTCAGCAGCACATAGTCCACTTGCTCGCGCCGAAAGCCCGCCGCTTCGAGGCGCTCGAGCACGGGGTTGTCGAGCCGGTCGAACAGCGAGTTGAACGGTCGCGTCTTCCCGTTGCCGATCCCCGTATCGACGACCACCGTCAGACCGTCGACTTCGACCACCCACAAGTGCGTTCGCAACGGTACGCGCCGATTGACGAGGTCGAGGCTGGCCGTCGCGAGGTGTTCTTCCAACTCGCGGCCGTCGGCGTCGTCCCAGTCCGCGAATAATCTGTCGGGCGCGAGTGCGAAGGTGGTTTCGTCGACCCGCGTAATGGTGGCCGCGCCGACACGATAGGTAAGGGGAATGTCTTTCATGGCGATGTGCTTTTGTCGAAAGGATTGGCGCGCTGAAGCGTTGTCGTGACTATCGCCGAGCACAACATGCCTGGCTAATGCCGTTTTCTGCGGCGGGCGATGCCTTGGAGGCATCGCATTTCGCCGCGCGCTTCCGACGCTTGTGCGCTGGCTATTCGAGGTGTTCGACGAACCTGCTGAGCGCGGCGTTGGTCCCGTTAGCCGCGAAGCAGAATTCGAGCGGCAGCGGCACCGACAGATCCCGCAGTTCGACAAACCGCACCCGCGCCGGCGGACGATCGCGATTCGCGGCATTCACGATCGCGGCGCCCATCCCTGCGCAGACGAGCGAGAGGATCGCCGTTTCCGTCGCGGCTTCCTGCCGGATATCGAGGGTGAGCCCGCGTTCGGCGCACGCCGACAGCAACCGGTCGTAGTACGCCGGATAAACGCGGCGCGGAAACACGACAAACGGCACCCCCGTCAGCTCACTCGCGGCGACGGCCCCCGCTTGGCCGAGCGTCCACGATTCCGGCACGGCCAGCACAATGTTCTGTTCGAGCACCGGCACGCTCGCGATCCCTTCGGGCGACCTGCCAAAGCGATAACAAAAGCCGCCGTCGAGCTGCCCCGCCGCAATCGCCTCGAGTTGCTCCGGCGTATTCATCGGCTGGAGTTCGAGCGACACCTGCGGCACGGCCTGTTCGAACGCGCTCAATGCGCCGGAGACGATGCCGCTCCACGCCGCGTTTTCCACGAAACCGATGCGCAGATGCCCCTGCACGCCGGACGCGATACGACGCGCAAGTCGATTCGCGGCATCGACGCGCTCGAGAATCTCACGCGCCTCGGCCAAGTAGGCTACGCCCGCATCGGTCAGCTTGAGACCGCGCGGCGTGCGTTCGAACAGCGCCGCGCCAATCGTGTCCTCGAGGTCCTGGATTTGCCGCGATATCGCGGGCTGGGTCACGTGCAATTGTTCGGACGCCGCGCGTACGCTGCGCAATTCGGCGACGGCGACGAAATAGCGAAGATGCCGGAGCTCCATCTCAGCTCCCGCACGCATGAATCAAGAACTGCTGCATCGCCTGCGCGGGCGCGCTCATCTGCGCGTCCTTCCTCCACAGCATCCCCGCATCCATCTGCGGAATCGCATCGACCACCGGCCTGGCTTCGATCCGCTTGCCTTCCAGCGACCAAGGCCGAAACACCATATCCGACAGCACGGTCACCCCGAACCCGTAGGCCACGAGCCCGCGCAACGCCTCCATCGAACTCGTGCGAAACGCGATGTTCGGCGTCATGCGCTTCTTGGCCCAGTAGCGCAGCATCGACTGCTCGCCTTCGTCGACGGTCAGCAGGATATAGGGGTGCTGCGCGATGTCCTTGAGCGACGGCGTGCGCAATTGCGCGAGCGGATGCGTCGGCGCCACCCATAGCTGACGCCGCGAGCGCATCAGCACCTGGTGACCGAAACGCGAAATGCGCTCGACGTTCGACAAAATCGTGACGCCCAGATCGACCTCGTCGTTGAGCACCGCCTCTTCAATTGCAGGCCGATCGACGTCGCGCAGATCGATTTCGACATCCGGATAGCTCGCCCGAAAACGCGCAAACAGCTCCGGCAGAAAATACCCGAGCATCACGTACGACGCCGCGATCCGCACGGTGCCGTGCAAGTCGTGCGAGCGAAAGCGCGGTTTGTGCATCGCATCACGCACCGAATCGAGCACGTGCCGCGCGTGGTGATAGAAATCCTGGCCGTCGGGCGTGAGCTCGACGCCCTGCGGCAAGCGCTCGAACAGGCGCGTGCCGAGCGCGCTTTCGAGGGCCAGAACCGCATTCGTGATCGCCGATTGCGATACGTGCTCGTCGGTGGCGGCCATCGAGAACTGCCCCGTCTGGGCGGCGGCAACGAAGTAGCGCAGCTGGCGCAGCGTGACGTCCTTAGCCATGCGTTTTTCAGATACCCGAGTTATTTATTTGTGATTTTACGATAGGTAGCCGGCTTCCTATACTCCGTCCCAATATTGCCTTGACCGGAGACATCAGGCATGAATGCGCCCCTATCCCCCGAACAGCGCGACGCGCTCGCGTCATCCGCTACCCTTCCCGAAGTCACGCTCGACGACAAGTACACGCTCGAAAAAGGCCGCGTCTATATCAGCGGCACGCAAGCGCTCGTCCGTCTGCCGATGCTGCAAAAGGAGCGCGATCGCCGCGCGGGATTGAATACGGCCGGCTTCATCTCGGGCTATCGCGGCTCGCCGCTCGGCGGCGTCGATCAGGCGCTGTGGAAAGCGAAGAAGCATCTGCACGCGAACGACGTGGTGTTCCAGCCCGGCATCAACGAAGATCTGGCCGCCACCGCGGTCTGGGGGTCGCAGCAGCTCAATCTGTGGCCGAACGCGCAGCGTGATGGCGTCTTCGGCATGTGGTATGGCAAGGGTCCCGGCGTCGACCGCACCGGCGACGTCTTCAAGCACGCGAATTCCGCGGGCACCGATCCGAAAGGTGGCGTGCTCGTGCTCGCGGGCGACGACCACGCCTCGAAGTCGTCGACGGTCGCGCATCAGTCCGAGCATGCGTTCATCGCGGCCGGCATTCCCGTGCTGTATCCGTCGAACGTGCAGGAGTACCTCGACTTCGGTTTGCACGGCTGGGCGATGAGCCGCTACTCGGGCCTCTGGGTCGCGATGAAGTGCGTGACCGACGTGGTCGAGTCGACCGCCTCGATCGACCTCGATCCCGACCGCGTGCAAATCGTCACACCGACCGATTATCAAATGCCCGCAGGCGGCCTGAACATTCGCTGGCCCGATGCGCCGCTCGCGCAGGAAGCGCGTCTGCTCGATCACAAGTGGTATGCCGCGCTCGCCTACGTGCGCGCCAACAAGCTGAACCGGATCGTGCTCGATTCGCCGACGCCGCGCTTCGGCATCATGACGGCGGGCAAGGCGTATCTCGACGTGCGTCAGGCGCTCGTCGACCTCGGCCTCGACGACGATACCTGCTCGCGCATCGGCTTGCGCGTGCTGAAAGTGGGCTGCGTATGGCCGCTCGACGCGCAGGACGCGCGCGCGTTCGCGACCGGTCTCGAAGAGATTCTCGTCGTCGAAGAGAAGCGCCAGATCCTCGAATATGCGCTGAAGGAAGAGCTGTACAACTGGCGCGAGGACGTACGCCCGAAGATCTACGGCAAGTTCGACGAGCGCGACAACGAAGGCGGCGAATGGTCGGTGCCGCGCGGCGACTGGCTGCTGCCCGCGCACTATGAGCTGTCGCCCGCGCTGATCGCGAAGGCGATCGCGCGCCGGCTCGCCAAAGCCGATCTGCCCGATGACGTGCGTGCGCGCATCGTCGCGCGCGTCGCGATCATCGAAGCGAAAGAACGCGAAGCGGCCAAGCCGCGCGTGACGGTCGAACGGAAGCCCTGGTTCTGCTCGGGCTGTCCGCACAACACGTCGACGAACGTGCCCGAAGGCTCGCGCGCGCTGGCGGGCATCGGCTGCCATTACATGACGATCTGGATGGACCGCAAGACCGAGACGTTCAGCCAGATGGGCGGCGAAGGCGTCGCGTGGCTCGGCCAGATGCATTTCGCGGGCGACAAGCACGTGTTCGCGAATCTCGGCGACGGCACCTACTTCCACTCGGGTCTGCTCGCGATCCGCGCATCGATTGCCGCGAACGCGAACATCACCTACAAGATTTTGTATAACGATGCCGTGGCGATGACGGGCGGTCAGCCTGTCGACGGCATCTTGACCGTGCCTCAGATCGCGCATCAAGTCTTTGCAGAAGGCGCGAAGAAGATCGTCATCGTGACGGATCAGCCCGAGAAATACGACGCGACTGTCGCGCTGCCCAGCGGCGTGACCGTCCACCACCGCGACCGGCTCGACGCGATGCAGCGCGAGCTGCGCGAGATCGCGGGCACCACCGTGCTGATCTACGACCAGACCTGCGCGACCGAAAAGCGCCGCCGCCGCAAGCGCGGCACGTACCCGGACCCGGCCAAGCGCGCGTTCATCAACGACGCTGTCTGCGAAGGCTGCGGCGATTGCTCGGTGCAATCGAATTGCTTGTCGGTCGAGCCGCTCGAGACGCCGCTTGGCGCGAAGCGCAAGATCAACCAATCGTCGTGCAACAAGGACTTCTCGTGCGTGAAGGGCTTTTGCCCGAGTTTCGTGACCGCGGAAGGCGCGCAGGTTCGCAAGCCCCAAGCTGCGATCGGCGACAAAGCCGTGCTGCCCGACTTCGCAACGCTTCCGAAACCCACCCTGCCCGCGCTGGCGAAACCGTACGGGATTCTCGTGACGGGCGTCGGCGGCACGGGTGTCGTGACGATCGGCGGCTTGATCGGCATGGCCGCGCATCTGGAGAAGAAAGGCGTGACCGTGCTCGACATGGCCGGCCTCGCGCAAAAAGGCGGTGCCGTGCTGAGCCACGTGCAAGTCGCCGCCTCCCCGGACGCGCTGCACGCGACGCGGATCGCCACCGGCGAAGCGCGTCTCGTGATCGGCTGCGACGCGATCGTGTCGGCATCGCTCGACGTGCTGTCGCGCACGCAGTTCGGCGTGACGAACGCCGCGATCAACAGCGGCGCCACGCCGACCGCCGACTTCGTGCGCAACGCGAAGTGGACGTTCCCGGGCGCGCAGACCGAACAGGATCTGCGCACGGGCATTGGCGAGGGCTGCACCTTCATCGATGCGAACGCGCTCGCGCTGACGCTGCTCGGCGACACGATCTACGCCAATCCGCTGCTGCTCGGCTTCGCGTGGCAAAAGGGCTGGCTGCCGCTCGAACTCGCGAGCTTCATGCGAGCGATCGAATTGAACGGCGTGTCGATCGAGAAGAACCGTCTTGCGTTCGATTGGGGCCGTTACGTCGCGCAGCATGGCGCCGAAGCCATCGAAGCGTTCGCGCCGCGTAAAGCGACGCAACAGGTGATCGCGTTCAAGCCCGTTGAATCGCTCGATCAGCTCGTCGCCGAACGCGAACAACTGCTGACCGGATATCAGAACGCGGCTTACGCGGCGCGCTATCGCAGCGTGATCGATCGCATCCAAGCCAAGGAAACGCAGCTTGCCGGCGGCGATCGATCGGACGCAAAGCGCCCTTCTCTGCCGCTCACGCAAGCTGTCGCACGCAATCTCGCGAAGCTGATGGCGTACAAGGACGAATACGAAGTCGCGCGCCTCTATGCCGATCCTGCCTACCTCGACAAGCTGCGCGCGCAATTCGAAGGCGAGCCCGGCAAGGACTACACGCTCTCCTTCTATCTCGCACCGCCGCTTTTCGCGAAGCGCGACGAGCACGGGCATCTCGTGAAGCAGCGCTACGGGGCATGGATGCTGCCGGCATTCCGCATGCTCGCGAAGTTGAAGGGCTTGCGCGGCACGGCGTTCGACTTCTTCGGCAAGACCGAAGAGCGCCGCAACGAGCGCGCGATGATCGAAGACTACATCGCGATGGTCGACGAATTCTGCGCCTCGCTGGATCAGGCCAAGCTCGACGCCGCGCTCAAGCTGGCGAACCTGCCCGACGATATTCGCGGCTACGGTCATGTGAAAGAGCGCGCGGTGCAGAAGGCAGCGCTCGATCATAAGCGGTTGATGAACGAGTACCGTCAGGCACGCAAGCTGGACGCTGCCGCTTAAGTAACGTCAATAAGCAACGCAATAGAATGCGGCCGCTACGCCATCGAATGGCGCAGCGGCCGCATTGTCATTTCCACGTCCCCACTCTCCCGCTCGCACTGATTGACGGCTAATATTCAGACGTTTGATCGATAAACGCGCAGTGCAGTCGATGCTTTTCTCCAAAATTCCCGAGAAGGAGATGAGATGAGTGACGTGCGAGATGACGTGAAAAACGGCGACAACGCAGCAAACAATACGAAAACCGATCCTATCAAGCACGTCGTATTGCTCTTGATGGAGAACCACTCGTTCGATCAAATGCTCGGATCGCTCGACGCCGTGCATGAGGATCTCGACGGCATCAAGAACGGGCGCGCGACCCTCAACGACGACGGCCACGGCAAATCCTTTCGTCTCGAACCGACGCAAGAGCGTCAAATGAAGCTGGACCCGTTGCACGAACATCCGGACGTGCTCGAACAGCTCGCAGGCAACAACAGCGGATTCGTGCGCAATTTCACGCGCCACTATCCACGCAGCAGCCAGGCCCAGCGCCAGGACATCATGGGGTATTACCCGCTCGATTTCCTGCCCGCGCTGCACACCTTGGGCCGCCAATTCACGATTTGCGATCGATGGTTTTCTTCGCTGCCGGGCCCGACCTGGCCCAACCGCTTTTTCGCGCTATCGGGCACATCGATGGGCGAAGTCGCGATGCCGGCGGGAATCAATGCGCTCGAACCCAAGTGGTACACCGAGCAAACGCAGAAGACGATCTTCGATCGGCTCAATGAAAAACAAAAAAGCTGGAGAGTGTATTTCTACGATTTCCCCGCGTCTTTGCTGCTCGTGAATCAAAGGGAACGCGAAAACCTCGCGAATTACCATTCATTCGATTCATTCTTCGACGACGCCACAGCCGACGAAAGCACCTTTCCCGAGTTTGTCCTCATCGAGCCCAAGTATTTCGGCCAGGCGCAAAACGACGACCACCCGCCGCACAACATCATGAAGGCGGAGAAGCTGATCGCCGATACCTACAATGCGATCCGTTCCAACCCGAAGCTTTGGGAAACGACGTTGCTCGTCGTGCTGTACGACGAGCATGGCGGCTTCTTCGACCATGTCGTCCCGCCGACGGATGCCACGCCTCCCGATACGCACACGGGCGCGTTCAGCTTCACGCAACTCGGCGTGCGCGTGCCGGCGATTCTGGTGACCCCGTGGTGCGCGCCCCATCCCTGCCACCAAAGATTCGACCATTGCAGCTTGCTGAAATACCTGCAGGACAAGTGGGAGCTTGGGTCGCTTGGCGCAAGAACGGACCACGCCAACAGCATTGGCGTCGCCATCTCCAGCGGCGGCGCGGCCCGGACCGGCACGCCGCCCTTCATCCGTGTCAGCAATCAATCGCTGATACCGGAGTTTCCGGAACTCGAACGCAGAACGTCGAATCCCCACGAGCGAGGGCTCCATTGGTTTGCCGATTTCTTGTTCGTCGAGCTCGACAACGCCACGACCGATGCGGTGAGTTCCGTCGCCGCGCTGGCTCGACGGAACTCCGTGTGGACGCGAATGACAGGCGCCCTGGGCTACGCGCTGGTGATAGTCGGGCATTGGCTCAGCAAGGGCTTCTTCGCGGCCAAGAGTGCGCGCGAAACGCTCACTGAAAACGCGTTCGATCAACTGCGGCGGTCGCGCGGATTGGATCGGTTGCCACCGGAATGACGGGGCCATCGATCAAATGGAGGAAGCCGGTGATACCGGACACCTCCGATTCCGCGCCCTCATTCAAGCCTAATTCTCGCCGCCGATGATGCCTCCGTGTCAGCGCGCGCCCTCATGCACGAGACGCCGCCGAAACTCAAACCCATCACGGAGACGTTCGATATGTACAAGCACATTCTCGTCGCAGTCGGCACGAGTCTTAGCGAGACCGCGCTTCAGGCCGGCATCGCCAGGGCCAAGGCGCACGGCGCGCGTCTCACGGCGCTGCACGTCGTCGATGACATGCCATGGTGGGCCGTTGCCGCGGCACACCACGATCTTGGGCAGACGCTCGCGGCCGTCGTCGATCATTCGCAAACTGTCGTAGCCCATTGCGAAGAACGACTAAGCCGCGCCGGCATCGATGCAACGATGCAAGCGATGGCGCTCCCGCCGCAAGGCATGACCGTCGCTCAAGCGGTCGCCAAGGCCGCGAGCGCTCTCGGCGCAGACCTGATCGTGGTCGGCGCCGGCAAGTCATCGCGTTGGTGGTTCTTTGAGGAATCGGTGGTCAAAGGGATACGGCGCCACGCTCAAAGCGAGCTTCTGATTGCAACGGAACAGGATTTGCCCACGCCACGGCATCGCGGGATTCCGGTCGTCCCTATCCTCTGACCTTTATCCGCTTCATCGCGGCCAAACCGAGGCTCTAGATCAATCACTCGTTAGTGACCCGTTCGAAAAAGAACGTCAGGAGCAAGAGGAGCACCGCCGACCAATCGAACAGCGTGCCGAACAGATTCGACGTGCCGATTCCTGCGCCGGCCATCACGGCCGATAACCAGAATGAGAATGCGGCCATTGACATCGCAAGAGCCTCAGCGTTTTTGGTAGTGTCCCCAGATATTTCAGCTTAACGAGCGCCGCTGTGTATCGCCCTTGTCTATGTGTGCCGCCCCACTGGCAATTTCCGCCGTGTCGATCGATTCGACTGAGCAGTCGGAATGCCTGCATAATCGCGCATCGCTCGGGAAACCCATGACAGTCAAACTCGCCATCTTCGATTTCGACGGCACGCTCGCCGACACCTATCCGGTCTTCGTCGACTCGATCAACACCCTCGCCGCAAGGCATCAGTTCCGGCAAATCGCTAAAGACGAGGAGCACACGCTGCGCCAGATGGGCGCCGCCGATATCCTCCGCGAGCTCGAGCTGCCGATTTGGCGCGTGCCCGCCGTGATATCGGACTTCAGGGCGATCATGCGCGAAAGAATCCACGAAGTGCGGCCGTTTCCGGACATCGTGGAAACGCTGCACGCGATGGCGGATCAACAAATCTCGCTGGCCGTCGCGACCTCGAACACGATCGACAACGTCAGCGCCGTCGTGGGCGCATCGCTGATCGATCAGCTCGCCGCGATCGAATGCGGCTCGCCGCTATTCGGCAAGCCATACCGCTTGCGCCAAATCCTGCACGCGACCAAGGCGGACAAGGCCGAGACCATTTATATCGGCGACGAAATCCGCGACGCCGAAGCGGCTCAGCGTGCCGGTATTCAGTTCGGCGCGGTGGCGTGGGGATACACGGCGCTGGATGCGCTGTTGCGTCATCAACCGACCGAGGTATTCCGCACGCCCGCCGACCTGCTGCGTTTAAGGCCCGCCACCGCTAACGGCTAATGACTAACGGCTAATGACACGACGACGCGTCGCCGGACACATAACGCAGCGACCCGGGCGTCGTCAACAGCTCGCCGGTTTCGAGCAGCGTCTTGAGACCCGACAGCACCATCGGCCAGCCGCCATAAAGCTCGGCGTTCGCGCCTTCGCGCAGTTGATCGTGAATGACCGTGAGCTTGCACGAATCTCCGACCGGCTCGATCTCCCACGTCACGCGCGAAGTGCCTTCGCTCTTCACGTCATCGCTCCATAGCGCGCGGAAGCTCTGCACGAGCCGGCGCGGCGGATCGACTTCCAGATTCTCGCCTTCGACGATGGTCAGCTCGCCGGCTTGACCCTGCGCACCCGGCGCGCCCGGTGCATGCGCGAGCCCGACATAGCTGGAGCCCGGCGCGAACTCCGACACGACGCGCACCCCGAACGTGTACTTGGCCCGCATCTCGGTGTTGGTGATGGCTTCCCACAGGCGTTCCGGCGTCGTCTTGATGTAAATCTCGTAGACCTTCTCCATCTTCCTTTCCTCCAGATCGTGCTTGAGGTCGCTCAGCGCGGCGACCCAAGGCTCGGCGAATTTGCTCACCCACCGGTCGTGAATGAGCCTGATCGGGACGGCGTTCAGGAAATGCAGCTTTTCGCGCCCGTGCTTGCGCGTCACCACGAGGTGCGCCTCTTCGAGCACCTTCAGGTGCTTCATCACGCCGAAGCGCGTCATCGGCACGCGGGCCTCCAGCGCGCTCAGCGTCTGCCCGTCTTGCTTGAATAGCTCGTCGAGCAGGCTTCTGCGCGTCGGGTCCGCGAGTGCTCGGAATACGTCGTCCATGCGATCGATGATAGGTGACCATATGGTCACGTGTCAAAGTCTTTCTTCGGAGATATGATTTAGCGCGTGCCCGATCATCCCCAAAAGGCTGGATCGACGATGGCTCCTACTCCGCGTACCCGCTGGATTGCCCGCCATGGCGCCGCGCTGTGCTGCGCCGGCGTGTGCTGCGTTGCGCTCACCAGCTGCATGGTCGGCCCCGACTATCGATCACCGGCTGCACCGCCAACGGACCACTACACGGTCGCGCCGCTGCCCGAGCAGACGGCCTCCGCGCCCGGCGCCGCGGGCGTGCCGCAGCGCTTCGCGCCCGGCCAGGACATTCCCGCCGAGTGGTGGACCCTCTTTCATTGCGAGCCGCTCGATACGCTGATCCGCCAGGCGCTCACGAACAGTCCGAACATCGCCTCGGCGCAAGCCGTCTTGCGGCAAGCCCACGAAAACTACCGCGCGCAATTCGGCGGCTCGCTCTTGCCAAGCGTCAATGCACAGCTCGGCGCGCAACGCGAAAAATTCAACGGCGTCACGTTCGGCGAGCCGGGTGTCGTCGACTACTTGAATCTCTACAACGCGTCGGTGAACGTCTCGTACAAGCTCGACGTGTTCGGCGGCGCGCGCCGCCAGCTCGAAGGGCTCGCCGCGCAGATCGACTACCAGCGCTATCAATTGCAGGGCGCCTATCTCGCCCTCACGGCCAACATCGTCACGGCGGCCGTCAAGGAAGCGTCGCTGCGCGCACAGATCGACGCCACCGAGCGCATCGCCACGGACGAAGACCAGCAACTGCAAGTGCTCAACCAGCAGTTCGAACTCGGCGGCGTGGCCAAGACCCCCGTGCTTGCGCAGCAGACGCTGCTTGCGCAAACGCGCGCGACGCTGCCGCCGCTTGCTCAATCGCTCGATCAAACGCGTCATCAGCTCGCGGTGTTGGCCGGCATGCTGCCGAGCGACCCCGCGCTGCCCGAATTCCGGCTCGAGATGTTCACGCTGCCGCAGACGCTGCCCGTGACGCTGCCGTCGTCGCTCGTCAAGCAACGGCCCGACATCCTCGCGTCCGAGGCGTTGCTGCATCAGGCGAGCGCGCAGGTCGGCGTGGCGACCGCCGCGATGTATCCGCAGATCACGCTGTCCGCGAGCTACGGCACCGAGGCGCTCACGCCTGCCGGCGCGTTCCAGCAAGCGAACACGATCTGGAGCCTCGGCGCGGGCCTCCTGCAGCCGCTCTTCCAGGGCGGGCAACTGCGCGCGCAGAAACGCGCCGCCGTCGACGCATTTGACCAAGCCAATGCGCAGTATCGCGAGACGGTGCTGCTCGCGTTTGAGAACGTCGCCGATTCGCTGCGCGCGCTCGATCACGACGCGACCGGTCTCAAGGCGCAGACCGAAGCGTGGCGCGCCGCCAGCGATTCGCTCACGCTCACGCGCGGCCAGTATCGCGTCGGCGGCGTGAGCTATCTCGCGCTGCTCGATGCGCAGCGCCAGTACCAGCAAACCGTCGTGAGTCTCGCGCAGGCCCAGGCGTCGCGTTATGCGGACACCGCGGCGCTGTTCCAGGCGCTCGGCGGCGGCTGGTGGAACGCGCCGCCTGCGGAAGCCGCCGCCGAAACGCCGCATTGACCGCGGTCCGGCAACGTTGTTGTCTGTCGCATCACCAGTACCACCTGCTTCACGAATAAGGAATAAGCACCCACGCGCACCGTTACATCTAACAGGGACTTCGCCCCACGCCGAGCAAGGAATCGACGATGAACCAGAAGCGACCGTTGGCCAAGCGAATGACAATCATGCTGCTCTGCGTCGGCTTGCTGCTCGGCGCATTGGTCGGCTTCAACCTGTTCCGTGCGCATATGTTCGCGAAGTTCATGGCGTCGAATGCGGCGCCGCCTGAGACGGTCACGGCGATCACGGCGGGCTTCCAGTCGTGGCAGCCGCAGCTCGTGGCGGTCGGCAGCCTGCGCGCGGTACGCGGCGTCGACGTGACGACGGAAGTCGCGGGCCTCGTGCGCGAGATCGCGTTCAATTCCGGCCAGGACGTGAAGGCCGGGCAAGTTCTCGTCAGGCTCAACGCCGACAACGACGTCGCGCTGCTCCAATCGCTGAAGGCACAGGCGGACCTCTCGCAGACCGTCTACACCCGCGACAAAGCGCAGTACGACATCAAGGCGATCGCAAAGGCCCAGCTCGACGCTGACGAAGCCGACTTGCGCAACAAGAAAGCGCTGGTCGCGCAGCAGGCCGCGCTCGTCGACAAGAAAACGATACGCGCGCCGTTCGCGGGGCGCCTCGGCATCACGACGGTCAACCCTGGGCAGTACCTCAACCCGGGCGACGCGATCGTCACGCTGCAAGCTGTCGATCCGATCTACGCCGACTTCTATCTCCCGCAGCAGCAGCTCGGACAGCTCGAGATCGGCCAGACCGTGATCGTCGACACGAGCGCGTTCAGCGGACGCACGTTTGCCGGCAAGATTCTGTCGATCAATCCGAAGGTCGACAGCAATACGCGCAACGTGCAGATCGAAGCGACCGTCGACAACCACGAACGCAAGCTCCTGCCCGGCATGTACGCGAACGTGAAGATCGATGCGGGCACGCAGGAGCGCTATCTGACGCTGCCGCAAACGGCCATCACCTACAACCCG
The DNA here is from genome assembly GCF_053525655.1 of Trinickia camelliae. NCBI lineage: Bacteria > Pseudomonadati > Pseudomonadota > Betaproteobacteria > Burkholderiales > Burkholderiaceae > Trinickia > Trinickia camelliae. The sequence continues at coordinate 131,369 of NZ_JBCHAA010000015.1, forward strand.
TATGGCGCGACGGTGTTCGTCGTCAAGCCCGGCACCCGGCCGAACGCGCAAGGCAAAGTGCTACCCGTCGCGCAGCAGGTGTTCGTGACGCCAGGGCCGACGCGTGGCGATCAGGTCGCGATCATGAAGGGCGTTTCCGAAGGCACGCAGGTCGTGACGAGCGGACAGTTGAAACTCAAGAACGGCACGTCGCTCATCATCGACAACCGCGTGCAGCCCGCCGACAATCCGAACCCTTCGCCGCAAGAACAATAACGAGAGCCGCGCGATGAACTTCACCGACATCTTCATCCGCCGCCCCGTGCTCGCCGCGGTCGTGAGCCTGCTGATCCTCGTGCTCGGCTTGCGCTCGCTCGTCGCGCTGAAAGTGCGCGAGTATCCGCAGACCGAAAACGCGGTCGTGACGATCACGACGGCCTACTACGGCGCGAGCGCCGATACCGTCGCCGGCTTCATCACGCAGCCGCTCGAAGCGGCGATCGCGCAAGCGCAGGGCATCGACTATCTGTCGTCGTCGAGCATCACGGGCGCCTCGGTCATCACGGCGACGCTGCGCCTGAACTACGACTCGAACCGCGCGCTGACCGAAATCAACACGCAGATCGCCTCCGTGCGCAACCAGTTGCCTCCGCAAGCGCAGCAGCCGGTGCTGACCGTCGAAGTCGGGCAGACCACCGACGCGATGTACATGGGCTTCTACAGCGACGTGCTGCCGAGCAACAACGTCACCGACTATCTGCTGCGCGTCGTGAAGCCGAAGCTCGATTCGGTCGAAGGCGTGCAGACGGCGGAAGTGCTGGGCGGCCGGCAGTTCGCGCTGCGCGCGTGGCTCGATTCGACGCGTCTCGCCGCACACGGGGTCACAGCGCAGGACGTCTACACCGCGCTCGGCAACAACAACTATCTGGCGACGCTCGGCACGACCAAGGGGCAGATGGTGAGCGTCGACCTGAACGCGGGCACGGACCTGCACTCCGTCGACGAGTTCAAGCAGCTGGTCGTCAAGCAGAAGAACGGCTCGATCGTGCGCCTCGAAGACGTCGCGAACGTGGTGCTCGGCGCCGACAACTACGACTTCAATGTCGCGTTCAGCGGCAAGCGTTCGGTGTTCATCGGCATCAAAGTCGCGCCGGACGCGAACATCCTCGATGTCGCCAAGCGCGTGCGGACCGCGTTCCCCGCGCTGCAGTCGCAGTTTCCGATCGGCATGACGGGCGAGATCGTCTATGACGCAACCGACTTCGTGAACACCGCGATCAGCGAAGTCGAGAAGACGCTCATCGAAGCGCTCGTGATCGTGACCGTCGTGATCTACCTGTTCCTCGGCAGCTTGCGCGCGGTGATCATTCCCGTGATCGCGATGCCGCTCTCGCTCGTCGGCACGTTCTTCGTGATGCTGATGCTCGGCTACTCGATCAACCTCTTGACGCTGCTCGCGCTCGTGCTCGCGATCGGGCTCGTCGTGGACGACGCGATCATCGTCGTCGAGAACGTCGATCGCCACATGAAGTACGAGGGCAAGTCGCCGCTCGATGCGGCGATCATCGCCGCGCGCGAACTCGGCGGGCCGATTCTCGCGATGACCGTCGTGCTCGTCGCCGTGTATGTGCCGATCGGCTTTCAGGGCGGGCTGACGGGTGCGCTTTTCACCGAGTTCGCGTTTTCGCTCGCGGGGGCGGTGACCGTGTCGGGCGTGATCGCGCTGACGCTCTCGCCGATGATGTGCTCGCGCTTTTTCAGCGCCGAGCAGGAAGGCGGGCGTCTCGTGCGTTTCATCGATCGCCAGTTCGACCGCGTGCATCGCGGCTACAGCCGGCTCTTGCACGGCCTGCTCGACACGTGGCCGGTCGTCGTCGCGATGGGCGCGCTGCTGCTCGCGGGCACCGTGTATCTGTTCATGACGTCGCAATCGGAGCTCGCGCCGCAGGAGGATCAGGGCATCGTGCTGTCGCAGATCCAGGGGCCGCCGAATGCGACGATCCAGCAGATGCAGACGTATTCGGACCAGGTGTTCGACATCTCGAAGGCCCTGCCCGAGTACTCGCAGATGTTCCAGTTGACCGGCTCGCCCACGATCAACCAAGGCATCGGCGGCGTGCTCTTCAAGACGTGGGACAAGCGCAAGAAAGGCGCGACTGCGCTGCAGGAGGAACTGCAGCAGAAGTGGAATGAAATTGCCGGCGCGCGCATCGCGGCGTTCCAGTTTCCGCCGCTGCCCGGCTCGCAAGGATTGCCGGTGCAGTTCGTGATCACCACCACCGAGCCGTTCCCAAATCTCAACGAGATCTCGCAGGCGGTGCTGCAAAAGGCCCAAGCGAGCGGCATGTTCTTCTTCGTCGATAGCGACCTCAAGCTCGACAAGCCCGAAACCACGCTCGTGGTCGACCGCGACAAAGTCGCCTCGCTAGGTCTCCAGCAAAGCGACATCGGACAGACGCTCGGCGCCGCGCTCGGCGGCGACTACGTCAATTACTTTTCGATCGCGGGACGGTCGTACAAAGTGATTCCGCAGGTCTTGCAGACCGATCGCCTCAATCCTTCGCAAGTGCTCGACTACTACATTCATACGCCGGACGGCAGCGTCATTCCCGCATCGACTGTCACGCACATCGAGCACAAGGTCGTGCCGGAATCGATCAACCACTTTCAGCAGCTCAACTCCGCGACGATCTCGGGCGTGATCGTGCCGGGCGTGTCGCAAGGGGAAGTGCTCGACTTCCTGCGCAAGACGACGATGCAAGCCGCGCCCGCCGGATATTCAGTCGACTTCTCGGGGCTGTCGCGGCAGTTCGTGCAGGAGTCCGGCGGCTTCGTCGTCACGCTGCTGTTCGCGACGATCATCGTGTTCCTCGCGCTCGCCGCGCAGTTCGAGAGCTTCATCGATCCCGTCGTGATTCTGGTGTCCGTGCCGATGGCGCTTTTCGGCGCGCTCATCTTCATCAACATCGGCCTGTCCACGCTCAACATCTACACACAGGTGGGGCTCGTCACGCTGATGGGGCTCGTCAGCAAGCACGGCATTCTGATCGTGCAGTTCGCCAATCAGCTGCAGCTCGCGGGACGCTCGAAGCGCGAGGCGCTGGAGGAAGCGGCGGGCGTGCGGCTAAGGCCGATCTTGATGACCACCGCGTCGATGGTGTTGGGCGTGGTGCCGCTCGTGATCGCGTCGGGCGCCGGCGCGGCGGGGCGCAACGCGATGGGGCTCGTGATCTTCACGGGGTTGTCGATTGGGACGCTTTTCACTTTATTTGTGGTCCCGGCCATGTACATGTTCATCGGCGCCGATCATCATCGCAAGGCAGCACGGGAGGAGAAGGCCTGAACCTGCCAACCCGTAGAGCCCATAACAAAGACAAGAGACCACATGGACCGGACCGAACTCGTGCGCATCGAGCCCACTATGGGCTGGCCCGTTGTGGGCCAGGCCGAGATGGCCCAAGCCGCCGACGATATGTTCGGCGGGATGCCTATTCCCGCCTTCGACATCCGCTTTCTGATCGAGCCTGTCCGCTCGCGCCCCAATCTCTTCGTCCGGTACCGTCCGATTCGCGGCAAAGGTGAAGTGTCGTTTCCTGGCGACGCCATCGCGCTAGAGGGCGCTACGCGGACCTGGTACGGAAGATCCATCGCAACGCAGCTGCGGATCGGGCACGCGCAGATCTTCAATGCGGAAACGGTGGGACGTCATGTCTATTTCGATTTCCGCAACGCCAGCGAAACGCAAAGCATTGCGCTGGAAGCGGACAACGCGCAAGAGGCGAAAAGCATCTTCGATGCGTTGGGCACGTTCCCCAAGTCGCCCGTCCAGGCCGAACGAACGGCTCGCGCCAACTTCACGGCGCGCGTGCAAGAGCTGACGCCAACCGCGTGGGTCACTTATGCGCTGATCGCGATCAACGTGCTGGTCTACGTCGCGATGTGCGCATCCGGCGTGAATCCGCTGGTGCCTAACGGCGCGGCCGCGATCCCCTGGGGCTCGGACTTCGGGCCCTACACGCTCGACGGACAATGGTGGCGCCTGTTCACCGCGATGTTCGTGCATTTCGGTTTCGTGCACATCGCGTTCAATATGTTCGTGCTGTACCAGATCGGCCGCGTGACCGAGCGTATGTACGGCAACGCACCGTTTCTGGCGCTCTATCTGTTTTCCGGCCTGACGAGCAGCATCGTCAGCGTCCTCTGGCATCCGACGCTGAACCGCGCCGGCGCTTCCGGCGCGATCTTCGGCGTGTTCGGCGCATTGCTCGTATTCCTATTGAAATACCGCAAGGAATTGCCCGCCTCGCTGGCGTCCAGAGATCGCAATGCCCTGCTGATTTACGTCGTCTGTGTGCTGATTCAAGGTTTCCTGCAGAAAGGCGTCGACTATGGCGGCCATGTCGGCGGATTGATCGGCGGCATCGCGATCGGCTGGCCGCTGGCGCGCTCGGTCGAGCCGTCCACCCGCTCGCAAGGAACGTTCGCGAGCGTGGCGCTCGCCTTATTGCTCGCTTGCCTCGTCTTGAGCGGATTGACGTATCCGTTGACGCATTTGAGCGGCGCCACGCTCGCCGAGCTGAAATTCGGCAGGGTCCTGGCCGCGTTGGGTCCGGCAGAAAAGCGAGCGCTGGCCGACCGGGCCGCGATCCAGCACCGGCCGCTTCTCACGCAGCCGCAGCGAGAGGACGCGGCGAGCGAAATCACGACGCGCATCGTGCCGCAGTGGGACAGGATCTACGCAACGCTGGACGAAGCCCGCCTGCCGGATCATTCGCCGCGAACGGCGTTGCGCGACGCACTGCTTCGCTACGCCGACGACCGGCGCCACATGGAGCGCCTCACCGCGACATGGTTGATGCAAGGGAAACGGCGGAACACCGAACTAAGACCGCGGATCGATGCGCTCCAGAGCGACATCGCCGCGCAGACGGCCGTGATCCACAAGCTCACGGGTGTGAGACCCAAACCGCCCTCGCTGCCGATACGTCGGCCAATCAGCGGCGAGCAACATGGCTAGCCGCGTACTTCACGCGTCGAGCGGCGGCATGCTCGTCTGCGCCACATAGCGCGGCTCCCTACGCCACAGCGTCGCCTGCTCGAACGCGTAGCCGAGCGCGAGCAAACGCGCCTCGCTCCACGCCGGGCCCACGAACGACACGCCCACCGGCAAGCCGCGCACGAACCCCGCCGGCACCGTCAAGTGCGGGAAGCCCGCGACGGCAGCGGGCGTCGAGAAGCCGTCGCCCGCGCTGTCGCCATTGATGAAGTCGGTGAGCCATGCCGTGCCGCCGGTCGGCGCGACGATCGCGTCGAGCCGCTGGTCGCGAATCACGCGCGCGAGACCTTCGTCGCGAGCCTTCTTCCCGCACGCGGCGAGCGCCTTCTTGTAGACGTCGCTGTCGAGGTCGCCCAACGCCTGAGCCTGCGTGAACAGCTCCTGCCCGAAGTACGGCATTTCGCGGCTGCGATGCGCATCGTTGAACGCGATCACGTCGGCCAGGTTTCGCACCTGCGCATGCGGCGCGAAGGTTTCGAGCCACAAGGGCAAATCGTGCTTGAACTCGTGCAGCAGCACCGCCTGCTCTTCGTCCCCGTAGCTGACCTTGGGCAGATCGATCGGATCGATCACTTCGGCGCCCATCGATTTCATCTGCGCGATGGCCCGCTCGATCTGCTGGTCGACTTCGTCGTGACCCGTGAAGTAGTCGCGCGCCACGCCGATGCGTGCGCCGCGCAACGCGTCCTTGTTCAGCGCGCGCAGATAGTCGTCAGGCGCGGGGGCCTTCGATGTCGCCGGGTCTTGCGCATCATTGCCCGCCATCGCGGACAGCAGCAGCGCGGCGTCGCTCACGGTGCGCGTGATCGGCCCGGGCGTGTCCTGCGTGTGCGCGATCGGAATGATCCCGTCTCGGCTGATACGCCCGACGGTCGGCTTGAGACCCACTAAGCCGTGTATCGAAGCAGGCGACACAATCGACCCGTCCGTTTCCGTGCCCACCGCCATCGCGACCAGATTCGCCGCAACCGCAGCAGCGGAGCCCGAACTCGAACCGCTCGTCGACCGATCGAGCGCATACGGATTGCGCGTGAGGCCGCCGCGCGCGCTCCAGCCGCTGGACGAACGTGTCGAGCGGATATTCGCCCACTCGCTCAAGTTGGACTTGCCGAGAATCACCGCGCCCGCATCGCGCAGGCGTCCGACGAGGTACGCGTCACGCGTGGCCCGCACGCCGTCGAGCGCGAGCGAGCCCGCGGTGGTCGACATGCGGTCGCCGGTCGCGATGTTGTCCTTGAGCGCGATCGCGACGCCGTGCAGCGGGCCGCGAACCATGCCGGCCGCGCGCTCGGCGTCGAGTGCGCGGGCGATGTGCGGCGCGTCCGGATTCAGTTCGATGAGGCTGCGCAACTGCGGCCCCTTGCGGTCGATCTCGGCGATGCGCTCGAGATAAATCCGCACCGCTTGCTCCGCGCTCGCGCCGCCGGCCGGCGCATCGGGCACGACGCCGCCCGGTGCGTCGGCTGCGCGTGGTTCGGCAGCCAACGCGCTCTTGGCGCTCATGGCGGTGGTCAGTATCCCAATCGAAGCGAAGAATCGGCGTCGTTGCATGAGGCGCTCTTGTGTGGGTGTTCAACGAGACATCGCAGCCGGCGACGTTGTGGGCCGCCGCTGCGCACGCGCGAGACTACCTCAACAATAATCCGCGATGTCGAGCGTCGGCTCTACGCTGCTTCGCTTCAAATGAGGAGCCGCGAGATCTTGGTGCCCTGCAGCGATACGCCCGCCATCAGCCCGGCATTCGTCAGCACGAAGGCCTGGATCGGCGCCGTCGCCGTCGAGGTATCCACGGTGCCGTTGGCGCCGACTTTGACGAGCGCGACCGTGGCGTCCGCGCCCGCGGCCCATCCCTGGCTTTGTAGGAAGCCGCCGAGCGCTTCCTGCGTCATGAACGCAAAGATGATCGCCTTCGATTGCGCGCCGATCTGCAAGCCGAACGAGCCGCCGACGATGCTGTAGTAGCCGGTCGTCTGCCCATTGACGCGCATTGCCCCCTGGCCATACTGCCCGCCGACCCAGAATCCGGCTGAAATCACAGACGGAAAGATGAGCACGCCGCGCGCCTTGTCGAGCAGCTCGTGCGAGCCGTTCACCGAGTTGTAGAGACGAGCCAGCGTGGCGTCGTAATCGGCGTCGATCGTTTTGCGCTTGTCCGTGTTCTCGGACGCGCTATCGCCCGAACTGAGCGGCGTGGTCGTGCAGCCGGCCAGTGCGAGGCCGCTCGCCGCGACGGTCACGCCGGTGCCGAGAAGAAATTGACGTCGACGCATTGCAGTTTCCTTTAAGGAGAGATTTCGACTTTCCGCCCGTTGCAGAAAGCCACGCACAGGAAAGTCCAAAGATTGTCCTGGCCCTTGAGACCCCAGCGGCAAGACTGAGTTCAGCGGCCGGTAACACGGCTTACGCTTCCTTACAAACTCCCGCGACGGTTGCTTCGACCCGAGGCCGTTTAAAAGGCAGGTGGCACGAGGCCGCCGACACTCAACCAAGAGGTGATGAACATGTCGAACCGCAAATCCATCATCATGATTCTCGCCGCTTCCGCCGCGCTTGCCGGCGTCGCGTCTTCCGCCCAAGCCAACGAATGGCAGCAGACGCACCCGCGCCGCGCGGAAGTGAACCATCGGCTCGGGAATCAGAACACCCGCATCAACCACGACGTGCGGGACGGCGATATGTCGAGAGCGGAGGCCCACGCGCTTCACCACGACGATCACCAGATCCGCCAGGAAGAGCGCGATATGGCTTCGCAGAACGGCGGTCACATCACGAAGACAGAACAGCGCACGCTCAATCAGCAGGAAAATTCGGTCAGCCGGCAAATCCGCGACTATTGAAGTCGCGCATTCACATCGACTCATGGCGCCGGCTTCGCCTCAAGCGTCGAACGCCGGCCCGAGCTTGGCAAGCTGCACTTGTAGAAAACGCCGTACGGCAGGATCGGATTCGAGTCCGATCGCCTGACGGTACGCATCGGCCGAGGCCTGCGAGTCTCCGGTCCTTGCGAGCAGCGCGGCCCGCGCCGCCCAGTAGGGCTGATAGACGGCGACTTGCTTGTCGTCGCTCAATGCGTTGAGCGCAGCGAGGCCCTCTAGTGCGCCTTGCGCCCCCGCGACTTGCGATGCCCGCGCAACGGCGCGATTGATCGCCACCACCACCGAGCCGGTCAACGCATAGAGCGCATCGTAGAGCAGCGCGATCGCCGCCCAATCCGTGACGCCGGTCGCGCGTCGTGCCGCATGAACCGACTGCACCGCCGCTTCGAGCTGGAAGCGCCCGGGCGCTTCCATGCGGCTTGCGGCGAGCAATAACGCCTCGGCCTCGTCGATGAGCGCCGCGTTCCATTGCTTCGGATCCTGCGCATCGAGCGGCACGAACTCACCGTGCGCGTTGCGCCGCGCATCGCGGCGTGCTTCGGCGTGCAGCATCAGCGCGAGCAACCCAAGCGCTTCGGGCTCGCCCGGCAACAGCGACGCGACGAGCCGCCCGAGCCAGATCGCCTCTTGCGCCAATCCGCGGCTGTGCGCCTGCGTGCCCGCGGGATCGGACCAGCCTTCGGCATAAATCGCATAGATCGCTTCGAGCACGGCGTCGAGCCGCTCGGCGAGCTGATCGCGATCGTCGGGCACGCGAAACGGAATCCCCGCCTGACGGATGCGGCTCTTCGCGCGCACGAGCCGCTGGCCCATCGTCGCAGGCGCGACGAGAAACGCTGCGCCGATCGCCACCGCGTCGAAGCCGAGCACCGTCTGCAGGATCAGCGGCGCGCGCACGCCGGCATCGATTGCCGGATGCGCACACGCGAACATCAGCCGCAAGCGGTCGTCGGGAATCAACGCCGCGTTGTCGTCGTCGCCGCTTTCGTCGAACTCGCTCGTGAGCAGCATCAGCGTAGGCGTTGCCTCGTCGTTCACGCGACGGTGCCGCGCGGCGTCGATGAGCTTGCGCCGCGCGACCGTCAAGAGCCACGCCTCGGGCACGCGCGGAATCCCGCTGTGCGGCCAATCGGCGAGCGCTGCGGCAAACGCGTCGGCAAGCGCGTCCTCGGCGCCGGCGACATCGCGCGTGCGGGCGGCCAGAAACGCGACGAGCTTGCCGTAGCTCGCGCGCGCGACCGCCTCCGCGGTTTCGGCTACCCCCAAACCGGCCTCACCTCGATCGCGCCATGCTGCGCGCCCGGGCAGCGCGCGGCCCACGACAGCGCCGCATCGAGATCCGGCACGTCGATCAGGAAGTAGCCGCCGAGCTGCTCCTTGGTCTCCGCAAACGGACCGTTCAACACGCTTTGCTTGCCGCCGGGCGCGCGCACCGTGGTCGCCTCCGAAGTCGGCCGCAAGCCGTGATTCGCGAGCAGCACGCCGCCCTTCGTCATGGCTTCGACGTAGGCCATATAGGCGCCGTGCAGTTGGCCGGCCTCCTCCCTGGGCAGATTCATCATGGCTTTCTCGTCGAGGTATTGCAGCAGCAGGTATTGCATGACGTCTTCTCCTTATCGGTTTTAGCGGAGCAATTTGCGCCGCTACGACAATGACGCTTCGTCAAACAGCATTTCGACAGGGCCGGAAAAATAATTTTCAAGCGGCGCTATGCGTTGTCGCGCTTGACGCCACAAAGTTCCACAATTCGGCAGTTTCCGGCATGCCACATGCTATCCTCGTACACAGGCACCCGGTTGTGCGTCCAAGCGTCCTCACTCCTCCGAGGGCACCTCTCTTAAGCAATATCCCAACACCATGGACTACCGGCACCTCCAAAATCGCAAGAGCATGCACGGACGTATCGTGCAGGAACTCGGCATCCAGATCGTCAGCGGCAAGCTCGCGCCCGGCGAGCGTCTGCCGCCCGAGCCGAGCCTATGCGAAATGTATGGCGTGAGCCGCCCCGTGCTGCGAGAAGCGACTCGCGTGCTGGTCGCCAAGGGCCTCGTGGTGTCGAAGCCGCGCGTGGGCAGCGTCGTGCGCCAGCGCGAAGAGTGGCACATGCTCGATCCCGATGTCCTCTACTGGACGCTCAACAGCATCCCCGAAGGCGAATTCTTCCGTTCGCTGTTGACCGTGCGGCGCATCATCGAGCCGGCCGCGGCGGCGCTTGCCGCCACCGAATCCACTCAAGAAGATCTCGCGCGCATCACCGCCGCCTACGAGCGCATGGAACGCGCCGACACCGCTGCGGCACTGCTCGATCCCGACCTCGAGTTTCACCGCGCGATCATGGCCGCGACGCACAACGACATGCTGGCGTTCATCGGCAACATGATGTCGCTCGCGCTGTCGGAATCGATCAAGCTGACGAGCCGTCACCCGGATACCCACGCGCTTTCTCTGCCGCGCCACAAAGCGATTCTCGTCGCGATCCAGAATCGCGACCCCCTCGCCGCGCGCCACGCAAGCCTCGTGCAGCTCGAAAACGCACGTGCGGACGCCGATTCGATCCTCGAAGTGGGCAGCCGCACCGTGCGCTGAGCCATCGCGCGCCACGCATTATTTCAAGCATGTGAATGAAGTGCCGATCTAGTTTTCGCTTGATCGTCTGCGCTGCGCACCTCTTAATTTAAGCGCCCTCTTAGTCTTACTATTCAAGAAGAAAGTCGCTATTCAGCTGATTTAAAGCTACGTCTCCCACCATTTAGCACGGCGCAGAGGCATAACTCGCCTGCATTCCTAATTGTCAGTGACCACTTAGTAAAATAGTCCGACTATATAAGGGTATACATCGATTATTAGTGAAAAGTGCGTGATATAGCATTTTTCGAGACAGTCGCTATGTGCGCGCATACACTTTAAGCGTCCGCAGGTTTCGCAGGAGTTGTCATGCCTGGAGCCCGTGCCTATCAAGGCCGGCGCTCCGCCTTTCATTGAAGGTGGTGTTCAACAACGAAGAGAAACGGAGGATGACATGGCGCATGAGCGCGAAGACAAGGAAGAAGAAATCCAGGGCATGCGCCGGGGGCTGCTGCAAGGCGCCGGCCTAGCGACGGCAATGGCGCTGCTGGGGGGTGCGATAACACCGGCGCAAGCGGCCGAAGCGAATCCATTCCCGGGTCACAAACGCTGGAAAGTCGTATTCGTCAATCACGTCACGACCAATCCGTTCTTTGTGCCGACGCAATACGGCATACAAGATGCCGCCGCCATGTTCGGCATGGACTATCAGTGGACCGGCTCCGCCAATGCCGACGTCGGCGAAATGGTCAACGCGCTCAACGCCGCGGTCGCCGCCAAAGCCGATGCGATCGCCGTGCCGATCGTCGATCCAAAAGCCTTCGATAAACCAATTCAAAACGCGCTCGACGCGGGCATTCCTGTCTTCGCGTACAACGCCGATGCGCCGGCCGGCACGACGAATCCGCGCCTCGCCTATATCGGCCAGGATCTGTACTTGTCCGGCTATCAGATGGGCGAGCGCATCGTGAGCCTCATCGACAGCGGGCTCGTCGCGCTCTTCATCGCCACGCCAGGTCAGCTCAACATCCAGCCGCGCCTGGACGGCGCGAAGGACGCGATCAAGAAGTCCGGCAAGAACATCGACGCGCAGATGATCGCAACGGGCGCGACCGTCAACGAAGAGCTCTCGAAGATCAAGTCGTTCTATCTGGGTCACCAGGATCTCAAGGGCATGTTCGCCGTCGATGCGGGCAGCACGCAGGGCGTCGCCGAAGTGATGAAGGAGTCGGGCCTGCAAGCGAAGGGCGTGCACGGCGGCGGCTTCGACTTGCTGCCGCGCACCGTCGAGCTGATCCACGAAGGCGTGCTCGATTTCACGATCGACCAGCAGCCGTACGTGCAAGGCTTCTACACGATGATGGAAGCGTTCGTGTTCCTCGCCTCGGGCGGTCTCGTCGGGCCCGCCAACATCAACACCGGCTTGAAGTTCGTCACCAAGGGCACGGTCGACCCGTATCTGAACACGTCGACGCGCTATGAAGGCAAGAGCACCAAGCCACAAATCGTGCCGCGCAGCGGCGCTATCAAATCGTAAATGGCATCCGTGACTGACAGCAGTAAAGCACGCGCCCGCCCGAAGCTCTGGGCGGGCGCGATCACACGATCGAGCGAAGCCCGCATCCTCTTGGTTGCGGTGATTCTTAGCGCGTACTTCGAGGCGGTCAATCACGACTTCCTGCTGACCAACGCGAGCCTGCAGAATCTGTCGCAGTTCATCGCGCCGGCCGCGATCATCGCTTGCGGCGAGATCATGCTGATGATCGGCGGCGAGATCGATCTCTCGGCAGGGATGGTCTTCGCCTTCGCGCCGTTCATCATCCACTTCGCCAACGATGCGGGCTTGCCCGCGTGGGCGTCGGTGCTGACCGGCGTGCTCGCGGCGGCGGCAGTCGGGTTCGTCAACGGCGCGTTGACGGTGTTTCTGCGCATTCCTTCGTTCGTGACGACCCTCGGCACGCTCTTCTTCGTCAACGGCTTCACGCTGACGATCTCGCAAGGCACGCCGGTTACGCCACCCGAAGACGCCGGTTTTGCTGCGTTCTTCGGCGCTTGGGGTTACAGCGAAATCATCTGGGCCGTGGTGATCGCGCTCTTCATGCACGTGCTGTTGCGCCACACGCGATGGGGACTGCATACGGTGGCCGCCGGCGCCAATCCATTAGGCGCAAGTGAAGCCGGTATTCAGATCAACCGCTTGAAGCTCGGCAATTTCATCATCGCCGCCGTGTTCGCGGGCTTCACGGGGATTCTCGAAGGCTTTCGCATTACCTCGATCGATCCGCAAGCCGGCGGCAACCAGATCATGTTCCTTGCGGTGGCCGCGGCCGTGATCGGCGGCACGCCTTTGGCGGGCGGCTCGGGGACGATCATCGGCGGGCTCATCGGCGCGGCGGTGCTCGGCATCCTCAACGACGGCTTCACGCTGATCGGCATCAACGCGTTCACGTTCAACATGATTCTCGGCGCAGCGATTCTCGTCGCGATGATCTTCAACATTCACGTGACGCGTCTCGCACGCAACAAGGGAGACTTGTGATGGCCGACGCCAAGGAAGCGTTGCGCGTCGAAGACATCGTCAAGCGCTTCGGCGCCGTGACGGCGCTCAACGGGGTATCGCTGACGCTCGCGGATGGCGAGATCCTCGGCATTCTCGGCGACAACGGCGCGGGCAAGTCGACGCTCATGAAGATCCTCACGGGCTTTCATCAGCAGACGAGCGGCAAGGTGTTCGTGCGCGGCGAGGAGACGTTGCTGCGCTCGGTCGATCATGCGCGTGCGCTCGGCATCGAATGCGTCTATCAGGATCTCGCGCTCGCGAATTCGCTCTCCATTTATCACAACATGTTCTTGAATCGCGAGATCGTCTATCCGGGGCCGGTCCGCTTGCTGAACAACCGCGCGATGCGCAAGCGCGCCGCCGAATGTCTCGAAGACATCGGCGTGAACGTGCCTTCGGTGGATCTGCCGGTCGAGAAGCTGTCGGGCGGGCAGCGGCAGGCGATCGCCGTGGCACGCGCTGTCAATTCAGATGCGCGCATTCTGCTGCTCGACGAGCCGCTTGCCGCGATGGGCGCGCGCGAGGCGGGCCTCATCATCGATCTGATCCTGCGGCTCAAGCAGAAAGGCAACATCTCGATCGTGATGATCATGCACAACTACGCGCAGACGCTCGATATCGCCGATCGCGTGATGCTGATGCAGCGCGGGCATGTGACTTATCAGCGGGACTCGGCGAGTACGTCGGTGGCCGAGCTGATGGAGATCGTGAGGCGCGAGTATCGGGCGATGCGGGCGAATGGGCAGTAGTGAGGCGCATCGATCGCGAGGCGCGGCGCGCGGCACGCCTCGAACCGAAGCAGCGCCGATTCGAAGCACGGTTGTTCAAATAGCAAGGACTTAATCCACCCCGCTTAACGCAGATCAAGCGTTTTCGAGACGGCGCATCACCGCCGTTGACTCGCACAATATCTGGTATTTAGCATGTCCATACCAACAACATATTGTGCAAGACAGGGGTTCCAACGTGCATCAAGCCACTCTCGCTCGCGATCCCGCGAGCGCGCTCCCGCATGCCGAAAACGCACGCCCGCCGCATGCCAGCCCTCAAATCGACGTCGCATCGACCCTCGACGAATACCTGGAAAAGCAGGACTGGCGCGTCAACGCGAACGCCAATCAAGCGTACTCGCTCGGCGGCTTGATCCTGAACGTATCCGGCAAGGTCATCGCCAATTACTGGCTTAGCCACGTCTACCCTGCCGCTGTCGGACAAGCGCATCGCGATGCCGACCTGCACATCCACGACCTCGACATGCTGTCGGGCTACTGCGCCGGCTGGTCCTTGCGCACGCTTCTGCACGAAGGGTTGAACGGAGTCCCGGGCAAGGTGGAATCGGGGCCTCCCAGGCATATGTCCAGCGCCGTCGCGCAAATCGTGAATTTCCTCGGCACCTTGCAAAACGAATGGGCGGGCGCGCAAGCCTTCAGCTCGTTCGACACCTACATGGCGCCCTTCGTCCGCAACGACAACTTGAGCTACGCGCAGGTTCGCCAACACATGCAGGAGCTGATCTACAACCTCAACGTGCCCTCGCGGTGGGGCACGCAAACGCCATTTACCAACCTGACGTTCGACTGGGTTTGCCCGGAAGACTTGCGTGACCAGGTCCCTGTCATCGGCGGGCAAGAGATGGCCTTCAGCTATGGCGACCTGCAAGCCGAGATGGACATGATCAACCAGGCGTATATCGAAGTCATGCAGGCCGGCGACGCCAAGGGACGCGTCTTCACGTTTCCGATCCCCACCTACAACATCACCGAAGACTTCGACTGGGACAGCCCCAACGCCACCCGCCTCTTCGAAATGACGGCGCGCTACGGTCTGCCCTACTTCCAGAACTTCATCAATTCCGAGCTCAAGCCCAACATGATCCGGTCCATGTGCTGCCGGCTGCAGCTGGACTTGCGCGAACTGATGAAGCGCGGCAACGGCCTCTTTGGCTCCGCCGAGCAAACCGGGTCCATCGGCGTGGTCACCCTCAACTGCGCGCGCCTGGGTTACGTCCACGCCGGCGATGAAGCGGCACTGCTTGAACGATTGGACGCGTTGCTGGAACTCGGCAAGGAAAGCTTGGAGATCAAGCGTGAAGTCATCCAGCAGCACATGGATAACGGGCTCTTTCCGTACTCGCGTCGCTACCTCGGCACGTTGCGCAATCACTTTTCCACGCTCGGCATCAATGGCGTCAACGAGATGATCCGCAACTTCACCTCCGACGCGCACGACATCACGACGCCATGGGGCCATGCGTTTGCGGTACGTCTGCTCGACCATGTGCGCAAGCGCATCGTCGAGTTTCAGGAAGAAACCGGGCATATGTACAACCTGGAAGCCACCCCGGCAGAGGGAACGACATACCGGTTCGCCAAGTTTGATCGGCTGCGCTTTCCGGACATCTTGCAAGCCGGTACGCCGGACATGCCTTACTACACCAACTCGTCGCAGTTGCCCGTCGGCTTCACCGACGATCCATTCGAAGCGCTCGAGCATCAGGACGAGCTGCAGCGCAAATACACGGGCGGAACCGTGCTGCACTTGTACATGACCGAACCGCTTTCATCGGCCGACGCCTGCCGCACGCTGGTACGCCGCACGCTCAATCGTTTTTCGGTTCCGTACATCACAGTCACGCCGACGTTTTCGATTTGTCCGCGGCACGGCTACCTCGGAGGACAGCACGAGTTTTGTCCCAAGTGCGATGAAGAAATTCTTCAGCGCAAGCTCTCTCAAGCCCACACCATGGAATCCTGAAACATGACTACGCGCACTCAAACTGTTCAAGCGAATCCGGCGGCGCCTCACTTGGTCGATGAGGAACGTCAGCGTTGCGAAATCTGGACCCGCGTCATGGGTTATCACCGGCCCGTCTCGTCGTTCAACATCGGAAAGAAGGGGGAGTTTCAGGAACGGAAGCATTTCCTCGAAGGAGGCAATTCGTTTGCTGGCTGAATCGGTCCCTGGCGATGATGTGCAGTGCGTGCCCGCGCGACGCGGCTCGCTCAAAGTGGGCGGCGTCGTTCCCTTTACGGCGACGGATTATCCGGGCGCGCTGGCGATGGTGGTGTTCGTGCAGGGTTGCCCATGGCGCTGCAGGTATTGCCACAATCCGCACTTGCAAGCGCGTAAAGCGCCGGGCGCCGTGCCATGGCATGAGGTCATGCGATTTCTGAAACGCAGGGAGGGGCTGGTTGACGCTGTGGTTTTCAGCGGTGGCGAACCGACTACAGATCCGGCGCTACCTGACGCTATCAGTGAAGTGAAAGCGCTTGGGTTCAAGACGGGGTTGCATAGCGGCGGTGCTTATCCGCGACGCTTTAAGGAAGTTTTGCCGTTGCTCGATTGGGTCGGCTTGGATGTCAAAGCGTCGTTCGACGACTATGAGCGCACTACGCAGGTACGCAACAGCGGCGAACCTGCGCTTAGCAGTCTTGAAGCTTTGCTCGAAAGCGGTGTCGAGTATGAATGCCGCACGACGTTGCATCCCGACCTCATGCCGGAGAGGGAAATATTGCGTCTTGCCTATGCGTTGGCGGACAGGGGTGTAAAGCGCTATGTGTTGCAGGTCTTTCGTGCGCAGGGGTGCGCCGACAGCACGCTAAATGCGATACCCATTACCGCTGGATATCCAAGCGAGAGCGGGATCGAACAAGTCAGCGCCCTCTTTCCGCAATTTGCGCTGCGTCGCGGCTAACTAGATCGCTCAGTCTTTTTCTTGAATTGAGAACTGGAAAGGAATCTCTGGATGGGTAAATCGGAGTCGAATCGCGTTAAGAACCGGAGCGAAGTGCCGGTCCTCGAACGTGTAATACGACACCAACAATCCGACACGAGACTCCTGAGCATCGTCCAGCAGGTAGTTGTTCTTCGGAAACGCGAGTTTCCCGTCTCGCGTCTCTAATACAGCTCGGCACGATGAAAGCAGGCTGGGTAAATGCAGAAACGTCACCTTGCCCTTCCGTGCCAAGGGATTGAGCAGCAAATAGATTTGCGTGTACCGATCGGATTCCCCCGATCCGTCGCTACCGCCTTGTACGCAGAGAACAGCAGGGTGGGCGCTTGTTTGCCCAGTGAGGAACACTTCGGCGGTCGGCGGATAGATATCCGATGGATGTTCTCCGGGGAATGTAACTGCGCTTGCATAGCGATAGGTCTTGCCGTTGACCGTTATGCGATTTTCCCCGAGCGTGATGCGAACTGCTCGCCCTTCTAAATTGGCTCGCAGCTCTGTGTAAATGCCTTGCTCACCTGGGGAGGAATAGGCAATGCCGGGTTTGGACTTGATTGGATCACCAAACACGGCACCACGTCGGGCGACATAGAACGCGTCATAGCTTTCGTAAGTTTCAGCAGCACAAGCGCCACCCGCAAGAGCGGCCAGCGCCGCCGCTAGCACGATTGGGAGTCTCATCGGTATGACTTTCCTCCAGTGGCCTTCGGATAGTCAGGATTGTGCGGCTAGAAAGGTCAAGTTCGACGGCAAGCAAGTGGCCCGTCGGCGGTTACTGCTTTGGCGGTAATTCTCGCGGTGAACACGACTCTTCTTTCCCTGTCCTGCTGTCCCAGCATCGGACGTTGCCCAGATCAGTGTCATCGTCGTCATCAAATCGTCGGCGAGGTGACCAATTGCCAATCACATGCTTTGATAAGGCTTGGTCGAACACGGACCAGCGATGCGTGCGCGGACGCGCAGCGAGTAGTTTGTCCCAAGAGGAAGGGGGCAAGGTGACATAACCGGAACCATCACCGCCGTCACCGCGCGAAAATGCTAGGTCTCCGGTTTTAAACCATCTAATCTCCGGGTCCGATGTAAGGAACACGCTTTGCACTAGCATCTTTCCGCTCTTAGCATCGTATAGTCGGCCCACGTATTCAGGAATATCGCGTGAACTCCACGTCAACAGGCATAGCTCGGCTATGTAAACGCCGTTGGCGGACGTTGAACTTACGCAACTATCGCCACGCGGGGTTCTATTGAAGAGACAGAGATACAGCCCTCCTAGAACGACGGCGAATAATGCGATGCGCATCTTGGAGGGTAATCTCACAAATAAACCTCGATAGGCGGATTAACTTGAACATACCGGCGGTCGGTGTACACAATGAAGTCGCCTCCCCGTTGATGCTTGATCGACCACTCCCGAAAGCTGCTGTTATAGACCGGGTAATAAATATTGCCCTTGATGGCCGCACTGCCAATAACAACCGCAGCGGGAAAGGCCCCGACGCCGAGTGCACCGACAGAACGCTTAGCAATAATAGGAGCGCCTTTGTTGTAGGGCAGGCCAGAGATCTTCTCCGCTGCGGCGTCGTATGGCACCACGATAACGCGATTCCTGCTCCAGTGTCCGAGGTACTGCGAACGCGCGCCTTTCTTGTCAGTGAAGGTATAGCCGTCTTTGACGTAGACGTAAATACCGGTCACAACGGCTTTTGATCTTCCCGCGTCTGCATCCCAGGAAATGGTGGCGTTAGCAATGGCAGCATAGAAGTTGAATGATCCGAGCGCACCGGTGAGATCATCAGGTGAGCCGTCATTTTTTAGCTTCGCGTTCAGCAGTAGCGCTATTTTTTCTCCGAACGTTCCATCGACTACGGCGCGTTGAAACTGGTACCGACTGTGCAAGGTAATCGGATCATTTTTGGCAAGACCTGAGTTCTCGATAGTGACAATACGGTATTTGTACCCGCCATTGTACTGGTCCTTGTAACGAAAGAATTTGTCTTCAAGCGCCTTGCGCGCTGCCGTCGACCGAATCGCTTCATTGATCAGATAGTCGAATTTCTCCTTGGCTCGACGAAATTTAAGCACCCAAGCCAGCGTCACTGTGGTCATGTCGTACATATCGGGTGGATATGGCTTGCCCTCTTGATTGATTTCCGCATTCTCGTCGGTATCTGTAGGCGAATAGTTCAACCGCCCTGCAAACCACCGCTCCATCAGCTTGGCCGACACCGGCATGAACTCCTTGCGCATCGCCCCCGGAATCTCCTGAATATCGAATGCCGGCACCGTGTCCACTTTCTTGACGGGCTTAGGCGGGCTAGGCAGCTCCGGCGGCTCGGGCGCATCAAGCCACGCCTTGAAGCGCGAGAATGCGTCAAGTACCCGCACGACATTATCGGCCGTCTTGGTCGCCGGATCGGGCTTCGGCGGCTTGGGCGCGGGAGCTTGGAACATCGAAGATTCAAGCGGCGCGGGCAAGGGCGGCGGTGCCTTGTCCATTGACAGCGACACCTCGCGAACCGCCCGAGCGCCATCCTGGTGCTTCCATCGCCACAGCATTTTGTTGATCTTGTAATAAGGGATTTCTTCGTTTCCCGAAGTCATACTTGTTGTCTCCCTGACTTATCGAATGAGCTATCGAATGAGGACGAATCCACCGCCACCACGCTAGCTTGTCGGAACCGGAAACGCGCGGCGCATATAGCACTGGCCCACCCAGTTCGGCAGAACTGCGCCCCACACGGTCAACGTGTGAGCGTGGATAGGGGTGAACGTGAAGTCCGCATTCAGCGCACAGTTTCCGCAGTTCGCACTTCGCCGCGGTCAATAACCCGCGGAAACGGAAGACGCCCATGCATATCGACTGCCGCCAATATCGCGTGCAGACCGCTCGCCGTTTTGTCATCGCAGGACTCAAGCACGCATTGCGCCGCGCGCAGAATCGGCATGCGAACACGCAGACGCTCCGCACTTGCGTACACATGGCGCGCAAAATCGATGGGCCGGTCAGCCGATAGGCGCTCGATCAAATCCCTGTCTCCCGGACCGAAATTAGCCGACGCCGCACGACCGCCGGAGCCGCTCATTGTTTGGCTAGACGACCAGGAGGCTTCGGGCTTCATGCGATCAGCCAAATCCAACAAGCGCAGCCCGAGCGCCAATATCTCGTCGCGCCGGGTCGCGAGGCTTGCCGCAATGCGCCGCCCCGGTCTGCCGTTGGGCCGGCTTGCACGTAGCGTTACAGTGACGCGATCAGGATGCTCGGGCACGTCACCATTGCCGTCCTCGACGCATAGCCATGTCGAGCCAATCTGAAATCTGATAGCGGTTCTCATCGCAAGGATCATCTATGACTGCGTTTGCCGGGAATTGGAGTACGTTCGCGCATGATCTCGGTCCGCCTTTCGCACATCAGTGCTCGGCGCCGTCGAATTGCAAATATGCAACGATTAACTTATTCAGGAGAATCTAGCCGAACTTCCCATTTGCCAAACCCGTCAAGTTAGATAGGTGCAACTTCTGGTTCCGCATTGAATGATTGACGCCCCTCTTGGTAGCCGTTTGGCATCACAGAAGTAGGCAAAGGAATTATGGAACTCGGAAAAAAGTCGAACTACGAATCAAAATATAATCCGGCCAAACTCTTTGGCATAGACCGGAAGACGAAGCGGCACGAAATCGGCATAACTGGCAATCTGCCCTTCCACGGCTATGACGTCTGGAATCACTATGAGGTTTCGTGGCTGACTCCCAAGGGCTTGCCCCGCGTCGCCATTGCACACATTGTCGTGCCATGCGATTCGCCCAATGTCATCGAATCGAAGTCGTTGAAGCTGTATTTCAATACGTTGAACAACACCTCGTTCGCGAATGCAGAAGAAGTCGAAAGCATTACCTCGCGCGATTTGTCCGCATGCGCCGCCGCACCGGTCTTGGTCAAACTTGACGCACTGGATAACCACGCCAGCCTGATGCCGGGAATCCCTGCTGGAACATCGATCGACGGCCAGGACATTCTCATCGATCACTACCACGTCGATCGGCATCTTCTCCGCACATGCGACGAATCGATCAGCGAGACGTTGCATTCGAATCTGCTCAAATCAAACTGCCTCGTTACCGGCCAACCCGACTGGGGGACGCTATGCATATCTTATGACGGCCGTCGGATTGATCGAGCATCGCTGTTGAAGTACATCGTGTCGTTCCGAGATCATGAAGAGTTCCACGAGCAATGCGTGGAGCGCATCTTCAAGGACATCTGGGACCAGTGCGCACCAAGCCGGCTGACAGTCGGCGCCCGCTACACGCGTCGAGGAGGTATCGACATCAACCCTGTCCGAAGCTCGGAACCCCTTCCTGAGATTTTGAACGTGCGTCTCGTGAGGCAGTGAGCCCATCTTGCAAACGAAACTTATGGAACAGCCATCCCACGAAATCGAGGCGGTATTCGAACCGACAACGGACGCAGACAAGATCCTCGTTCTAGTTCGAGTGCGAGACTCAGGCGCCACGTTCAAGATGTCGCCACACGATCTAAACAAAAAAGCGTGGCTTGAGAAATTCTCGAAGGAAGATGTTGCGCATATCGGTTTTCTGAACGCCGCGACGTACACCGATGAACTAGTCCCGCTCAAGTACTTCCCCACCCGCAAGCACCCGTTGACGTACGCCGTCCTTGCGCTTTCGTTGCTCTTCGTAGGCTTTCTCATGCTATCGAATGTAACGGGTGGACGCGTGGTGGAGTTCAATCTGGATTGGCCCGGCGTCCTGGGAAAATTCAGCATCGATCTGCCGGCTGGTCTCGTTGTATTTCCCATGACGTACGCGTTCAGCACCATGATCACCGAGGTCTACGGGTATCGTGTCAGCCGAATCGTCATTTGGGGCGGCTTGACGGTGAACTTCATGTTCGTCATCGGGATGTGGTTTCTGTCTTTGATACCCAGCTCGCCAGTTTGGGAAGCGCAGAACAGCGCCCTTGCCCGGTCCTACGAAGTGCTTGCCGGCGAGTTCGCGAGAACGTTCCTTGCATCGACAGTCGCGTATTTCTCTGGAGAGTTTGTCAACGCAATTTCGTTGGCTAAGTTCAAGATTGCGAGCGCTGGTCGGCATCTATGGGCCCGCGTCGTGTTCAGCACGAGCATCGCCAACGTTATCGACAGCACACTGTTTTGTGTGATCCTTTTCTGGGGAAGACTGCCGACGGCGATGATCTTCACCATCATTGGCACGCAAGTCGTGGTGAAAACCCTCTACGAATTGATCCTGCTTCCGCTCGTGACAACCGTATCGAAACGGCTCAAGGAAATGGATGGAGTCGACTACTACGACTATCACACCAACTTCAATCCCTTCTCGCTTAGGGGTTGAGCTTAGGGGTTGAATATTCTCGACTCCGTCACCACGCCAAGCATGGTGACGCTTTCGTTCAAGATCGCCTCTGTTTCATTGGTCGCCGAGCTCATAGGCTTGAGATAGGTTTCAGTGCCGACTCTGACGATTCGTCGCGGAGTCGGCACAGTGTTGCCGAACGCCACAACAGCGACCTGAAAGTCCCGGTAAGCGTCGCTAGGCTCAACGACGATGATTGAACCTTCGCGAAACCGCGGCGCCATGCTAGGGAGCGTACGGGCAGCGAAGGTGCCCGGCCTCTTTGGAGAATTGACAGTGAGCCACTCCGTCCTTTGACTGACACTGCCGCTGTCACGCACGAAGGTGAGCATCTCGCTCCAGTCCAGGATCGGAATCGGGTATGCGCGTTCGCTGTGCAGTAGATAACCAACGGTGGTCCCCAATGCTTCCGCGATGGCCGTTAGCGTGCTGATGCGAGGATCTTCCGTCGCAAGCGACAGTACGCGGCTCAACGTAGCGGGAGAGATGCCCGTCTTGCGCGCCAAATCTGCGTCGCTCATTCCTTGCTGGTGCATGAGGGCTCTTATGCGCGCAACCATAAGGACGACCCTCTGGCTCATTTTCATAGGGCTATGTGCAATTTCCTTGTTCAGAATGGTACTTCAACCAAAACGTCTCGCGGCAAGCATTATCAAAGCTCTTCTTCGAAGGACTAACCAAATTTCCGCCGCCCTGCCGAATGACTTCATAGCTGATCCAGCACTCGGCACACGCAAGATCGGACGGGAATTGATCCTGCTCCACCACATGCCGAATCACGACGCCGTTGTCGAACGAATAGACCGTTTCCACGCGGTCGACCTTGAACCCCTGATCGAGCCAGCTATCCTGCGTCACCTTGTGGTTGACGATCGCAACCGCGCTCGGCTCGCCATGAATCGCGCTGACGTAGGTAGCGAGTTTGTCCACTAGCGGGTTCTCCGTGGGCCGGCCATCTTCATCAGCCCTTTAGCCGGGCTTCGACTTTCCCGATCAGCCGCTCGATCCAGCCGCGCAGGATAGCGTTGGAAGGCGCAACCGGCAGCGAATACGCAAGGATTCGATAGACATCGTTGCGCCGCATTTTCGACCCCTTCGCCGGGTCGAGCCATTGCTCGTTCTGCACGAGAAGCAGCAGCGTCTCCAAGCCGATGACGATCGGCCAGAGGCAAGCCAATCGCAAGCGAGGCGACCATGCGGAAATCGCGAGCAGGTAGTCGAGCGCTTCGCGAAAGTGATCGAGTGTCACGCCGACCAATTCGAACATCAAAGGCCGCGCGCGAAGCGAGCCATCGGGCAGCATGAGGTCCTGCGGAGTCAGGCCGAAGCGGTCGAGCATCGCCGTCGGCAGATAGCAGCGGCCGATGCGCAGATCCTTGCCGCAGTCGCGCAGCACATTCACCATCTGCAGCGCTTTGCCGAAGCGAACGCCACGCTGCAGCATCGTGTCGAGTTCCGTCTTGAGCGCGCCCGGCACGTAGGCATCGGTCATCTTGGTCCAGAACTCGCCCACGCATCCCGCCACCAGGTACGTGTATCGATCGAGTTCCGCGAATTCGCGCAGCGCCGCCACCTCACCCGAACGTTCGTCGGGAAAGGTGCGCAAATCGAATTCCATGCCTTGCGTGAGCGTCGTCACGATTTCGCGCACGGCCTTCCGGTCGGCATCGCTCAATTGCGAAAGCACCGTCAACGCCGGATCGATCGATTCGAGCAAAACCTTCTCGTCGGACTGCGTCTGCTGGCCTGCAACTTCATTCGCGAGACGCTGCGTGAGCGTCGGATCGTTCGCCGTGCCGTTAACTTGCGCGCGCAGCGCCAGCAGCAATTCCAACCGTTGCTCCGGCGAGATCAGCGAAGTGTCGGCGATGGTATCGGCCGCGCGCGCGAGCAGATACGCGAGACCCACGGGGTCGCGCATCCCGGCGGGCAGCACGCGCAGCGTGAGGTAGAACGAACGTGAGACGCCTTTCAGCAGAGGGCCAAGCAGAAAGGCCCGAGTCGGGTTGCTCATGAATAAGTGGAAGTCGTTGGCGGCAGAATCAGGCGCAGCCGAATTGTATCCGGCATTCGCCGAGAAGACCCGTCAGCGGGCTTGCAGCGGACCGGGACGTCTACTAACGAAACCGTGTTTTGACGCCGATGCGCCACGCGCCGCCCAGGTTTCGCGCAGTAGAATGAACGCCTTGGCCTCATGTCGCGCCCATGTCCCTGATACCGAGCGTCCCCATGTCCATCACAGGATTCAGCCACTACAACCTGCGCGCGGCGCGCGCCGAACTCGACGCGCTGAGAGACTTCTACGTCGACGTAGTCGGCCTGCAGCCCGGCTTCCGGCCGCCTTTCGGCAGCCACGGTTACTGGCTCTATGCCGGGGAGCAAGCGGTGCTTCATCTCTCCGAAGCCGCCCCCGATGAAAAACGCCCGGCCAACGTGGTCAATACCTTCGACCACGTCGCGTTCTCATGCACCGGCGTGGCGGAGCACGAAGCGCGTCTGTCCGCCTTCAATATCCGCTACACGACCGACGACGTGCCGCTCACAGGCCAGCATCAACTCTTCTTCGCCGATCCGGCGGGCAACGGCGTCGAGCTGAATTTCGCGGCGAGCGACATCTAGAGCAGCTGAATACGCGATTCAGGCGGTAAAACAAAGACAAAGGGCCTCATGTCCAACTTAGTCCAATGAAACGATATCGCTCGCATACTCCGAATTTTCTTCGAGACCACGCGCATCCCGTGTGGCGCGATCTAGCGTTATCAGTCCTGCCGGTCATTGCGCTGATCGCCGCCGCGATCGCGGCGATCATCTGGCTGATCGACCCCGCGCCGCCGAAGACCATCACGATGAGCGCCGGGCCGCGCAACAGCATCTTCATGCAGGCGGCCCAGGAATATAAAAAGATCCTCGCGCGCAACGGCGTGACGCTCAACGTGCTCGAGTCCGACGGCTCGGTAGAGAACCTGCAACGCTTGCTCGACCCGAAGCAGCACGTCGACTTCGCGCTCGTGCAAGGCGGCGTGGCGGACGGCGTGGATGTGACGTCGCTGGTGTCGCTCGGCAGCGTTCGATACTTGCCGATCGCCGTGTTCTACCGCGGCCAGGGCGTGACGCATCTGGCCGACTTGGACGGCAAGCGGATCGCGATCGGACGCGAGGGCAGCGGCACGCGCTTGCTGTCGCTCAAGCTGCTGGCGGCGAACGGCATCGTGCCCGGCGGCACCACCACGTTGTTGCCGTACGACGGCCTGCAAGCCGCAACGGAGCTGATCAAGGGGAATATCGACGCGGCGCTGTTCAGCGGAGACTCGGCCACGCGCGAAATGATGCAGGGATTGCTCACGATACCCGGCATTACCGCGTTGGACTTCACGGAGGCGAGCGCCTACACGCGGCTCTTTCCGTACCTCAACGAAATCGATCTGCCACGGGGCGTGCTCGATCTGCAACGGACGGTACCGCGCGAAACGATCCACCTGATCGGCCCAACGGTCGAAATCATTGCGCGCCCGAGCCTGCATCCGGCCATCTCGGACCTCATCATCGAAGCCGCGCAGGAAGTTCACGGCACGGCCGGACTGCTGCAGAGCGCGGGGCAATTTCCGAATCCCGTCGCGGAGGACTTCCCGATCAGCGCAGACGCGACGCGCTACTACAAGTCCGGCAAAAGCTTTCTCTACCGCTACCTGCCGTTCTGGCTCGCGACGGTTGCCGATCGCCTGCTGGTTCTCCTGCTGCCCGTAGCGGTGCTGCTGATTCCCACCTTGCGGCTCATCCCCACCCTGTTCCGCTGGCGCGTGCGCTCGCGCATCTATCGCTACTACGGCGCGCTGATATCGATCGAGCGCAGCGTGCTGGACGGCGCCACGGAAGACGAGCGGCGGCAGCTCATAGCGGAACTCGACGACATCGAGGACGCACTCAATCGTCTGCGCATGCCGCTCGCCTATGCGGACGCGTTCTACGTGCTGCGCGAGCACGTCGGCTTCGTGCGGACGCACCTGAACAATCCGCAGTGGATGAAAGAGAATCTGTAGCGGCGCAGGCCGCTATCGATTCGCGGCCACTGCGCCGCTACTCCTCTACACACTGCCGCGTTTCGAGCCCGCTCGCAAACGCTTCGAACCCGTCGATCGGCAACGGACGGCAGAAGTAGTAACCCTGGTAGGCACGGCATCCCGCGGCCGCCAGAAAATCGCGCTGCGCCTCGGTCTCGACACCCTCGGCGAGCACGCCCAAGCCCAGGCTCTGCGCGAGCGCGACGATCGTTCTCGCAATCGCCGCATCGTTCGGATCGACGAGCACGTCGCGCACGAACGAGCGGTCGATCTTCAATTGATCGAGCGGCAGCAGCTTCAGATACGACAGCGACGAATAGCCGATGCCGAAATCGTCGAGCGAAAACACGACGCCCGTCGCCTTCAGTGCGCCCATCTTCTCGGCGATGTCCCGCATGTTGTCGACGAGCACGCTCTCGGTCAGCTCGAGCTTCAGCCTGTCCGGCCTCGCGCCGGTTTGATCGATGACGGCCAGCACCTTGTCGACGAAGTCGGGCTCGCGGAACTGCTGCGCGCTGACGTTGACGGCGATCGTGAGGTGGGCCATATCGGGCCGCGCCGACCAGCGCGCGAGCTGATTGCATGCAATATCCAGCACACGGTATCCCAACGGGAGGATGAGCCCGGTCTCCTCGGCAAGCGGAATGAATTCGGCAGGCGGCACGATGCCGCGCTGCGGATGCTGCCAGCGCACGAGCGCTTCGACGCCCGTCACGCGATCGCCGTCGACTTGCGCCTGGTAGTGCAGCAGGAACTGATCTTCTTCGATCGCGTTGCGCAATCCGGCCTCGAGCGCGGCCCGCTCGACGACGACTTTCTGCATGTCCGGGTCGAAGAAGCACATCGCGTTGCGCCCGCGTTCCTTCGACTTGTACATCGCGAGATCGGCCTGCTTCAAGAGCTCGTCCATCGACGCCTGATGCCCCCGGAACACGGTCGCACCGATGCTGGCCGTGGTGCGGTATTCGATGTCGTCGAGCTGATACGGATTGCCGAGCGCCGCGATGATCCGCTCGCCGAGCGCTTCCGTCTGACGCGCCGCCTCCTGCCGGTTCTCGCTCAAGCTGCCCAGCACCACGACGAACTCGTCGCCGCCCACGCGCGCCACCGTATCGTTCTCCTGCACGCTCGCCGCGAGGCGCTGCGCGACTTGCTGCAGCAGCAGATCGCCTTTGTCGTGGCCGAGCGTGTCGTTGAGCGTCTTGAAGTGGTCGAGATCGATGAACAGCAGCGCGCCGCACGCCTCGCTGCGCGCGCTCGAGGTGATCGCCTGCTTCAAGCGATCCATCAGCAGCGTGCGGTTCGGCAGGCGCGTCAGCGCATCGAAGAAGGCGAGCTCCTTGATGCGATCTTCGGCGATCTTGCGTTCGGTGATGTCGTGATGCGTGCTGACGTAATGACTGACGACGCCATCCTCCCCCCTCACCTCGGAAATCGTGAGCCACTTCGGATAGATGTCGCCGTTCTTGCGGCGATCCCAGATCTCGCCCTGCCAGCCGCCGTCGCGCTGAATCGTCTCCCACATCTCGCGGAAGAAAACCGCGTTGTGACGGCCCGAATTCAGGATGTTCGGCGTCTCGCCGATGATTTCATCGGGCGCGTAGCCCGTGCATTCGGTGAAGGCCGAATTCACGCGCAGGATCTTCGCGGCGGCATCGGTGACCATCATCGGTTCCAGCGAATCGAAGGCGACCGCGGCGATGCGCAACTCGGCCTCGTGCTCGCGCAATTCGCGCGTCATCGCCGAAGCGAGCCGCATCGCGCGGCCGCGTCCGGTCACGAGCAGCCACGCGAGCAGTGCGAGCAAGAGGCCCAAGCCCGTGCCCGCGAGCGCGATCACCATTTCAGCGTGGCGGCCGAAGCGGGCCTTGTAGACGTCGCTTGCAGAGAGCGTCAGCGTCCAGTCATGTCCGGCGACGACGAGGTACTCGCTCGCCGACAGCGCGGGCGGCTGACGCGCGGCGGCCTCCCGCGACGAGCGGTGCATCAGCGATGCCGGCGACGGCTCGACGCCGTCGTACACCGCCAGCGTGAGACCGGGCGGCTCCTCGCCGTAAAGGCTCGCAATGATGTCGCGCATATGGAACGACGCGTAGACCCAGCCGATCAGATTCGCGCGGCGCTCGGCGACGTTGTCCTGCGGCCGCCCTCGCGCATAGATCGGCAGGTACATGATGAAGCCGGGATGGGTGGCGTCGTCCTGATCGACTGCGAGGCGCAGCTTGCCGGTGATCGCCGCCATGCCGGAATCGCGCGCCCGCTCCATCGCGCCGCGCCGCGCCGGGTCGGCCCAGGTATCGAAGCCGATCCGGGTTCGATTGCGGCCGACATACGGCTCGCGCTGAATGATCGGTGCGTAATCCTCACGCGCGCCGCCGGGCTGAATCGCGTAGTGCGTCAGGCCTTCCTGGCGCATCTCGGCGACATGCGCCGCCCGCTTCGCAGCCGGCACCCATTCCACGATGCCGATCGCCTGGATGCCGGAGAAGGTCGGGTCGAGACTGAGCGTGCCGACGTAATCGCGAAAGCGCGCGCGGTCCAGCGTGCCGGTCGCGGAGAACAAGCTCTGCACGCCGCGCAGCATCAACTGATACGTGGCCATGCGCTGGTCGACCCGGCTCACGGCGTCGCCCAATTCGAAATCGAACTGCGACAGCAGTTCGTGCCGCGCCGCTTGCCGTTCGTGATCCCACACGATCCAGGTCAGGCCAAGCGCAGCGGTCAAGACCAGCAATGGGATCAGGAATTGACGTAGCCAGCTCACGGCGGCAATTGGACGTCGACCATGGAATCAGCCAGGTCCGGTTTGAAGTATTTGCGGAAGATGCGGCGCACGGTGCCGTCGGCGCGCATCTGGTTCACGAGGTCGCGCCACTTCTGCTGCTCTTCGGGCGACAGCGCTTTCTTCGACATGATGACGCCGTGCGGAATCGGCGGATCGTTGAAATCGAGCACCGCCGTGACGTCGCGAATACGCTTTTCGTCGATGGCCGGGTAGTCGAACGGCTCGATGATCATCCCTTGGATGCGGCGCAGGATCAGCGCGTCGTAGAGCGGTTCGAGGCCGCCAGCCTGACTCACGCGGTTTTCGGCGGCGAGCTTGTCGACGAGTTGATTGGCCGAGTCGCTATAGCGAAAGCTGCGGATGACGCCAAGCTCGAACTGGTCGTTGTGCTCGAAATCGGACATCGTGCGGATGCCGGAGTCCTTGCGCACGAGCAAATAGTATTTGTCGCTGAAGTACCAGGCGAACGACGCGTACTGATTGCGTTCGTCGTTGGCGATGCCCGACAGGCTGAAATCGAGCGCGCCCGATTCGATCAGCTTCCAGATCCGCGCGCGCGACATCAGGCTCACGTTGATCTTGCAGCCGCTGCGGCGAATCAGTTCGTCGGCGAAATCCTTGTCGATGCCGGTATCGCTGCCGACCGAATACAACAGGCCGTGATCGTGCAGCGCGAGCGTGTAGGTGCGCGAGCAGTCGGGACCGCCCGCGAATGCGCTGCCGGCGCAGCAAAGCGCCATCAACAAGCCGGCAATACCGCGTCGAATCACAGTGTCCCCCTTGTGGAAAAAGTGATTGAAATGCACATCTCGGTTCTGCCGAGCGCAGAGTCGGTGGTGCCTTTTCCAGGCCCTTTGCCGTCTGCGGGAACGGTACTGCGGGGATATTTCTTACAAGTTGCCTGCGCGAAACGGGGCCGCGCGCCGTGGCTAGACCCTTTCGTCTGCGAAAAGCTCCGTTCGAATTATCGGCAACGCGCTGCGGTTCTTGAGAGCGGGTTTGTACTACTTCGATAAGAATTTTTTGTGATCGCGCAGGGATGCGCTCGCTTATTCGGCGAGCGGTCGGGCCAGCGTGGGGAGCGCAACGGCCAAGGCTTGGCGCACGCGCTCGATCGTGGCCGGCCAGCCCTCCTCAGCCGATTGACGGAACAGGCGCAGCGTGCCCGGATACCACGGCGAGTCCGTCCGCTCGCGCATCCAGCGCCAATCGACGTCCCGTCCCGGCAGCAAAACCCAGCACGGCTTGCCGAGCGACGCGGCCAGATGCGCCGTCGACGTATCGACGGCAATCACGAGATCGAGCTGATTGACGATCGCGGCGGTATCGGCGAAATCCGTCACGTCCGAGCCGAGATGCAGCAGCGGTTGGCCAGGCGGCGGGCATCGTGCTTCGTCCTCGCCCTGCCCTATCTGCAAGCTCACGAAGTTCACGCCCGCTACGCTCCAAAGCGGCGCCAGCGCCGCGAGCGATGGCAGCGACCGGTTCGCGTCGTTGTGGTGCTTCGCATTGCCCTTCCACACGAGGCCGATCCTCGGACCGGACGCGAGCGTCGACAGCCGCGCGCGCCAGCTTTCGACGAGAGACGGCTCGGATGCCCGCTCGGGTATCCGCTCGGGTATCCGGTATACAAAATGCGGAATATTGTCGACCGTCGTGCGCAGGTGAAATGGCATGCTGAGCGGGCTCGTCCAGCAGTCGTATTCGGACGAACGCGCTTGCGCCGTGTCGTGATCGAGTACGGCATCGATGCCGTCGACGGCGGCAAACAGCCGGTGCAGCGTGGGAACACAGGCAAACGCAACATGCGCGGCGCCTTGCGCCTTGAGCAGCGGCAGGAAGCGGCCGAACTGGATCATGTCGCCGAGGCCGTCCTCCTGCCACACCAGCACCGACTTGCCCGCGAGCGCTTCGCCCTGCCACTGCGGGCAGGTCAGCCACGACCGGCTCATGTAATGGACGAATTCCGGCCGGTCGTAACGGCATTCGTAGAGCCGCCATCCTTCCTCGAAACGGCCCGTGCTGAGAAGCAGCGTCGCCAAGCCGAATTTCGCGTCGCCATAGTCGGCGCGAATGGCGATGGCGCGCCGGTAAGCCGCCTCGGCCTCGGCCAGCTGGCCAAGCTCCTTGAGCACGTTGCCGAGACTCTGGTGGGCCTCGGCAAAACCGGGGCGCAACGTCAGCGCTTGGCCGTACGCCGCCGCGGCTTCGGGCAGGCGATCGAACGCCTGAAGCACGCTGCCCAGGTTGTTCAGCGCCTCGACGCAGTCGGGGCGAATGGCAAGCGCTTGCCGGTAGGCCGCTTCGGCCTCGGACAGCCGATCGAGTGCGCGCAGCACAACGCCGAGGTTGTAATGCGCCTCGGAATTGTCGGGGCGAAAAGAGAGCGCTTGACGGAAGGCCGTCTCGGCTTCCGGAAAACGCTGGAGATCGCTCAGAACGACGCCGAGGCTGTTATGCGCCTCGGAGAAGCCGGGACGGGCGGCGAGCGCGAGCCGGCAGACCATCTCGGCCTCGGCGTGCCGGCCCAGCGACCTCAGCACGTTGCCGAGGTTATTGAGCGCCTCGGGGTACTGCGGACGAATCTCGATCGCGCGCTGATAGGCCTCTTCCGCTTCGGACAAGCGGCCGAGTTCCGTGAGCACGTTGCCGATGTGGTTGTGGGCTTCGGCGTAGTCCGGGTTCGGGGAAGCGTCTGTCGATACGGAAGTCACGGATGGGTTGGGCTGCTCGAAGATCGACGAGTGCGACTGGGCGGTAAAGGACGGCAATTGCCACTGTCACGCAGATTACGACGCCCGGCGCCGAGGCGACGCCAGGAAATGAGCCCATTGCGCCTCGCTGTTCAATAGATCGAAGGCCGATGCCCGCTCCCCCTGCAGCAGCAAACCTCCCAAGGCACACCACGCCGTGCTTGCCCAACCTCAACCTCACACTGACGCCGCTCGCGCCTCCACCATCCAGCAAGCCGCCGTAAAGCGAACCACGTCCCCATGAACGTAAGGCTCGAACGCCGTGCGGACCGTTTCGACGACCTGCTTGCGCGTTGCTTCATCGACCTCCCGAAGCATCAGGCCAACCGGACCGAGCCTGCTCAGGTAATCAATCAAACCCGCCTCCGGCATCGTGCAGTCGACGTCGATCGGCCGGATCTCGACATCCGCCCACCCGCTCTCGCGCAGGATCGCGTCGACGCGTTGCGGATCGGCGAAAGCGAACTGCCCCGGCGCGTTCGGCCGGCGCGCGGGAAGGTTCGGCAGCAGCGGGGCCGCCGCGCGTTCCGCTGTTGTCATGAAGGGGTTGTCCGCCGCGCTGCGCCACGCGATGAGGCGCAATTCGGCGGCGTCGCTGGCGGCGCGCCGCAGGTTCGCAAACGCCCTGACGGGATCCGCGAAAAACATCACGCCGAAGCGCGAAACGATCAGGTCGAAGCTCGCGGCCTCGAACCCATGATCCTGCGCGTCGGCGCAAATGAAGCTCGCGGACGAGCCTTCCCGTTCCGCCCGCGCTCGGGCCAGCGCAATCATCGGTTCCGAAATGTCGATGCCGACGCAACGGCCCGCGGCGCCAAGGCGCCGCGCGACGGCGAGCGTCGTGCTGCCCGTGCCGCAGCCCACGTCGAGCACCCTGCTTCCGGGCCTTGCCGAAGCCTCCTCGACAAGCATCGCTTCGAACGGTTTGAACAACGCGTCCAACACGGCTTGCGTCTCGACCCAGGCGACTCCCGCCGGACCGTTCCAATGTTTTGCCTGATCGTTTCCGGGTTGCGACGTGACTTCCATGACCTTCTCCTCGATTGCCTTTGCGAATCATGACGCTGCACTATACGAACTCAAGTCGACTTGAGGTCAAGAGGATGGAAGGTCTGGACATATCCGAAGTCGTGCAACGCTCCGGCGTGCCGGCTTCGACGCTGCGGTTCTACGAGGAGAAGGGGCTGATCGCCTCGATCGGCCGGCGCGGACTGCGCCGCGTGTTCGACGCGATCGTGCTCGAGCGTCTCGCGCTGATTGCGCTCGGACGCGCCGCGGGTTTTTCGCTCGATGAAATCGCGCCGATCCTGGCGTCGGGCAAAACGCCGAGGATCGACCGGCAGACGCTCAAGGCCAAGGCGGAAGAACTGGACCGGACGATACGCCAGCTAAGCGCCATGCGCGACGGCTTGCGGCATGCGGCGGCATGCCCGAAGCCGAGCCATATGGAATGCCCGACGTTCCGCCGCTATCTGCGCGCGGCGGCGTCGGGCGCGATCGGCGCGCCGGAGAAATCGGTGCCGAAGTCACCCTCCGCCGACGTCAAACGCAAGTCACCCAAGGGCAAATAACGCGCCCTCAGTGCTGTTGCTGCAGATACTGCCGCACATTGTCCATCGACACGCGGCCCGAATGCGCCGCATCGATCTGGTCGAAGTGCTTCGCGATGTAGCCCAGGCCGCTGCTCTGAGCCTGCTCCTTGGTGATCGAGGCGCCGTTGTTCAGCACCGTGTTCGCGCCAAGGCGCGCTTCCAGCCGCTGTTGCGCCTGTTGTTGCAGTTGCGCGCCGGTCGAAGGCGTGACGGGCGCGGGCCGGTTAGTGGGGAAAAACGGGCCGTCCACGCCGTGGCCGCCCTTCGGCAACGTCACGGGCGCCACGGCCTGGGTGGCCGCCGCGTACACGTTGCCGGCCACAGCACCGAGAACGATTAGCGGCAGAAGGCGCCGCAGCATATCGATTGGAGACATGATCACTCGCCATAAAGAGGTAAGCAGGAGGTCCCCAGTCCTGCGGGACCCTTTTCCTAAAGATTAGGCTACTGCTGCGACGGCGGTCATTGCGTCGCCTGTGCAACGGCCGTCGGCGTGCCGGCAGGGCTTTCGTCGGCCCAAGGCGGGGGCAGCGTCCACAGCGAAAGCGCGTACGGGACCGGCCGGCCGTCGAAGTACGAGACGAGATCGCGCTTCATCTGCGGCCGCGCCACGTCGTCCAGATAGATCATGTGTCCGCCCTGGTGGAAGGCAACCTGCAGATTCGGATTCAAACTCGGCACCGTCTGCAAGCGCGCGAGCTGCTTCTCCGTATTGAAGAACGGCGTGGCCAGATCGTGGAAGCCGTTTTCCGCCAGCACCTTGAGCTGCGGGTTGAGCGTGATCGCGGCGAGCAGATCAGGCAGCGTGTCGGGCAGCGGCTGGCCGTCGTGCGAGAAGTTCCATACGTTGATGATGTTGTCGTTCAGCGGCATGAAGGTCGCGTTCGGCGCGGTATAGCCAAGATATTGCGGCAACTGCGTCGCAAGCGCGGTCGTGAACGGCTGCGAGATCAGGATGTCCGACGGGTCCCCATCGTTTTGCAGGCGCGGGTCCGTATTGGGCAGCGAGACGCGCCCGTCGTAGCGGCCGATCGTATAGCCCGGCAGCAGCGACACGCCGAAGCTATTGATGCTGAAGTAGCCTTGCAGCGCCTGCTGCGTGAGGCTCGAAGGCCATTGCCACGACGCCAGCGTGGCGCTGTTCGGCACCACGGGCGTGCCAAGCGCTGCGGGAATGCCGAGCTGACTGAGCACCCAGGTCTGCGAGTACTTCTGGAAGCGCGGATACTCGGCCGTGACGAACAGGCTCATTTGCAGCGCGTACAGGCCCTGATCGACCGGCGCCGGAGACGCCTGATTGAAGTACGCGGCCACCTCCGCATAGCCGGGGAAATAGCCGGCGAGCGTGTCGGTATCGAGCGCCAGGCCCGCTGTCGAATTCTCGATGGCGGTGGCCTCGATCGCATCGGCGAAGTAGTTCAGGATCGACGACTGCAGCACGATGCCCGTGAGGTGCACGCCGGCCGATTCGAGCGCAAGCGCCAGCATGTCGGTACGCGGCGTGCCGTACGATTCGCCGTACAGATAGATCGGCGAGCTGCTGCGATTGTTGACCGTCAGATAGCGCTCGATGAAATCGCGCATGACGTTGACGTCCGGATCGCTGCCCCAGTACGTCTGGTTCGTGTTCGGCAGGATCGCTTCGGAAAGCCCAGTCCCGGGCGGATCGATAAACACCATGTCGGTGGTATCGATGAGGCTTTGCTCGTTATCGACGATCGGGTAGTTCGGCCAGTTGTTGCCGAGCAGCGGGTCGGGCGTGGCGACGCGCGTGGGTGCGAACGAACCCAGGCGCAGCCAAATCGACGACGAA
Source organism: Trinickia camelliae (assembly GCF_053525655.1). Taxonomy (NCBI): domain Bacteria; kingdom Pseudomonadati; phylum Pseudomonadota; class Betaproteobacteria; order Burkholderiales; family Burkholderiaceae; genus Trinickia; species Trinickia camelliae. The sequence continues at coordinate 166,527 of NZ_JBCHAA010000015.1, forward strand.
CCCGGGCCGCCGTTATAGAAGAACGTGACGGGCCGCGGCGCGCCGTTCGCGCTCGGCGCGGTGTACGCGACGTACGACATCGTTGCTTCGGGATTGCCGTTCGCATCCGATGCGGTCAGGTGGCCGGTCGTCGTGGTGTAGTTGACCGTCGTCTTGCCCGACTTCGACTTCCATTGATAGTGCATGACGGCGGCCTTCTCGGCGACCTGCGAGGCCGACAATCCGTCGGTGGCATTCGGCGAATAGGCGACGAGATCGACGTACGGCTGATTGGCCGCCTTTTGCTGGGCGTTGGATTGAGCGTCGGCCTGCGCATTCGCGCTCACTTGACTCAGCGCGCTCGCGCCCGATGCCGAAGGACTGCTGTCGCCTCCGCCACATCCCGCGAGAATCAGCATGCCGATGATGAGCGCGCCTGGTCCGGCTAGCCGGCCCATGCCGCGAGCGCGGCTACCGCTAGAGCTACGGTCTGGATTCATTTCTGTCCCTGTGATTGGTGAGATACCGCAACACAAAGGCCACTCTTGCCGGTAAGGCGCATGAAAAAGCAGACAGCACGTGCAGAGCGCTTTGGCATAGAGCGGCTGACATTCCACTTTCTTTTTTCTAACAGCCTGAATACCGCTTACTCAATTTAATTAATAAATAGAACTAACTACACGGTGCTTTTCTAGGCCGGTAACTTGTACTGTTTCTATACGATTTCCGGATTCGAAAGATTTGGTAATGAAGGAAGGCAGAGGAAAAATAGGAGGTGCGGCCGAGCCTTGTCAAGCCGACTTCCAGCTGGACGTGCCTGTCTAATTTCGAGTTTTCGACGTGGCTCGAGGGGCCAGGCAGCCGTGTTCGAAGCCGAGGGTGTTCGGCGCAACCGAAACACATCAAATGCAAGCCCCGTTACATTGCGAAACAAATTCTCAATGGCGCATTCGCCTTTTTAACCATTGCTTCGCTGATTTATTCGCGCTGAACAGCCACAATGCCGCATTGCAGCGAATCAATTCAGCGAGCAATGACTCTATAACGTCCGAAGCGATCGGTACGATCGACGAACCCTGGCTGGAAGGCCCCGAAATTTCCGCAGACAAAATAACGGCGACCGATCCGCCCGGACAGATAGGTCAATTCAATTGGTGTCGAGTGGGACAACACGATGTAATCGATTCCTCGCAGCGTAGGCACCGCTCCCATTTCGTTCAACCACAGGAGAGCCTCATGACCCTGCCCCACATCGAAGGCGTCGCAAGGGCAATCGCTTCGGAAACCATGGCGCCGTTCGAGACCGTCGAAAAGATGTGCGAGGAAACGTGGGCCCGTTACAGCGAAGGCGCGCGGATCATGGATTACTTGCCGGTTCTGGTCGCCAAACACGTTCGCGAAAGCTTGCGTGACGACACCAGCCGGATGTGACCCGGTGCGCTCGCGCCTTTCATGAGGCGGCAATCAAATATCGATGATAAGGAATCCAAACCTCTATTTACCGAGAACTCGGCGGTACATCACCTGATGTACCGCCTATCGCCCTTTCAATCGAATCGATAAGGCGCCATCGAAGCGCCGCTCCCAACCCGTTCCCCCACCGGTCGCCAAGAGGCTGAGCACGCCGTGTGCCTGGCGTTTGTGTCTTGCGCGGCGGCGCGGGGCTGGATCAGCCATTCGCATTGACCCTGAATTTTGGTTGATTCAGTCAAGCGTTCATTTCCAATCCCCCGAAGTCGCCAGCAAACCTATCTCTTTTCAGGTTTGAAAACAATTCTTCAATCGTCTATACATTAATTGCGAATCATCAGACTAGGGGGTTCGATGCTTCGCGGGTGTTACGCCGCGGGCCGGCTTGTTCTTGTGCGACAGCCGGTTCCGGTTTCCGTACTCATCGCGCATGTGCGCAATCACAGGCTCGTTGGCTAGGTTCGCCCGACGATAAGTAACCACGGTTCGCTATGCGGGCCGCATTCAACTCAGGGAGACACTCATGCTGCAATTCATCAAAGCGCTGGCTCGCGACGAACGGGGTGTCAGTGCACTCGAATACGCTGTCCTGGCCGGTATCGTGGTTGTCGCGGTCGCTGCGGTCGGCGCGATTCTCAGCAGCACGAGCTCCGGTCTTCCCTCCATTTTCACGAGCTTGATGTCGAAGATCGCGGGCCTGATCTGATCGGCCCGCGTCCGGCTCACATTCTTTCCGCGTACGTCGCCAACGGCCAACGAGAATCCTGGCATGGCAGCCATGGCCCGCGGCAGCGCGCTGCTATCGGGAGGCGTTCCATGCTTCACGCGGTCCAGTTGGCGGCCTCGCTCGTGCTCGCGTCGCTGGCGGCGCACGACATGCGCTTCCGGCGTTTGCCCAATCGCTCGGTGCTCGCCGTCGCGGCGCTGTATGTCGTAGCCGCGCCGCTCGCGCCGACGAGCGCGGCGTCGTTCGCGGCCCATCTGGGCACGGCCGCCGCCGCGCTCGTGCTGGCGGCGGCGATGTTCCGCTTCGGCTGGATCGGAGCGGGCGACGCCAAGCTCGCGGCCGCGGTTTTTCTGTGGGCGGGGCCGGCGTTTTCGATGCCGGCGCTGTTGATCACGAGCTTGTGCGGACTCGTACTCGGCCTCGCGATGCTCGCGTGGAACCGCGTCGCCCCGCGCCACCTGGCCCGCTCGCGCGAGGTGCCGTACGGCATCGCGCTTGCGGTGGCCGGCGCCGCGGCCGTCTGGGCGCCTCTCGCGCAGGCCGCGCCGACACCATGACCAACTGGCGACACTTTCCATGCCGAACGCACTGAGAATCGCACTGCTCATCCTCATCGCCGCAATCGGGGCGTTCCTCGTGCGCATCCTCTATGTCGCGGCGTCCACGCCCAAGACGCCCGCGGCGGCGGTCTACGATCGCATTCCCGTGGCGGCGGCCGACCTGCCGCAAGGACTCCTGCTGCGCGAGAGCGATCTGCAATGGCGCAACGTGCCGCATGGGCAGGCTCCAGCCGACGTCCTGATCGCCGCGCAAAACGGCGGCAGCGGCTTGAAAGGCGCCCTGTTGCGCAACCGCGTGAGCGCAGGCACGCCGCTGCGCACCGCCGACGTGATCGCCGCCGACGCGCCCGACTTCCTCGCCGCCGCGCTCAAGCCCGGCATGCGGGCGATCTCGGTGCCGATCGATGAGGTCTCAGGCAACGCGGGCTTGATCCAGCCCGGCGACTACGTCGACGTGCTGCTCACTCAGCAGCTCGCCGGCGCGCGCGACGCGCCGGTGGCGCCGGAAGCGGCCGTCGAGTCCGAGACGATCGCGCGGCGGGTCCGCGTGCTCGCGGTCGGCTCCACGCTCCAGCGCAGCAAGGCCGCCGCCAGCGAGCCGGTTGCCAGCGCGCGCACCATCACGCTCGAAGTCACGCCGCATTACGCACAAGTGGTGTCGGTGGCGACTCGCCTCGGCACGTTGTCGCTCGCGCTGCGCAGCTTCGCGACGAACGATCGCAGCGAGCCGGCCGCAGGCGACGAGCAAGAATCGAACACGCCGCCCGTGTGGGCGGGCGACGTGTCGCGTGCTTATCGAACGTCCGCGCGCGATACCTCGGCCGCCGACAGCGCGGGCTCGCACATCCAGTACTCGCCGCGGCCGGTGGTCGTGTATCGCGGCTCCAAGGTCGACGACGGGGAAACGGCGAACGGCACCGGCACGCCCGGCTTGCCGCCTTTGCCGCCGCTTCCGTCGACATCGGCGGGCGCCATGGCGACGGCCGACGCGTCCGCGGCAATGAAGCACTAGAACGCAAAAACAACCACAACACGCAGATATCGACAAGGCACGACATGGCTCGCACGGCCCATTCGATGATTCGCACGCACCGGCTCTGGGCGCTCGCACTCGGCGCGCTGCTCATGCATGGCGCATTCGCTCAAAACGCTACGGGAACCTTATCGATCGCGAACGGCAGCGGCAAGCTGATCCAGCTGCCGGAACCCGCCACCTCGGTGTTCGTCGCCGATCCGAGCGTGGCCGACGTGCACGTCCCCACGCCGCGCACGATCTACGTGCTCGGCAAGAAGGCGGGCACCACGACGCTGATGGCGCTCGGCGCGAACAACCGCACGATCTTGCAGGACACCGTCGTGGTCAGCATCGATACGCAGTCGCTGCAGCGCATCCTCGACGCGCGCTTCCCGCAACTGCGGCTCAAAGTGACGAGCGCGCCCGGCTCGCTGATGGTGGAAGGCAAAGTGCCGAGCGCCGCCGATGCGGACGCGGTCGTGCAGTCGCTCAAGCCTTACCTGCACGACCAGGAAACGCTCGTGAACCGCTTGACGCTGTCGCGGCCGGTTCAGGTGTACTTGCGCGTGCGCGTGACGGAGGTCGATCGCAACATCACGCAGCAGCTCGGCATCAATTGGAGCTCGCTCGGCAACGTCGGAAATTTCATGGGCGGCCTCTTCAACGGCCGCCAGTTGATCGACCCGACCACCAATCTCTTCAACCTGTCGCCCTCCAACGCGTTTTCCGTGCAAGGCGGCTTCCACACTTCCAAGTGGTCGATCGACGTCGTGCTCGACGCGCTCGACCAGGAGGGGTTCACGTCGACGCTCGCCGAGCCGAACCTCACGACGATGTCCGGCGAGACGGCGAGCTTTCTCGCGGGCGGCGAGATTCCGATCCCGGTCGCGCAAGACACGACCGGCGCGATCACGATCGAGTACAAGCCGTACGGCGTGTCGCTCGATTTCACGCCGACCGTGCTCGCCGAAAACCGCATCAGCCTCAAAGTGCGCCCCGAGGTCAGCGAAATCGACAACACCAACAGCGTGACCACGGCCGGCGTGAAAGTCCCCGCGCTCACGGTGCGCCGCGTCGAGACGACGGTGGAACTGTCGAGCGGCCAGAGCTTCGCGATCGGCGGCCTGTTGCAGAGCCAGACGAGCGACGTGATATCGCAGTTGCCGGGCTTGGGCAGGCTGCCCATCATCGGGCGGCTGTTCTCGTCGAAGAACTTCCTCGACAACAAATCGGAGGTCGTCGTCATCGTCACGCCTTACATCGTGCAGCCCGCCAACCCGGGGCAATTGACCACGCCGCTCGACAGCGTCATGAGGCCGAGCAGCGACCTCGAGTTCGTCTTGCAGCACGACCTCGGCATCGATCCGCTCTCGGGCAAGATGCCGCGCCTCGCCGGCGCGGCGGGCTTTGTTTATTGACGCGTGTACTGATGCGCGTGGGTGATCCATTCAGCGAGGAGCGCCGCCTATGTCACATCCAGCCTTCCGCCACGTCGCGCGGCTGACTGTTCTCCCGGCGCTGGCGTCGCTCGCGCTCTCCGGGTGCCTGTCCGCGCCGCCGCCGCTGAACCTGCCCGATGCATCGGTGATCGGCTACCAGAACGGGCGCGCGGTGCCGCCTGACTGCGCGAAGCTCAACGAGCCGTCGCATATGGTCGATGCCGGTACGCGGATGCCGAGTGTCGCGTTCGGTTGCGCGACGTATTCGAACCTCGCCGTCATGATCGCGCGTCCGGAGGACGTCGTCGCGCCGCTGCCCTACGCGGGCGCCGACGCCGCCACCGCGGCCTCGGCCGTGCGCCGTTACCAGGAGGATCGCATCAAGCAATCCACGACCCCGACGGCGACGACGACAACCACGCCAGCAGCCCCCACAACCTCGCAATACACCCACTGACATGAAAGTCGCGACGCCCTTCTCCAGCCAGCCCGCCACGGTCAAGACGGCGGATTTCGTCGCGATCGTCGCCGATCCCGGCAGCCGGGACGTGATCGGCAAGCTGCTGCTCGACCACGCAATCCCGAACGCGCATCTGCAACTCGGCACGTTCGAAGACACCATCCGATTACTGCAGCAAGTCGAGCGCTCGCCGCGCCAGCTCATCGTCGACGTATCGGACCTCGCGATGCCGCTTTCCGATCTGAACCGGCTCGCTCAAGTCTGCGAGCCGTCGATCAAGGTCGTGGCGATCGGCGACAAGAACGACGTTGGCCTCTTTCGCAATCTGCTGCGCATCGGCGTGCAGGACTACCTCGTCAAGCCGCTGACCGTCGAGTTGCTGCGGCGCTCGCTCGCGTCGAACGAGCCGGTGCTGCAGGTGCGCACCGGCAAGGTGCTCTCCTTCATCGGCGCGCGCGGCGGCGTGGGCGTCACGACGATTGCCGTGTGTCTCGCGCGGCATCTGTCGAGCGAGACGCGCCGGCGCATCGCCTATGTCGACCTGAACCTGAACGGCGGCGCGGCGAACGCGCAGCTTGGCGTGTCGAACAACAACGGCTTGATCGAGCTGTTGCAGATGCCGCAGCGGCCCGACGCCTCGTTCATCGAACGCGTGCTCGTGACGAAGACCGACCGCCTCTTCATGCTCTCCGCCGAACTGCCGTACGGCGCCGATCCGTCGATCCGCTCGGGCGCGGTCGCGGAGCTCGTCGATGCGCTCAAGCAGGACTTCCACTACGTGCTGCTCGACGTGCCGCGCGGCGGCGGGCACGTCATGGAGGAAGCGCTCGACACCTCGAACCTCGTCTACGTTGTCGCCGACCGTTCGGTGCACGCCGCGCGCGAATGTGCGCGCCTGCTTCGCTTCGCGCAGGAGTTGCCCGGCGAGCGCATCACGTCGGTCCTGCTCAACAACCCGCTCGAACCGGTGAACGGCCGCGTCGACGGCGCCGACTTCGATCAGGCCTTCGGCCGAATGATTGCGCACGAATTGCCCTACGCGCCCAAGGCGCTGGCGCTCGCCGAGAACCTCGGCGAGCCCGTCAGCAACACGCGGCACGGCTTTTTGAACACCATCGCGGCGGTGGCGCACGGCATCACGGGCGAAGGCGCGGTGGCTGCCGAGCCCTGGTATGCATGGTTCACGAAGAAACGGGGGTAGACCGTGAAATTCGGCATGAAGGATCACGAACCGCCCAAGCCGGCCCCGTCTCCCGCGAGCCGCCCGGCAACGCGCACCCAGGCGCCGTTCGACAGCCACGAGGAACTGATCCGTTCCGAGCGCTTTGAGACGATCCGCGCGGCCGTGTTCGCCTCGATGAATCTGTCGGCCGCGCTAATGAAGTCGCGCAGCGAAGTCCGCGCCGGCATCGACGAAATCGCACGCCACGCGATCGAGCGCGAGCAACTGAAGATCACCGGAAGCGAGCAAGTCCAGATCGTCGACGCGATCCTCAACGATATGTTCGGCGTCGGCCCGATCGAGCCGCTGCTCGCCGACGACACCGTCACCGACATCCTCGTCAACGGCGCCGACCAGGTCTACGTCGAGCGTCAAGGCAAGCTCGAACTGACGCCGCTCAAGTTCCGCGACGACGCGCACGTCGTCAACGTCGCGCAGCGGATCGCCGCCGCGGTCGGCCGCCGCGTCGACGAAAGCTCGCCGATGGTCGACGCGCGGCTCGCCGACGGCAGCCGCGTCAACGTCGTGCTGCCGCCCATCGCGATGCGCGGGCCGTCGATCTCGATCCGCAAGTTCGCCAAGCGCGACATCACGCTCGCGCGCATGGCGCAGCAAGGCAACTTGTCGCCCGCGATCCTGCAGGTGCTCAAGATCGCGTGCGTGTGCCGCCTGAACGTCGTGATATCCGGCGGCACGGGCTCGGGCAAGACGACCTTGCTCAACGCGATGTCGCAGCACATCGAGGAGCACGAGCGGATCGTCACGATCGAGGACGCCGCCGAGCTGCAACTGCAGCAGCCGCACGTGGTGAGCCTCGAAACGCGGCCGGAGAACACGGAGGGCACAGGCGGCGTGTCGCAGCGCGATCTCGTGCGCAACGCGTTGCGGATGCGGCCCGATCGCATCATCCTCGGCGAAATCCGCGGCCCGGAGGCGTTCGACGTGCTGCAGGCGATGAACACCGGCCACGACGGCTCGATGACGACGATTCACGCGAACACGCCGCGCGACGCCATCAGCCGGCTCGAAAGCATGGTCATGATGGCCAACGCCAACCTGCAGCTGCTGTCGATCCGCCGCCAGATCGCGAGCGCCGTGCACATGATCGTGCAGATCGAGCGCATGCGCGACGGCATGCGCCGCATCACGCGCATCACCGAGATCGTCGGCATGGAAGGCGAAGTGGTCATCTCGCAGGATCTCTTCGCGTTTCGCCAGAACGCGGGTGCCTCGATCGACGACGTGACCGGCGTGTTCGAATCGACTTCGATACGGCCCGCGTTCGCGGCGCGGGCCGCCTATTACGGCGTCGAAGACGCGCTGATCGAGGCGCTGCGGACCTGACATGAACGCCGTCAATCTCGTCACCTTCGTCGCGTTTCTCGCGGTCGCCTCGCTGGGGTTCTATGCGCCGCGCTGGTTGCCTTTTGCGCATCGCAAAGCGAGGAAGCGCATCCGGCGGCGCATGAGCGAGATCTCGTTGCGAGGCGGCGGACAGCAAGCCGACCGGCCGGGCTCGGGCGTCGCGCTCTTGAGCCTCGATCGCGAGCGCGGCCCGCTGGCCGCGTGGCTGCATCGATGGGCAGCGCACGTGCGGGCCGTGGGCGGCAAGGCGGGCATGCGGCTGATCGGCGCGAGCGCCGTGATCGGCTTCCTGCTAGCGGCCGCCGGCGCGAGCCTGGCCGACGCGCCGGCCATCGTGCGCGTCATCGCCTATATCGGCGTGCCGTTGCTGGCGGTGCGGGTGAGCTACCGGTTTCTCGTCTCGCGCTTTCGCACGCGCTTTCTCGAAGCGTTTCCGGACACGATCGACCTGATCGTGCGCGCCGTGCGCGCCGGCATCCCCGTCGTGCAGGCGATCAACACCGCCGGCCACGACGCGGAAGAACCCGTGCGTTCGACCTTCCGTGTCATCGGCGACAGCCTCTTGCTCGGCGCCGACTTGAAGGACGTGTTGAATCAGGCCTCCGAGCGCCTGCAGATCGCGGATTTCTCGTTCTTCACGGTCTACCTGCTGCTCCAGCGCGAAACCGGCGGCAGCCTCGGCGAAACGCTCGAAGAGCTCGCGGAAATCATTCGCTCGCGCCGCGAAATCCGGATGAAGAGCCGCGCGCTGACCGCCGAAGGGCGGATCACGACGAAAGTCATTTCCGCCGTGCCATTTGTGATCACCGGGTTCCTGTTCCTCGTGAACCGGTCCTATGTCGAGCTGCTGTTCACCACCAGTGCGGGACACAAGATGCTGACCCTGGCCGCGATCCTGCTCGCCATCGGTCTGCTGACGATCAACAAGATTGCGAAACTGGATACGTCGCGATGAAGACCTTCGACGTCATATCGCTGCTCGCGCTCATGCTCTTGCTCGGCTGGGCCGCGCTCGCCCTGGCCGGCCCGCGTTCGCGCGTGCGCACGCAGATCGCCCAGCGCATGCGCCAGGCGACGTCGCTCGGCAACGCGGCGCCGGCCGCGACGAGCGTGCTGCGCCCCGCCGATCTGAAGCGGGGCTTGTTTCAGCGCGTCGCCGCGCTCGGCGAGCGCGTGCCGATGCTCGACCCGACGCAACGGGATGCGCTGAAAAGAAAATTGATTCGCGCGGGCTTTCGCGACCACCGTGCGCTATCGACGATGATCGGCCTGAAGCTGCTTTCGGGCGCGCTCGCCGGGCTGGCAGCCCTCTTCTTGGCGCCGATGATTCCACGCTTCGGCGAATACCTCGTCATTCGCCTCATCGCGATGGCAGGCGGCTTCGTGATCGGCTTGATCCTGCCCGAGTACGCGCTCGGCGCACTGATCTCGCGGCGCAGAAAGAAGATCTCGGCATGCCTCGCCGACGCACTCGATCTGCTCGTCATCTGTACGAACGCGGGCAACAGCCTGGCCGTCAGCGTCAAGCGCGTGGCCCACGAGCTGCGCAACATCTGTGCGCCGCTTTCCGACGAACTGACGCTCACCGCCGATGAACTGCAGATCGGCTCGGACCAAGCCACCGCCCTGCGCAATCTCGCGGCGCGCACCGACGTGCCGTCCGTGCATGCGCTCGCGACGACGCTCATCCAGTCCCAGCAATACGGCACGCCGATCACGCAGGCGCTGCGCACGCTGTCCCACATCGAGCGGACCGACCAGTTGACGGCGCTCGAAGAAAAGTCCGCGAAGCTCGCCACGAAAATCACGCTGCCGATGATGCTCTTCATTCTCCCGACCGTCGGCCTGATCGCCGCCGGCCCTGCCGTGATTCGCCTACTCGCCGTATTCAGAGCCCAATGAAAATCGCTCACGCCAACACGCTGACGTTCACGCTCGCGCTGCCGATCCTCCTCGTGGTCCTGGCAGCGGGCGGCTGCGCGAACAGCAACCCCTACAACGTCAAGCCCGTTGCCGCCTCGCCGCGCAACGACCCGCAGGCCGATCTGAAAATCGCCGACAGCGCCCTCGCCGGCGGCAACACGGACTTGGCCGGGACGCTCTACGCAAAAATTCTCGCGGCGCATCCCGACTCCGTCGACGCGCAACTCGGCCTGGCCGATGTCGCCTATCAAACCGGGGACCTGAACCGCGCCCAAGTGCTCTACGCGCAAGCCGCGGCGCTCGCGCCATCGCAACTCGGCGCGCAGCTCGGCCTCGCGCGCGTCGCGCTGCGGCAGCGCCGGCTCGACGACGCAGCCGCGCTCTATCGCACACTGCTGGCCGCGCAGCCCAACAATGTGCTGGCGTCGGAAGGTCTCGGCACGGCGCTCGATCTGCAAGGCCGCCACGGCGAAGCGCAAGCGGTCTATCGCGAGGCGCTGCGCGTGCATCCCGACGCCCAAGGACTGCGCGTCGATCTCGGGCTCTCGCTGATCGTCGATGGCCACCCGCGCGAAGGCGTGAACGTGCTGCTCGATGTCGCCAATCTTCCCGATGCGCCGTGGCAAGCGCGCCAGAATCTCGCGTTGGGCTATGGCGTGCTCGGCAATGCCGACTCCGCGAAAAAGATCCTGCAGCTCGATCTGCCGCCCTCGGCCGTCGACGACAACCTGCGTGTCTATCAAGCCGTGCGTGATGGTCTCGCGACGCGGCCCCGGGGCGCGGCTGCCGCGGTCACGAAAACGCCCGGCGTCGCCGAGTCCAATTCGACACAAGCGGCGGCACAAGCAACGGCGCAAGCAGGTCCGGACACGACGAAATGAAACGCCTCGCCGCGCTCGCGAAACGTGACGATGGCGTCGTCGCGCTCGAATTCGCGCTCGTGCTTCCGTTTCTGATGATGGTGCTGTTCGGCATCGTCGACGTGAGCCTCCTCTTGTGCGACAAGGCGGTCATCACCAACGCGAGCCGCGAAGCCGCGCGCGCCGGCGTGGTCGTGCGCGTGCCGCCCTTGACCGCGGCGCAGATCACGACCGTCGCGCTCAACTACGCGCAGAACAGCCTGATCACGGGCGGCACGGCAACGACGCCGACGGTCACGGTCAACCAATCGAGCGGCACGTCGTCGGGCAATCCGCTGACGGTGACCGTCAGCTATACGTACGAGGGCCTGTTCGTGGGTTCGGCGCTGAGCGTGCTCACCGGCCCCGTCACGCTCTCCGCGACGACCGTGATGAACTACGAGTGAGCACCATGCCTCGCTTGTCGCCCTGCCTTGCGCGTTCCTCTCGACTTCATCGGCTCCATGGGCAACCGGCGATGCGGGCGCAGCAACGCGGCGCCGTCTGGCTGTACTTTTTGCTGTTCCTGATCCCGCTGCTGGCATTCGGCGCATTTGCAATCGACATGGCGCGCCTCGCCGTCGCGCGCAACGAATTGCAGAACGCGGCCGATGCAGCGGCGCTCGCGGGGGCCGCCGGGCTGACACCGTCCACCGCCTCGGGGCCCAACTGGACCCAAGCGCAAACCGCCGCGACGAGCGCGGTCTCGCTCAACGCGTCGGACGGCACGAAGCTCTCGACGGGCACGATCCATACCGGCTACTGGAATTTGACCGGCACGCCGGCCAGCTTGGAAGCCGCCACCATCACGCCCGGCACCTACGACATGCCGGCCGTGCAAGTCACGATCGCGCGAACGGCCAACGTCAACGGCGGGCCGATTTCCTTGCTGCTGGCCGGCGTGATGAACATCACGAGCACGTCCGGCAGCGCGTCGGCGGTGGCGGTGGTGAGAACGCCCGGGACGATCGGCGCGGGCGGAGTTTTTCCGGTCGCGCTCGATCAGTGCATCTACAACCAGTATTGGAACTCGTCGACGAACTCGCCCCTCATCAATCCGTCGACCAGCGCGCCTTACGAGTTCAACATCACCGACGGCTCCACGTATGGCGGCGCTTCATGCGCGGCAGGCCAATGGACGACCTTCCTCGACAGCGCCAACGACGTCCCCACCATGCGCAACCTGATGTCGACCGGCAACCCGACCTCGTTGAGCATCGGCAACAGCATCTATCTGGTGCCTGGCGCCAAGACCACGCTGTACAGCTCGGTGCCGGTCGGCACCACGGTGCTGTTGCCGGTCGTCACGCAAACGGCCTCGCAGACGTATGTCGCGATCGTTGCGTTCGCACCGTTCTATATCGACGCGTCGGTGGGCGGCAGCGGCAAGTACATCCAAGGCCATTTCGTTTCCGGCTACACGATTCCCGTTTCGACGAGCGGCGTCGGGCCGAACTATGGCGCGTATGCGGCGCCGCAATTGGCGATGTGAGCATTAGTGCGCCGCGAGATAACCAGCAGCACGAGCAGCAGAACGATCGGGCCGACCTGGGGCAATAGCATGCCCGGATTGAAGAACTCATAGAGCGGCAGCAGCCACGCCAGCACGATGACGCCCTGCTCGCCGCGCCGCCATCCGCCGCCCAGTCCGCTCGCGGTCAGACAGGCGAGCGCGATGCCGAGCCACGCCAGCTCGTAGTGCCAGAGATACGGATTCGACAGCAACGTCGCGGTGACCAGCACAGCCGCGCGCAAACCCGTATCGCGCGAGCGCTTCCAGACGACACAGGCGGCGGCAATCGCAATCGCAGCCACGGCGCCTTGCGCGAGATAGGCGAAAACGAGCGGCACGTCGTCGAGACGCAGCGCCGCGAACGTCGTAGGCGACGCAAGATGAAAGCGCACGCTGTGCTCGAGTATCAGTTCGCGCCCAAGCCGCAGATTGACGAAGAACCCTTGCAGCGCGCGCATGCCGCAAACCCACGCGCTGATGGCCGCGAACGCCGCGCCGCTTAGCGCCGCCACGGCAAAAACGCGCCAAGCGCCCGCTGCGATCAACACGAACGGGAACACCACGGCCATCTGCGGCTTGATCGCCAACAAGCCGATGCAGAGTCCGGCGCGCACCGGATAGCGCTCGATCCAAAGCACGGCGAATGCGGCCATGGCGGCGGTCAACAACGAGTTTTGTCCGAATACGCTGGTGACGAACACGCACGGACATGCGGCCGCCAGAAACGCTGCCGTGCGCCAGCCTCCCACGCTGCGCGCCAGGCCGGAGACTCGCAACGCGCCGGACACGAACACGAGCACGCTACCGCCGACGAACAACAGATGCGCGACCCTGACCGGCAGCAACGCGAGCGGCGTGACCGCGACGAGGTACGTCGGCGGGTAGAGCCAAGGCAGGAAATCGGCCTTGCCGTACAGCGTGAAAAGCGCGTGCTCGGTGGTCGCGAAAGCGATGTGGTCGTAGGCTTGCCACGGCGCGCCATGAAGCATCAGGTATGACGCGGCCCAGAACACCGAAAAGTCCACACCGGGCCGTGCGACGGCCTCGGTCGTGAAGCCGTGGCTGACTCCCGTCCACGCCACCATGAACAATGCGAGCAGCACCAGCATGATGGCGCTGTAAAGCATCAGGCGTCTTCGCGTCAGCCATCCCTTGACGGGCCGCCCGGAAGCGAGCCGCTTCGAGACGTTCTGGTCGCGCGCGCTCACGGATGGATCGAAGGAGGACATGGCGCCTTTATCGGTTTAGCGCGGGTTTAGCGCGCTATCGGTCACTGGCCGCCGCCGGATACGCGCGCGCGTGCCGGCGGCCGCCGGCGCGTGGACACGAGCTTCAAGTTCCTGCGCGGGGAAGACGCACCGCGCCCGAGCGGCGTCACGCTTTCCTGCGCGTTGCCGCGATAGCGCCGATGAACGAGGTAGACAGGCCGTCCTTTTGATTCGTAATAGATGCGGCCGATATATTCGCCAATGACGCCAATGCCGATTAATTCGATGCCGCCCAGAAACAGCATGACGGAAATCAGCGAGCTATAGCCCGGAACCGGATTGCCGAACAAAAGCGTTTTGGCTACGACGACGCCGGCATAGAGAAACGCCCCTACGGCGATCAGCGCGCCGAGATACGTCCAGCATCGCAATGGCACGGTACTGAAGCCGGTAATGCCTTCGAGCGCGAAATTCCACAATTGCCATCCGGAGAATTTCGAGCGGCCCGCGCTGCGCGGCTCACGCTTGTATTCGACGATCACGGTGCGATAGCCGACCCAGGCAAACAACCCCTTCATGAAGCGGCGGCGCTCGGGCAGCAGGCACAGCGCATTGACGACTTCGCGATCCATCAGGCGGTAGTCCCCGACATTGCGCAGGAGCTTGATTTCCGAAAGCGCGTTATGGGCGCGGTAATAAAGCGCGGCGGCGGTGCGCTTGGCGAACGTGTCGTCGTCCCGGTCGGTCCGCTTGGCGGCCACCACTTCGGCGCCGTTGAGCCAATGCTCGATCATCGTCGGAATCAGCTCGGGCGGGTCCTGCAAATCGGCATCGATCGGAATGACGGCGTCGCCGATCGCCTCGTCGATGCCGGCTGTCAGCGCGGCCTCCTTGCCGAAGTTTCGCGTGAGATCGATCACGTTCACGCGCGCGTCCTGCGCGCTGACCGCGATCAGGCGACGCAGCGTTTCATCGGTGCTGCCGTCGTTGATGCACACGATTTCGAAGCGGATATCGGCGATCGCATCGAGAACCGGAACGGTTCGGGCGAAAAAACGCACCACCGCTTCCTGTTCGTTATAGAACGGCACCACCAGCGAGATCAACGGCTTATTGGCTTGCGCGGGCATGGTCCCTCCGAGCGCGTCGGCAATTCCCGGTTTTTTCGTAGCGTCACGCCTGCGGCATGCCGCGTATAGCTGTCATTCTTAACGGGCAACGTTGAGGGCCTGTTCATGCTAATCACAGGCCCTAAGCCGCCCGCCACGGGACTACCCCGGCGTATTGCCAGGATTACGCCTTTATTCTGTTGAAACCAGAATTGATTTTAGGAGGCAAGGAGGGAGGTGCAAGGAAAATTAGCTGAGGAAAGTCACCATTCCGGTGTGCAGCTCGTACATCGAGCCCACGATTTTGATTTGCCCTTTCTTTTCCAAATCCGCGAGGATTTCGCTATTTTTGCGGATTTGATCGACGACATACCGGACATTCGACCGCGCGACGGCATCGACAAATTCGGCGTTCTTACTGGTGCGTTCCCCTTGGTAGTCGGTTGCCTGGACCGCCGGCTTGATCGCTTCGAGCACCCCGGTGAGATTGCCGAGTTGCACGTTGTCGATGGCGCCTTTGATCGCCCCGCAGGCGGTATGCCCCAGCACCAGGACGACTTTCGCGCCCACCACCGCGCAGGCGAACTCCATGCTGCCGAGCATGTCCTGATTGGCGATGTTGCCGGCTACCCGCGCATTGAAGGTGTCGCCGATGCCCATGTCGAAGATGACTTCGGCCGGGGCGCGCGAATCGATGCAGCCGAGCACGATCGCCGCGGGGTACTGGCCGGGCGCACTGGAGCGCTTTTGCGCAAGGTAGTCTTGCTCCTTCATTTTTCCGGCGCGAAACCGCGCATTGCCCTTTTTCATCATGTCGATGATCTGATCGGGCGTCAGGGCGTCGCGTTGCGCCTTGGTCAACGCGGCAGCGTTGGCCTCGGCCGGTCCGAATCCGGCCGCGCTCAACAACGCCATCGTGCAAGCACCGGTACCGGCTTTCAGCCACGTCCGCCGTCCGTGGTTGTTGGGATGAGCGTTCAAACAGCAATCTTTATCCGATTCCATGTGAACCTCCATGACAGTTGGCCGCCCCAGCGTGGCTATGGGCTGCCGAGCAGCCCGAATACGGCCACCCCGGTCGTCGTGCCGACGTAGACCTTCCCGTTCGCGATCATCGGCGTGATGAACTTGTTGCCCGCGAACTGATCGCGCGCATTGGCCGCCTGGTTGCTGTTGTACAGCTCGTTCGAGAGATTGGTCGCGTCGTAGGCGTAGAGCGCCGCGATCGTGCCGTTTTGCACCGCCCACACGATCCCGCTCGACGTGCCGTTCGCCGAGATGCTCGGCGTCGCGCCCGGCGAGCCGAACGTCTCGGGTGTCTGGCTGGTCGGGGCTGTCGCCACCTGCGCGTTGCTGATCGGGAACGCCTTGATCTTATCGCCGATCGAGCCGAAGTAGATCGTGTTGTTGAAATAGGCGGGCATGGCGAACTCCGGCCCGACGAGCTGCCCGTTGATCTGCTGATAGATGTTGTTCGTGCTCGCGTTGAATTTGCCCATCGAGTCGCGGTTGACGACGTAGATGATCGAGTCCTTCCCCGCGCCGATCGCGAGATGGTGGACGGCGCCGCTCGAATCGGTGAGATCCGGCAGCACCAGCGCGCCGCCCGAGCCGAGGTCTTCGTCGGCCTGCGATTCGGCGGCCGTGTTGTACATATTGAAGTAGTCGGAGACGGTCAGGCCGCTCGTCGTGCCGAGCTTCAGGAAGGCGTTGCCGTAGTCGCCCAGCGTCGGGAAGCCGCTCGCGGTGAGCGTCGTGTCGAAGGTGCCGTTCGCGTCGAGGAAGTAGATCGACGTGCCGTCCGAGGCCATGCCCGCGCCGCTCATCCAGATCGCGCCGCCGGTGCCGTTCGGCGTGAGGTTCAGCACGCCCGACTGCTGCAGCGTCGTCGCGCTGTAGGCGATCACCCAGCCGTTATACGGCGCGTTGTCGCAGTGCGAGGTCCAGCCCGTGTAGATGTTGCCGTTCAACTCCAGCAGCGACTGGCGCTCCGCATATTGCTGCGGATTGAAGGTGAGCGTGCCGCCCGAGCCGTTGGTGCTGTTGCCGGGATACGTCGCGGTGATCGAAGTCGGACCGCCGAACAGCTCGGCACCCGTCGTGATGTCGAGCGCATGAATGCGCTGGTGATAGGTGCCCGACGCGTCCTTCGACATCGCCACGACATAGATCGCGCCGTTCGTCCCTTTCGTGCGGTCGATGACCGGCGTCGCCGTAATGCCGATCATCGGCGTGATCTGCAAGCAGCCGAGGTTGTCGCCCGCCGTTTCGTTCGCGCCGAGCGTGGAGACTTTCCAGAGCGTGGCGCCGGAGTCGGCGTCGAACGCATACACGCTTGCGTTTTCGGTCGCGACGTACAGCACGTTGTGCTTGCTGCCGCCGATCGTCACCTGCGAGAGATAGAGCGGCTCGGCGTCGATTTTGCCGTCGGTGGTGTCGAAGCCGATCTTGCCGAACGTCGTCGAATTGACGTTGGCGGGCGAAAGGATCGTCTCGGCCAGCTGCTGCCCCGTGCGGCCGATGTCGTTGTGGTAGGTCGGAACGTCGACGGTCGAAGTGGTTGACGAACCGGAAGAGCCGGAACTCGATCCAGAGGCCCCGGAGGAGCCCGAAGTCGAGCCCGAACCCGTGCTGCCACCCGTGGACGCTGACGATGTCGACGGAATCCAGCATGCCTTCGTCACGCCGAAGTCCGGGTCCGTTCCGAACGACGAGTTGTTGCACTTCACGCCGTTCGTAAATGACTTCGTGACGTTGTTGGCCGTCGTGCTGCCGCCGTAGAGAACCGTCATGGTTCCGGTGAACGAGCAAACGGCATTCTCCACTGCGCACTGCGTCCAATTGCCGGATGTGGACGAGCCGGATGAGCCTGAAGAACCGGAGGACCCGGTCGAGCCCGTTGAACCGGTTGAACCTGTTGACCCCGTTGAACCGGAACTCGACCCGGAGGACGACCCCGAAGCCGAACCCGAGCTTCCCCCCGTCGAACCTGACGATGACGACGGAATCCAGCACGCCTTCGTCACACCGTAGTCCGGGTCCGTTCCAAACGACCCGTTGTTGCACGTCACGCCATTCGTAAATGACTTCGTGACGTTGTTGGCCGTCGTACTGCCGCCGTAGAGAACCGACACGGTCCCGGTGAACGAGCAAAAAGCATTCTCCGCTGCGCATTGCGTCAGACTGCCTGATGTGGACGAACCGGATGAACCTGAAGAACCGGAGGAACCCGTTGAGCCCGACGTCGACCCTGATGAGCCCGATGACGTGCCGCCATACCAGCAACTCTTCGAATAACCATAGGCCGGGTCGGTTTTCGACACGGAGCCATTGACGCAATTCACCCCGTTCGTGAACGGCCCGTTGATGTCGTACATCAACGAGGGGTAGGTCGTGCCGAACACGACCGTCGCCGTGCCGGTAAACGAGCAAAACGTCCCTTCCGTTGCGCACAGCGTGTAAGTCACGCCGCCGATGGTTAGCGTGCTTTGCGCGTACCCGCCGATTGAAGCGAGGCTCAACAGCAACGCGGCCACGGGTACGGCAAAACGCATGTGCAGCGCTTTCGGCGAGCCGTGGGGCGGCACAATCGTCGGTTGTAAAAGGGAGGGGGAACCAGAGATCTTGCGCATCGCCGAGCCTCTTTTTCTTAACCCCTTGCGGGGGAATCGAGCAAATGACGCGTTGCTTGTCGACGCTTCGGGTAATCGGCGTGCCGCCATTACCCGTATCAAAGCCGACCTGCCAGAAATCAAACGGACAAATAGATCCACCCGGTCCGAGCCAAGCTCGACCAGGGAATTCAGTTCACGCAGACAATTTCACTTAAACGGATGATGAACGGCGATGCGTCTGGAGCACGTGAGAGTACCTCGCATGCCGACAAAGAACAGAGCAATGGGCTTGGTGCCAAGTCAATATTGCCTATTATTGGCAAGCTTGCCGCAGTATCCAAGGTGATGTGTCAATCGAGCGTATTGATTGGCGGATTTTCTTGACATCTAAGCGGTTGTCCGAAATGAACCGCGCGAAGCTTCTCGAGACCGAGCTACCCCGGCATCAATATTGCGCAGGCTCAAAGGTGCGCCACTGCCCTGCAAATAGTCGTACTAGCTCCAGATCGTGCCGGACGGGACAACGCTTCATCCGCGCGCATCAATACCATATGGATAACGAAGCAAATCACGAAATCTTACATTTACGGCGGATATTGTCGGCGTATGGACACTATCTATCTTGACCGTCAAAACGAGCGGTCACATATTGGTTACGACTTCGCTTCTATCTTGATCATGGACGTTTCAACAGACCCTAGAGTATCGACGACGTGTCGCCAATGTGGTGCTCGCGTATCCGAGGCTGATTCGTTCTGCCCACATTGCGGTCAACGCGTGGCGCCGGCATTCGACCGCATGAGGGAGCCGGCAGGTGGCAGGCGCGCAGAGAGATCGCTCGGCGATGGAATTGGGCTATCACGCCCGACTCCGCTCTTTGCGCCTGCCGGTGCGAGTGCCGGTGCGGGCGCATACAACGAGGAAAGACAAACCAAGCGCCCGGTTCCGCGTCAATGGAGGCTGAACCACACCGGAGGAATCGCCCTGATCATTTTCGTGTTGCTGTTCGGCGCCTATGCGCTGATGACGCAGCACGCCAACAGAACGAGCAGTCGTGAAGAGCCACTGCATACGGTGATCGGACAAGTTACGCCGAGCCGTGGTTCGAACGTGTCCGCTAATGCGGCGCCTGCGCAAGAGACTGCCAAGAATCAAGCCACTGGGACACAAGCACTTTCGACGAATATTCCGGAGTCCTCGCTCCCCCCGGCAGCGCCGTTGCAGGAACCACCGCAACCGGCTGCCTCGTTGACGGCGCCGTCAATCGCTCCACCCGTCGCGCAGCAGCAACTTCCGACGCCTTCGAATTCGTCGGCCGCGCCATTGCAGGAGTCTCCGCAACCGGCCACCTCATTGCCAGCACCACCAGCTGCTCCACCGATCGCACAGCAGCCCCAGGCTCCCGCGCCAAGTGCAAAGGACCATGCGTCGGCCCACGTCGCTCAGCAACCGCCTGCACCCGCTCCAAGTGCAAAAGCTCATGTCCGTGCGCCAGCCGCGTCCCAGCAGCGACTCGCCGACAACCGCTCACACGCGGATGCGCGATCCGCAGCAGCTCCAGCGACACATGAGCCACAGGACAATAATCTGACAGCGCCCTACCTTGCGACCGCTCGATCGGATCTCGATGAAAACAATCTGGCCGGAGCGCGTGCTGCCCTAAGCAAAGCGCTGGACAAAGCCCCCGCTAACAGCGACGCGCTCATGCTGCGTCAGGATCTTGCTTCGCGCGAACACGCACGCGACGCGGCGCTAAATAAAGCTCGCGCCTGTCTCGAACAGCACCAGTGGAAGTGCGCATGGCACAGTGCAGGCAACGCGCTGTCGATCGACTCCAGCAGCACGGAGGCCAGCGCCTTGGAACAACGCTCGCTTGTCAACTGGGGAGAAACCAATCAGGCAGAGGGTCAAAGCCCCAACACCAGCCCCTGACACGAAAGTGTTTCGTCTTGTAACGAATACGAGAGATCGCCGACACCTCAGTCGATAAAACCCGCAGCTATTAATCTACAAATGCGACTTGATCTGTTCCGCAAAGGCGCGAATGACGTCTTCGTTCCGCGATAGAAACATCCACTGGCCCACGCGGGTCGAATCAAGCAGTCCCGCCTCGACCAATGCCGCGATGTGTGCCGAGACAGTCGATTGCGCCAGCCCGCTGCGCGCGAGGATGGCATTCGACGGCACCCCGCGAGCAAGATCGATGTGACCTTGGACAAAGTGCTCCTTGGGGGTTTTCAACCACCTCAACACCTCGCGCCGGAACGGGTTGGCGAGTGCCTTATGAATCAAATTCTCGTCAATCATGGATTTCGACCTGCGCCTCGATAGCAGTCTCAATGCCAGTCGAGCGGCTAGAACATATCCGTAGCACTGTTGCCTCCCACGCCCTGACTACGTGTTTCTTGACCGGCGCGAGACGGAATGAACGGACCAGTGATCATGTTCGCGTAGCTTTGTCCCGGGCCTACCATCGGAAACACATCGGCGTTCTCGTCGATCATCACTTCGAGAAAGGCAGGTCCCTCGAACTCCACGAAGTCCCGCAGCGCACCGTCGAGTTCATCGGTCGCTTGAACGCGACGCGCAAACGCGAAACCATCGGCCAGCGCCGTCATCACAAAGTCCTTGCTATGCAGAGACTTATCGCTGACAAACATCCGCCCTTCATAAAAGAGACGCTGCCACTGCCGGATCATTCCGTCCCCGCGATTGTTGAGCAGCAATACCTTGACGGGGATGCCGTACGTCGTTGCCGTCTCGAGTTCGCCGAGATTCATCCGTATGCTTCCGTCGCCATCGATGTCGATCACGAGGGCGTCCGGTCGCGCCAGTTGCGCGCCGATCGCAGCGGGCAGCCCGAACCCCATCGTTCCCATGCTTCCCGATGTCAGAAAGCTACGAGGCTCGACAAACCCGAAGTACTGCGCGGCCCACATCTGATGCTGGCCGACGCCCGTAGTGATGATCGCTCGTCCGCCCGTGATTTCGCTGAGCTTCTCCACCACCCGCTGCGGCTGAATCGCTGGGCTGTTTCGATCGTAGTTCTGCCCGAACGTCCGCTTCAACTCCGCGACGCGTTCAAGCCATGTCGAAGGCGATGGCGTCGCCGGACTGTGCTCGATCAACGACAGCAACGCGTCTTTCGCATCGCCCACGTGAGCCCAGTGCGCGCGCTTGACCTTGTTGATCTCCGCCTCGTCGATGTCGATATGCGCGACATGGCGAGCACCGGCGGCGAACGATTCAGGCCGGCCGCCGGCAACCCGATCGTCGAACCGTGCGCCCACCGCGATGAGAAAGTCGCAGTCTTCAACGGCGTAGTTGGCGCAGGCGGTGCCATGCATGCCGAGCATGCCGAGATGCAGCTCGTGATGGGCCGGGATGGCGCCAAGCCCCATGAGCGTCGTCACGATCGGAATGCCGTTGCGCTCGGCAAACGCTTGTAGCTCGGCCGACGCGCGGGCCGTGATCACGCCGCCGCCGACATAGAGCAGCGGCCGCTTGCTCTCGCGCAGAAGATAGAAGAACGCGGCGGCCTCGTCTCGTTCGAGACGCGCGCCTCGCGCCACCATGCGGAGACGATCAGCGTAGCCGCGAGAATGCAGCGTGCCTTGCCCGCGATAGGGGCCCTTCCAGTTCTGGATGTCTTTGGGCACGTCCACGACGACCGGGCCTGGCCGGCCAGTGCGGGCAATTTCGAATGCGGTTCGCAGGGTTTGCTCGAGCTTCGCCGGGTCGGTGACCAGGAACACTTGCTTCGCGCACGCCGACATGATGTTGAAGACGGGCGCCTCCTGAAACGCATCGCTGCCGATCGCGGCGCGCGGCACCTGCCCGCAGATGAGCACAACCGGTATCGAATCGCCGTTGCAGTCGGCGATCGGCGTCACGGCATTCGTCGCACCCGGGCCGGACGTCACCATGAAGACGCCGACTTTTCCGCTGGCCCGTGCATAACCCGCGGCCATGAAGCCCGCGGCTTGTTCATTGGCGGGCACGATGAACTTGATCTGACGCTCGGGATGGGCCGCGTTCGTTTCGTTGTGACGAAACACGGCGTCGTACGTCGGCAGAATCGCGCCGCCGCTATAGCCGAACATCGTATCGACGCCCTGCTCGGCAAGTACGCGCAGGATGATGTCGGCGCCCGACAGCATGTCACTCGTATTTGCAGGCGTCGGATCGGCGGGTGTTGCGATGATTGAGTTTTGAGGCATGGCTGGCTCGCGGGCAAACACAACCGGTGTTTGCTGCTGAAAGAATGACGAGAAAGGACGCAACTAAGGACACAACGATTCTGCCAACGATCGGAACCTTGCAGTCCCTTCGTTGCTATGGCACACGGGCCAAACTTAGCCACATTTGGGCCATGCGCTCTGTCTCGACAATGACTGCGTGACGCTTGTGGCGAATTCTTCACCAAGGTCCTCCCTGACGAGAGCCAAAGCCACCCGCATACCGTCGCTCACGCCGCGACACGAGTACAAATTGCCATCCTTCAAGTAGCTTTGATGGCTGATGACGTGCACAAGGGGAAACTCCGAAGAGAGACGCTGTGCGTCGCGCCAATGCGTCGTCAACACGCGATGGTCGGCCAAGCCGGCGCGCGCGATTAGAAACGCCCCGTTGGACACCGACGCGAGCCTTCGCACCCTGCTTCCGGCATCACGAAGCCAGTCCACCAGCTCCCGATGCTCGGGCTCCGGACCAACGGCCGGCGACCCCGGCACGACGACGGTATCGAATGAAGTACACACATCCGACAGAGACTCGGTCGTGCGCACCGCCACGCCATTCGAGCACGCGACGGGCCCCCGGGATGGCCCGACGAGATGCTGCTCGTACAGCATTGCGCCGCTCAGACGATTCGCTTCGTGGAATACGTCCATCGGGCCCGTCACTTCGAGCAGACGGAATCCCTCATACAGCATCATCGCTACTTGCATATGCCGTCGCTCCGGCTACATTCATGAAGCCAAGTCTATTCAGACGGCACGGGCGAGGGAACAAGCGGTTGTCGCCGTGCTGGGCCAATCGAGTTCAGATTTGGGCCAACGTGCGTTTGACCTCTCCCCTGTTCAATCCATTGATGACTCGCACTCACAACACAGTTTCAGCCCAGTGCGTCCCTGTTTTCAGGCTGTTGCGGTAATCTCGGTCACCGATCGTCGTTAGGACGATTCACTCCATGAAGGTCACGGCATGAAAGTCGCCATTGTCATATTCGATGGTGTCCAAGCACTCGATGTTGCGGGACCCCTCGACGTGTTTGCGGAAGCCAACACGATCCTCACTGCTGAGCAGAAATATGAAGTCACTCTGGTAGGCCCCAAGGCCGGCCCCGTGACCTGCTCGAACGGGATGGGGCTTTCCGTGCCGTACAGCTATGCGGATCTCGACACGCAATGGGACCTGCTGCTGATCGCAGGCGGGCCGCAATTGCCCGACGTTCAGCTTCCAGATGATTTTCTGACGTGGTTGCAGAATCAGGCACGCGACGCCGCGCGATTCGGCTCCATTTGCAATGGGGCATTCGTGCTTGCGCACGCGGGACTGCTCGACGGCAAGGAAGTCACGACTCACTGGGCGGACGCGGGCCGCCTTGCCCACGAATTTCCGCAAGCGCGTTTGCAGCCCGACAAGATCTTCGTTCGCGACGGACGCCTCATTACGTCGGCGGGCGTGACTGCCGGCATCGATCTGTGCCTGTCGCTGGTCGCCGAAGACTGGGGACACGAAGTGGCGGTGCGTGTCGCCAAGCGTCTGGTCGTCTATATCCAGCGCGAAGGCGGTCAATCTCAGTACAGCCCTTATATGGGAACCGGCAGGGACGAAGATCCGATCATCGGCAAAGTGCACCGGTATGTGACCGAGCATCTAACCGACGCGCTTTCGATCGAGCAGCTCGCGGACGCAGTCGGCGTGAGCCGGCGGACCTTCTCGCGAGTCTTTGCCAAGTACGCGAAAGTGACACCGTCCGCGTTTGTCGAGCAGGTTCGCGTCGACAGCGCGAGGAAGCTGCTCGAAGATTCGGATGCGCCGCTGAAGACCGTTGCCTATAACTGCGGCTTCCGCAGCGCAACGCATATGCGCACGACGTTCTCCCGGCGGCTGGAAGTCACGCCGAAACAATATCGGCAACGATTCCGCGGCGATGCGGCAGGCGCGCAGGTCTCGCTTCAATGAGCAGCTCACCCGAGACTGATGTCGATTTGCCTCAAGCGCTTCCCGATCTCCTTGAACCGAACCTGTCGTTGGTATTTTGCGGAATCAACCCAGGTCTTCGCGCGGCATCGACAGGTCATCACTTTGCGGGCAGAGGCAATCGATTCTGGCGAGTCCTGCATCTTTCCGGCTTTACCTCCGAACAAATCCGGCCCGAAGACGATCACACGATTCTTCGCTATGGCTGCGGTCTGACAGCGGTCGTCCCGCGACCCACAGCACAAGCCGCCGACCTCTCACGATCGGAGATTGAATTGGCCGGGGAGGTTTTTCGGAGAAAGATCGAGCGATACGCGCCGCGCCACATCGTTTTCCTCGGCAAGATGGCCCTTGCGGCGATCTCCGGTACACGCGATATCGAGTGGGGGCAACAAACCGAGCCCTTCGGCGGCGCATGCGCATGGGTCGTCCCGAATCCAAGCGGGCTGAATCGAGCGTTCGACCTCGATGCGCTCGTGACCGCCTACCGCGAAGTACGCCTTGCGGTAGCGTCCTCCGCCTGAAGCTGCGGGTTTTGGCGCAGCGTCTCGGTCACGTATTCCACGAAAGCGCGAATCTTGCCGCTGGTGCTGCGCCGCTCGACATGCAGCAGACTTACCGGCGCCGACTCGGGCTCGAATGACGTCAAAATCGGTTGGAGTTTTCCATCGGCTACCTCCGGCGCCGCCTGGTACGACAGCAACTGCGTGATACCCACCCCTTCGGCGGCGGCTAGGATGGCGGCGGGAGCGAGGTCGACCACCATCCTCGGCCTAACTCTGGCGGGCAGCCTCGAACCGTTTTCGTTGAACACCCACTCGAGCGGTTGCGAGACGCCGGTGAAAGACACGCAGTGGTGATTGATCAGATCCCTGGGGTGATCGGGTTCCCCACGCTCGGCCAGATACGAGGGCGCCGCGTACGTCCGGCGCCGCACATAACCCAACGGAATGGCGTAGGTCGAGGAGTCTCCGAGGTGGCCGATACGGAGCGCCACATCCACCCCTTCCTCTAGAAGCCGCGTGGTTCGATCGGCGTACACGGCATTGATGGTGACGTCGGGATAACGCAGTGCGAAAGCGTTGATCAGAGGCGCCACGTACCGCTGGCCAAACAGGACCGGTGCGGAAACGGTCAACGTCCCGACGGGATTGAGTGGATCGGCCGCAATGCTGGCTTCCGCGTCCGTGATGGTGTCCAGCACTTTCCTGCAGGCTTCCAGGTAGGCCATGCCCGCATCCGTCGGACGAACCGTTCGCGTCGTCCGGGCGAGCAGTTGCGTGCCGAGACGCGATTCGAGTGAATTGACCGCTCGCGAGACTCCGCCGGGCGACATGTCGAGCTTGTCGGCCGCGGCAGTAAAGCTGCCTCGGTCAACGATGGCGACGAAGATCTCCATCTCGCGCAATTTGTCCATTTCGCCTCCGCCCCCGATCGCCGCGTTCACTCGCGGTGATTCTATTCGATCGGTACTCACAGGACTCTTTCAGGCCGTGATGGCAATCGGAACGGCATTTGGCCGGTTGGCAAAAATCGCAAATTCATTGGCCCAATAGCAACTAGCTTGGGCCCCTATGAATTGGGGCTTTCCCCGACAATCTCTTCACGCCGCTTCACTCACCAACCGAAAGAGGTCCACATGTTTGCCGCAATGCTCGAAGTCAACCCGAAGCCCGATCAATTCAACGCGTATCTCGGCATGGCCAAGATGCTGCGCCCTGAAATCGAGAAGATCGACGGGTTCATCGACAACAATCGCTACGCCAGTCTCACACGCGAGGGATGGCTGCTGTCGCTGTCGAGCTGGCGCGACGAGAAGGCGCTCGTGCGCTGGCGCAGCCAGCAGGCCCACCACAAGATCATGCAAGCCGCGCGCGACCGGGTGTTTTCCGACTACCGCTTGCGTATTGGCCAAGTCCTCAGCGACAACCAGCTGCCTGAAGGACACGCGCTGATCGAGCAACGGATGGATGTCACCGAGACGGGCCGCGGCACCGCAGTGACCGTGCATCAAGGGACATTCGCGCCGGACTGGGTCAAGCAAGCCGGCGCGGAAGCGGTGGCGAAAGCGCTGGGCGTCGATACGAACGCGCCTGGCCTCGTTGCCTGGGATGCGTACGACGCACTGGCGACGCCGGGCGACGCGATCGCGGTGGTGACGTGGCTCGACCAGGCAGCGGCCGAAGCGTTCGAACGCGATGCAGCGGCAGCAGATGGCCCGCGCCGTCGGAGCGTACGCATCATCCGCGAGTACGGCATGTTCGATCGCCGCGAAGCGCCGCAGTTTTTCGCAGAGGCACAACGCTCGCAGTAATTCAGCTGCGCCCGTCATCGATGTGATTCGATAGGAAATAGTTAGATTTCCTATCGAACACGAGTAGCAACGAGGTTCCCATGACCACCGTCGACCCTTTTTCCATTGGAGCGGAGCGACTGACCGTCGCGAAGGCGCCGGCGCCCGCTCCCGCGCCGAAGGCAGAGGCTCCCGTCCCGCCGACGCCACCGCAACAGCCCACCCTGACGCTGCGCCTCGCCACCGGCCTCGTCGGGATGCTGCTTGCCTCGCTCCTGGCCATTCTCAACGAGCAGGTCACGGCGCAAGCGATGGCGGACATTCAGGGTGCGTTCTCGATCGGTCATGACGATGGAACCTGGCTGACTGCTTTGTTCGAGGCAGCCAACGTGACGACGATGGTGTTTGCCCCCTGGTTCGGGATCACCTTCACCCTCAAGCGATTCACGATCGGCGCCGTGGTCGCGACGATGATCTTCGGGTTCCTTTGCCCCCTCGCGCCGAACCTGACCACGCTCGATGGGCTGCGCGTGTTGCAGGGAATCGCCGGCGGATGCCTGCCCCCGATGCTCATCATCGTGGCGCTGCGCTATCTCCCGCCCAAGGTGAAGCTCTACGGACTCGCCGGATACGCGCTCACCGCCACCTTCGGGCCGGCGCTCGGCACACCGCTCGCCGCGTTGTGGACCGAGTACGTCGGCTGGCAAATGGCCTTTTGGCAAATCGTGCCGCTGGGCCTCGTGAGCTGCATGGCGATTCAGTGGGGGCTGCCGAAAGATGCGCTCAAACTCGAACGGCTCGCGGCCTTCAATTGGACCGGGTTTCTGACGGGCTTTCCGGCCGTCGCCATGCTCGTGATCGGCCTTCTGCAAGGCGATCGTCTCGACTGGCTCGAATCCCCGTTCATTCGCGTGATGTTCGTGGGCGGCGCTCTGATGCTGGTGATGTTCCTCGTCAACGAGTGGTTTCATCCGCATCCCTTCTTCAAGCTGCAATTGCTCAAGCGCAGAAACTTCACGCACGGACTCACGACACTCGCAGGCGCCGTGATCTTGCTGGTCGGCGTGGCAGCGATACCCGGTCAATTTCTCGCCAACGTTCACGCCTACCGGCCGCTTCAAACGGCGCCCTTGTCGCTGCTGGTTGCAGCGCCGCTCTTGATCACGCTTCCGTTGACGGCGGCCCTGCTGAATTTGCGGCGCGTCGATCACCGGTGGGTCATGGCCATTGGCTTGAGCCTCATGATCGCCACGTGTGTGATGGGGAGCTTCATCACGTCCGAGTGGATTCGCGACAACTTCTATTGGCTTCAGTCGCTCCAGATCGTCGCGCAGCCGATGGTGATCCTCGGAATCCTGATGGGCGTGACGACGGGCCTGCCCCCGACGGAAGGCCCCTTTGCTTCAGCGATGTTCAACTCGCTCAAGACGTTTTCCGCAGCGGTGGCGACGGGTCTCATCGAAGGGGTGGGCACCGATCGCGAACGCCTGCATTCGAACATGCTCGTGGACCAATTAGGCAACCACGCGCTTGTGACGAGCCAAAGCCTCGACGCGGCCCACGGCGGCCTCGGCGAACTCGCACACCGGATCCACGAGCAAGCAGTGGTACTGACATCGGCGGATCTCTATTTAGTGATGGCGGGAGTCGCCGTCGCGCTTCTTCTCCTCGTGCCTCTGTTACCCGTGCGGATTTATCCGCCGTGGAGCACGACGCCTCCGTCTTCGCATTAAGTACTCAGCTCTAAGGGAACGCCATCATGTCAACCGCTGCTCGATCTCCTCTCAAACTCATTCCTGCGGCCGCCATCGCCGTCGCACTCGGTGTCGGCGCATGGGCTTATGCAAGCCTGTCAGGCAGCTCGAATACCGAATCCACGAACGATGCCTACGTCCAGGCCGATTTCACGCTCGTGGCGCCGCGCATCCCCGGCCAGATCTCCGAGGTCCTGGTCGACGACAACCAGTCGGTGAAAGCCGGGCAATTGCTGGTGCGTATCGACGACCGCGACTACAAGGCCGCATTGATGAGCGCGCAAGCGGACGTCGAAGCGGCCAAGGCGTCCGTCGCGAACTTCGACGCCGAGATCGCGCGGCAGCCTTCGCTCGTCGATCAGGCGCGCGCGACGCTCAAGTCCGACGATGCGTCGATCGCGTTTGCGCGCGACAACGCCGCGCGCTACCAGGATCTTTCGCAAACCGGCGCGGGAACGGCTCAGGAGCAACAGCGTGCGTCGAGCGCGCTCGCCGAGCAGCTCGCGCAGCAGGCCCACGACCAAGCCGTGCTGGAAGCGACCCAGCAGAACCTGAACGTGCTGAACACCGAGCGCGACAAGGCGGCCGGCGCGCTCGCACGCGCCGAGGCGGTGCTCAATCAAGCGCAGCTGAACCTCTCCTATACGGAGATTCGCGCACCGATCGACGGCAAGGTCGGACGGCGTTCCGCACGCGTTGGCGCCTACGTGACGCCCGGCGCGCCGGTTCTCGCGATCGTGCCGCTTTCCGAAGCCTATGTGGTCGCCAACTTCCAGGAGAACCAGATCACCAAGATGCGTCCCGGCGAAGCCGTGCGCATCAAGGTGGACAGCCTGCCTGGCGTGGTGATTCGCGGCCGGATCGATAGTCTCGCGCCCGCCACCGGTGTGAGCTTTGCGCCTATCGCACCCGACAACGCGACGGGCAACTTCACGAAGATCGTTCAACGCGTGCCGATCAAGATCGACATCGACAAGGGTCAAGAAGCGGCGTCTGCACTGAGCGTGGGACTTTCCGTGGAAACCGAAGTGGCCACCGGCCGACATGGCGATGCACGGGCCGAAGCAGGAGAGCAAAAATGAGTACGCACGACTTTACTTTGCGCGCCCTCCGCGCGTTGGCGTTGGAAATCCTGGCCTGCCTCGTGATCGCGGGCTGCACTGTGGGACCGAATTTCGTTCCGCCCACGACGACCCCGCCGCCGCAAGTCTTTGAACGCACCGACGCGGCGCAAGCACCGAGCAAGGCCACCGAAACCGAATTCAATTCCGATTGGTGGACGCTGTTCAACGATCCCACGTTGAACGCGCTCGAAAAGCAACTGGCCGATGCGAACCTCGATGTGGCCGCGGCATCGGCGCGCCTGCGCCAAAGCCGCGCCGGACAGCGCATCGCGGGGGCGGCTGAATTGCCCACGCTCGACGGCGCTGCATCGTACGACCGCGAGCGCGGCAGCCCGAACGGCATTCTGTCGCTGCTCGGCGTGCCCTCGCTCGACCCGCAATCGCAAAACGCTTCGGGGAAAACACCGCTTGGCGTGGCGCCGATTCCCGGCTCCAAAGGGTCGCCGGCCTACAACCTCTATCAAATGGGCTTCGATGCCTCTTGGGAACTCGATATCTGGGGCGGCGCTCGACGCGGTGTGGAAGAAGCGTCCGCCGACTCGGATGCTTCGTACGAAGATCGAAACGCCGTGCTGTTGTCTGCGCGCGCCGAACTCGCGAAGGACTATATCGACTTGCGCGACTCACAACAGCTGCTGGCCATCGCGAAACAAAACCTGGAGATCGCTCGCAATACCACGAAGCTCACGCAGATCCGCGAGCGTGATGGCGTGACGACGGATCTGGATGTGGCCAATGCTTCCGCGCAGGCGGCATCGATCGAAAGTCTGATTCCGACGCTCGAAACGCAATGCGAGACCAAGATCAACGCGATTGGCGTCCTGCTCGACGAGGAGCCGGGCACGCTCAAGCAAACACTCGGCGAGCCGCATGAGGTGCCCGAGTTGCCTGGACAGGTGCCCATCGGCTTTCCGTCCGAGCTCGCGGAACGCCGGCCCGATATCCGGCGAGCGGAGGCGCAATTGCATGCGGCTACGGCGTCGATCGGCGTGGCAAAGGCTGACTTTTATCCGCACATCTCGCTCAACGGCAGCGCGGGTATGCAGAGTCTTCAGCTCTCCAAGCTCGCCAGCTGGGCGTCGGGGCAGTTCGTTCTCGGGCCCTCGATCACGATGCCGATTTTCGAAGGCGGGCGTCTCAAGGGCACGCTGCAATTACGCGAGGCGCAACAACAGGAGGCCGCGATCGTCTATAAGCGCACCGTGCTCGAGGCTTGGCGCGAAGTGGACGATGCACTGGTCGCCTACGATGCCGAGCAGATGCGCCGCGACAAGCTGAAGGAGGTGGTGGCGCTGAACCAGCGCGCACTCGCGGTGGCGCAGCAGCGCTATAAGGATGGGGCAGGTGACTATCTCGACGTGCTGAACGTACAGAAGCAACTGCTCGATGGCCAGAGCAACCTCGAGCAAAGCCAGGCGACTGCTGCATCGAATCTGATCACGCTTTGCAAGGCGCTCGGGGGTGGGTGGGAGTCGACTTATGCGGCTCAAACGCCGCAAACAGACACGGGGGCTCAGCAAAGTCAGCCGGAACACGACGCGTCAATCACAGCAAAGGCAAACTGAGCCTGATGTGCTCCGCAAAGGCTGCGGTCAAAAGCGACGGACGCGCCCGCGCGAATTTCAAAGTGATGTCGACACTGGGCAACGGTGGAAGCCCAGGGTCGGCATTGAGCACCTGCAGATCCGCAGGCACGGCAGTTTGCGTGAGAACGGCGAAAGCCTGCCCCGAACGCACCAGCGCGGTGAGCCCCGAAAGACTGCTGCTCGCATACGCGATGCGATAGGCGCGGCCCGCGCGTTGCAGCGCGTCGCAGGCCGCGAGGTGATCGAGCGTGTCCGGATCGGAAAGCGCGAGCGGCAACGGATCGAAGTGCGCCGAATCCAGCCCGGGATAGCCGACCCAAACCAACTGCTCGCGGCGGATCACATCGTCGCTCGCGCTGCCTTCGGGCAACGAGATCATCGCAAGATCCACAGCACGCTTTTCCAGTTGCTCGATAAGCCGTGGCGTGGGCCCGCAAACGACTTCCACGAGCGCATGCGGGTGCTGGCTCGAGAACTGCCGCAGCAACGAAGGAAGGAACACGGCGGCGTAGTCGTCCGGACAGCCGAAGCGGATGCTCCCCGACAGCCCCTTGCCGCACAGATCGGCCATCGCCTCGTCGTGCACGCGCAAAATGCGTTGGGCGTGAATCAACAGACGTTCGCCGGGACTCGTCAGCACCACGCCGCGACCGGTGCGTTGGAACAGCGGCTGATCGACGATTTCCTCGAGCCGCTTCATCTGCTGACTCAGCGCGGACTGGGTCCGGCCGATGCGATGGGCCGCGCGGCTGAGCGCCCGCACCTCGGCGATGACGGCGAACGAACGCAGCAGATCGATTTCCAGTGAAAGACTCAAGGTATTAGCTCCGCTTCTATCTTCGATAAGAACTATTCGATTCTATAAAAGCAGAGCGCCGTCTAGACTGCAAGTCATCCCCACCACCCGCCAGGAGACGCAACGTGTCCCGGAACAACGACGCAACCTTTTGGCACAACGCCAAACAGCACCTCATCCGGTACGGCGGCACGTTCGAGCCGATGATCATCGAGCGCGCCCAGGGCAGCTTCGTCTACGACGCGGATGGCCGCGCGATCCTCGATTTCACCTCGGGGCAGATGAGCGCGGTGCTCGGGCACAGCCACCCCGAAATCGTCTCGGTCATCAGCGAATATGCGGGCAAGCTGGACCACCTTTTCAGCGGGATGCTCTCGCGCCCCGTGGTCGACCTGGCGACCCGCTTGGCCGACATCACGCCTGACGGGCTCGACCGCGCGCTGTTGCTCAGCACCGGAGCGGAATCGAACGAGGCCGCCATCCGGATGGCGAAGCTCGTCACCGGCAAATACGAAATCGTCGGTTTTGCGCAGTCCTGGCACGGCATGACGGGGGCGGCGGCGTCCGCGACCTATAGCGCCGGACGCAAGGGTGTCGGCCCCGCTGCTGTCGGCTCGTTCGCGATCCCCGCCCCGTTCCTGTACCGGCCACGATTCGAGCGCAATGGCGAATACGACTACTTGGCGGAGCTGGACTACGCGTTCGATCTCATCGATCGTCAATCGAACGGCAACCTCGCCGCGTTTATCGCGGAGCCGATCCTCAGCTCCGGCGGGATCATCGAACTCCCGCCAGGCTACATGGCCGCGCTCAAGCGCAAATGCGAGGAGCGCGGCATGTTGCTGATCCTCGATGAAGCGCAAACCGGCGTCGGACGCACCGGCACGATGTTCGCGTGCCAGCGCGACGGCGTCACGCCCGACATGCTCACGCTGTCGAAGACGCTCGGCGCCGGCTTGCCGCTCGCGGCCCTCGTCACGTCCGCGCAGATCGAGGAGAAGGCTCATGAACTGGGCTATCTGTTCTACACGACCCACGTGTCCGATCCGCTTCCTGCCGCCGTCGGTTTGCGGGTGCTCGATGTCGTGGAGCGCGAGGGGCTGGTGGCGCGCGCGAACGTGATGGGCGAGCGGCTCAAGCGCGGCTTGCTGGATTTGATGGAGCGCTTCGAGTGCATCGGCGACGTTCGCGGACGCGGGCTGCTGCTGGGCGTGGAGATCGTCAAGGATCGCCGCACGAAAGAGCCTGCGGATGGGCTGGGCGCGAAGATCACCCGCGAATGCATGAATCTGGGGCTCAGCATGAATATCGTGCAGTTGCCCGGCATGGGCGGGGTGTTTCGGATTGCGCCGCCGTTGAACGTGCGCGAGGAGGAGATCGAACTGGGGCTCGAGTTGCTTGGGCAGGCGATTCAACGGTCGCTGTAGGCGCCGGTGAATGGCGTTGACGCGCAATGTCGTCGAGTCGTCATGGCGTAAATGCCGTCAAAATTGACATTTATCGCCATGGCGCAGCGGGGATGGAGCACGTACATTACTCGTCCACGATAACCCGCGGACGTCGCGCAAGCGCAAGGAATCAGCATGGCTCAGCCCTCTCGACATATTCTGGACACTCCCGCCTGGTCGGCCTTGGCGACCCGGCACGCGCACCTGCGGCAAGGCGGTTCATTGGCTCGCCGCTATCATCCGGAAGTCGCTCCGTTCGCGGCCGTGGCGTCGGACACACCGGCCGCCTGGCAAGCGTTGCACGAGCTTCTGCGGCCCGGCGAGCAGGTGGCGTTCGTGACGCCCGATCCCATCGAACCGTCCCAGGGACTGCAAGCCGAGCAGATCGGCGTACTCCATCAAATGGTGGCCACGACTCGCGCGCCGGACGACACGCAGGATGCCGACGTGCTCCGCCTGAGCCACCTCGACGCGCAAGACATGCTCGACCTCGCCACCCGGACCAAACCGGGGCCTTTTTCCAAGCGCACGCACGAGACGGGCAACTACATCGGCATCCGCGATCAGGGGCGGCTCATCGCGATGGCGGGCGAGCGCATGCTCATCGATGGCTATGTCGAGATCAGCGCGGTTTGCGTGGATAGCGAGTATCGCGGCAAGGGCCTTGCGGGCCGATTGATGAATATCGTGCGCAGAGGGATCGAGGCACGCGGGGACACGCCGTTCCTGCACGTCATCAGCAGCAATCACGGCGCGATCGGATTGTACGAGCGACTTGGGTTCGAACTTAGACAGGCGTTTCACCTCAACATCGTCAAGCGCACGGATATCGGCTGAATTTGACTTCCCTCCCCCCTGCCATAGACTAGATTCGAAGCACCCTAATTGTCGTGGAGCACAAGGAGAACAACCATGACTCCCTGGGAAATTGAAGGCACTGAGCTGATCAACTGCAATTGCTCATACGGTTGCCCGTGCCAATTCAACGCGCTGCCGAACAACGGTTTCTGCGAAGCGATGGGCGCCATCGCGATCAGCAACGGCTGCTACGGCGATGTGCGACTCGACGGCGTCAACATCGCGGTCGTGTTTCAGTGGCCGGGACCGATCCACGAAGGCAAGGGCAAGTGCCAGCCGATCGTCGACGAACGGGCCAGCGCGGAGCAACGCGAAGCCATTCTGAAAATCATGACGGGGCAGGACACCGAGCCGTTCGCCACGATGTTCTCCGTGTTCGCGTCGACGCTCGAGCAGGCATTCGATCCGATCTTCACGAAGATCGACTTCGATGTCGATGTCGATGCCAGACGCGGCCGGATTCATGTCGAGGGCGTATTCGACACCGTCGGCGAACCGATCCGCAATCCGGTGACGGGCGTCGAACATCGCGTTCGAATCGACTTGCCGCACGGTTTCGAATACGAGCTTGCCGAAATCGGTTCCGGCACCAGCCGCTCGCAAGGCAACATTGCACTGGATCTCAAGGGGTCTTACGCGCAGTTCGCGCGGCTGCACTTGAACAACAAAGGACTGATCCGGCATCGCGCTGCCGCATGAGCAGCATCGAGAATATCCTCGGACGTGAGCGCGTCATCTCCGCGCTCGGCATCGTCGCGGTCGTCGCGTTGTCGTGGGCCTACTTGTGGGCGGGCGCCGGAATGGGCATGTCCGCACTCGAGATGACGGCCGTCGCGCTGTTCCCGCATCGACTGGCAGACGGCGGCGGGGGCATGGATCCGTCGCTGCCGACCGTGATCCTCATGTGGTGGGTGATGATGATCGCGATGATGACGCCCAGCGCGACACCGCTCGTCCTGCTGTATCGGCGCGTATTGCGCCACCACGACGCAATCGAGGGCAAATCGGCCATCCCGACGTTGTTTCTCCTGGCCGGGTACCTGACGGCATGGCTGGCATTCTCGATCTGCGCGGCATCGCTGCAGAAGGTGCTGCAACCGACCGGCCTCATTTCGGCAATGATGTTGTGGTCGAAGAGCGCGCCCCTTTCCGCGATCGTTCTGGCCGCGGCGGGCGTCTATCAGTTCTCGCCGCTCAAGCACGCGTGTCTGTCGCAGTGCCGTTCACCCGTGAATTTCCTTATCGCGCACTGGCGTCCCGGCGTCGCGGGCAGCTTCCTGCTTGGGATGCGTCATGGCATCTACTGCGTGGGCTGCTGTTGGCTGCTGATGGCGTTGTTGTTTGTCGGCGGCATCATGAATCTCGTCTGGATCGCCGCGCTGTCGCTCATCGTGTTCGTGGAAAAAATCCTCCCCGGAGGCGAGCGTGCCGGCCGCGTGCTGGGAGTCGTGCTGATCGCGTGGGCAGGCGTCACCCTGCTGGTGTGATCTCGCCCAGCAATGCGACGTCGCGGGCAATCACCTGCGGCAGGTGCGTCCGCAGAAACTCGACCCACGTCCTCGTTTTCGCATCGACGAACTTGCGCGACGGATACAGGGCATAAACATTCATCCGCTGCAGCGTGTATTCCGGCAGCACGCGCACGAGCGATCCGTTCTGCAGTCCGTTGATGGCTGCATACAACGGCAGGATCCCGATCCCCATGCCTTCGCGAATGGCCACGATCAGCGATTCGGCGATATTCACCTGAACAGGACCGCTGACTTCCAGCATTTCGCTGCCGTTCGGGCCATCGAGCGTCCACTCGCTGGTCGGAAAAGCCGGCGTTTTGAGCAACAGGCAGTCTTGACGTAAGAGATCGGCAGGCGTCTTCGGCGCTTCGTGCCCATGAAGGTAAGCGGGTGACGCGCACAGAATGCTGAACGTCGTCCCAAGCAGAAAAGAGACGAGCTCGGAATCAGGCAACGTCGCTGACGCGCCCACCACCGCGACATCCGCGCTCCCCTCGAACAGATCAGGCATCTGCTGCGACAGCGTGAGCTCGACCGCAACCTCGGGATACATCGCGCGGTACCGCGAAATCGCGGGCAGCACGTAGTGCTGCCCGATGCTCGCAAAACTATACATGCGCAGAACGCCTGACGGCCGCTCGTGGGCGCCGCTCGCTTCCTCTTCAGCGTTATCGACATCGGCAAGAATCTGCTGGCATCGCTTCAGATATCGCTCGCCGGCATCCGTCAACGCCAGCCGTCGCGTCGATCGATTAAGCAGGCGGGTCCGCAGATGTGTTTCGAGTTCTGAAACCGCACGTGACATCGCACCCGTCGACGAATCGAACGATTGCGCCGCGCCCGTGAAGCTGCCCGCTTCCACGACACGTACGAACACCCGCATGTTCTGTAGGGTATCCATTAATTCTTCTTGCTCGTTATCAAAGCGTTATTGTCCGCCTGTCGCGAACCGCCATTGTTGAGAGATCTGGAAAGGACGCTTCCGACTCCTCCCCTTAATTCACGCATCGCGCGCTCCTACAATCGGCGCCTTCACGGAAGGCATGTGGCTATCCAGCTACCGCATTCCTCGGACCATAGTCAACCGCAGTCTCAATCGATGAAACGCCAGTATGCGACGAAGCAAGCGTCGTCCGATACGTCTTTTGGACGTTCCGCGCTCGGACGGTCCGCGCTCATGTTGCAATCGGTGACGTGGCGCGCGATCGTCGACGCGAGTGAAAACTGGGCGGCCACCGATGGCCTCATCTGGCTCCATCTCGTCAAGACCGTGACGGCGGCACTGCTGGCGCTAGGCATCGCCATGCTGCTTGAACTGCAGCAGCCGCGCACGGCAATGACGACCGTTTTCGTCCTGATGCAGCCCTTCAGCGGGATGGTGCTCGCGAAGAGCTTCTATCGGATTGCCGGCACGCTGGCCGGGATGCTGGCCGCGTTGCTGCTCGGCGCGTTGTTCGCGCAGCAGCCCGAGCTTTATATGCTCGGCATCACGGTCTGGATGGGCGCTTGTGTGGCGGCCGCGGTCCGGTATCGGCATTTTCGGTGGTACGGTTTCGTGCTGGCTGGCTACACGGCTGCGTTGATCGGCATTCCGAGCGTGATGGAGCCGAACGGCCTGTTCCTCGCCGCGCTGACGCGCGCGGCGGAAGTGGCGGTCGGCATCCTCTGCTCAGCTGCGGTCAGCGCGTTGATCGCGCCACGCCGATCCAGCCTGGCGTTGCAAAACGCGCTGCAAACGAGACATCTCGACTTTACTGGCTTCGCCGTGCGAGTGCTGGACGGGGCGGTCGAACGGGGCACATCGGAGCGCTTTTTCGCGGGTCTCGTCGATGAAGTGGTGGGCTTCGAGGCGACACGCGCGTTTGCCGCCTTCGAGGACCCCGGCATGCGTTCGCGCAGCCAGGTGCTTGCACGGTTGAACCACGAGTTCATGGACGTCTGCGCGCGCCTGCATGCGTTGCATCAGTTGAAGAAGCGTCTGCGCAATAGCCGGTCGGCGCTCGTTGTGCAATCGATTGAGCCATATTTTCACGAGCTTTCTCGATTGCTTGGCGCAGACAAGGAACGACGCTTCATTTCCGCCGATGCGGCCCGCGTCGCGATGAGACTCAAGCGCTTCCAGTCGACGCTGCCCGCGAGAATGCGCGCCACGCGGGGTCCGCTGGAATCGAGCGAGCCGCAATGTTTGCCGGACTACGACACAGCGGGCGAGTTGCTGCATCGCTTCGTGGTCGAGTTCATTCGATACATCGATACGTATGCGTCGCTGGAAAACAATCACAATCCGGCGCGCGAACGCACGCCCGTGCGGTACGTCAGCCGGACCAACGGGTTCGTCGTCGCCTGCACGTTCGCGCGCACGGCGGCTGTCGTCGGCGCCGTCAGCTGGTTCTGGATCGCGACGGACTGGCCGAGCGGCGGCATGGCCGTGATCGGCGCGGCGCTGACTTGCGCGCTGACGTCGTCCGCGCCGAATCCCGTCAAGCTCGCCTTGCAGATGGCCATCGGCGCAGCGTGCGCGGTGATCGCCGGCTATCTCGTCACGTGCTACGTCTATCCGGCCATCGACGGTTTTCCCCTGCTCTGCGCGACGCTCGCGCCCGTGCTCGCTGCGGGCGTCTTCTTGGCGTCGCGAACGAAAACCGCCGGATACGGCGTCGGCTTCACCGTCTTCTTCTGTCTGCTCGCCGCGCCTGACAACGTCGTCGCTTACGCGCCGGATCTGCTGATCAACAACGGCATGGCGATTGTCGTATCGATGCTCACGGCGACGGCCGGCGCCGCAATCGTCTTTCCCGTGCAGATGCCGTGGCTGATCACACGCATCGAGGGCGACCTGCGCAGTCAGGTCACCCTCGCCTGCACGGCGCCGCTGGCAGGGCTCGCGCAGCGCTTTCAGTCGAGCACGCACGATCTGATGCACCAACTGCGCATGTTGTTGCCCAAGCGGTCGCGACGGCATCGCCACGCGCTCAGGTGGATGCTCGCGACACTCGAAGTCGGTCACGCCCTCATCGACCTGCGCGGCGAAGCCGAGCGCGCTGCGTACGCCCCGCAACTGCATTCACAGTGGAAGCCTTCGCTCGAACGCGTCACGCGCGACCTCGCGGCGCTCTTCGAGCAGCCTGACAAGGCCCGCGTGGAACTCGCTCGGAGTTCGGTGCGCGCGGCGACGCGTGACGTGCAGCAGGTGTTGGAGGCCGTTCACAGTGACCGTGACAAGCGGCACGACCAGCAACGCATCCTCTGTTGCCTGCATTTCATCCGCACGGCGCTGCTCGATAAAGACGCACCCTTCGACGCGCGTTGAGTCCACCCGCAGCGAAACGATCTTGCTGCAATTTGGAAGAATGCCTTCCGCCTACCCCTCTTAATCCCCGCCGACCCCAGTCCTATAGTTGGATCACTGCCTCCGCAGTCATCGAAACAACTGGAGAGATTGTCATGAAAGCGCTGAAGTTGGTCCTGATCGCCTGTTCCTTGTCGGCTGCTGCCCTCGCGCATGCGCAAACAGCGCCGGCGAGCGATAACGCGCAACAGGCTACCCAGGCAAATGCACCGCGCGTCGAGCAACCGGCAGCGCAGCGTCCCGCGCCGAAGCCGGCAAAGAAAGCTGACGACTGTGTCGGCCCCAACGGCTTCTGCGTGATGTATTTCGGTAGCTAAACCGAGTGGCATCACGTAGTACCCGCAACAGAGCATAAAGCGGCAGCCGGACGACACACACGAACAACAAGATGAGCGCGCCGGCTGCCATGAGCGTGGCAATGGAGAGACATTCATCGTGTACGAAGACCGGATTCGCTGTGCCGCATTGCGCGGCAAGATCGTGTCGGCGGCGCAGGCAGCGTTGCTGATCGACAATGGGATGCGCGTGGGCGCGAGCGGTTTCACACGCGCTGGCGACGCGAAGGCCGTGCCCGTCGCACTGGCCGAGCGTGCACGCAACGAAGGCAAGCCACTGCGTATCACGCTGATGACGGGCGCATCGCTTGGTCACGGCGTCGACAGCGTGTTGACGGATGCCGGCGTGCTTGCGCGCCGCTTGCCGTTTCAGGTCGACAGCACGTTGCGCCGCGCGATCAATCGCGGCGAAGTGATGTTCGTCGACCAGCATCTGTCCGAGACCGTCGAGATGCTGCGCGCAGGTCAGCTCGGCAAGCTGGACGTCGCGATCATCGAAGCCGTCGCGATCACGGAAACAGGCGCCATCGTGCCCTCGACCTCGGTCGGCAATTCGGCGAGCTTCGCCATTCTCGCGGACAAGGTCATCGTCGAAATCAATCTGGCCCAACCGCTCGCGTTTGAAGGCCTGCACGACATCTGGATTCCCGGACGCCGCCCGCATCGCGATCCGCTGCCGATCGTGCGCCCGAGCGACCGCGTCGGCACGACCGCCATCGAGATTCCGCCCGAAAAAATCGCCGCCATCGTCATCACCAACACATCCGACAGCCCGTCGACCGTGTTGCCCGCTGACGAAGACACGGCGCGCATCGCCGGTCATCTGATCGACTTTTTACAGCATGAGGTGTCGCTTGGACGCATGCCGTCTCCCTTGCCGCCGCTGCAAGCCGGTATCGGCACGATCGCGAATGCGGTACTGGCCGGCTTCGTCGAGTCGCCGTTCGAGCCGTTTTCGATCTACTCGGAAGTCCTGCAGGATTCGACCTTCGATTTGATGGACATGGGCAAGGTCACGTTCGCGTCGGGCGCGTCGATTACATTGTCCGAAAAGCGCCAGGCGCAGGTGCTCGGCGATCTTGCGCGCTATCGCGACCGGCTCGTGCTGCGTCCTCAGGAAGTCAGCAACCATCCGGAAGTGATTCGCCGCCTTGGCCTGATCGCGCTGAACACGGCGCTCGAGTTCGACATCTACGGCAACGTGAATTCGACGCATGTCGGCGGCACGCACATGATGAACGGCATCGGCGGTTCGGGTGATTTCGCGCGCAACGCGTCGTGCGCGATCTTCGCGACAAAGTCGATCGCTAAGGACGGCGCGATCTCGAGCGTCGTGCCGATGGTGCCGCACGTCGATCATAACGAGCATGACGTCGATATCGTCGTGACGGAAATCGGTCTCGCAGACCTGCGCGGACTCGCGCCGCGTGAGCGCGCCTCGCTGATCATCGACAAGTGCGTGCATCCGCTCTATCGCGATCTGCTGCGCGACTACTATCGCGATGCGCTGCGCTTTGGCGGTCAGACGCCGCACGTGCTGCGCGAAGCGTTCGCTTGGCACGCGCGGTTTCAGGAAACCGGAACAATGCTGCCGGGCCAAACGGTCAAGGCAAGTTGATTCCTTTGCACTTCGAAAGGATCCCTTCGGCGCTACCCTCTTAATCATCCGCTTTGGACCTCTTAGACTGTGTTCACTGGCTGCCGAAATTAAGCCGCCATACATCGCAACCTAATGGAGTCCAATATCATGCAATCCGCAATTCGAGCCGTTGTCGTCGCCACGGCCTTAATCGTTCCGGCCATCTCGTTCGCTCAATCGAATAGTCCTGTCACCCGCGCTCAGGTTCGCGCGGAACTCGTTCAACTCGAGCAGGCGGGCTGGCGCCCGAGCGCAGGCGCAGATCCGCATTACCCTGAGGACCTCTTGGCGGCCGAAGCGAAGGTCGCTGCTACGAACGCACAAGCAAGCGGTTATGGCGGTGCGGCACCTGGCACATCGCAGGCGGGCCGTCCGGCTGTATCGAAGAACGATTGGAATGCGATGTACTCCCACCCGTAATCTGCCTATAGCGCGCCGCCCGCGCCTTTCACGCGTGGCGGCGCGCGTGCTCATTGGGCCGTTTAGCTAAATGCCCGACCTGCCCCTTCGGGACAAGTCGGGCATCAGAAGCGCGCCCGGGGGAAATCAGAACCGCGTGCGCATGCCGATAGTGCCTACGACCTGATTAGCCGTTGACGAGGCCCCGCCCGAGGTCGGCAGAAAGGCGACGTAGCCGTGTCCCGTCGCGTGTTGGTACATCGCTTCGAGATAGACGTCGGTGCGCAGCGATAGCGAATAGACCGTCTGGAAATCGACGGTGTTCCACTTGGGGTCCGCGCCGAAAGTCGTCGTGCCGTCGACGTGGCCGTCCGTGTAGGTGTAAGCGACCCCGACTGACAAATCCGGCAATACGCTGTACTTACTGTTCACTTCATAGTTGTTGAAGCTTACGTTGCCGCCTTGTGCGCCGAACGAGGTCGAATTTTCGAATTCGCTATGCGTGTACACGAAAGCGACCTTCGCTGGACCGAACGTATAGCCAAGACCGCCGCCAGCCACGCGTTGCGAGCCTGCGCCCAAAACAAAGCCCCCATCGGCCCCCTTGAACGTCGTCTCGGCCGTATCGACCGCTCCCGATCCCGTAGTGCCCGCATTCGCGCCATTCGAGCCGTTGATTTGCAGATAACCCGCCGCCACGTTCAGCGGACCATAGTTGTAGCTCGCACCCACGCTGTATGCACGGTTATTCGAGAAGTTATTGTTGTTCGAGAGCGCGTACAGACCGCCGAACTTGAACCCCGCATAGTTGTTGCTCGTGTACTTGACCGCATTGCTCATGCGCATCGAGTGGTTCAGGTTGTCATTGTCGAACGGGTGGGCGAAGCCGGTATCGCCGAACGTGCCCGAGGTACCCGACAGGGGTGACACGAAGTCGACTAGCGAATCGTACTGGCGGCCGAGCGTCAGCGTGCCGAACTGAGCGCTGCTAAGGCCCACGTAGGCTTGTCGACCGAACAGGCGACCGTCTTGGCCCAACTTGCCGTTCTGCGCGTTGAAGCCGTTCTCGAGCACGTACACCGCCTTGAGGCCGCCCCCGAGGTCCTCCGAGCCGCGCAGGCCGAAACGGCTGCCGCTGATGTTGCCGCTCGTTGCCTGCCAAAGCGAATGACCGCCGACATTGTTCGAATACATCAGGCCCGCGTCGATTAATCCGTACAACGTCACGGAACTCTGTGCATGCGCCGCAGATGCCGCGGCAAGCAAGCCGAGCGTAGAGAATGCAAAGCGATACTTCTTCACGTCTTAACTCCGGGTGTGGGTAGCTGAACGAAACGATCGGCGCAGTGTATGCAGCGACCGCCCAATAGCCAACACGCATCCGGGATAGGACCTTTCTTGAATTCGACTTAATCTGTCAACGTCGTGTCATAGAGACGAAGCGCGGCCGGATAAACCGCCCGCGCTTCGTCTCCATGTTTCCACTATTCAGCAGCAATGGCGCCTGCGTCCTCGCAGGTGTAGCCCAATGCTTCGGCAACCTCGGGACAGGTCACCTTGCCGAACGCGACATTCAGGCCACGACGCAGATGTTCGTCATCGGTCAGCGCCTTGCGCCAGCCCTGGTCGGCGATTTGCAGGACAAAGGGCAGCGTCGCGTTGTTCAACGCGTAAGTGGACGTGCGCGGCACACCGCCAGGCATGTTGGCGACACAGTAGTGCACGACTTCGCCGACCTTGTACGTGGGGTCCGCGTGAGTCGTAGGCTTCGCCGTTTCGCAGCATCCCCCCTGGTCGATCGCGACATCGACGATGACGGAGCCCGGGCTCATCGCCTCCACCATCTTGCGCGTGATGAGTTTGGGCGCAGCGGCGCCCGGCACGAGCACACCGCCGATCACGAGGTCGGCATCGAGCAC
The DNA here is from genome assembly GCF_053525655.1 of Trinickia camelliae. Taxonomy (NCBI): domain Bacteria; kingdom Pseudomonadati; phylum Pseudomonadota; class Betaproteobacteria; order Burkholderiales; family Burkholderiaceae; genus Trinickia; species Trinickia camelliae. The sequence continues at coordinate 210,248 of NZ_JBCHAA010000015.1, forward strand.
GTGGCGTTCGATATTGTCCTGATTCGAATACACGGTGATCACGCGTGCGCCCAGCAGCCGGTCCATGCGACGCAGCGCATCGACATTGCGGTCGATCACGACGACCTGCGCACCCGTGCCGACAGCCATCTGCGCGGCATTGCTGCCGACCACGCCCGCGCCAAGGATCACGATCTTCGCGGGGGGCACGCCCGCCACGCCGCCAAGCAGCATGCCCTTGCCGCCGTGCGCGCGTTCCAGGCTGTACGCGCCCGCCTGAATCGACATGCGGCCCGCAACCTCGGACATCGGCGCAAGCAGCGGCAGTCCGCCGCCCCGTTGCGTGACGGTCTCGTAGGCGATACAGACCGCGTTGCTTCGGACGAGATCGGCGCACTGCTCCGGGTCCGGCGCGAGGTGCAGATAGGTGAACAGAATTTGTCCTCGGCGCAGCAGCGCACGCTCGGGCGCCTGTGGCTCTTTCACTTTGACGATCATGTCGGCAGCGGCGAATACCGCTTCGGCGGTAGGCACAACCTTCGCACCCGCGGCCCGGTACGCGTCATCCGTTGCACCGATGCCTGCGCCCGCGCCTGTTTCGACGTCCACGCTGTGTCCGTGCGCGACGATCTCACGCACGGAAGACGGCGTGAGACCGACGCGATACTCGTGGTTCTTGATCTCCTTTGGAACACCGATGTGCATATTGCCTCCTGTATGGGACTGCCGGTCTGCTTCGAAATGTTCTTATTCGTTCTTATTCGTCAGACGCTCAGCACGATCGGCGAGCATCGGAACGGGAGGCATGCGGAAATCGAGCGTGACGTAGACGCTATATCGGGTTATGCGCAGTGATTTACTTAATACTATCGGCGGTATGGCAGCAGTTGTTAATGTAATTTCGATCGATTTTGGTTAAAGCAACTGAAAAAGGCGATGTGTATTCATCGCCTTGCATCGCAGGCTTGAGGGTTTATACTGAGTTTCGTCTCCTCCATGTCTCCCATTGATATGGATTTAGCCCGCCGCAGTGCGGGCTTTTTCTTTTGACTATCGACTCGCCATACGTCGCCGAACGCGCGAGCGTTAATATGACTGCCCCTTTCGCTATCGGAGATACGGCAATGCAAGTGCTGGTTGATGCAGACGCGTGTCCAGTTGTCGTCAAGGAGATGTTGTTTCGAGCCGCGCGGCGCGTCGAAATCTGCGTCACGCTGGTCGCGAATCAGTATTTGCGAACGCCACCTTCCCCCTTTATCAAAGCGCTGCAAGTGCCGGCAGGTTTTGACGCTGCGGATAACCGCATCGTCGAGCTGGTCCAGGACGGCGATCTCGTGATTACGGCGGACATCCCTCTGGCCGCCGCGGCCCTCCACAAGGGCGCGCATGTGCTCGATCCGCGCGGAATCTGGTTTAGCCGTGAAAATATCCAGGAGCGTCTTACGATGCGCGATGTGATGGATCAGTTGCGCAGTTCAGGCGTCGAGACGGGCGGCCCCACACCCTACTCTCCAAACGACAGTAAAACGTTCGCGGGACAATTGGACCGCTTCCTCGCACGTCATCGCACCACGCCACGGCAGGCGGATTCATAAGGACTGCACATACGCTACGTGCCGTATGACACGAACGGTTTTCGGCCATGGAGCCTAAAATCAAATCGTCATGCCGGTCCCTTAGCGTAGAACCGGTCGCTTTATCCCTTTCCACGGATCGCAGGCAACCATGAGCACTCACGATGCACGGTTCGTCCGGCCGGCGCTGACGACGCTTTGCGTGGTTTCCTGCGCAGCGCTCGTCGCGTGCGGCGGCACCGTCTGTGTCAGTTCCGATGGCGGCGGCTGCGGCGGCGGAAACGAACCGCCAAACGTCACCGTCTCCGGCACCGCCGCCACCGGCAAGGCACTCGCCAGCGCAAGCGTCAACTTCAGCTGTGTGCAGGGGTCGGGCGGCGCCCTGTCGGACGGCGGCGGACGCTACAGCGCCACGTTCAACGCCGCGCTCCCCTGCATCATCACCGTCACCTCCGGCGGCACGACCCTGCATTCGGTCGCATTCGCCGGCGGCACATTCAACACGACGCCTGAAACCGAGCTGATACTCGTCTACCTCGCTTCGCAACTCGGCACGAGCGAGGCCGGTCTGATCGCGGGCTTCCCGAGCAACGCGCTGTTCCAGCAGGTGCTGGCAAACCAGAACGATGTACTGTCTGCGCAATCGGCAGTCGTCGCGAATCTGCAGCAACACTACGCGGTGACGCTGAGCACACCGGCGTTTCTGACGACACCGTTTGTCGTCGGGCAAAGCGGCGTCGACAGTGACCTCGGCTTGCTGGCGACAGCAGGCGCCATCGACTCCAACGGCTTGCCCGATCCCGCTGCGGTCTCGCTGCTGGCTGCGGCAGGTCAAGCGCATCCAGTCGCGGCGGCCGCCCTGCCTTGAGAATGTGCGCGACAGGAGGTTGCCCTTTCAACATCCGTAGACGGCAATCGTTCTATCTCCGTTGCGGTGATAAAACCGGCAACCTATTCTTGGAGAGAGGCGAACCTCAGGGTCCCCGCTCATGATCAATCTGCACGAACTCCGATATGTTCGGCTCGGTACCCGTGACCTCGACGCCGCGGCGAAGTACGCGGCCGATATCCTCGGATTACAGCTGGTGCGCCGCGAGAGTGGGTGGGTCTACCTGCGCTCCGATGACCGCGATCACACGCTGGTCTATTTCGAGGGCGATCCAAGCGACCATACGATCGCATTCGATGTCGTCACGAACGAGGCGCTCGAGCAAGCAGCCACGATGTTGGAGCAGAACAATTTCCGCGTACATGCCGGCAGCCGCGACGAGTGCGATCAACGTCGCGTACGCGCCTTCATCAGCTTCAAGGATCCGTCGGGCAACCAGATCGAATTGGTGTTCGGCGCGCTGCATAGCGGCCGCCGCTATTTTCCGTCGCGCGACGCCGGCATCACCGGCTTCAGTCACGTCGGTCTGCGCACCAGCGACCCCCGCCGCGACGAGATCTTCTGGACCACGCTGTGCAATGCGCGCGTGAGCGACTGGATCGGATCCGCGCCGCTGCTGAGAATCGACGAAGTCCATCACCGGATCGCCCTCTTTCCGTCCTCGTTCGCCGGCATTCAACATATCAATCACCAGGTTCAAAGCATCGACGACGTCATGCGCGCCTGGTACACCCTGCGTGAACGAGGGATCCCCATTCGGTTCGGACCCGGGCGGCATCCAACGTCGGGCGCCATCTTCCTCTACTTCGAGGGGCCTGACGGAATGACTTATGAATATTCGACAGGCGTTCGCCTGATCAGGCCGGACGAGGAGGCGACGTATTGCCCCCGCCAGTTCCCATTCGATCCGACCGGCTTTTGCATGTGGGGCGCCAAACCCGACATTCCAGAGTTTCAAACCTGACGCGCGACCCGGTTCATCGCTGATCGCGCAAGAACAACATCGAGGCCACTGGAGGGAGAACGCCATGGCGACGATCAGAACGGTCGATGTTCAAGACTTCATCAACTCGCACAAGCTGTCGACGTATCAGCTTCTGATCGTCGCGCTGTGTTTCCTGGCAGTCGCGTTCGACGGTTTCGATACCGCAAGCGCCGGATTTATAGCGCCTGCCATCAGGAAGCAATGGGCGTTGAGCGCGCTTCAGTTGGCGCCTATGTTCGGCGCCGGCTTGTTTGGCCTGATGCTTGGTGCGCTGCTGTTCGGCCCGCTTGCCGACCGGTTTGGGCGCAAGCCGATACTCTGCCTTTCAGTGACGCTGTTCGGCCTACTGTGCCTGTGGTCTGCCTACGCGACCTCTCTGCGTGAACTCATACTCTTGCGATTCCTGACCGGCCTGGGTCTTGGCGGAGCCATGCCGACGGCCATTACATTGACATCCGAATTCGGTCCCGAGAAACAGCGCTCGCTATTGGTGACGAGCATGTTCTGCGGCTTCACGTTAGGCGGAGCATCAGGAGGCGTGGTCGCCTCGCAGATCATGCCCCTGCATGGCTGGCAGGGCGTGCTGTTATTCGGCGGCGCCATGCCGTTGGTACTGGTGCCGGTTCTGGTATGGCTTCTGCCCGAGTCCGTCCGCTACCTGGCGTTGTCCGGCCGAAAGCAGGAGCAAGTGGCGCGCACGCTCCGGCGCATCGCGCCGCAAGAGGCGTTCGACAACGCGACGTTCACCGTCCCCGAGAACAAGGTCAAGGGCTCTCCCGTACGCAGCCTTTTCGGCAAAAGCGTGATCGTCGGCACCGTCTGCCTTTGGATCACTTTCTTCATGAGTCTGCTGGTGTATTACCTGCTCACCAGCTGGCTGCCGACGGTCATCAACAACACCGGCGTCCCTCTGGGAATGACTGCATTGGTCGCCGCGGCGCTGCCCCTGGGTAGCACGGTGGGCGCCGTGCTGATCGGCCGCCTGATGGACAGACATAGTCCCTGTCTGGTGCTCGCCAGTTCCTACATGATTGCCGCCGTGTTTATCGTACTCATCGGCGTCGCTTCATCGTTGCCGATGCTGGTGTTCGCAGTCTTTGGGGCAGGCCTTGGGACGGGCGGCTCGCAGACCGGCGTCAATGCACTGGCGGCGGCCTACTACCCGACCGCCAGCCGCGTCTCCGGCGTGAGCTGGGCACTCGGCATTGGCCGGGTGGGTTCGATCGTGGGCTCGATGGTCGGTGGCGTACTGTTGGCGATGCATCTGGGCCTGCCCATCATGTTCGTCCTGGTCGCGATTCCCGCTATCGTCGCCGCGCTCAGCATGTTTGCCATGGCACGCCACCAGGCTCACTCACTTGTCGCAATGCATATCCTGCTTTGACACGACGATCATCACCGGGTAGGTCCCCTGGTCGAGTTCCACGCGAGCGACCACGACCATCGTCGCGCCGCCGCTGTCGTCGTACACGCTGGCGCGTTCATGCCGAAGGTTCGTGACACCAGTACAGGCAGACGCGCGCCCCTCGTCGGAGATCTGACACTGCATCGGGTGGTCTGCGAGGTAGCGATATCTGTCTCTGTCGGGCGTCGCCAGGAATTCGCGCATGCTCTGGGCCGTTCCACCGATGCCGGTGACATACCCGAGCGCGCACTCCTGTTGGGGTGCATCGCTGCTGGCACCGGATGTTTGGGCTATCGCAGCGGTGCTTGCGGCCACGATGATCGCGGCAGCTATCGACGCTGAAATGTATTTCATGGCGTAAGTCCTGGTTGTCAAATCGCTGTGCTGGATTGTAGTGGCATCCTGCGCAACGGGTTTGCTTGCCAAGCACGCACGCAATTTTCTGCATAGATTGAAGGCCGCCAGCACCCGCCCCGCCTGACAGTCGTGAATCGACACAGCGAAGCTGACGCGTTCGATCTCACGCGACGTCCACCACGATTTTCCCGCGTGCGGTGGCGTTCGTGATGGCGTCGTAGGCGAGTTCCGCGGAGCGCAGGTCGAACCGTCGAGGATCGAGATTCGGCGTGAGCTTGCCGGCTTCGATCAATCGTGTGGCCTCGCGCAGCATCGCTCCGTGATGCGCCCGATGCATGCCCGTCAGGAGCGGATAGAGGGTGAAGACTCCCGAGTACGTCGCTTCTCGGAACGACAGGGGCGCCAGCGCATGCGTACCCCAACCCAACGCGCTGACGACATGGCCAAAATGCTTGACCGCCGCAAACGACGCATCGAGCGAAGGGCCGCCGACGGTGTCGACCACGACGTCGAAGCCGGTGTCCTGCGTCAACGATGCGACATACTGCTCGACCGATTGTGACCGGTAGTCGATGGGCGTAGCGCCCAGACGCGTAACGAGATCGTGGTCGCGTGAACTCGCTGTTGCAAAGACCTGGGCGCCGAGTGCGCGCGCCAATTGCACCGAGACATGCCCGACACCGCCTGCCCCGCCTTGCACCAGCACAGTTTGGCCCGCTTGCAGACGGGCCCGGTCGACAATGCCGGAATAGGAGGTGATGAACGCGAGGGGCAGCGCCGCGGATTCACGCATCGACAGGTTGGCCGGCTTGATCGCAAGCAGGTCGGCATCGACCGCCGCATATTGGGCCAGCGAGCCCTGAATGCCACCGACGCCGCCCGTCATACCGTAGACCTCATCGCCGACCTTGAAAGCGGTCACGCCCGGCCCGACGGCATCGACCACGCCTGCCATATCGATGCCGAGCACCAGCGGGAGCGGATGCTTCGCATGCGCTGCGCTGCCAGCACGGATCTTGGTGTCGAGCGGATTGAGACCGCTTGCGGCAATGCGCACGCGCACCTGGCCGTGCGCGGGTTCGGGCATCGAGATTTCGTTCAATTCGAGCGGGCCGTTGTAGCGGTTGAGGACGAGCGCCTGCATGGTCATGGTGGGTTCCTATCGGGTTGCTTTCCCGTCGAGCGAACGGGTCAATGCGTTCATCATGATTTATGCTAGAACGCATGTAAATCAACGTTTCTGCACAGGGTCCATGCAAAAATGAATGACGCCAACCTGGATTGGGGCGATGTCCGGATCTTTCTGGCGATTGCCCGCTGCGGCACGCTGGGGGCAGCAGCGAAGCGCGTGGGCCTGACCCAGCCCACCATGGGGCGCAGGTTGCGTGCACTCGAAGAAGCGCTCGGGCATACGCTGTTCCAGCGCACGAGCGATGGTTTTGTCCTGACGGATGAGGGCTCGGCGGTGCTCGCCTATGCCGAGCGAATGGAGGAGGAAGCGCTTGGCTTCACGCGCGCGCTCACCGGGAAAGAGACCCAGTTGACGGGTCTGCTGCGCGTCTCTTCGTCGGACTGGTTCGGCCTGCACATACTCACGCCGGTGTTCGCGCGCTTTCTGGCGAAGCACCCGGGCATCTCGTTGGAACTCGTCACGGATTCGCGCCTCTACAACCTCGCGCGGCGCGAGGCGGATCTGCTGTTCCGCATCACGCCGTTCGACGAACCCGACGTCATCCAGCGCAAGCTGATGCGCATCGACTATGCGTTGTACGGGCACGTCGATCTCGTCCCGCCGTCACGTGGCGAGGGTGACGGCTACACGCTGATCAGCATGGACAGCGAGTTCGGCTCGCTGCCCGACGTCGAGTGGGTCAAGCGCATGCTGCCTCGGGCCAGGATCGCGTTCGGCAGCAATAATCGTGGAGTACAGGCGCGCATGTGTGCTGAAGGATCGGGCTTTGCCGTGCTGCCATGTCCGCTTGGCGATGCGACGCCGGGCATCCGACGGGTCGATTTAGGCGAAGCGCCGCCGGGTCGCGATGTCTGGCTTGGCTTTCACCGTGATTTACGTCGCGTCGCGCGACTGCGCGCACTGCTGGATGCAACGATCGATGCGCTAGCGAACGTTTGACAGGGTCATTGCATCAAGTTCATTTCTTGCCTTGCCTGACCGCAGGCAAGCTACCGGAGCCTCGCATGCTGAAGATTCTCGGAAAAGCATCTTCCATCAATGTCCGCAAAGTGCTCTGGGCGTGTGCCGAGTTGAGGATTCCCTTCGAGCGCGAGGATTGGGGCACGGGATTCAGGGAAACTGACACTTCCGAGTTTCTATCGTTGAATCCCAATGGCCTTGTGCCCGTCATCAAGGACGGTGACTTCGTGCTTTGGGAGTCGAACTCCATCATTCGCTATCTGGCTTCGCGCTACGGTGGCGAAGCGCTTTATCCCGCCGAGCCAACAAAGCGGGCACGAGTCGATCAGTGGATGGACTGGCAGGCAACGGACCTGAATCGGTCTTGGAGTTACGCCTTTCTCGGATTGGTCAGAAAATCGCCCGCGCATCAGGCGCAAGAAGACATTGCAACGTCGCTCGCTAGCTGGACCCGACACATGCGGATACTGGATAGTCGTCTTGATACCACGGGCGCGTTCGTTGCCGGGGAGCAGTTCACCCTCGCCGACATTCCTGTCGGGTTGTCCGTGAATCGCTGGTTCAGCACGCCTTTTGAGCATCCTCACCTTCCTGCAGTGTCCGACTATTTCGACCGCCTTGCCGATCGACCCGGCTTCACGACGTATTGCAAGAACGGAACGCCGTAATTGACGTTAGCGCCCCTTGCCGTGTATCCGACTGGCGGGGGGCAGCGAACGGCCAGTTACGGTCGTCCGATTGATTGGAATTGCAGCCCCTGCCTAGTCGGATGCGCGGTGAAAATCGCACAGGCTTTCAACCAGCGCGGCGATCTTTGACATCGGCTCGCGTCGTTCTTGTCGATAGATCGCGTGATAGTCGAGTTGAGGCAAGGCCTTCCCAGTGTCGAGGACCACGAGCAGGCCCTTCGAAATCTCTTCCCGGAAGAACTCCATCGGCAGCACGCTGAGGCCTAGGCCGGCAATCGTCAACTGTCCGAGCACGGGTAGGCTGTTCGTGCGGGTCGCGAGGCGGGCGGACACGCCGTGCTCCCTCAACCACGCTTCGTGAATACGTGCGGTCACGGACGACGTCGCTTGCAGCAGCAGCGGGTAGTCGGCCAATTCGCGCGGCGCGATGCGACGCTTGCGGCCCACTCGCGAAGGGCTTGCGACCCACGCGGTTCGTAGCGTGCCGACGGCGACGCTGCAATAGCTGGCCGGCCAGCGATCGCCTTCCGGAACGACCGCAATATCCAATGCGTTGTCATCGAACTGTTCGAGCAGCGTACGGCTCGAGTTCACTTCGGGGTCGATAGTCAGACGTGGATAGAGTTCGCGCGCGCGTTCGATAAAGCGTCGTAGCCACGTCAACGCCGAAATCTCGGTCACCCCGATGCGCAGGCGTCCGGCAAACGGATCGGGGTCCAGCACTTCTTCATCGATGCGGGCGAGCAGATCGACGACTTGCTCGGCGAGCGGCAGCAGCGCACGGCCCTTTGCCGTCAGCGCGGGGCGCTTCTGACTGCGCTCGAACAGGGCGACAGATAAGGCCGTCTCCAGTTCCGCCACGCGCTTCGAAACGGCGGATTGCGTCGTGTGCAGACTCTCCGACGCCGAACTGAAGCTGCCCAGCCGGGCAGTGGACAGAAAGGCTTCCAATTGCTTGATCGTTGGATGCATCGCACGCTCCAGGAATTTTCTTCTTGATACGTCGAGAAAATTTATCGCTTTTTCGCATTTTTGTCGAAGCCTAGACTGCGCTCATCAAGGGTCGAGTGCAAAGCACACTTTTTCGAGGAGGCGGGTATGACGGAGACGGGGTTGCGCATAAAGCCGCGAGCGGAAGGTCTGAGCGAGCGGCAAAGGGAGGCCTTCGCGGGCCTGCCGGTTGCCGCGTTGAGCGACTGTATTGGTCGCTGTACGGGCACCATGCATCTCGTACCGCGGCATGGCGACGCGCCGCTCGTCGGCAACGCGGTGACGGTCAGGACGCGGCCGGGCGACAACCTGATGATCCACAAGGCTTTCGACGTGCTGCAAGCTGGCGATGTGCTGGTGGTGGACGGCGGTGGCGCTTGCGACAATGCACTGGTCGGCGATCTGATGATGCAGATGGCGCAGCGACGAGGCGTGGCGGGTTTCGTCATCGACGGCTCGGTGCGCGATGTGGTGGCGTTCCGCAAAGCGGGCTTTCCTTGCTATTCGCGGGGCGTCACCCACCGTGGTCCCTACAAGGATGGTCCCGGAGAAATCAACACGGTCGTGACGATCGACGGCATGGTGGTGTTTCCTGGCGACCTGATCGTCGCGGATGCGGATGGCGTGCTCGCGATCCGCGCCGACGACGCCGCCGACGTGCTCGAACGCGCAATCCGCCACGTCGATAAAGAACGTGCGTTCAGCGAAGCCGTTGCGAACGATGCCGTCAATCGCGCATGGGTCGACGCCCGCATCGCCAGCCTGCGGGGAGTCCGCCAATGAGCACGGTCACGAATACGACGCCCACGTCCGAACGCCTGTCGCGTATTCGACCATCGGCCAGCGGCTCGGCACGCGAACGCGTGGTGCAGTTGATGCGCGAAGGTCATACGATCCTGGATCTGTCGATCGGTGAGCCGGACTTCGATACACCCGACCACGTGAAGGCCGCCGCCATCGACGCGATCGCACGCGGCGACACGAAATACACCGGCGCGGCGGGTACCCACGCGTTGCGCGAGGCCGTGGCCCAGAAATACCGGCGCGAAAATGGCGTCGCGATCGATGCGGCGCAAGTCTTTATCGGCAGTGGTGCGAAACAGGTCCTGCACAACGCGTTCGCCGCGACGCTCAACGCCGGCGACGAAGTCGTCGTGCCGGCGCCCTACTGGGTGTCGTATCCCGACATGGTCGCGCTCAACGACGGCGTGCCCGTGATCGCCCGCGCATCGGCCGCACGCGACTACAAGCTGACCGCCGACGAGCTCGACCGCGCAATCACGCCCCGCACACGCTGGGTGGTGCTGAATTCGCCGAACAATCCCACTGGCGCGTCATACAGCGAACGCGAATTGCGCGAACTCGCCGAGGTGATTCTGTCCCACGAACGGGTGTGGCTGCTCAGCGACGATATCTACGAGCACTTCCATTACGGTGAGGGCAAAGCGCTGACGCCGCTCGAAGTGGTCCCCGCGCTCGCTGAACGCTCGCTGTCGGTGAACGGCGTGTCGAAGACGTATGCAATGACCGGCTGGCGAATCGGCTATGGCGTGGGTCCCAGGGACCTGATTCGCCAGTTGACCACGCTGCAGTCGCAAACCGTCAGTTGCGTGTCGTCGATCAGCCAGGCAGCGGCCGCGGCCGCGCTGACCGGCCCGCAGGATTTTGTCGCGCATTGCGTCGCGACGTTCCGCGAGCGGCTCGATGCGGCGATGCGGATTCTGAGTACCGTCGAATTGCTCGACTGCGTGCGGCCCTCCGGCGCGTTCTACATCTTTCCCGGTTGCGCGCGCGTGATCGGCAAGACCACGCCGGCTGGGACGCGGATAGGCTCCGACGCGGACTTCGTCGCGTATCTGCTCGACCATGCGAAGGTCGCGGTGCTCGAAGGCTCGGCCTACGGCGTGTCGCCGTCGATCCGGGTGTCGTTCGCTACGGCGCTGGAGACCGTGAAGGAGGGCTGCCGCCGCATCAAGTCCGCGTGCGACGCGCTCAGCTAGCGAGTTGCTAACAACACAATATTGGAGACGTTCACACCATGAAACGCTTTCTCACGTTGCTCGCCAGCATTCTCGCGCTGGTTCACGGCGTTGCCGCGCATGCCGACGCACTTGCCGACATCAAGCAGCGCGGCACCCTGATTTGCGGGACCTTGGGCACCGCGCCGCCGTTCTCGTTCCAGGACCCGAAAACCCGGGAGATCGTCGGCTACGACGTGAACTTCTGCAAAGGCATCGCGGACGCATTGAAGGTCAAGCTGGAGATCAAGCTGATTGCCGTCGACGCGCGCATTCCCGAGTTGTTGCAAGGCCGGGTGGACGTGGTCGCGGCGAATCTCGGCTACACGGCGCAGCGGGCTCAACAGATCGACTTCAGCGATGCCTATTTCGCGGGCCCGTCGAAGCTGCTGGTGCGCAAGGATGCCAATCTAACCTCGCTTGGCCAGATGGACGCGAAGCGCATTGCGGTGGTCAAGGGTTCGTCGGCGGAACCCGCGGTACGCAAGCTCCTGCCGCGGGCGAGCATCATCAGCTATCCCGATCCGACGAGCGGCTTCCTGTCGATCATGCAGCACAAGGCTGATGGGTTGTGCGCGTCCGAACTCGCGCTGGTCAAGATGCAGCGTCAGGCGGATGCGTCGGCGCCACTCGCGATCATCGATCAGCCCGTGTTTTTGGAGCAATGGGGGATCGGCATCCGTAAGAACGAGCCCGCGTTGCGCGACGCCGTGAATCATGCACTGGAAGCGATGGAGCGCTCCGGCGAGGCCGCCGCGATCTTCGACAGATGGCTCGGCGCCGGCAGCGAATACAAGATCCGCCGCAGCTTCAAGGTCGCGGCGATACAGGGCTGACCGAGGGAACCGGCGAGGAGTCTCTCCATGCACTATCAGTTCGATTTCGCAACCGTGCTGCACGGCGACTATCTGCGCGCGTTCATCGACGGCACGCTCGTCACGCTCGCGCTCTTCGTCGTCGCGTGGTTGGGCAGCATCGTTCTCGGCGCCGCGCTTGCCATCATCCGGCAAAGCGGTGTTCGCAGTGGCGCCGCGGCGGTCGCCGCGTACGTCGAATATCACCGCAATGTACCGCTCGTCGTGCAATTGCTGTTCTGGTACTTCGCAGCACCGAGCCTCTTTCCTGCTGCGCTGCGCGATTACCTCGCCAGCCATGGCAGCGAATTTCCGCTCGCGGCGGTGGCGCTCGTGCTCTGCGCGGCGGCCTATGTTTCCGAGGATCTGCGCAGCGGCTTGCGCGCCATTCCCCACGGCCAGACGGAGGCGGGACGCGCGCTCGGCATGAGCTATCTGCTGACGATGCGCACGGTAATCCTGCCACAGGCGCTGCGCGTTTCGCTGCCGCCTCTCGTCAATCAGGCGTTGCTGCTCTTCAAGAACACGAGTCTCGCGATGGCCGTCGGCGTGGCGGAGCTGACGTACGAGGCGAAGGAGGTCGATAGCAGCACGTACCGCACGTTCGAAGCCTTCGCGGTCGCGACGGTCATTTACCTGGCGATTGCGTTCGCGATCATGTTCTGCGGGTCCGTGCTCGCGCGCCGCTTCAATGCCGCGGGAGCGAGACGATGATCGAGATCCTTGCCCAGTACTGGCAAACGTTCCTCGTCGGCCAGTATCCGCAAGGCCCGCTCGGCGGCGTGACGATGACGCTGCTGATCGCGCTGCTGTGTCTCGCCGCATCGCTGCCGATCGCGTTGCTGATCGCGCTCTGCCGCACGTCGCCATTCGGCGCGCTGCGCTGGCCCGCGTTCGGCATCGTGCAGTTCGTGCGGGGCATGCCGCTGCTGATGCTGATCTTTTGGGCGTATTTCCTGTTGCCGGCGCTCACGCACGTGACCGTGTCCGGCGTCGTGACGCTGATCTGCGCGCTGATCATCTATCAGGCCGCGTATCTGTCCGAGGTGATCCGCTCCGGCATCGAGGCGATTCCGCGCGGACAATACGAGGCGGCACGCGCGCTGGGGCTCGGCTACATCACGGCACTGCGGCGCGTGATCGTGCCTCAGGCGCTCTACAACGTGTTGCCGAGCATGTTGAGCGAATTCATCTCGACGATCAAGGAAACCTCGTTGGGCTACGTGATCGGCGTGCAGGAACTGACTTTTGCGGCGAGCCAGGTCAACAGCCAGTTGCTGACACGGCCGCTGCAAGTGTACGTGCTGCTGGCCGCAACCTACTTCGTGATCTGCTTTGCGCTCACGCGCAGCGTGCGCTACCTCGAAGTGCGCCTGAACCGCAGACGCACGGCTCGCGCGGCGTCGCTGCAGCCGCCTGTCCTATCGACTATCGCCGGGGAATAAAGTGATCGAATTGAGCAAGGTCGACAAGTCGTTCGGCCACCATCAGGTGTTGTGCTCCATCGACGAGAACGTCGCGCGTGGCGAAGTCGTCGTCATTTGCGGGCCGTCCGGCTCGGGTAAGTCGACACTGATTCGCACCATCAACGGGCTCGACCGCATCGACGGCGGCTCGATCATGCTGAACGGCATTTCGGTGCATGCGAAAGGTACCAACCTCAATGCGCTGCGCAAGCAGGCCGGGTTTGTGTTCCAGCAGTTCAATCTTTTCCCGCACATGAACGTGATGGCGAATCTGACGCTCGCACCGTTGCAACTGTCAAAATGCGCGCGTCGTGAAGCCCTGGAGAAGGCGCTGGCGCTGCTCGAGAAAGTCGGCTTGACTCACAAGGCCAGTGCCTTTCCCGGCACGCTCTCCGGTGGCCAGCAACAGCGCGTGGCGATTGCGCGTGCGCTGATGATGGACCCCGCGGTGATGCTGTTCGACGAGCCGACCAGCGCGCTCGATCCAGAGATGGTCGGTGAGGTGCTACACGTCATGAAGCGGCTCGCGAGCAGCGGCATGACCATGGTTTGTGTCACGCACGAAATGAACTTCGCGCGTGAGGTGGCCGATCGGGTCATTTTCATGGACGAAGGCAGGATCCTCGAACGCGCGAGCCCGCGGGAGTTCTTTCAACAGCCGCAGCACGAGCGGGCGAGGCGCTTCGTGATGGATATCAGAACGCATTGAGCAGAAGTAATGCTTCGGAAGCGTGGCGTCAGTCCGGGCGTCCTCCAAACCACCCCTTCACTAGCGCGTGGCACTGCGCATCTACTCCGGGAGGGAACCGATGGTTTGGTCCCTTCCCGAAGCCGCGTTGGACGAGTGAAAAAGCGTGCGCCCTATGCAATTGTCCGAACGACACCGCCGTCGACACGCAAGGAAGTACCTGTTGTCGCCGACGCCTGCTCCGAGCAGACATAGACGACCAGGTTTGCGACTTCTTCGGTTGTCGCGAAGCGATTGAGGAGCGTGGTCGGGCGATGCGTTTTCAGGAACTGCTGCTCGGCTTCCTCGCGCGTAATGCCTTGCGCATCTGCGTTCGCCTGCGCCCAACCACCCATGATCTCCGAATTCGTCGGACCAGGGAGAACCGAATTAACAGTGACGCCCGTTCCGCCGACCACCTCGGCCAAGCCCCTCGCAATAGCGAGCTGAGCGGTCTTGGTCGTGGCGTAGTCGATCATGTCCTTGGGGATGGCAAGCGCGGACTCACTGCTGATGAAGACGACGCGCCCCCAGCCGCGCTTCGTCATGTTCGGCACATAGTGGCGGGAGGCGCGAATGCCGCTCATGACGTTAAGTTCGAAGAGATCGTTCCACTCGCTGTCCTCAATTTCGAAGAAGGACTTCGCACGCCCAGTCCCCACATTGTTGACGAGAATGTCCGCAACCGGCGCCTGCGCGAACAACTCCGCCGCGCCTTCCGGGGTCGCAAGATCTGCGATGACGCCGGTAAACTCCGTCTTCGGCAAGAGTTCGCGAAGCTCCCTAAGCGCCGTGGAGACGCGCTTCTCTGTGCGGCCGTTGATGACGACCGCGGCGCCTGCGCGTCCCAGCCCTTCTGCAATGGCTCGGCCGATACCCGCCGTTGACCCGGTAACGACCGCCTTGCGGCCAGTAAGATCGATATTCATGACACCAGTCCTTCAACATGTGGAGAAAGCTGGAGTGTGGGTGATGTCTGAATCAATGATAATGGCTTGATTTGTCATCATATTAATTCCCGGGAGGAATTAGTATGGATCGATTCAACGAATTAAACGCCTTTCGGCCGCTCGATCCATGACGCGGCCCCAACGGTTTGCACATTTCAATATTTCGACTATCATTGAAATATGGAAACCACCCAAACCGTTGCCGCTCTGGCGGCACTCGCACACGAGTCCCGGCTCGCCGTCTTTCGCTCATTGGTGCAGGCCGGACCTGAAGGCTTGCCTGCGGGCCAGATCGCCACACTGCTGGACATCGCGCCGTCGTCCCTCTCCTTCCACCTGAAGGAACTGGCTCACGCACAACTCGTCACCAGCCGGCAGGAAGGCAGGTTCGTCTTCTACTGCGCGAACTTCGAGACGATGAACGGCTTGCTGGCCTATCTCACCGAGAACTGCTGTGGCGGCAACCCCTGCTCGCCGATATCAGCGTGTTCCCCCTCCAAGCGGAGACAGTCATGAAGCGTTTTCACGTCCACGTTGCCGTCACGGATCTCACTGAGAGCATCCGCTTTTACTCGGCGTTGTTCGCAGCCCAACCTACCGTCGTCAAGAGCGACTACGCGAAGTGGATGCTCGATGACCCGCGCATCAATTTCGCGATCTCGCAACGCGGCGCCACGCCCGGGGTCGATCATCTTGGCGTGCAGGTCGAGAATGAAGCCGAACTGGCGGAGATGCACGATCGGCTAAACGGCGCAGCGTTGCCGGTCGACGCGCAGATCGGCGCGGCCTGCTGCTATGTGAACTCCAACAAGTACTGGACGGTTGACCCGCAAGGCCTCGCGTGGGAGTCGTATCACTCGCTGAGCGACATTCCCACGTTCGGTGGATCGCACCATGCGCAGACAAGCGCACCGCCCTCCGAGGTTGCCGCGCGCTGTGCGCCGTCATCAGGCAAATCGTCGTCGTGCTGCTGAATCCCGAGCGATTGAACGAGACGAGGCACGCATGACAACCAACGTATTGATCCTGTGCACGCACAACTCGGCGCGCAGCGTGCTGGGCGAGGCCATGCTGAATCACTTGGCCTCGAAGTCAGGCAAGGACGTACGCGCTTTCAGCGCGGGCAGCGCGCCAAGCGGCCGCCTGAATCCATTCGCTATCGACGTGCTCACGCAGGCGGGTATCGACGTGAGCGGCTATCGCAGCAAGAGCTGGGACGAGTTTGCCGGTGACGATGCCCCCGCCATGCGCATCGTCATCACCGTCTGCGACAGTGCCGCCGCTGAGACGTGTCCCTACTGGCCCGGCAGTCCGGTGAAGGTTCACTGGGGCTATGCCGATCCGTCCGATGCGCGGGGCGGCGACACGGGCAAGCGGATTGCATTCGAACTCACCCGCCAGGCGATTGGGTATCGGATGCTGCAGCTTCTCGCTCTGCCATTGGAAGCGATGAGCAACGAGGCGTTGCAGCACGCACTCACCAGCCTCTCCAAGTCATGAACACTGTGGTTGGCCTGAAGCGCAAGGTCCTTGCAGAACTGCTTGGCACAGCCTTGCTGCTCGCCGTCGTAATCGGCTCCGGCATCATGGCCGAGCGTCTGGCAGGCGGCAACGTCGCGATCGCGTTGCTCGCCAACACGCTGGCGACGGTGGGCGGCCTGTATGTGCTGATCGAGATCTTTGGACCCTTGAGCGGCGCTCATTTCAATCCTGTCGTCAGCGCAGTCATGATGCTGCGTGGCGAATTACGCGCGTATGAGCTGCTGCCGTATATCGCCGCGCAGTTGATCGGCGCCCTGCTGGGCGCATGGCTCGCGCATGCGATGTTCAATCTGCCGATCGTCGAGTTGTCCGGCAAGGTTCGCTCGGGAACCGGCCAATGGATTGCGGAAGCCGTGGCCACCGCCGGACTGCTGCTCGTGATCCTGCGCGCACCTGCCGGACGCGCATCGATACTCGTGGCTGCATACATCGGCGCGGCATATTGGTTCACGGCGTCGACGTCGTTCGCCAACCCCGCGGCCGTTTTTGGCCGCATGTTCAGTAATAGCTTTGCCGGCATTGCGCCGATGAGTGCTCCGGCTTTTATCGTCGCCGAGCTGGTTGGTGGAGCGATGGGTCTGGCACTGCACGTTGCATTGAAAGCGGACAGTAGCGATGCAGGCCACCCTAATGTGATCGAGTCTTCCGGTGGCCACGGTTAAACGTTGTATTGATTTTGCAGGTCGAGTGCATAAAAAAAGCGATATGGGCACGTGACCCATATCGCCCACCGATGCCTCAGTGGCTATCGCCGGCGGGTGGAGACGCCGGATGGAAAAACTGCGTGAACGTCAGTACACAACCACCGAGCGAATCGACTCGCCGCTCTTCATCAAATCGAAGCCCTCGTTGATCTTCT
>NZ_JBCHAA010000016.1:0-219043 GCF_053525655.1 Trinickia camelliae
AGAAGATCAACGAGGGCTTCGATTTGATGAAGAGCGGCGAGTCGATTCGCTCGGTCGTCTTGTACTAAGCGGGAGCGTCGCGATGCTTGAACTCGTCGAAGAACACGTCTGCCACGGCGGCGTGCAGCGCATCTACCGGCACGACTCGCGCGTGATCGGGCTGCCGATGCGCTTTTCCGTGTATCTGCCGCCGCAGGCGTCGCATGCTCGCGTGCCGGCGCTGTTCTATCTCGCGGGCCTCACCTGCACCGAGGAGACGTTCGCGATCAAGGCGGGCGCCCAGCGCTTCGCCTCGCAGCACGGTGTCGCGCTGATCTCGCCCGACACGAGTCCGCGCGGCGCAGGCGTGCCGGGCGAGAGCGCGTCGTGGGACTTCGGTGTCGGCGCGGGTTTTTATCTCGATGCGACGCAAGAGCCGTGGTCGACGCACTATCGGATGTACTCGTATGTCGTCGACGAGCTGCGCGAGACGGTGCTGAGCGAGTTGCCGCTCGAGCGCGACAAGCTCGGTATCTTCGGACATTCGATGGGAGGTCACGGCGCGTTGACGATTGCGTTGCGCAATCCTGGCGTCTATCGGTCGGTGTCGGCGTTTGCGCCGATCGCCGCGCCGATGCGCTGCCCGTGGGGCGAGAAGGCGTTGTCCGGCTACTTAGGCGCGAATCGCGAAACGTGGAGGCAGTACGACGCGAGCGAGCTGGTCGCCCGTGCGGACAGCGCGAAATTCGATGCGGGGATTCTGATCGACCAGGGTCTGGCCGATCAATTTCTCGCCGAGCAGCTCAACCCCGATGTGTTCGAGGCCGCGTGCCGCGCGGCGGGGCAGCCGCTCACGCTGCGCCGCCATGCGGGATACGACCACGGGTATTACTTCATCTCGACGTTCATCGGCGATCACGTCGCGCATCATGCGAAGGTGCTGTGCGCGTGATCAGGCTGTGCGTCGGGCGGTGACTCAGGCTGCAATCGCGTCATCCACCCAATGAATCGGGTGGATGGACGCGCTTTTCCCTTCCGCTTTGATCTGCAATGCCAGGCCGCCGCATGACGTTTCGCGGTACTTGGCATCCATATCCTTGCCCGTTTCGTACATCGCGGCGATCACCTTGTCGAGCGACACCTTCGGGCTGCTCACGCGGTGCATCGCCATGCGGGCGGCGTTGATCGCCTTCACCGCGGCGATCGCGTTGCGCTCGATGCACGGAATCTGCACCTGACCGCCTACGGGGTCGCACGTCAGCCCCAGGTTGTGCTCCATGGCGATCTCGGCGGCCATGCACACTTGCGACGGGCTGCCGCCCATCAGCTCGGTGAGGCCCGCCGCCGCCATCGAACACGCCACGCCGACCTCGCCCTGACAGCCCACTTCGGCGCCGGAGATGGAGGCGTTCAGCTTGAACAAACAACCGATCGCGCCCGAGGCGAGGAAAAAGCGCAGGCAGGTATCTTCGTCGAGCGGCTGAATGAAGTGGTCGTAGTAGGCGAGGATAGCCGGCACGACTCCGCATGCGCCGTTGGTCGGCGCGGTCACCACGCGGCCGCCCGCGGCGTTTTCTTCGGACATCGCCATCGCGTACATGTTGACCCAGTCCATCACGCTCATCGGATCGTTGGCCACTTTCAGCGAGGTGGTCAGCATCCTGTGCAGCGCCGGCGCACGACGCGGAATGCCGATCGCGCCGGGCAGATTGCCCTCCGTGCGCATGCCGCGCTCCATGCCGCCCTTCATCACTTCCCATACGCGAGCGAAGTGCGCACGGATGTCGGCGGCATCATGAAACGCCTTTTCGTTTTCCATCACCAGCGCCGAGATCGACAAGCCGGTCGCGTCGCACATATCGCTGAGCTGCTGCGCGGAGAGGAAGTGGTGCGGCACCGGCACGTCGCTGCAACTCGATTGATTGAAGTGCTCCTCGTCGACGATGAAGCCGCCGCCGATCGAGTAGTAGGTCTTGCTGAGGACGCACGTATCGCCGACGAACGCATGGATCTGCATGCCGTTTTCGTGCAGCGGCAGGTTGGCGGTATGGAAGCGCATCGCGAAGGCCACGCGCTGCTGGGTACGGCCGAGCGTCAGAAGCCCGGACTGCTCGACGTCGGCGATCAGGTTGCCGGCGGTGTCCAGATCGACGGTGTCGGGCAGATTGCCCGCCAGGCCAAGGATGATGGCGTGGTCGGTGCAGTGTCCTTTGCCGGTCAGCGCGAGCGAGCCGTAGCAGTCCACTTGCACGCGGGTGACCTGGCTGAACTTGCCGGTTTCCTTGAGCGCGCCCAGGAACTGGTGGCCGGCCTTCATCGGGCCGACGGTGTGGGAGCTCGATGGGCCGACGCTGATCTTGTAGATATCGGTCATGCTGAACATGATGCTGCCTCTTATGAGCGGATGTGGAAGGCGAGCAGGCCGCGTCGGGCGGCCCGAGCGCTCGCTATCGAACGATTAGACGAACAGGCTGTAGAAGATCGCGGAGATGGCGATGAGGCCGATCAGCACGACGAAGACGTTGCTCGGCTTGCCGGCGTATTTCTTCATCGCCGGGATCTTCTTGATCGCGTACATCGGCATCAGGAACAGCAGCAGCGCGATCACAGGACCGCCGAGCGTTTCGATCATGCCCAGGATGGACGGGTTGAAAGTGGCGACGGCCCAGCAGGTCACGATCATGAACACGGCGGTGAAGCGATCGAGCTTCGACGTGGCGATCGTCTTGCCGCTTTGGCGCAGTTGCTTTACGACGAGACCGTTGAATCCTTCTTTCGCGCCCAGATAGTGGCCGAGGAACGACTTGCTGATGGCGACCATGGCGATGATCGGGGCGATCCATTCGATCACCGGGTTCTGGAAGTGGTTGGCCAGGTAGGTCAGGATCGAGATGTTCTGGGCCTTGGCGGCGGCGAGGTCGGCCGGCGAGAGGCTGAACACGCAGCTGAACACGAAGAACAGCACGGACAGCACCATCATCACGTGGGCACGCAACAGCACGCGGCTGGAGGCCGGTTCGGCGTCGGTGCCGTGCAGCTTGCGCTGATCGACCGCGAACGACGAGATGATCGGCGAGTGGTTGAACGAGAACACCATGACCGGAATCGCGAGCCACAGGGTCTTGTAGAACGAGCCGCTGGAGATCGCGTGGCTCAGGCTGCCGGCTTGGTCGATGGCCGCGCCGTTCCATTGCGGGATCAGGTAGCACGCGAGGACCATCAGCGCGCACACGAACGGATACACCAGGATGCTCATCGCCTTGACGATCAACTTGCCGCCCAGGCGCACGATGGACATGAGGCCCAGGATCAGCACGAGCGCGAACACGGCGCGCGTTCCGATGCCGGTGCCGACGGAGATATGCAGCTGATTATTCAGGAACGACAGCACGGTGTTGGTGATCGCCACGCTGTAGACGAGCAGGATCGGATAGATGGCGAAGAAGTACAGCAGCGTGATGAGTTTGCCGGCGCTGTGACCGAAGTGCTCTTCCACGACTTCGGTGATGTCCGCGCCCGGCTTGCTGCCCGACAGCACGAAGCGGGTCAGGCCGCGATGGGCGAAGAACGTCAGCGGCAAGGCCAGGATGGCCATCACGATCAGCGGCCACAGGCCGCCGATGCCGGCGTTGATCGGAAGGAACAGCGTGCCGGCGCCGATAGCGGTGCCGTAGAGCCCAAGCATCCAGACGGTGTCTTGTTTGGTCCAGGCCAGAGACCCTGTCCTGGAGCTGGTTGAGGTGATGGTTTGCGGCATGATCGGTTGCCTCTTCGAAATGATTAATGAAGTTTCGTTTCTTCACGGGCGGACGATTCGAAAATGCTGAATCTTTAATTCGTATTTCCGTCTGCTCGAATCGATTTCCGGTGTATTTGAACGAGAAGTTCATCACTGGTATGCGGTTATCGTAGATATTTCTGTAAGCGGCCGCTGACATCTCTAAAAAGTGCTTGATGTCGGTCAAGTGAATACTTGGCCGCGGCAGGCGGCCGTAGCGATAAGCGGCGAGGTGTGGAAAATTGCAGCAGCGCCTTTAGTGCGTATTTTCTAATAAACGCGCTGAATTATAGAGAGATGGAATGACAGCGATTCCAAATCTAAATGACAAAGCCGATGATGATTATCGGAAATGGAAGGCGGCGAATATTCTGTTTAGTGAATCTGAGGTTGTTTAAATCGAATTTAAAATGCGGCTGAATAGAGACTGCCGCGAATTCCGAGGCTGTTCGAAGAGGAGGAAAGGCAGGCGCGATGGGCGCGGTAACGTCGGGTGACCGCGCCGTGTGAGGAAGGTACTAAGGCGGGAAGTGGAGCGCAGAGCGAGCCGCCGCGCGAAGCGCGCAGCGGCCGCTTGATTAGATTAGCGCCGCGCCAGCAAGCTCAAGCCGTAGACGACCGCTGCAAGCGCGGTGATCCAGAAGCTCGTCGGCCAGTCGGTGTAGAAGGCGAGCGTGACGCCGAGCCACGCCTGCACGAGCGCGAAGAGCGCGGCGAGCAGCAGGCCGACCGAGAGCCGCGTCGACAAGTTTTGCGCCGCCGCTGCCGGTCCCACCATCAGCGTGAACACGAGCAGCACGCCGACGATCTGCGTGCAGGCGGCCACGGTCAGCGCGGCAATGATCAGGAACAGCACGGACACGAGCCGCAGCGACACGCCTTTTGCCTCGGCCAGCTCCGGTTGCAGCGACGCGAACATGAGTGGTCGCATGATCGCACCGAGCGCGATCAAGCTCACTGCGCCGATGCCTGCCAGCACCGCGAGCGTTTCCGGATTCACGCCGAGCACGTTGCCGAACAGGAGCGCGGTGACTTGCGTCGCATACGCCGTGAAGAAATGCAGAAACAGCAATCCGAAACCGAGCGACAGCGACAGGATCACGCCGATCGCCACGTCGCGCCCCGCGAGCTTTTCGCCGAGCGCGCCCATGCCGACCCCGGCCGCGACCGTGAAGCCGATCATCCCCCAGATCGGCGAGATGCCGATCAGCACCGCGCCCGTCGCGCCCGTGAAGCCGACGTGCGACAGCGCGTGTCCCGCGAACGTCTGCCCGCGCATCACGAGAAAGTAGCCGACGATGCCCGCAAGCACCGCGACGATTCCCGACGCGGCGAACGCGTTGATCATGAAATCGTATTCAAACATCGTGCGTGTGTCCGTCGCGAGAGGAGTGCGCGGTCTTCGCCGCATGCGGGTGGCCGTGAGCGTGGCCATGCTCATGCCCGTGGTCGTGCGCGTGATCGTCTTCGTGCTCGTGGTCGTGCTTTTCGACCTCGACGTCGCCCGACATCACGAAGATGCGGCCGTTCACGCGCATCACGTCGATCGGCGAGCCATAGAGACGCGAGAGCACCGGCTTGGTGATGACCTCGTCGACGGTGCCGAGCGCCGCGACGCCGCTGCCGAGATACAGCACGCGATCGAGCGCGTTCAGGAGCGGATTGAGTTCGTGCGCGGAAAACAGCACGGTGATGCCGAGCTCGCGCTGCACGTTGCGCACGAGCTCGACCACGCCGCGCTGGTGATTGGGATCGAGGCTGATGAGCGGCTCGTCGAGCAGCAAGAGACGCGGCTCCCCGAGCAGGCACTGCGCGAGCAGCAAGCGCTGGCGCTCGCCGCCCGACAGCTCCGACAAGGGCCGCTCGGCAAGCGAGCGTGCGCCGACGAGATCGAGCACGCGCTCGACGTTTGCGCGCGTCGCCGCATCGGCGCGCGGCAGGCCCCAGCGATGGCCGTCGGCGGCCATCGCGACGAAATCGCGGCCGCGCACGCGGCGGCCGGCTAGGGCGCTGCGCGTCTGCGGCATATAGCCGATCGCCGGATTGCCGCGCGCGACGGGCGCGCCCGCCACGCGGATCGTGCCGCTCGTCGCGGGCACGAGGCCGAGCACGGCGCGCATCAGCGTCGTTTTGCCCGCGCCGTTCGGCCCGAGCACGCCGATGAATTCGCCTTGGTTCACCGTAAGGGTGGTCTCGGTGAGGATCGTGCGTCCGCCGAGCTCGAGCGTCACGCGCTCGAGTTCGAGTGCGTGACGCGGCTTTGCGCCTGCCAGGCTCATTGAGCTTTCCCTTCAAGCGCTACGGACAGCGCATCGAGCTGCGAAGTCATCCATTGCTGGAAGTTCTTGCCCGCAGGCTCGGTTTCCGTGACGCTCACCGTCGGCACGCCTGAATCGTGGGCGAGCTTGAGCATGCGCTTCGTGAGCGCTACGGTCGCCTGGCTGTTGTAGAACAAGACGCGTACTTGCTTCGTGCGCAGGTCTTTCTCGAAGGCGGCGATGTCGGATGCGCTCGGCTCGGTGTCGTTCATCACCGCGAGCTGGAACTTCGGATTGCGCATCGCGAGGCCGATCGCATCGGACATATAGCCGAACACCGGTTCGGTCGCCGTCACGGGCACACCGGTGTATTTCGCGCGCAGCGCGGCAACCTTGGCATCGATCGGCTTCAGCGAGTCGAGGAACTTCGCGAGGTTGGCGTCGTAATCGGCCTTGTGCGCCGGATCGGCCGCGACGAGCGCGGCGTTCACTGCGCGCGCGACGGCGGGCATCGTCGCCGGGTCGTACCAGAGGTGCGGGTTGTCGCCGGCCTTCTTGTCGACGAGATCGGCCGCGACGATCACCGTGCGCTTCGCGTTCTTCGATGCGCCGAGCAGCTTCGCCATCCACGGGTCGTAGTCGGCGCCGTTGTAGACGACGAACGTCGCATGCTGCAGGGCGCGCGCCGTTTTCGGGCTCGCTTCGAAGAGGTGCGGATCTTGGTCCGGATTGCTCAGAATGCTCGTGACGTCGACATGATCGCCGCCCAGCTGATGCACGACGTCGCCATAGAAGTTTTCCGCGGCGACGACGGGAATCTTCGCGTTTTGCGCGAACGCGGCATGGCTGACCATGAGCGCCGCCGCGCCCGCCGCAACGAAGGTCGACAATTTCAGCACGTGACGTGCGATGGCCTGCATCGATCCAGTGGACTTCATTCTTTGTGTTCCTTATCTGGGTGGTGATCTTTGGTCTTGCAATCGCCGCACAAGCCGGTGAGTTCCACCACTTGCTTGTGCACTTCGAAACCATGCGCAGGCGGCGTCGCCGACAGGCGCTCGGCGAGTTCCTCGCCCGGAATTTCAACGGTGTCCCCGCAGCGCTCGCAGATCAGGAACTGGCTCTGATGCGGCTTGCCGATCTCGCAGCAGGCGATGAACGCGTTCCGCGATTCGATCCGATGCACGAAACCGTTCTCGACCAGAAAGTCGAGTGCACGGTAGACCGTGGTGGGCGGCACGCGGCCGCGCTGGGGTTCGAGCGCGGCGAGCAGGTCGTAAGCGCCGATCGGCCGCGCGGCCGCGACGATCAGCTCGTAGACCTGGCGGCGCAGCGGCGTGAGGGTGAGATCGTGCTCGACGGCGAACGCGTCGGCGCGCGCGAGGCGTTCGGCAAGGTCGTGGGCGGGATGGGCGTGGTCGGCGGACATGGCAGCAGTTCCCGAATCGCAAAAGATCAGTGAGGTCGGGATGATATAACGTATCGCGATGATATAACGTATCACGGACTTCTGCACCGCAGCATCGAAATCCGGCGCATTACCTTGACAGTGCTGTACGCGTATCCGATCATTCGATCAACAAACGAGCAATTGCTCAATCGCTGAGCGTTCGCTCACCGCGACATCAAATCGGAGACACGCAGTGAAACTGCAAGACAAGGTCGCCATCCTCACAGGCGCCGCCAGCGGCATCGGCGAAGCAGTGGCCATGCGCTACCTCGACGAAGGCGCGAAGTGCGTGCTGGTCGACGTGAAGCCCACCGGCAAATTCGCGCAGCGTCTCTCCGAAACCCACCCCGAGCGCGTCCACGTGGTCAGCGCGGACGTCACGCGCCGCGAGGACATCGAGGGGATCGTCGCGATCACCGTCCAGCATTTCGGTGGCATCGACATCCTCTTCAACAACGCGGCTCTGTTCGACATGCGCCCGCTCCTCGACGAATCCTGGGACACCTTCGACAAGCTCTTCGCCGTCAATGTGAAGGGCATGTTCTTCCTCATGCAAGCGGTCGCGCGCCGGATGGTCGAGCAAGGGCGCGGCGGCAAGATCATCAATATGTCATCGCAAGCCGGCCGGCGCGGCGAGGCGCTCGTCTCGCACTACTGCGCGACCAAGGCGGCCGTGCTGAGCTACACGCAGTCGGCGGCGCTCGCACTTGCGCCGCACAAGATCAACGTGAACGGCATTGCGCCGGGCGTCGTCGACACGCCGATGTGGGATCAGGTCGACGCGCTCTTCGCCCGCTATGAGAACCGGCCGCTCGGCGAGAAGAAGCGGCTCGTTGGCGAAGCGGTGCCGCTGGGCCGCATGGGCGCTCCCGCCGACCTGACGGGCGCCGCACTCTTTCTTGCCTCGGCCGATGCCGACTACATCACCGCCCAGACGCTGAACGTCGACGGCGGCAACTGGATGAGCTGATTTCCCCCGCAACACCGCGCAGTTCCGCCTACGCTTAAAGAAGCGCTTCAGTTACATAACGCACAAGAGAAAGGAGACAAGCATGAAACGAACGTTTAAACCCGCGCTCAACGCGCTATGCGGTGGTGCGCTGGCTTTCGCGGCGTTCGGCGCCCATGCGGCGCAGACGATCACGATCGCGATGTTGAACAACCCGGACATGATCGAGCTGAAGAAGCTCTCGCCCGCGTTCGAGCAGGCCAATCCGGACATCAAGCTCAACTGGGTGGTGCTCGAAGAAAACGTGCTGCGCCAGCGCGCGACGACCGACATCACGACCAACAGCGGCCAATTCGACGTGATGATGATCGGCACGTACGAAACGCCGCAGTGGGGCAAGCGCGGCTGGCTCGCGCCGATGACGAACCTGCCCGCAGACTACGATCTGAACGACGTCGTGAAGACGGCGCGCGACGGTCTCTCCAATAACGGCACGCTGTATGCGCTGCCGTTCTACGTCGAAAGCTCGATGACGTACTACCGCAAGGACCTGTTCGCGGCGAAGGGCCTGACGATGCCCGACCAGCCGACCTACGACCAGATCGCGCAGTTCGCGGACAAGCTCACCGACAAGGCCAACGGCGTCTACGGCATCTGCCTGCGCGGCAAGGCGGGCTGGGGCGAGAACATGGCCTATCTGACGACGGTCGCGAATACGTTCGGCGGCCGCTGGTTCGACGAGAAATGGCATGCGCAGCTCGATTCAGCCGAATGGAAGAAGGCGGTCACGTTCTACGTGAATCTGCTGAAGAAGGACGGCCCTCCGGGAGCGAGCTCGAACGGTTTCAACGAGAACCTGACGCTGATGTCCTCGGGCAAGTGCGGGATGTGGATCGACGCGACGGTGGCGGCCGGCATGCTGTACAACAAGCAGCAGTCGCAGATCTCGGACAAGGTCGGCTTTGCGGCCGCGCCGACCGCGGTCACGCCGAATGGCTCGCACTGGCTGTGGTCGTGGGCGCTCGCGATACCGAAGTCGTCGAAGCAGCCGGATGCGGCCAAGAAGTTCATCACCTGGGCGACCTCGAAGGGCTACATCGAGATGGTCGCGAAGGATGAGGGCTGGGCATCGGTGCCGCCCGGCACGCGCGAGTCGACCTATGCGCGTCCCGAGTATCAGCAGGCCGCTCCGTTCGCGAGCTTCGTGCTGAAGGCGATCCAGACCGCCGATCCGAATCATCCGACGCTGAAGCCCGTGCCGTACACCGGCGTGCAGTTCGTCGGCATTCCTGAGTTCCAGTCGTTCGGCACGGTGGTCGGACAGAGCATTGCTGGAGCGTTGGCAGGCCAGATGAGCGTCGATCAGGCGCTGGCCGCGGGCCAGGCAACCGCCAACCGCGCGGTGCAACAGGCCGGCTATCAGAAATGACGTAACGCCTTCCCGAGCGGCGCGTTCCCCGCGCGCTGCTTGGGAACTTCGCAGCATAGCGGGCCGCATTCTCTGCGCGGCCTGCGCATGACCCAAGAGGTGTTCCG
The DNA here is from genome assembly GCF_053525655.1 of Trinickia camelliae. Taxonomy (NCBI): domain Bacteria; kingdom Pseudomonadati; phylum Pseudomonadota; class Betaproteobacteria; order Burkholderiales; family Burkholderiaceae; genus Trinickia; species Trinickia camelliae. The sequence continues at coordinate 9,951 of NZ_JBCHAA010000016.1, forward strand.
ATGCGTCATCTTCATCTCCCTCTCACTCACGCCCCCGCGCAGACCGAGCAGGAACGCGAAAAGCGGCGCGCCTCGTCGACGCGCTGGCTGATCGCGCCGTCCGTCTCGGTGCTGCTGCTATGGATGGCGATTCCGCTCGCGATGACGATCTGGTATTCGTTCTCGCGCTACAACCTGCTGAACCCTGATCTGAAGGGCTTCGCGGGCCTCGACAACTACAAGTTCCTCGTCACCGATCCGTCGTTCGTGCCGTCGATCGTGCACACGATCGAGCTGATCGGCTCGGTGCTGATCATCACGGTGGTGGGCGGCGTGCTGATGTCGGTGCTGTTCGACCGCAAGTTCTACGGGCAGGGCGTCGCGCGCCTGTTGGCGATCGCGCCGTTCTTCGTGATGCCGACGGTGAGCGCGCTGATCTGGAAGAACATGATCCTGCATCCGGTCTACGGCCTCGTTGCGGATGCGATGCGCGCGGTCGGCCTGCAGCCGATCGACTGGTTCGCGACTTATCCGCTCACCGCGATCGTCGTCATCGTCGCGTGGCAGTGGCTGCCGTTCGCGTTCCTGATTCTGTTCACGTCGATCCAGTCGCTCGACCAGGAGCAGAAGGAGGCCGCGAAGATCGACGGCGCCGGCGCGTTCTCAATGTTCTTCTTCATCACGCTGCCCCATCTGAAACGCGCGATCGCCGTGGTCGTGATGATGGAGACGATTTTCCTGCTGTCGATCTTCGCCGAGATCTATACGACGACGGCCGGCGGCCCCGGCAACGCGACGACGATCCTGTCTTACCTGATCTACGCAGTTGGCCTGCAGCAGTTCGATGTGGGCTTCGCGTCGGCGGGCGGCATTCTCGCCGTGATCCTCGCGAATATCGTGTCGTTCTTCCTGGTCCGCATGCTGGCGAAGAACCTGAAAGGGGAGTACGAGAAATGAACCACCCCCACGTTCACATTCGTTCACTGCCCCCCGAGGGGGCGGATGCCCCCTTTGGGGCGGCCCGGCAGGAGGCATCATGAGCAGCCCGACCTTGCAAACCCCCGTGCAATATCGCGCGCCGTCGCCGGTCATCAGCGCGATCAAGCGGATCGTGCCGGGCGTGCTCGCCTGGCTGATCGCCGCGGCGCTCTTCTTCCCGATCTTCTGGATGACGATCACGGCGTTCAAGACCGAGCAGCAGGCGTACTCGTCGTCGCTGTTCTTCACGCCGACGCTCGAGAGCTTTCGCGAAGTGTTCGCGCGCAGCAACTACTTCGGGTTCGCGTGGAACTCGGTGCTGATCTCGGTCGGCGTCACGGTGATCTGCCTGTTGTTCGCGGTGCCGTGCGCGTATGCGATGGCGTTCTTCCCGACCAAGCGCACGCAGAGCGTGCTGCTGTGGATGCTGTCGACGAAGATGATGCCGTCGGTCGGCGTGCTCGTGCCGATCTATGTGATGTGGAAGAACGCGGGCCTGCTCGACACGGTATCGGGGCTCGTGGTCGTCTACTCGCTGATGAACCTGCCGATCGCGGTGTGGATGGCGTACACCTACTTCAACGAGATTCCGAAGGACATCCTCGAAGCAGGGCGCATCGACGGCGCATCGACCATGCAGGAGATCATCCATCTGCTGATGCCGATGGCGGTGCCCGGGCTCGCATCGACGGCGCTTTTGCTCGTGATCCTGTCGTGGAACGAGGCGTTCTGGAGCATCAACTTGTCGAGTTCGAACGCGGCCCCGCTGACTGTGTTCATCGCGTCGTATTCGAGTCCTGAAGGCTTGTTCTGGGCGAAGCTGTCGGCGGCGTCGCTGCTGGCGGTGGCGCCGATCCTGATCGTCGGCTGGCTGTCGCAGAAGCAGCTCGTGCGTGGCCTCACGTTCGGGGCGGTCAAATGACGGACCACGCGAAGCATCCGATGAGCGAGGGCGTCAACGGCAAGTCGGTGCTGATCTGCGATTGCGACGGCGTGCTGATCGACAGCGAAGCCGTCGCCGCTCGGATGCTCGTGCGCGAGCTGGCAGCGCGCTGGCCCGACGCTGACATCGAACCGGTCGTGCTGCCTTTGCTCGGCCTGCGCATCGAGCGCGTGCTGGCCGGCGCGGCGGCCGAACTCGGCCGCACGCTGGCGCCCGGCGACATCGAGGCGATCCGGCGCGCGGTCGAAGCGGCCGCGATGGATGCGCCGATGGTCGACGGCATCGAGGCGGCGCTCGCGCAGGTCAATCTGACGAAGGCGTGCGCAAGCAACAGCTATACGGACTACGTGGAGTCGGTGCTGTCGCGCACCGGGCTCGCGCGCTTCTTCGGCGACCGTGTGTTTTGTGCCGACAACGTCGAATTGCCGAAGCCCGCGCCCGACGTCTACCTGGCCGCCGCGCGCACGCTCGGCGCGGCGCCGGAGGCGTGTCTCGTCATCGAGGACAGCGTGACGGGCGTCACCGCCGCTACTGCGGCGGGGATGACGGTGCTCGGCTTCATCGGCGGCGGTCATGCGACCAGCGCGCAGATCGACGCGCTTCGCGGCGTCGGCGCGCGGCACGTATTCGACGACATGCGTTCCCTGCCTGCGCTCGTCGAGCAATGGCGCATGAGCGGCGCGCTCAATCTGCATTGAAGCGGTAGAAAATTGAACGGAGACAGATCATGGCAAGCGTGACATTGCGCAATGTGGCGAAGCGCTACGAAGAGACCGAGGTGCTGCGTAACGTGAACCTCGACATCAACGACGGCGAGTTCGTCGTCTTCGTCGGCCCGAGCGGCTGCGGAAAGACGACGCTGATGCGGATGATCGCCGGTCTCGAAGACATCAGCGCCGGCGACCTGAACATCGACGGCTCGCGCATGAACGACGTGCCGCCCGCCAAGCGCGGCATCGCGATGGTGTTCCAGTCGTACGCGCTCTATCCGCACATGACGCTCTACGACAACATGGCGTTCGGCCTGAAGCTGCAGGGCGTGAAGAAGCCCGAGATCGACGCCGCGGTGAAGAATGCGGCGAAGATCCTGCACATCGATCACCTGCTCGAGCGCAAGCCGAAGCAGCTGTCGGGCGGGCAGCGGCAGCGCGTCGCGATTGGCCGCGCGATCACGCGCAAGCCGAAGGTGTTCCTGTTCGACGAGCCTTTGTCGAACCTCGATGCGGCGCTGCGCGTGAAGATGCGGCTCGAGTTCGCGCGCCTGCACGACGAACTGAAGACGACGATGATCTACGTGACGCACGATCAGGTCGAGGCGATGACGCTCGCGGACAAGATCGTCGTGCTGTCGGCGGGCAACGTCGAGCAGGTGGGCAGCCCGAACCGGCTTTATCACGCGCCGGCGAACCGTTTCGTCGCCGGGTTCATCGGCTCGCCGAAGATGAATTTCCTGGGCGGCGTCGTCGACTCGGTGACGACCGATGGCGTGCTCGTGCGCTATGAGACGGGCGAGACGCAGCGCGTCGCGGTCGAACCGGGCAAGGCGAAGGTGGGCGATAACGTGACGGTCGGCATCCGGCCCGAGCATCTGCATATCGTCGGCGCGGGCGACTACGGCATCGCGACGCGGACGATGACCGTGGAGTCGCTTGGCGACTCGGCGTATCTGTATTCGGAGTCGTCGGTTGCGCCGGATGGGCTCATCGCGCGCATTCCGCCGCTCGATCAGCATGACAAGGGCTCGACGCTCAAGCTCGGCGCGACGCCGGATCATTGCCATCTGTTTGACAGCGATGGGCGGGCGTTTGAGAGGAAGATCGTGGAGGTGCGGTCGGCGGCTTGAGGGCAGGTTGCATGCGTGCCGCGTTAAGACGCGGCACGCTTTCTTGAGCATCGGATTAGCGGCGCGCGCCAGACTCATCCTCCAACGCCGCCCGCGCACAAACCTCATCCGTCACCAGCCCCGACAACCACCCGCCCTTAAGCGCCGCCACCACCGCACCGCGCTTCCTCTCGCCACCCGCAAACCCGATCGTCGGCCGCTTCGGCGGCGAGTCGAGCGGGACGCTCGTCACGCGCCGCCCGGTCGGCGATTCGATGCGCTTGCCGTTGGCATCGATCGGCAGCCCAAGCGTCTCCGCCACGGCGCCGAGTTCCATCAGCTCGTTCAGCTCCTCGGTGGTGATAAACCCGTCCTCGTGCAGCGGACAGCGCGGCCCGATATTCCCGATCCCCACGAACGCGACATCCGCTTCGCCGGAGAGCGCCTCGACAATCCGATACAAGCGATGGTTGCACCACTGTGCGCGCTCCGTTTCGTCGTCCGCGATCAACGGTGCGGGCAGCAGAAAATGCTTGCCGCCGGTCTTCTCGGAGATATGCAGCGCGACGTCGTAGCGGTTCGACGAGCCATCCTGCGCAATCGCGCCGACCATCGACACCAGCCGATGCTGCGGGCGCTCGAGTTGCGCGATCTGATCGACCGCCGCCTTCAGCGTCCGGCCGCTGCCGATGGCGATCACCATCGGCTTCTCTTCGATCAGGTAGCGCTCCATCACCTGCGCGCCCGCCACCGCGAGCTTGCGGTCGATGGCTTCGGGGCTGTCGTCGTCGATCGGCACGACCTCGCACATCGACAAGCCATAGCGCGCCGACAACTGCTCGGCGAGCGCGAGGCAATCGGCGAGCTGGTGGTCGACGCGCACGCGGATCAGGTTCTTCTCGACCGCGAACGCGACGAGCCGCTGCGCGACCGGGCGCGACACCTGGAGCTTTTCGGCGATCTCGTTCTGCGTGTTGCCGGCGACGTAGTAGAGCCACGCCGCGCGCGTCGCGAGATCGAGTTTTTCGTTGGATTTGGGCACGATGCCGCCGGAGTGAGAGAGGGGGAGAGGTTAGGCGAGCCGCTTGCGAGAGGGCTCGAAAAGCGGCTGGACGTGGCGGTACAGCTCGCGATAAGCCGTGAGCCGTTCGCGCAGCTGCGCGTGACGTTCGGCATTCGGCGTGAACTCGGCCTGGACCGGCGGCTTGGCGAGCACCTGCGCCGGGTCGCCGCCGGCGGCGAGCCATCCCAGACGCGCAGCGCCGAGCGCGGCGCCCGTCTCGCCGCCGCCGTGCTTGCGGGTTTTCGTCGCGAGCGCGTCGGCGAGCAATTGCGCCCAATACGCGCTGCGCGCTCCGCCGCCGATCATCGACAGCGCGCTCACCTCGGTGCCGGCCGCGGCGAGCGCGTCGAGGCCGTCGGCGAGCGCGAGCGTCACGCCTTCGAGCACGGCGTAGCCGAGCAGCGCGCGATCGGTGGCGTGGGTCATGCCGAAGAAGACTCCTTGCGCGTAGGGGTCGTTGTGCGGCGTGCGTTCACCGGAGAGGTATGGCAGAAACAGCGGCGCGCCCGAAAGCGCGTTGCGGTCGAGCGCTTCGACTTCGGCGAGCAGCGTGGGCTCGTCGGTGCCGGTCAGCTTGCAGACCCAGCGCAGGCAACTCGCGGCCGACAGCACCACGCTCATCTGATGCCAACGATCCGGAATCGCGTGGCAGAACGCATGCACCGCCGACGCAGGATTCGGCCGAAAGCGATCGCCGACGACGCACAGCACGCCCGACGTCCCGAGCGACACGAACCCGTCGCCCGGCTGCGTCGCGCCGATGCCGATCGCGCTCGTCGCGTTGTCGCCGCCGCCTGCCGCGACGACGACCTCGCCAGAAAGCCCCCACTCGCGTGCAAGCTCCGCGCGCAACACGCCGGACGGCTCGCTGCCTTCGGCCAGACGCGGCATCTGCGAACGGCTCATGCCGCAAGCGGCGAGCAGCGTGTCGGACCAATCGCGGCGCGCGACGTCGAGCCAGAGCGTGCCGGCCGCGTCGGACGGATCGGAGACCTTGCCGCCGGTCAGTTGCAGCCGCAGGTAATCCTTGGGCAGCAGGACGCAGGCGGTCTGCCGGAACAATTCGGGCTCATGGCGTGCGACCCACAGCAGCTTCGGCGCCGTGAATCCGGGCATCGCGAGGTTGCCGGCGATCGTGTGCAGGTCGGGCGCGCGTTCGGTCAGCTCCGCGCATTCGGCGACGCTGCGCATGTCGTTCCAGAGAATCGCCGGACGCAATACGCGGTCTTCGCTATCGAGCAACACCGCGCCATGCATCTGCCCCGACAGGCCGATGCCGCGAATCTGCGCGAACTCCACGGGGTGGGCCTGGCGCAATGCGATGATCGCGGCGCGCGTGCCGCTCCACCAGTCGGCGGGATTCTGTTCGGCCCAGCGCGGATGCGGTCGGGAGACTGTAAAAGGCGTTCCCGCCGTGCCGACTACGCGTGAGTCGGGGGCGAGCAGCAGCACTTTCACTTCGGACGTGCCGAGGTCGATGCCGAGGTACATGGGCAGGGATCGCGTCGTTGAGAATGCGCTACTTTAGCCGCGCGGGGCGCGATGCGCCAATGGGCGCTAGACCTGACAGGACAGCTTCATGGGCCGCCCCTCGTGTCAGTGTCACCTCATTTGCCACGTATAGCGAGCCATGCGTCGACGCGTTCGAGCGCCGTGCGTACGGTGTCCTCGAGCGTCGCGCTTCCGGCCATGCTGCCCCACAGCAGTCGTTCTGCGCAGAAAGCCGCGATCGGGTCGGTCGATGCGAAGAACGCGCGGGCGGCGCGCTCGTCCATGACGCCGTCCTGGTAGGCGTACGGAAGCGTTCCGCGCTGCCAGCGGTCGAGGAAGCGGAAGAACAGCGCAGGCAGCACGGCAGTCGCCATCGGCTTGACGCCGCGCTTGAAACACTCGTTGAGCGTCGGCGCGATGAAGCCGGGGATCTTCGAGAAGCCGTCGGCGGCGACGCGCTGGTTCGTGTCCTGGATATATGGATTGCTGAAGCGGTCGAGCACGACGTCGCGGTAGCGCGCGAGGTCGAGCGGGCTCGGCGTGAGGCACGGGATCACGTCTTCCGTCACATAGTCATACGCGAAGCGGCGGATGTCGGCATCGAGCGTGCCCTCGTGGATGTAGGAGAGGCCGACGAGCGTGCCCGCCCATGCGATGCAGCTGTGTGTCGCGTTGAGGATGCGGATTTTCGCCTCCTCGTACGGCAGCACCGATTCGACGAGCTCCGCGCCGACCCGCTCCCACGCCGGGCGCCCCGCGCAGAAGCGGTCCTCGATCACCCATTGGATGAAGGCTTCGCCCATCACCGGACACGCGTCGTCAAAGCCGGTCGCGGCGAATACGCGTTCGCGCACGTCGTCGGTCGGGCGCGGCGTGATGCGGTCGACCATCGAGTTCGGGCAGACGGTGTTCGCATCGAACCAGTCGAGCAGCGCGGTGTGTCCGCGCTGTTGGAGAAACGCGCGCATCCCGGCATGAAAGCGCTCGCCGTTGCTGCGCAGGTTGTCGCAGCTTTGCAGCGTGACGGGCCCTGCGTTGCGCTGCATCCGCGCTTCGAGAATCGCGGCGAGCGCGCCGTAGATCGTGGTGCGCGCGCCTTTCAAGTCGGCGGCGAGGTCGGGGTTCGCCGCGTCGAGCCGGTCGTGCTCGTCGAGGTAGTAGCCGCCTTCGGTCACGGTGAACGCCACGATCTTGCACGCGGGGTCGGCGCCCGCCTCGACCAGCTCGGCAAGCGACTGCGACCACGGCACCACGCGCTTGATCGAGCGGATCGTCTCATAGGCGCGCTCGCCTTGCGGCGTCACGGTTTCGAGCGTGTAGACGCCGTGCTGCGCGGCGAGCGCGTCGAGCACCGCGTTCATGTCGCCGCGGATGTTGCCGACGGTGAGCGACCACTGCGGCTCGTCCGGCCCCGACGCCTCGTTCAGCCGGTGCAGATACCACGCCTGATGCGCGCGATGAAACGAGCCCGCGCCGATGTGCAGGATCACGTTCGTGCCGGCGCCGCTGGGGGTGTTCATGGGGTGTCTCCTGCTCGAATAGGGCGCACGCTTTTTTACGCGTGCGCCTTTTTGTATGGCGATGTCTGTCGTTTTGCAATGAGCATTTGCTCATTCAATGAACGAATGATCGTATTCGAGTTGAGGAAAGTCAAGGCAACGGCGAGGGGATTTCGATGGCGCGTTGCGGCGTGCGGCGCAGGTTTGCGCGGGGTGTGGCGGAGTTCGCGCCTTGTAGCGTCACATGGAGACGCCGCTGCTGCGGCGCACCAATGCCGAATCGCCGGCATAGGCGGCCGCAGCGGGCGCCGGGCCGGCCGCCCTTAAAGCACCGTCCGCACGTGCCAAAGCTCAGGAAACAGCACGACGTCCAGCATCTTGCGCAGATACGGCGCGCCGCTTGTGCCGCCCGTGCCCTGCTTGAAGCCGATGATCCGTTCGACGGTGGTGACGTGCCGGAAGCGCCACTGGCGGAAAGCGTCTTCGAGATCGACCAGTTCCTCGGCCATCTCGTACAGCTCCCAATGTTGCGTCGGATTGCGATAGACCTCGAGCCACGCCGCTTCGACCGAGGCGTCGTGCGTGGTCGGCTGCGACCAGTCGCGCTCGAGGCGCTCGGGCGCGATGGCAAAGCCGCGCCGCGCGAGCAGGCGCACGACTTCGTCGTAGAACGACGGCGCTTCGAGCGACGCCTTCACTTCCGCGAAGATCTCCGGACGATGCGCGTGCGGCTTGAGCATCTGATCGTTCTTGTTGCCGAGCAGAAACTCGATCTGCCGGTACTGATACGACTGAAACCCCGATGACTGTCCAAGATACGGGCGCATCGCCGTGTACTCGGACGGCGTCATCGTCGCGAGCACGCTCCACGCCTGCACGAGCTGTTCGAGGATGCGCGACACGCGCGCGAGCATCTTGAACGCCGGCGGCAGGTCGTCGCGATGCACGCATTTGAGCGCCGCGCGCAGTTCGTAGAGGGCGAGCTTCATCCAGAGCTCGCTCGTCTGATGCTGGATGATGAACAGCATCTCGTTGTGATCGGGCGACAGCGGATGCTGCGCCGACAAGATGGGCCCAAGCGAAAGGTAATCGCCGTAGCTCATCGACTTCGAGAAGTCGAGCTGTGCGTCGTGCCACCCTTCGTCGCCTTCGGGCACGTGCGAGGCGTGTGCCGGCGCGTGCTGGGCGTGTGGTGCGCTTTCGCTGCCGTGTCCGAACGGACAGCCTTGCGCACCGTGTTCCGCCTTCGCGGGGGCCGCCTCTGCGGCGTCTGCCTTGGCGTCTTCCGGCAGTTGCATATGGTCGGTCATCACAGCTCCTTCAGGTCACCGAGCCGCGCGCGGCGAATTCGGGGGCGCGCCACGCATCGGTTGCGAGCACGTCGCGCAGCGTCTCGACGGCATCCCACACGTCGACGAAGCGCGTATAGAGCGGCGTGAAGCCGAAGCGCAGCACATGCGGCTCGCGATAATCGCCGATCACGCCGCGCGCGATCAGCGCCTGCATCACTTCGTAGCCGTGCGGATGCTCGAAGCTCGCATGCGAGCCGCGCTGCACGTGCGCGCGCGGCGTGACGAGCTTGAGCGACATCCCCGCGCAGCGCGTCTCGACGAGCTCGATGAAGCGGTCGGTCAGCGCGAGCGACTTGCGGCGGATCGCGTGCATGTCGGTCTGCAGGAACACGTCGAGGCCGGCTTCGACGAGCGCCATCGACACCATCGGCTGCGTGCCGCACAAGAAGCGCCCGATGCCGTCGTCGGGACGGTAGCTTGGGTTCATCTCGAACGGCGCGCGATGGCCCCACCAGCCGGAGAGCGGCTGTGAGAAAGCGTTCTGGTGCCGGTGCGGCACCCAGACGAACGCGGGCGAGCCGGGGCCGCCGTTCAGGTACTTGTACGTGCAACCCACCGCATAATCCGCGCCGACGCCGTTCAGATCGACCGGCACCGCGCCCGCCGAATGCGCGAGGTCCCACAGCGCGAGCGCGCCCGCGTCGTGGATCATCTTCGTCATCGCGGCCATGTCGTGCATGTAGCCGGTGCGGTAGTTCACGTGCGTGATCATCGCGACGGCCGTGTCGCTGTCGATCGCCTCGGGCAGCTCGGACGGATCGTCGACGAGACGCAGCTCGTAGCCGCGGTCGAGCTGTTCGATGAGGCCCTGCGCGATATAGAGATCGGTCGGGAAATTCGAGCGCTCGGAGACGATCACGCGCCGTTTCGGATCGCGCTCGTTCGCGAGCTTGAGCGCCGCCGACAGCACCTTGAACAGATTGATCGAAATCGTATCGGTGACGACGACTTCGTTGTCTGCCGCGCCGATCAGCGGCGCGAGCTTGTTGCCGAGGCGGCGCGGCAGCGCGAACCAGCCGGCGGTGTTCCAGCTGCGGATCAGGCCTTCGCCCCATTCGCTGCCGATCACGGCTTGCGCGCGTGCGGCCGCCGCGGCGGGCGGGGCGCCGAGCGAATTGCCGTCGAGGTAGATGACGCCGGGATGCAGCGCGAACTGGTCGCGCAGGTGGGCGAGGGGATCGTCGCGGTCGAGCGCGAGGGCTTCTTCACGGGTTTTCATGGTGGGGGCGTCTCAGTGAGTCATTTTATGGTGCGGATACTGGGGAGCGGCTACGGGGGACCGGCTGCGGGCGAGCGGCTACATGCGTGCTCCGCGGATTCGATCCTCGATCAGGCGCCCGGCAACGCGCGCAGCACCGCACGCACCGGGCTCGCATCGAGCGTCGCGAATTTGAGGGGCAGGGCGATCAGCTCGTAGTCGCCGGGCGCGACCGCGTCGAGCACGATGCCTTCGAGAATGGCCATCCGATGCGCGCGAATCCGATGATGCGCGTCCATCGTCTTCGATTCCTGCGGGTCGAGCGACGGCGTGTCGATGCCGACGAGCTTCACGCCGCGCGAGGCGAGCAAGTCGATCGTTTCAGGGGCGACCGCGCAGAATGCGCTGTCCCAGGCGGCGAACGGCGCGCGCTCGTAGGTGCGCAACAGCACGCGCGGCGGCACGCCGTCGAGGCTCGCGGCGACATGCTCGGGCGTCACGACAGGCGCCGCGCCGATGCAGTGAATCACGCGGCAGCGTCCGAGGTAGGCGTCGAGCGGCACCGCGCCGATCGCCGCGCCTTGTTCGTCGTAGTGAAGCGGCGCGTCGGTGTGCGCGCCGGTGTGCGGCGACAGCGTCACGCGTGCCACATTGACCGGCGAGCCGGCCTCCATCTTCCAGACGCGCTCGATGCCGACCGGTGTGTCGCCGGGCCAGACGGGCGTCGCGGTGTCGATGGCGGGGGTGATGTCCCAGAGCGTTTCCATGTCTCCTTGGTCTCTCTTTCACGCTTTGCTGATGCTATCGATGATAGGCAAGACCGGTTCGAAAGTGCTTGCGAAATAGTCGCCCGCAGACGCCCCGACTAGAACATAATTCGAGATAAGACGAAAAGGGAGACCAAAAATGAATGCGATCTCACTTGACGCCACCGATTGCCGTATCCTCAACGTCCTCCAGAACGAGGGGCGGATCAGCAACCTCGACCTGGCCGAGCGGATCGCGCTTTCGCCGTCGGCGTGCCTGCGCCGGTTGCGCCTGCTCGAGGATCAGGGGGTGATCGAGCGCTATCGGGCGTGTCTGAACAAGGAGGCGCTCGGCTTCGAGCTGGAGGCTTTCGTGCAGGTCTCGATGCGCAACGACCAGGAAAACTGGCACGAGCACTTCGCCGACGCGCTGCGCGAATGGCCGGAAGTGGTGGGGGCGTTCGTGGTGACAGGGGAGAGCCACTACGTGCTGCGCGTGCTCGCGCACAACCTCAAGCACTACTCGGACTTCGTGATTTCGAAGCTCTACAAGGCACCGGGCGTGATGGATATCCGCTCGAACATCGTGCTACAGACGCTCAAGGAAGATACCGGCGTGCCCGTGGGGCTGACGCCGGAAGCGGAGCGCTAGCGGCCGGCGTCAGCCTCGCGGCTCACCGGACCATTCGCGGGCCGCTTGCTTCAAAGCGGATCGAGCCCGTGGAATTCGCCGCCCTGGAACACGAGCGGCTTCAGATCGGCGGCATTGTCATGCACGCCGCAGCGCTCGACCTCGCCGACGAAAATCACGTGATCGCCTTCCTGGTAGCGGCTGCGGTTATGGCATTCGAACCAGGCGAGCGCGCCTTCGAGCACCGGCATCCCGGTATTGCCCGCGGCATGCGATACGCCGGCAAAGCGGTCGCCCTTCACCGTCGCGAAGCGCCGGCACAAATCGAGCTGCGACGCTGCCAGCACGTTGACGACATAATGACTGTTCGACTGGAACACCGGCATCGATGCCGATTTGGTCGCGAGACTCCACAGCACGAGCGGCGGGTCGAGGGAGACCGAGTTGAACGAGCTCGCGGTGATGCCGATCAATTGGCCGGACGGCGCCCGCGTCGTGATGACGGTGACGCCGGTGGCGAACTGGCCTAGCGCGGTTTTGAACGCGTGGATATCGAAGTTCGGCGGACTGGCGCGCTTCATGCGGCAATACCTTTGGATAGAGGCGTGAAGGCGGCGCGCTGCCGGGGAATTGAAAAAGCTGAATCGAAGGTCATGTAGAAGATCGGCGAGTTGTTCGGATTTTAACGGAATCTCTCCTGGGTTCGCTGACGGAGGCTGGAGGGCACGGGCGTTGCGCCGGAGCGCCCAAAAACCGCTAAGCTGAACGGCTAAGCGCGCCATTCAACGAGGAGCAGGCATGACTCAAGCAAGCGAGACCGCCACGCTGGGCGGCGGTTGTTTCTGGTGTCTCGAGGCAGTGTATCTGGGCGTCGACGGCGTCATCGCGGTCGAATCGGGCTATTCGGGCGGCACGGTCGAGAATCCGACCTACGAGCGCGTCTGCGACGGCCATACCGGGCACGCCGAAGTCGTGAAGGTCGATTTCGATCCGGCCAAGATCGGCTACAAGGAGATTCTCGAGATCTTCTTTGCGATCCACGATCCGACGCAGTTGAACCGGCAAGGCAACGACGTCGGCACGCAATACCGATCGGTGATTTTCACGCACTCTGAGGCGCAGCGAGAGACTGCTCTGCAGGTGATTCGCGAGATCGCCGCCGAGGGGCTGTACGACGGGCAGATCGTCACCCAGGTCCTGCCGCTCGACGGCAACTATTGGCCCGCCGAGACTTACCACCAGAACTATTTCGCGCAGCATCCCGATCAAGGGTATTGCGCGTTCGTGGTTGCGCCGAAGGTCGCCAAATTCCGCAAGAAATTCGCGCACCGGATGAAGCCTGGCGTATGAGGGCGGTGGCGCGCGGCGTGGCCCGCGCGCACGTTTCGTCTAAGGATTACGGCGTTTCGTCCGTTTCTTCTGTCTTGCCTGCTTCGTCGCGCATCTGCGCAAACGCCGCTCCGATCTCGCGTCCCAGCTCGACGCATGAAAGCGGCGCCGACCCTTCCGCTTTGTTGTTGATCGTGATCAGCACCGGCTGCCCGGCTACCGCATAACGCGCCGCGAGTTCGGCGAGCGCCGAGCGCGTGTTCGGGTCTTCGTCGACGAGGCGGTCGAACGGGTCGTACTTCGCTTTCGCTTGTTCGTACTTGAAGCCTTGATGCAGACTCCAGCGCACGATGAGCGGACCGCTCGGCGTGTCGCCATCGAGCAGCGCGAGCGCTGCCGCCTGGCGCAGCGGATCGGGCATGCGCGCGTGCAAGCCGATGCAATAGCGGACGCCGCACGCGCGCAACATCCGAATGAAACGCGGCGTGAGCAACGAGGCGTCGCGAATCTCCACCGCATAACACGCTCCTTCGGGCAGTGGCGGCAGCGCCGCGAAGAACTGCGCGAGGCGCTCGATGAGCTCCGCCGGCTCCGCGAGCATGGCGTCGGGCAGCGGCGAAAACTGGAACACCAAAGCCCCCGCTTTCGCGCCGAGTCCTTCGAGGCACGGCCGCACGAATTCATCGGCGGCGAGCTGCGCATTCAGAAAGCAGGGATTCGGCGCGACCGGCTCGCCGCGCTCGGCGCGTACCGTCGCGTCGGTTACGGACGCGGGCGCTTTCACGATGAAGCGGAAATGGTCGGGCACCTGCTGGGCGTAGCGCAGGTAGTCGGTCAGCGTGAGCGGCGCGTAGAACGAGCGGTCGATGCTCACCGTTCGCAACAGCGGATGCGCGCCGTATGCCGTGAGGCCGTCGCGCGCGAGCTTGGTGTTGCTGTAGTCGTCGCCGTAGACGATGCCTTGCCAGCCCGGGAACGACCACGACGAGGTGCCGAGGTGCACCTGGGGCGGCAATGTGGCGGCGGCGTCGAGCACTTCGGGGGAGGATGGTGCGGGCAGCACCTCCCGGGCACGGCGATTGGGCTTGGGATCAGCCGGTAGAGCGGAAGGGGATGCGGCAGATTGGGCGCTGCCGTCGCGTTTCGACGACAACCGGGCCGCTTCCGGAGACTGCGCCGGAAATGGCACCGGCGCACCGAACAGATCGAATTGCTCGCCTTCGGTTGCGCCGGTGTTGGCTTCGTCGCTTGCTTGTTGCGCTAAGTCGCGCGGCCTGCCTTCGTCCATCGATCGCTTGTGATTGACCCGCGCGACGCGCGGGGCGCATCACAGCGGTTTCTCGTACATATAGCGCCGCGACCACGGCAGCGTTGTCGCGCTGCGGCCGGCCTTGCGGCACACCACTTGGAAAAGCGAGACATCGTCGTGCTCGAACGCGTAGGCGCAGCCCGCCAGATACACGCGCCAGATGCGGAATTTCTCGTCGTCGACGAGCTTTTTCGCCTCTTCGGCCTTCGCTTCGAAATTGTCGGCCCAGATGTCGAGGGTGTGCGCATAGTGCCGACGCAGGCTCTCGACGTCAACTGCCTCCAGCCCGCCCCTTTGCATTGCTTCGAGCGCGAGGCTGATATGCGGCAGCTCGCCGTCGGGGAACACGTAGCGGTCGATGAATTCGCCCCCGCCCAGTGCCGTCTCGCCGCTGTTGTAGTCGGTCGACGTGATGCCGTGGTTCATCGCGACACCGTCGTCGACGAGCAGATCGTGGATCTTCTTGAAGTATTCGGGCAGGTTCTTGCGCCCGACGTGCTCGAACATACCGACGCTCGTGATGCGGTCGAATTGGCCCGGCACGTCGCGGTAGTCCTGCAGACGAATCTCGATCTTGTCTTGCAAGCCGGCGTCCTTCACGCGCTGGGTGGCGAGATCGAACTGGTTCTGCGAAAGCGTGACGCCGACGCACTGCGCGCCGAACTTGCTCGCCGCGCGCAGCACGAGCGCGCCCCAGCCGCAGCCGATATCGAGCAGGCGCTGGCCTGGCTGCAGCTGGATCTTGGTGAGGATGTGGTCGATCTTCTTCAGCTGCGCGGTGCCGATGTCTTCGTTGCCGTTCTCGAAGTACGCGCACGAATAGACCATGTTCTCGTCGAGCCACAGCTTGTAGAACTCGTTCGAGACGTCGTAGTGATACTGGATCGCCTTTTTGTCAGACGCTTTCGAATGATTGAAGTAGCGGCGCACGCGGGCCAGCTTGCTCGCGTTGGTCACTGTGCTCCTCGCGAGCGAATAGCCGATGTTGATGATGTCGGAGAGCTTGCCTTCGATATCGATCTTGCCCTTCACGTACGCTTCGCCGAGATTGTCGAGGCTCGGTTCGAGCAAGAGCGGCAGCGCCGAGGCGCTATTGACCTTCAGCGTGACCTGCGGCGCGGCGAAACTCCCGAAGTCGAACTGATTGCCGTCCCACAACACCAAACGCGCGGGAATGTTCGCCTTTTCCCGCACATCTTGCACCCACTGCGCCAGCTTTTTCTCCCAGAACATGTTCATTCTCCGTGTTCGATGAAATGAAAGGCAAAGCAACCATTCGACCGCTACGCAAGCTCGCTCGGAGACTGGCGGAGCGGTAAAAAGAGGCAAGGCGTCGCGGAACACAAGGCCGTCCGCTTAGGCCGCGCTCGAATCGGTGGACGGTGCTGCACGCCTTATTCGCGCAGCGCAGCACCGCGCCGACGAATCAAAGCGTTACGGCGAAAGCCGCGAAATGCGCCAGTCGCCGCCGGATTCGCGCGTGTACAGCACGCGGTCGTGCAGGCGCGACGGGCGCCCTTGCCAGAATTCGATCGTGTCGGGAACGAGCCGGTAGCCGCCCCAATGCGGCGGACGCGGCGGGTTCTCGCCGTAACGCTCGCTCATTTCGCGCTCGCGCACTTCGAGCACGGCGCGGTTCGCGATCGCTTGGCTTTGATCCGACGCCCAAGCGCCGATGCGAGAGCCGAGCGGCCGCGACGTGAAATACGCATCGCTTTCTTGCGCGCTCGTTTTGACGACGGCGCCCTCGATGCGGACCTGCCGCTCGAGTTCGATCCAGTAGAAAAGTAGGCTGGCGTGCGGGTTATGCGCGAGATCGCGGCCCTTGCGGCTTTCGTAGTTCGTGAAGAACACGAAGCCACGTTCGTCGACGCCCTTGATAAGCACGATGCGTGCCGAGGGCCGGCCGCGTTCGTCGACGGTGGCGAGCGTCATGGTGTTCGGTTCGGGCAGCTTGGCGTCGACTGCCTGCTTGAACCAGATGTCGAATTGACGGATCGGATCGCGATCCACGTCGGATTCGTCGAGTGACCCGAGCGCGTAGTTTTTGCGGAGTTCGGCAAGTGTGCTCATATTCTTATGCGAACGCTTCAATTTATTCAGTATAGCGAAGGCGTAAAAATCTTGCGTCGGCCCGGCGTTTCCGCCGTCGAGCGTCTGGCGCCGATCAGGCAAAATACGGGCTTCGATTTCTGCCTGTTGGCCCACATCGCCATGTCCAGCCCCCGCGCCTCCGCGACGACTCCCGATCTTACTACCAGCCGCTCAGACGAGTTTGACGCGGATCGTGCGCGCCGCTTCGGCGGCGTGTCGCGCCTTTACGGCGCTCCCGCGCTCGCGGCGTTCGAGCGCTCGCACGTGGCGGTCATCGGAATCGGTGGGGTCGGCTCGTGGGCCGTCGAGGCGCTAGCGCGCAACGCGGTCGGTGGTTTGACGCTGATCGATCTGGACAACGTCGCCGAAAGCAACACGAACCGGCAGATTCACGCGCTCGACGGCAACTTCGGCAAGCCGAAGGTCGAGGCGATGGCCGAGCGCATCGCGCTGATCAATCCGGCGTGCGACGTGCGGCTCGTGGAGGACTTCGTCGAGCCGGACAACTTCGCCGCCTTGCTCGGCGGCGGCTTCGACTACGTGATCGACGCCATCGACAGCGTGCGCACCAAGACGGCGCTGATCGCATGGTGCGTCGAGCGCGGGCAGCCGCTCGTGACGGTGGGCGGCGCGGGCGGGCAGCTCGACCCGACGCGCATCCGCATCGACGATCTCGCGCTGACGATTCAGGACCCCCTGCTTTCGAAAGTGCGCGCGCAACTACGCAAGCAGCACGGCTTTCCGCGTGGGCCGAAAGCGAAATTCAAGGTGAGCGCCGTGTACTCCGACGAGCCGCTGATCTATCCGGAAGCCGCGGTGTGCGATATCGATGAAGAAGCACAGCACGTGAGCACGTCGCCGGGCCACACGGGGCCGGTCGGGCTGAACTGCGCGGGTTTTGGTTCGAGCGTGTGCGTGACGGCGAGCTTCGGGTTCGCGGCCGCCGCCCACGCGCTGCGCGCGTTGGCGAAAGCGGCCGCTTGAATCGCGCTGGATTCGCGCCTGATCCTCAGGCTCAGTTCAGTGCGGCGCTGAGCTTGCGCCGCCATTGCGACACGAGCTCCGGCTGGTGTGCCGCCAGATCGAAAACCGAGAGCATGGTTTTGCGCCCGACGTCGTCGCGGAATGAACGGTCGCGCTGAACGATTTCGAGCAAGTGCCCGAGCGCACCCGCGTAGTCGCGCCGTGCGATCAAGGCGTTGGCCAGATCGAAGCGCGCTTCCAGATCGCCCGGATTCGCGGCGACCTGCGCTTCGAGCGCATCGGTGGGCGGCAGATCGGTTGCGACATCGAGCGCATCCAGCCGCGTTTTGAGCGCGTTGTAGCGCGCGTCGATCCCTTGCGTGACCTTCGGCGACAACAATTCGGCTTCCGCGCGCGCATCGTCGACGCGGTCCTGCGAGATCAGCAGCTCGATCAGGTCGAGGCGCGCATCGTCATAGCCCGGATCGAGCGCGAGCGCGGCCTTCAGATGGTCGAGCGCCTCGCCCGTTTGACCTTCCTCGAGCGCGAACTGCGCAGCGCGGCGTTCGGCCTGGGCCGGGTCCGGCGCGAGGCGGTCGATGAATTCGCGCAATTGCCCTTCAGGCAGCACGCCGATGAATTGATCGACGGCCTGCCCTTCGGCGAAGGCGATCACATGCGGAATGCTGCGCACCTGGAAGTGCGCGGCAAGCTCCTGGTTCTCGTCGACATTCACCTTCACGAGCTTCCACTTGCCTTCGTGCTCCTGCTCGAGTTTTTCGAGCATCGGGCCGAGCGACTTGCACGGGCCGCACCACGGCGCCCAGAAATCGACCAGGACCGGCTGCAGCAGCGACGCCTCGATGACGTCTTTTTCGAAAGTGGCTAGGGTGGTGTCCATCGCATCCTCGTCAAATGGTGTCCGGTGAGCGCTCAGGGAGCGGCTCCACGCTTGATTGCGAGATGGGGGCGGAGCAGTCGCTTTCAATGGCGCCTTTCAACGGCGCGCTCCGTTCACCTCGCCGCGCGCTCCGGCAGCGGAATCCATTCCGTCTCGCCTGGAATCTTGCCCATCTCCTGTCGCGTCCATGCTTCCTTCGCGTGCGCGATCTTTTCGCGCGAACTCGCGACGAAATTCCATTCGATGAAACGCTCGCCCGCGAGCTTCTCCCCGCCGAGCAGCATCACGGTCGCGCCTGCCTGACTCGCGAGCGTGGCCGTCTCGCCCGGTGTGAGCACGGCCATTTGCTCGATAGCGAGCGGTTCGCCGTCGATCGTCAGATCGCCTTCCACGAGATAGACGCCGCGCTCGTCATGCTCGGGCTCGAGTGCGAACGCGCTGCCCGGCGCGAAATGCGCGGCCGCGTAGAGCGTGCCCGAGTACGTCGTGACCGGCGAGGTCGCGCCGAACGCGGTGCCCGCGATCACGCGCAGCGTCACACCGTTGCGCTCGATTTGCGGCAACGTGTCGGCGGCGTGATGCTCGAAGAAAGGTTCGTCGTCTTCGTGCTCGAGCGGCAGCGCAACCCATGTCTGGATGCCATGCATCGTGAGGCCTCGCCCGCGCTCTTCATCGGGCGTGCGCTCCGAATGGACGATGCCGCGCCCGGCTGTCATCCAGTTCACGTCGCCGGGGACGATCTTCTGGACCGAGCCGATGCTGTCGCGATGCATGATCGAGCCTTCGAACAAATAGGTGACCGTGGCGAGCCCGATGTGCGGATGCGGGCGCACGTCGAGACCGGTCCCGGGCGTGAGCGTGGCGGGCCCCATGTGGTCGAAGAAGATGAACGGGCCGATCAGCCGGGCGGCCATGGCCGGAAGAACGCGCCGCACGGCGATGCTGCCGACGTCGCGGATATGGGGCTTGAGGATGGCTTTGATCGAGTCGGGCATGGCGTTGTCCTGTGTCGACGGGCGTTGGCGCTTCAGCGCTTACGCCCGTCTCATGCAGCGCGGTCGACGGGCGTTGGCGCTTCAGCACTGCGTTTAGCGGAACGGCGAGTGCCCATTCTACTGCGCTGCGGGTGGCGGGATTGGCCGCCGCGCAGAGCGTTAGCCGTTCGGACGATGCCCGCGGCGCGTTAGGCCATGCGATTCTTCGCTAACGGCGGATTCGCCGCGAAATAGCGCTTGATGCCCTTCAGGATCGCGTCGGCCATCTTGTCGCGATAGGCCTCGTCGTTGAGCTTCTGCTCTTCTTCCGGGTTGCTGATGAACGCGGTTTCCACGAGGATCGACGGAATGTCGGGCGCTTTCAGCACCGCGAAGCCTGCCTGTTCGACCGAGCCCTTGTGCAGCTTGTTGATTTCGCCGACCTCGTCGAGCACGAAGCCGCCGTAGCGCAGCGAGTCGCGGATCTGCGCGGTGGTCGACATGTCGAAGAGCGCACGGTTCACCGACTCGTCCTGCGTCTTCACGTTGATGCCGCCGATCAGGTCCGACGAGTTTTCTTTGTTCGCCATCCAGCGCGCGGCCGCGCTCGACGCGCCGTGGTCCGACAGCGCGAACACCGAAGAGCCGCGTGCGGCTGGCGTCGTGAACGCGTCTGCGTGGATCGACACGAACAAGTCCGCGCCGACGCGGCGCGCCTTCTGCACGCGCACGTTGAGCGGAACGAAGAAGTCGGCGTCGCGCGTCATCATCGAGCGCATGTTGGGCTGGGCGTCGATCTTGGCGCGCAGGCGCTTGGCGATGTCGAGTGCGATGTGCTTTTCGTAGGTTCCCGCGCTGCCGATCGCGCCCGGGTCTTCGCCGCCGTGGCCCGGATCGATCGCCACCGTCAAGAGTCGGATCGTATTGCCGGTGCCGGGTTTCGAGGGCGTCGTGAAGCCGTAGGCGTCGCCGTTGCCGGCGTCGTCACCGCTGTTATTGCGCGCGATTGCCGGCGGGGCGACAGGCTTGGCCGGTGCGCGCGCCGAGGTGGCGGGTGCGGCCGGAGCGGCCGGGACGGGCGGGCGCGGCACGTCGGAGCCCGGCGTGTTCTGCGCATATTGCTGAAAGAACGCCTCGCTGTTGTCGCCCGTGGCCGTGCCCCCGGACGGGGGCGGCGCGGCGGGGCCCGCCAGCGGGGCTGGCGTGAACGCCTGATTGCCCTGGTTCAGACGCTGCTCCTTGCGCTCGCTCTGCGCGAGGAGGTCCATCAGCGGGTCGGGCGCGACGGCGGGATAAAGGTCGAACACGAGCCGGTACTTGTAGCTGCCGACCGGCTGCAGCGAGAACACCTGCGGCTTCACCTGGCCTTTGAGGTCGAACACCATCCGCACCACATGCGGCTGATACTGGCCCACGCGCACGGCTTGGATCTGCGGGTCGTTCGGCGTGATCTTGGAGACGAGATCCTTGAGCTCCTGGTCGAGATCGAGTCCGTTCAAGTCGACAACGAGACGATCCGGCGCGGCCAAGAGCGTCTGCGTGGTTTGCAGCGGCTGATCCGATTCGATCGTCACGCGCGTGTAATCGCGCGCGGGCCACACGCGCACGCCGAGCACGGAGCTCGCCCAGGCCATGCGCGGCGCGATGAACGGCGCGGCGAGCCCGAGCACAAGCGTCGACGCGCTCGCGCGCAGCACCTGCCGGCGGCGCCAGTTGTGGGTTGCGGTTGCGGCCGATTCGATCGATTGGAACGGCTTGATTAACATCTTTCTAGACATGCTTTTCCTGATTCGCTGTACGCGCGCGCATCGAGCGTGCGGCCGTCGCCGGCCACGTCAAGCGATAGAACGAGATCCGGAACGCCGAGCAAGCCCCCTGCCTGCTGCGGCCATTCGACGAGGCAGATCGCAGTCGAATTGAAGTACTCGCGAAATCCTGCGTCGGCCCATTCGGCCGGATCGGCAAATCGGTAAAGATCGAAATGGTAAAGCTCGAGTTCCCCATCGGGCCTCTCGAGCGCGTACGGCTCGACGAGCGTATAGGTCGGGCTGCGCACGCGGCCCGTGTGGCCGAGCCCGCGCAACGTCGCGCGCACGAGGGTCGTTTTGCCCGCGCCGAGTTCGCCGATCAGCTGCACATGCAGCCCGTTGAAAGGACGATCGCTGCGCGTTTCGCCTCGCACGCTCTCGATGGCGGACCCGAAGCGCGCGCCGAATGCATCGGTGGCGGCTTCGTCCGCGAGCGCGAAGTGGCGCTCGAGTAAGGGGCTCGCGGAAACGTGAGTCGAGAGATCGGGCTTGACGGGCATTCTCGTAAAATAGCGTGATGAACCGATGTCCGGAACATTCCGTGTCCCACGCGCCTTTGACCGATGACGACTGCCGTGCATCGCGCAGCTTCGATGAAGCCGCGTTGGCGGCGCTCGCGCAGCGCATCAAGGAGTGGGGGCGCGAGTTGGGATTCGGTGCGGTCGGTATCAGCGATATCGACCTCTCGGATGCCGAGGCGGGCTTGGCCGCGTGGCTCGAAGCGGGCTGCCACGGCGAGATGGATTATATGGCCAAACATGGCCTGAAACGCGCGCGTCCGGCCGAGCTTGTGGCCGGCACGCTACGCGTGATTACAGCGCGCATCGCCTATTTGCCGGCTTCGACGCTCGCGGGAAAGGCGGAAGAGAGCGCGGCGTCAGGCGGCGCGCCAAGCGCGAAAACCGGAGGCTGGCGCGCGCATGAAATGGCGCGCCTGACCGATCCGTCGTCGGCCGTCGTCTCGATCTACGCTCGCGGACGCGACTATCACAAGGTCATGCGCAACCGGCTGCAACAGCTCGCGGAGCGCATCGAAGGCGAGGTCGGTGCATACGGCTATCGCGTGTTCACCGATTCGGCGCCGGTGCTCGAAATCGAACTCGCGCAGAAAGCCGGCATTGGTTGGCGCGGCAAGCACACGTTGCTGCTGCAGCGCGACGCCGGTTCGCTGTTTTTCATCGGCGAAATCTATGTCGACGTGCCGCTGCCGGCCGATGCCGAGACCTCGCCCGAGCACGCGCCGGAAACGCCGGGCGCGCATTGCGGGCAATGCACGCGCTGTATCGATGCGTGTCCGACTGGTGCGATCGTCGCGCCGTATCGAGTCGATGCGCGGCGCTGCATTTCGTATCTGACGATCGAATTGAAGGGCAGCATTCCGGAAGACTTGCGGCCGTTGATCGGTAATCGTGTCTACGGGTGCGACGATTGTCAGCTCGTGTGTCCGTGGAACAAGTTTGCGCAGGCCGCGCCTGTCGACGATTTCGACGTGCGGCACGGTCTGGATCGTGCGACGCTGGTCGAATTGTTCGGCTGGAGCGCGGACGAATTCGACACGCGGATGCAGGGCAGCGCAATTCGGCGCATCGGTTACGAGCGGTGGCTGCGCAACATCGCGGTCGCGATGGGCAATGCGTTGCGCGCCGAGACTTCATCGATTGACGCAGCGGCGCGTGCGGATATCTTTGCCGCTTTGAGGCGCCGCGCCGATGACGAATCGCCGCTCGTTCGTGAGCACGTGCAGTGGGCGTTGGCGGCCGCATGATTGGCGGTCGTCAGCACATTAGGAGAGAGCCATGTTCAACGCAGTGATCGACGCGCCGTTCGGCAAAGTTGGCATTCGGACCGACGGCGTGAAAGTGCGCGAAATCGTTTATCTGCCCGACACCGCGGCGAGCGTCGCGCCGGATTCGCCGCTCGCGGCGCGCGCGGCACAACAGATCGAGCGCTACTTTGAAGACGCGCACGCAACCTTCGATCTGCCGCTCGCATTGGTCGGCACCGAATTCCAGCGACGCGTGTGGAAGGGCATTTGCGCGATCGCGCCAGGCGAAGTGCTGACCTACGGGCAGCTCGCGAAGGAAGTCGGCAGCGTGGCGCGCGCGGTGGGTCAGGCGTGCGGCGACAACCGCTTTCCGATCGTGATTCCGTGCCATCGCGTCGTGGCGGCAAGCGGGATCGGCGGCTTTGCGCACGAGGCGGAGGAAGGCTATTTGCGCCGCACGAAACGCTGGCTGCTCGCTCACGAAGGGTTGCTTCAGTACGCATGAGCCGCGCTATGACCGATGCCGCCAACGCCACCATTGCCGCCGAAGAGGCTCCGCCGCCGTCGCCAACGTTCACGGCGAGCACCGATTCGATCGATGCGTTCTGCGACGCGCTGTGGCTCGAGCACGGCCTCTCGCGCAACACGCTCGACGCCTATCGCCGCGATTTGCGTCTGTTTGCCGAATGGCTCGCGAGCACGCATTCGGCGTCGATCGACAGTGCGAGCGAACTCCATCTGAACGGCTACATCGCCGCACGCCGCGGCGACAAAGCGACTTCGGCGAACCGCCGGCTTTCGGTGTTCAGGCGTTACTACGCGTGGGCCGTGCGCGAGCACCGCGCGGCCTCCGACCCGACGCTCAAGATCCGCTCCGCCAAGCAGCCGCCGCGTTTCCCATCGACGCTGTCCGAAGCGCAAGTCGAAGCGCTGCTCGGCGCGCCCGATATCGATACGCCGCTCGGCCTGCGTGACCGCACGATGCTCGAGCTGATGTACGCGAGCGGCTTGCGCGTCACCGAGCTCGTCACGCTGAAGACGGTCGAAGTCGGCCTGAACGAAGGCGTCGTGCGCGTGCTCGGCAAGGGCTCGAAGGAACGGCTGATTCCGTTCGGCGAGGAGGCGCACGGCTGGATCGAGCGCTATCTTCGTGAAGCGCGGCCCGCGTTGCTCGGCGCGCGCGCGGCGGACGCGCTGTTCGTGACGAACCGCGGCGACGGCATGACGCGCCAGCAGTTCTGGAACATCATCAAGCGCCATGCACGCGCGGCGGACGTGCACGCGCCGCTGTCGCCGCACACGCTGCGGCACGCGTTCGCGACGCACTTGCTCAATCACGGCGCGGATCTGCGGGTCGTGCAACTGCTGCTCGGCCACACCGATATCTCGACGACGCAGATCTACACGCACGTCGCGCGCGAGCGGCTCAAGTCGCTGCACGCGACGCATCATCCGCGCGGGTGAGTTGGATTCGCGTCATGGGCGCCGCTAGAATGCGCCCATGAGCAAATCGAAACACGTTTCCGAGACCCCCGCCACGCAGTTTCTGCGACGCCACAAGGTGAGCTTCGGCGAGCATCCCTATGAGTATGTGGAGCATGGCGGCACGTCCGAGTCTGCGCGGCAGCTCGGTGTCGACGAACATCGCGTCGTCAAGACGCTCGTCATGGAAGACGAGCGCGCGAAGCCGCTGATCGTGCTGATGCACGGCGACCGCACCGTCTCCACGAAGAATCTCGCGCGGCAGATCGGCGCGAAGCGCGTCGAGCCCTGCAAGCCGGAAGTGGCGAACCGGCATTCCGGCTATCTCGTCGGCGGCACCTCGCCGTTCGGCACCAAGAAGGCGATGCCGGTGTACGTCGAATCGAGCATCCTGGAGCTCGACACGATCTATCTGAACGGCGGCAAGCGCGGCTATCTCGTGAGCCTTGCGCCTGGCGTGCTGATGGCGCTGCTGGAGGCGAAGCCCGTGCAGTGCGCTAGCGTCGACTGAATTTCTGCGGCGGCGGCCTGCCGCGCAGGGGTGGCGCCGACGGCATCGGACAGGGAAAGCAAGGATCTTCTCCGCGACGGCGCTTCGGTAGAATGAGCGCCGGTTCGCCACTGGCCTTCGGCTTGCGGCGCAGTCCTCGATAACGATACGTTGGAAGAGTCCCTTACATGGAAATCCTGATCGCCACTGTTGCCGCCTACCTGATCGGATCGGTGTCGTTTGCCGTGATCGTCAGCGCTGCGATGGGGCTGGCCGACCCGCGCTCGTACGGCTCGAAGAACCCCGGCGCGACCAATGTGCTCAGAAGCGGCAACAAGAAGGCGGCGATTCTCACGCTGGTCGGCGATGCGTTCAAAGGCTGGCTCGCGGTGTGGCTCGTCGCGCAATACGGCCCGCGCTTCGGCCTCGACGATACGGCGATCGCGCTCGCGGCAATCGCCGTTTTCCTCGGCCACCTGTATCCGATCTTCTTCAAGTTCAAGGGCGGCAAGGGTGTGGCGACGGCGGCGGGCGTGCTGCTCGCGATTCACCCCGTGCTCGGTCTCGCGACCGCGCTCACGTGGCTCATCATCGCGTTCTTTTTCCGTTATTCGTCTTTGGCCGCGCTGTGTGCCGCCGTGTTCGCGCCGCTCTTCGACATCTTTTTGTTCGGCGAAAACCGCGTTGCCTGGGCCGTCTTTGCGATGAGCGCGCTGCTCATCTGGCGCCATCGCGCGAATATTTCGAAGCTGATTGCCGGGCAGGAAAGCCGGATTGGGGAAAAGAAGCGCGACGCCGGCGCCGCGCCGGCTCGCAAACATTGATGGCGGCGGCCGGGCTTGGAGCCTGGCCGCTTGGCCTAGTGATTCACATCAATCGCGGAAGTTGTTGAAGTCGAGCGGCGTATCGGTCACTTCCTTACGCAGCATCGCGATCACGCTTTGCAGGTCGTCGCGCTTGGTGCCGGAGATGCGCACCGCATCGCCCTGAATGCTGGCCTGAACCTTGATTTTGCTGTCCTTCACGAGCCTGACGATCTTCTTCGCCAGATCGCCCGAGACGCCTTTCTTCACGGTCACGACTTGCTTCATCTTGTCGCCGCCGATCTTCTCGATCTTGCCGTAGTCGAGGAAGCGCACGTCCACATTGCGCTTCGCCATTTTCGACAGCAGCACGTCTTTCACCTGGCCGAGCTTGAAGTCGTCGTCGGCGAACAGTGTCAGTTCGCCTTCCTTCTGCTCGACACGCGAGTCGGACCCCTTGAAGTCGAAACGCGTCGAGATTTCCTTGTTGGACTGCTCGATCGCGTTCTTCACTTCGATCATGTTGGCTTCGCAAACGACGTCGAACGATGGCATTGCTTTCTCCCTGTATAGAGCGGCGGTGCCTGCGCCTTTGGCGCAGCGCCGCGGCTCTCGCGGCAGGCACTCGCTATAATCACGAACCGAACGCCATTCTACCGACCCCTTCATCTTTTGCCCAAGGCCGCCGCGCTTCGCGATGCGGCGGCCCTGCGGCATGAAAGCGATTTCCGATGTCTTTGCCCGATTGTTCGCCTGACCATTCGCCCGATGCCGTCGCGTTCGTTTCCGACGCGTCGCTGCGCCCGTACAACACGTTCGGTATCGACGTGCGCGCGCGCCTGCTGTGCAAGATCGAGCGCGAAGATCAATTGATCGGCATCGCGCGCGATTCGCGGCTAGCGGGCCAGCGCAAGCTCGTGCTGGGCGGCGGCAGCAATGTCGTGCTGACGCGCGATTTCGACGGACTGGTGCTGCTAATTGAACTGCGTGGCAAGCGCATCGTGCGAGAGGACGATGAGGCCTGGTACGTCGAGGCGGCCGCGGGCGAAAACTGGCACGACTTCGTGGCCTGGACGCTCGCCGAAGGGCTGCCTGGCCTCGAAAACCTCGCGCTGATTCCGGGCACGGTGGGCGCGGCGCCGATTCAGAACATCGGCGCCTACGGGCTCGAGATGTGCGAGCGCTTTGCGTCGCTGCGGGCGGTCGAGCTGGCAACGGGCGCGATCGTCGAATTCGACGCGGCTGCGTGCCGCTTCGGCTATCGCGATAGCTTTTTCAAGCGGGAAGGGCGCGATCGGTTCGTCATCGTTTCGGTGACGTTCAAGCTGCCGAAGGCGTGGACGCCGCACGCCGACTATGCTGACGTCGCCCGTGAACTGGCGGCGCGCGGCGGGGCGGCGGGTTTGGCTGCGGGTTCGGCCGTGACCCCGCAGGCGATTTTCGATGCGGTGGTCGCGGTGCGGCGCGCCAAGCTGCCGGATCCGCTCGTGCTCGGCAACGCAGGGAGCTTCTTCAAGAACCCCGTCATCGATGCCGCTCAGTGCGACGCGTTGAAGGCAAGAGAGCCGGAACTGGTGTCGTATCGGCAGCCGGATGGGCGGGTCAAGCTCGCGGCGGGCTGGCTGATCGACCGGTGCGGCTGGAAAGGCCGCGCGATGGGTGCGGCGGCCGTGCATGAGCGTCAGGCGCTCGTGCTCGTCAATCGCGGCGGCGCGACCGGGGGGGAAGTCTTGGCGCTCGCGCGGGCGATTCAGAAGGATGTGTTGGAGCGCTTCGGGGTCGAGCTGGAGGCGGAGCCGGTCTGTCTATAGCTTTGAGGGCGTTTGCGTAGGTCACAAAAAAAGCCTCGCCGACTGGCGAGGCTTTTTACGCTAAGCGGCGGGCGAAATCAGTGATTCAGCTTGCCGAGCATCAGGAACTCCATCAGCGCCTTTTGCACGTGGAGACGGTTCTCGGCTTCATCCCAAACGACGCTTTGCGGACCGTCGATCACCTCTGCGCTCACTTCTTCGCCGCGGTGCGCGGGGAGGCAGTGCATGAAGAGCGCGTCGGGTTTCGCGCGGGCCATCATCTTTGCGTCGACGCACCAGTCGGCGAACGCGGCCTTGCGTGCCTCGTTCTCGGCTTCGAAGCCCATGCTGGTCCAGACGTCGGTCGTGACGAGATCGGCGTTCGCGCACGCTTCGTTCGGATCGGCGAACTCTTCATAGAACGGCGCGCTTTCCTTGGCGACGAGCGCGTGATCGAGTTTGTAGCCCGGCGGCGTCGAAATGTTGATCTTGAAGCCAAGAATCTGCGCGGCTTCAATCCACGTGTAGAGCATGTTGTTGGCATCGCCCACCCACGCGACCGTCTTGCCGCGAATCGGGCCGCGGTGCTCGTAGTAAGTGAAGATGTCGGCCAGCACCTGGCACGGATGGTATTCGTTGGTCAGACCGTTGATGACGGGCACGCGCGAGTTTTCGGCGAAGCGGCGGATGATGTCCTGGCCGAACGTGCGGATCATGATGATGTCGACCATCCGCGAAATCACCTGCGCGGCGTCTTCGATCGGTTCTCCGCGGCCAAGTTGCGTATCGCGTGTGCTCATGAAGACCGCGTGGCCGCCGAGCTGGAAGATGCCGGCTTCGAACGACAGGCGCGTGCGCGTCGAGTTCTTCTCGAAGATCATCGCGAGCGTGCGGTCGTGCAGCGGGTGATAGGTCTCGTAGTTCTTGAACTTGCGCTTCAAGATGCCGGTGCGTTCGAGCACGTACTCGTACTCATCCAGCGAGAAATCGTTGAACTGCAGGTAGTGGCGAATTTTCTTGGCGGTCATGAAACGAAATACGGCGGTTTCACCCAGCCGGAATAGCCGGACGGCGCCGCCGTCAGATGTGGTAACTCAAGGCAGCATAAAGGATTTTTAGGTGTTTGACGAGTCAGTACAAAGTTGGCTGAAAGCCTGTGCCGGCCCGATTCGTAGGTGTTCGTTCCCGCCTTAGGAGGCGCTAGGAAGGGTCTTATGTGCAGTGCGGAAAAAGGTTCGCTGCGGTATAATTCCCGGGATTTTTCACGCCCGGCAGGCCGGTTTTGTGCTTGCGGGACACCGGTGTCGCGACCGGGGCTCGAACCCCGTCAGTCGCACCGCGCAGATAGCGATCGCGGCCCTTTTCAGGCGCTGGTTCGTCCTCAATGCTTCGTGTTCATCGTGTTCAGGCGGTCTCGTTCGCCGGCACTTCGCTGGGCTAGATACTTGGGTATTCCTACATGGCCGAAGCCCCCTTTACCGAATATTTCATTCAAGGCATCACGAAGAACGGAAAGAAGTTTCGGCCGAGCGATTGGTCGGAGCGCCTGGCCGGTGTGATGTCGTGTTTCGGACCCGGCGCGCGCGGCCCCAATGCCCGTTTGCAATACTCGCTCTACGTGCGGCCGACGATGCTCGGCGATCTCAAGTGCGTGATCCTCGATTCGCGGTTGCGCGACATCGAACCCATGGCGTTCGATTTCGTCCTGAACTTCGCG
This sequence comes from Trinickia camelliae, assembly GCF_053525655.1. Lineage (NCBI taxonomy): Bacteria > Pseudomonadati > Pseudomonadota > Betaproteobacteria > Burkholderiales > Burkholderiaceae > Trinickia > Trinickia camelliae. Next base: position 39,078 of record NZ_JBCHAA010000016.1, read on the forward strand.
AAAGACAACGATCTCGTGGTGACGGAGGCTTGCGAGCTTCCGGCGCATCACGGCACACAGCAGCAACAACAGCGCACCGGCTAAGGCCGGTCGACGGTTAGCGGCGCTGGCTGACGTGGATGGAGGGTGGTGTGTTGACGGCGCCCACCGTCAACAGATCGAGACGAATCGTATAGACGAAGAAAAGCCCGCGAAGGCCATGCCAATGCGGGCTTTTTTACGTCGCAGCGGAAACAGGAGGTAGCCTGCCGTTAGGCAGGCCGACCAGATTTACTGCGCGGGAGCTTGCAGGCCCTTGATGGCTGCAGCGAGGCGGCTCTTATGGCGAGCAGCCTTGTTCTTGTGAACGATCTTCTTGTCAGCGATGATGTCGAGCGTCTTTGTCGACAGCTTGAAGACTTCAGCGGCCTTGGCTTGATCGCCGGCTTCGATTGCCTTGCGAACGGCCTTGACTGCGGTGCGATACTTCGAACGCAGCGCGGAGTTGTGCGAGTTGGCCTTGGCGGCCTGACGGGCGCGCTTGCGTGCTTGTGCGGAGTTAGCCATGAGGGTTCCTTATCCTGTTCCTGTTTCCAGTGCTTGACCGACTAGGCTGAGGCAGCAAGGCTGCGGGCTAATCGGTTAAACGCTGCTTTTCGATCCAAGCCCCTGGGAGCGATTGCCCAGGAGCGCAAAAACCTGAATCACATTGGCGAAGCCGGCTCAAAAACGGCACGGCCAAGCTTCGAAACGGGCGATTATAGCAACAAAATCAGACACGTGGCAACCGTTGAGGTGTGTCAGTCGTGTAGCCGCGTCGGAACCGCTCAGCGGCGGGCCGGTGCGGACGGATGCCGCGAAAATGCGCGCGATCGACGAATGCGACGCATGCGGCGAACTTCGGGGCAAGGCGGCGAACAAATAACGGGCAATCAATCGGCGGGCGAGCGGGTCCGTGACCCATATCGCCCCGTATAATAGGCGCCCCATGAATCTATTCCGAGCCCTGCTGACGGTCAGCGGCTTCACGCTGCTGTCGCGCGTGACCGGACTGGCCCGCGAAACGCTGATCGCCCGTGCGTTCGGCGCAAGCCAATACACCGACGCGTTCTACGTCGCGTTCCGTATTCCCAATCTGCTGCGGCGGCTTTCCGCCGAAGGCGCTTTTTCGCAAGCCTTCGTGCCGATTCTCGCCGAGTTCAAGAACCAGAAAGGGCACGATGCGACGAAAGCGCTAGTCGACGCCATGTCGACCGTGCTCGCGTGGTCGCTCGCGATCCTCTCGATCGTCGGGGTGGCGGGCGCATCGTGGGTCGTGTTCGCGGTCGCGTCGGGCCTGCGCGCCGACGGCCAGGCATTCCCGCTGGCCGTCGCGATGACGCGGATCATGTTCCCGTACATCATCTTCATCTCGCTGACGACGCTCGCGTCCGGCGTGCTCAACACTTACAAGAGCTTTTCATTGCCCGCGTTCGCGCCGGTGCTGCTCAACGTCGCGTTCATCGCGGCGGCCGTGTTCGTCGCGCCGCACATGAAGGTGCCGGTCTATGCGCTGGCTTGGGCGGTGATCGTCGGCGGCTTGCTGCAGTTTCTCGTGCAGTTGCCGGGCTTGAAGAAGATCGACATGGCGCCGCGCATCGGGCTCAATCCGCTCGGCGCGCTCGCCCATCGCGGCGTCAAGCGCGTGCTCGTGAAGATGGTGCCGGCGACGTTCGCGGTCTCCGTCGCGCAACTGAGCCTCATCATCAATACGAACATTGCGTCCCGGCTGGGGCAGGGCGCAGTGTCGTGGATCAACTACGCCGACCGGCTCATGGAGTTTCCGACTGCGCTCCTCGGCGTCGCGCTCGGGACGATCCTGCTGCCGAGTCTGTCGAAAGCGCACGTCGATGCCGATGCGCACGAGTATTCGTCGCTGCTCGACTGGGGCTTGCGCGTCACGTTCCTGCTCGCGGCGCCGAGCGCACTCGCGCTCTTCTTCTTCGCCGAGCCGTTGACGGCAACGCTCTTCCACTACGGCCGCTTCGACGCGAACTCGGTCGTGATGGTCGGGCGCGCGCTCTCCGCGTACGGCATCGGCCTGATCGGCCTCATTCTCATCAAGATCCTCGCGCCGGGCTTTTATGCGAAGCAGGACATCAAGACGCCGGTGAAGATCGGCGTCGGCGTGCTGGTCGTGACGCAGCTCTCGAACTACGTGTTCGTGCCGATCTTCGCGCACGCGGGGCTCACGCTATCCGTCGGGCTCGGCGCGTGCGTGAATGCGTTGCTTCTGTTTCTCGGCTTGCGCAAGCGCGGCATCTATACTCCATCGAGCGGGTGGCCGCATTTCTTCGTGCAGTTGCTGGGCGCCTCACTCGTGTTGGCGGGCACGATGCACTGGTTCGCCGTGAACTTCGACTGGATCGGCCTGCATCACCGTCCGGTGGAACGGATCGTGCTGTTGGCGGCTTGTCTGGTCCTGTTCGCTACGCTTTACTTCGGTATGCTGTGGCTGATGGGTTTCAAATACGCCTATTTCAGAAGACGAGTGAAGTGACCACGATGACACGCGTTCTCGACTACTTCAGCACGCTCGTCGCCGACGACGACAGTCTCCCCCTCACCGAGACGGCGCTTTCGCTCGCGCAAGATGCGTATCCGGATGTCGATCTGCAAGGCACGCTGGCCGAAATCGACGAGCTGGTGTTGCGCCTGAAACGGCGTCTGCCCGACGACGCCGATTTGCGCGAGAAAGTCAGTACGCTGAACCGTTTCTTCTTCCGTGAGCTCGGTTTTAGCAGCAACCTGAACGACTACTACGATCCCGACAACAGCCATCTGAACATCGTGCTCAAGCGCCGGCGCGGCATTCCGATTTCGCTCGCGGTGCTGTACCTCGAAATGGGCGAGCAGATTGGCGTGCCGGTGAAGGGCGTGTCGTTTCCGGGGCATTTCCTGATGCGTGTGAGCCTGCCCGAAGGCGACGTGATGCTCGATCCGACGACGGGGCAATCGCTTTCCGAAGCGCAGATGGTTGATATGCTCGAGCCGTACATCACGCGTTCGGGCGAATCGATCGGCAGTGCGCTGCGCGTGCTGCTGCAGCCCGCGACGCGCCGCGAGATCGTCGCGCGCATGCTGCGCAACCTGAAGGCGGTGTACTTGCAGACGGAGCGCTGGCAGCGCCTGCTGGCGGTGCAGCAGCGGCTCGTGATCCTGCTGCCGGAGAACATCGAAGAAGTGCGCGATCGCGGCTTCGCTTACGCGCGGCTCGATTACCTGCGGCCGGCGTTGGAGGATCTCGAGCGCTACCTCGGCGATCGTCCCGATGCGGACGATGCGACTGTCGTTGAATCTCAGTTGCACGAGCTGCGGCAGCGCACGCATCAAAGCGACGACTGATTGTCGTGTGATGGCGGCGGGTTGACGAGATGCCGCATCAAAAGAAAAAGCCTGCGATGCGCTTACCGCGCACCGCAGGCTTTTTTATCGTGCCGAAGTCAGATCGATGCGTTACTTGGGCTGCATCCGGATCGCGCCGTCGAGACGAATCACTTCGCCGTTCAGCATCGTGTTGTCGAAGATCTGCTTGACGAGCATCGCGTACTCGACGGGTTTGCCGAGGCGCGGGGGAAACGGCACCATCGCGCCGAGCGCGTCCTGCACTTCCTGCGGCATGCCGAGCAGCATCGGCGTCTCGAAGATGCCGGGGGCGATCGTCATCACGCGGATCGCGTTGCGCGACAGGTCGCGTGCGATCGGCAGCGTCATGCCGGCCACACCGCTCTTCGAGGCGGCATAAGCCGCTTGGCCGATTTGCCCGTCGAACGCCGCGACCGACGCCGTATTGATGATCACGCCGCGCTCGCCGTTCGCGTTCGGCTCGTTCTTTGCCATCGCCGCCGCGGCCAGGCGCAGCACGTTGAAGGTGCCGATCAGATTGATCGAGATGGTCTTGGCGAATGCGTCGAGCGGATGCGGGCCGTCCTTGCCGACGGTCTTGATCGCGGGCGCGACGCCCGCGCAGTTCACGAGCCCAGAGAGCGCACCGAGCTGCGTCGCCGCTGCGACGGCCTGCGTCGCGTCATCTTCGCGCGTCACATCGCATTTGACGAACACGCCGCCGAGTTCCTTCGCCAGCGCAGTGCCCGCACTTTCGTTCAGGTCGGCGATCACGACCTTGCCGCCGTGCTCCGCCAACAGGCGCGCGGTGGCTGCGCCGAGGCCGGACGCGCCGCCGGTAATCAGAAATGCGTTGCCGCGAATCTCCATCTTGCTGCTCCTTTTCCTGGGTAAAGAATGGGTTGCTTCGCCGTTATCGTTGGTATTGCGAAAGCGACGATTGTAATGGCTCGATGCGCCCGGGCATAGGATGGTTGCCGCGCGGCGCGACGTTCAGGCGCTTGGGTTCGCGTAGCTGTTCGTCGAGCTGGATTGAGCGTGGGTATTGTCGCTTGCCATAAAAAACCCGCCGGTTCAGGGCGGGTTTTTTGTGCGGCAGCGCGAGTTTCGGCTGAAGTGAATCGGGTCCGATCACTTCAGCGCATCGAATACGCGCTGACGAATCTCATCGACTGAACCGATGCCCGAGATGCGGCGGTATTCCGGCGCCTGCAAGCCGTTCTCGGCACCGCGCTGCGCCCACTGGTTGTAGTAGTCGATCAGCGGCTTCGTTTGCGCAACGTACACGTCGAGGCGCTTCTTCACCGTCTCTTCCTTGTCGTCGTCGCGCTGGATCAGCGGCTCGCCTGTCACGTCGTCCTTGCCTTCGACCTTCGGCGGATTGAACTTCACGTGGTACGTGCGGCCCGATGCCGGGTGCGTGCGGCGGCCGCTCATGCGGACGATGATCTCGTCGAACGGCACGTCGATTTCGAGCACGTAATCGATGGCGACGCCCGCTTCCTTCATCGCTTCCGCTTGCGGCAGCGTGCGCGGAAAACCGTCGAACAGATAGCCGTTTGCGCAATCCGGCGCTTGCAGGCGTTCCTTGACGAGATTGATGATGAGCTCATCCGTGACGAGTTCGCCCGCGTCCATGTAGCGCTTCGCTTCGAGACCGAGCGGAGTGCCCGCCTTGACCGCGGCACGCAGCATGTCGCCGGTGGAAATCTGCGGAATCCCGAATTTTTCCTTGATGAAGTTTGCCTGGGTGCCCTTGCCCGCGCCGGGCGCGCCCAACAGGATCAAACGCATGGTGATATCTCCGAGTCGTATGTGAATTCTGCGTCGCGAGGCGCAAAGGCGTCCGCAAGACTCGCTGCTCCAGTCGCGCAAAAAAAGCGGCCCGCCTTCCAGCAGCGCATCCATGGGACGGCGCTCAGAGGCGGGTGTTAGGGCAAACGAGAGGGAAACCTAGTGGCCGAAAGTTTCGGATGGCTCGCGCAATCGAAACTGATTATGCCATGGGTTTTTAGCTTTCAGACCGAAAAAGGGACCTTACGCGTTCCAGATCGGCCGGCGTATCGACGCCCGGGGCGGGCGCTTCATGCGTAACGAGTACCGCGATGCGCTCGCCGTGCCACATCGCGCGCAACTGCTCGAGCACTTCGGTGTGCTCGATCGGCGCTTGCGCGAGGGTGGGGTAGGTGCGCAGGAAACGCGCGCGATAGGCGTAGAGGCCGATGTGGCGGAACACGGTATCGGCCGGCGGCGCAGGCATGGCGGCGAGGTTTGGTTGGGTCGCCGACCAATGCGCTTGATACGCGTCGCGTATCCACGGAATCGGTGCGCGCGAGAAATACAGCGCGACGCCGCGCTTGTCGAGCACGACCTTCACCACGTTCGGGCTGAAGACTTCAGCGGGATCGGAGATCGGGTGCGCCGCCGTGGCGATCGCACAATCGGCGTTGGCGGCAAGGTGCGCCGCTACGCCGCGCACGAGCGCCGGGTCGATCAGCGGCTCGTCGCCCTGCACGTTGACGACGATCGTATCGTCGCTCCAGCCGAAGTGCGCGGCGACTTCGGCGAGGCGGTCGGTGCCCGACGGGTGGTCGGCGCGCGTCAACAGCGCGTCGATGCCATGTGCGCGGGCGGCGTCGAGCACGCTGGGGGCGTCGGTTGCGATCAGCACTTGGTCGGCGCCCGATTCGCGCGCGCGCTCGGCGACGCGCACGACCATCGGCTTGCCGCCGATGTCGGCGAGCGGTTTCTCAGGCAGGCGCGTGGACGCGAGGCGGGCCGGCACGACGGCCACGAAGGGCGGAACGTTGGAGCGAGCGGAATCGGTCATCGAAGGGAAGCGCGCAGCAGCGAGAGTCAGGAACCGGACGACGGATTGAGCGGCTCGACCGGCGTGCCTTCGACCGTCTGGCGCGCTTCGTCGACCAGCATCACCGGGATGCCGTCGCGGATCGGATACGCGAGCTTGTCGACATTGCAGATCAGTTCCTGTGCGGAGCGGTCGTAGCTGAGCGGCCCCTTGCAAATGGGGCAAACGAGAATTTCAAGCAGGCGAGCGTCCACGGAGTTTCTCCACAACTAGGGCGATGAGGCGAGGGTCCAGCGCGGCTTCGACGGGAACGACCCAGATCCGCGCGTCGCGCCAAGCCCCTAATTTTACCGCATCCTTTTCGGTTATCAGGATGGCGTCGGCGTCGGCATCGACGAATGGATTGTCGCGAAACGCGTAGTGATCGGGCAACGCGCGCGTTGCCGGCGACAGGCCCGCCGCGCGCAGCGTCGCGAAAAAACGTTCGGGCGAGCCGATGCCCGCTGCGGCCAGCACGCGCTGGTTCGCGAATTGCGAGAGCGGGCGCCGCAGGGCCGGGTTGGCGAGGTGCCAGGCGTCGCCGGGCGTGAGATTCAGCGTGTAGGTGTTCGGCCACGCGGGCAGCGTGCGCTGGTATGGACTGTTGATGAGCGTCGCGTCGCGCCGGCGCGAGAGCGGTTCGCGCAGCGGCCCGGCCGGCAGCAGGAAGCCGTTGCCGCCGAGGCGCTGATCGAACACGACGAGCTCGACATCGCGCGCGAGACGGTAGTGCTGGAGGCCGTCGTCGCTGACGATCACGTCGACGTCGCGATGGGCGGCGAGCAGTGCGAGGGCCGCCGCCACGCGGTCCGGGCACACGAATACCGGCGCGCCGGTGCGTCGGGCGATCAAGAGCGGCTCGTCGCCGGCCTGATCAGGGGACGACGACGGCGTGACGGCAGCGGGCCCTTTGATCTTCGCGCGGTAGCCGCGCGATACGACGCCCGGCGTAAAGCCGGCCGAGCGCAGGGCTTCGACGAGGGCGATGACGGTTGGCGTCTTGCCGGTGCCGCCGACGGTCACATTACCGACGATCACGACCGGCACGCCGATCGGCACGCGCTTTTGCCACCCGAATGCAAAGCTCATGCGGCGCAGCGCGGCGACGGCGCCGAACACGCACGCCAACGGGAGCAGGGCCCACGCGAGCGCGCCGCGGCGCTGCCATTCGCGCGTGATGTGCGCTTCCAGACGGGAGGCGAGGCGGTTCATCGACGCAGTGTGTGTTGCATGCTGGATTCAGTGAATTCAGTGAAGGCGGCCGCCGGTCTTCTGGCACTCAAACGGCTTCGGAACCCGGCACTCTAGCGCGGCGGGCTTTGATCGAGCAAGTCACAATGCGGCTCGCCCTCTGTGGGATGCGCGATGGTCAACGCACTCGCGTGCCTGTGGATAACTCTGTGAAGAACTTTATCCCGAAAAGGCCGCGAGCCCGGAAAATCAAGCCTTTCATCGGTAGACGCTTTGGTCCTACGATTGTTAAATCGTTATAGATCAATAACTTACGACGAGTCCGCTGGCTGCGGCAACGGATCGCGCCGTTTTGCTGTTGCCCCGCATCAATGTGGAAACTTCCCATCATTTGCTCCGCCGCTCTGGACGGGCCTTACCGGCCGGTCTATTGTCTGTCCGGTCAAGATTTTCATCGTTCCCCATGCAATCGGATACCCCTTTTTCCTCCCCCGGACAGGGCGCCGGAAGTTCGGCCGGCCCATTTGGGGGCGACGCCGTCGTGCCGGTTTCGGCGCTCAATCGCGCGATCAGCACCATGCTCGAACGGACGTTTCCGCTCGTCTGGGTGTCGGGCGAAGTGTCGAATTTCACGCGCGCGGCGAGCGGCCACTGGTACTTCTCGATCAAGGATGCGCAGGCGCAGATGCGCTGCGTGATGTTCCGCGGCCGCGCGCAGTACGCCGAATTCACGCCGCGCGAAGGCGACAAGATCGAAGTGCGCGCGCTCGTCACGATGTACGAGCCGCGCGGCGAGCTGCAGCTGAATGTCGAGGCGGTGCGGCGCACCGGGCAGGGGCGCCTGTATGAGGCGTTCTTGCGGCTCAAGGCGCAGCTCGAAGCCGACGGGCTTTTCGCCGCGGAGCGCAAGCGCGCGTTGCCGGCGCATCCGCGCGCGATCGGCATCGTCACGTCGTTGCAGGCCGCGGCGCTGCGCGATGTGCTCACCACGCTGGCGCGCCGCGCCCCGCATATCCCCGTGATCGTCTATCCGGCGCCCGTGCAGGGCGCGGGCTCGAGCGAGAAAGTCGCGGCGATGATCGAGACCGCGAATGCGCGGCGCGAGGTGGACGTGCTGATCGTCTGCCGCGGCGGCGGTTCGATCGAGGACTTGTGGGCGTTCAACGAAGAGGTGCTGGCGCGCGCGATCGCGGCGAGCGAGTTGCCGGTCGTGAGCGGCGTCGGCCATGAGACCGATTTCACGATCGCCGATTTTGCCGCCGACGTGCGCGCCCCGACACCCACCGGCGCCGCCGAACTCGTCAGCCCGCAACGCGCGCTCCTGCTTCGCGACCTCGACCATCGACACGCCACGATCGCCCGCAGCTTCGGCCGCATGATGGAGCGCCGCGCGCAGCAGCTCGACTGGCTCGCGCGCCGGCTCGTGAGCCCGGCCGAGCGTTTGCAGCGGCAGCGCACGCATTTGCAGCAATTGCAGGTGAGGCTGGCGTCGGCCGGGGCGCGTCCGGTGCGCGACGCGCGTGCGCGTTTCGCGCTCGTGCAGCTGCGCTGGCAGCGCTGGCGGCCCGATCTCGCGATGCATCGCAATGCGCTGGCGGGGCTCGCGAAACGGCTCGAAGCCGCCGCGCTTCGGCATCACGAGCGGCAGACCGCGCGCGTCGAAACGCTGGCCGCAAGACTCGAAGTGCTGAGCCCGAAACGCACGCTCGAGCGCGGCTATGCGGCGCTGCTCGATGCGCAGAACGGACGTGCGGTGCGTTCTCCGTCGGCGCTGAAACTCAACCGTCGCCTGACAGTCCATCTCGCAGAAGGGTCGGCCGATATCGCGCTCGCCGACATTCAGCCGCGCCTTTCCGATAGCATTTGACGCAGCCGTTTTTGCAAGGCTCGCGTCTGCTCGATGAGCACTATTTACGCTTCATCCCCAGCAGGCGCGAGCGATGCTCTCTATAAAAGACCGCTGGTTTGCGGGGTTATTCCAAGTCGCCTACAATCCAGTGCTCCAAAGCGTCAGTCGCCAATCCCCACAAACTCGATAGAAGGAACAGCATCATGGAACATACGCTCCCGCCGCTGCCGTACGCGAAGAACGCACTCGCCCCGCACATGTCGGAAGAGACGCTCGAGTTTCACTATGGCAAGCATCATCAGACTTATGTGACCAACCTGAACAAGCTGATTCCGGGCACCGAGTTCGAAAGCCTGTCGCTCGAAGAGATCGTGAAGAAGTCGTCGGGCGGCGTCTTCAATAACGCAGCGCAAATCTGGAATCACACGTTCTTCTGGAACAGCCTCTCGCCGAACGGCGGCGGCGCACCGGCGGGCGCGCTCGGCGACGCGATCAACGCGAAGTGGGGTTCCTACGACAAGTTCAAGGAAGCATTCACGGCAACGGCAGTCGGCACGTTCGGCTCGGGCTGGGCATGGCTCGTGAAGAAGGCCGATGGCTCGCTCGACCTGGTTTCGACCAGCAACGCCGCCACGCCGCTCACGACCGATGCGAAGCCGCTCCTCACGATCGACGTGTGGGAACACGCTTACTACATCGATTACCGCAACGCGCGTCCGAAGTTTGTCGAAGCGTTCTGGAACCTCGTGAACTGGGACTTCGCCGCGAAGAATTTCGGCGCGTAAGCCAAGTGTAGCGTGACAATATAGTTTGGAAAGTGCAATAAAGATTGGAAAATCCGAACTAAACGCCGCAATAAAGTTTGGAAACTGCAGTGAAATTGAAAGCCCTCGAATAATGAGGGCTTTCTGCTTTCCGGCGCACGATGGTCGTCGAAGCCGTTCGCTCTCAATCAGTTCCCTCTTGTTGTGCGCCACGGCAGGGCAGTCCATTTCAATGTCAGCACAAGCTCGGCAGCAATGCGGTTAAGACGCTCGAGCCGCTCGGTAAGGCATCGGAGCTAACGCGATACGCCGCGACGGGTCATTCGAGCTGGCGCGATTAACAGGGACTGCTACGGTCGGCCACCCGCAATTCCGCAACCTGCGGTCCATGCCCTCCCGGTTAAGACCATTCGCTGTGTCCGGTCCCGATCGGACCGGCGCTTGCGACATTAACTTGTCCTTCCCGCGCCCACATTGAAAACGTCTGTGCAGCCCCGAGTTGCGGACTTTACGCGCCATCGAGAGAGAAGCAGGCTACGACGCAACAATGCGAGACCCAGACGTGGTTCGTTGCTTCGATGCTCTGGAGAGCCTTGGAGACGAACTTGGAAAACAAAGTCGCGCGATGAGAAGGGATGTAATTTGATGGTATTGCGACAATAATCATAAGAATTGAAACGTGGCGGGTTGGCGGAGTTACGCGCCAATTTTCTTCGGACCAAGACTCTGGAGAATCAAAGGTATGCCGGAAATATCAGCTGAGATTCTTCTGAGGCCAACACGCATCGGTTTTCTTACAACCCCGACTGACTTGACGGCCGTCCGCACGATCATGCGTGCATGCACCTGCTTATGGGGGGGCGTCTTCAATCCGATTATTCCTGTATTTAAACGCGCTCCCGAGGAATGGCGGCCGGAGATCTATCAGCGCTTCAAGGGCACTGAGGTTGCCAAGGGCTACGCGCGGTTTTTCGAACCTGACGTCTATGTTGAGACCGAGATGGGTTTGCTTGAGGAAGCGGGTCTCGGGGCGGTCCGCCAGAAGCATTCGCTGCACAAGCAAATCGTCACGCTGAAAGAGTTTCTGGAACCCGAGCGGGACCGCAACTGGTCGGAGCCGAAGTTTGGTCTGAATGTCTGTGAGGTTCTCGCACATATCTACAAGACCGAGCAACAATTCGTGCGACGTGACAAGCAGGAGAGTTTGTATGTCTCACCTGAACGCGGGAACTGTGCTGCGGACGTAATGTTCGGCGTTTATCCGGCTCCCAAGACTGTCAGGTATTTCGAACGGAACTATCGCGGCGTCTATCAACCCGAGACCGTAAAGCCCACCCCGGACGCTTGGCGGCGGGTTTTCTTGAAAGGCGCGGTGACCCCATTGTGGGTGACGCGCTATGGCCTCGATACGCAGCGGTACTGGTACCACGACCTTCTTATCTTCGTATTCGATCCAATACGACCGACCGATTTGATCGATTTGTGGAATCTTAGGCTAGAACCCCGTCCCGTCTTGCCCGTTCCGCTCGAATGGTTCGAAGAGTTGGGCGACGATATCTATAAGATCCTCAAGGCAGAGCATCGGCCGGTCATGGGCAACCCGAATGGCGTGATGCACAACGCTACGATCGAGTTTGGCCGGTCGATCCCGAAAGTGAAGGCGGAAGGCCTCATCCACAGCCTTAAACCAGGACTTCCGCTGGGTGCACTCTCCATTAAGTACTGGCGCAACGCTATTTGGGTAGAACATCGTGACGACCGCATTCACCGCGACGACCGTCTCAAAGTGACGTCCAAGGAGCGCCGCGCCGATCTCGCCCTGAAGGAGGACAAAGAACTTCGGACTACGTTCGAAACCCTGGGGCCCGAGTTTGCCAAGCAATACGGCGGAGGTGACCACCGCTGGGTCAATGTGTTGAGAATCTCAAACTCCAGCGATCGCGACATCGCGACGATGCTGCCCTTCAACACATTCGACCGCTCGTGGCCTCAACTCGGTTTGGGCGGCGAGGCCATTCCCGTCAGCAGTGAAGGATGGGTGTTTCCGCAGCAATTTACCAAGTTAGGACAGTACGTGTCACTGTTAAGTGCCATCGATGCGATCGTTGGCTCGCTCGGACTGTTCGGAATCAAAGCCGAATTGTCAGAGCCCGGCCATATTGCGCGGCAGATGCTGGAGCAACTCGGTGGACTTTGGGGCGTTCATCTGCTGGCTGACATCGATACGCTGAAGCTTCTAAACAAGATGGCAGGTGGGTTGCGGCGCAAGAACAATGAAAAGGACATGATCGAAGAAACCTATGAACTCAGGACCGCCAGGCTCAAAGATTGGACCGACCTCATTTCGGCGCGTAAGAGTCGTCACTCGCTCTCGCGGCACGGCCTCAATGACTTCACTAAAAGCAATGTCATCCGCCTCGGCCTGGAAACCGATTGCCCGCATTGCAGCGCCAAGAACTGGAGCACGTTGACGAACGTCGATTATCGAGTAGCGTGCGAGCGATGTCTTAAGCCCTATGACTTCCCGCAGGCCTCTCTGCGGGCGAACAATCAGAATTTCACCTACCGCGTCATCGGCCCATTCTCGGCACCGGACTATGGCCGCGGTTCCTACAGTGCACTGCTGACGCTGCGCGTACTCGAACGGTTCAACTCATCGTCCAGTGAAATGACCTTTTCTACGGGGATGAACCTATCGTTTGGCGGCGTGCGATGCGAGGTAGACTTCGTCGCGTGGCGCGGCGACCAGCGCTTGGGCCGCGAGAGCCAGCGACCACCGCAACTGATCATTGGTGAATCTAAGTCGCTCGGGCAGGGCGAGTTGATCACGGCGCGTGACCTTGCCAAGCTTAAGTCGGTGGCCACGACGCTCCCGAATGTCGTCGTTGTAATTTCAGTTTTGCGCGACCACTTCACACGCACCGAGAAGGAGCTTCTCAAAAAATTCGTGAATTGGGGGCGTCGCGTAAATATCCACGGCGAGCCGACAAACCCAGTGTTGCTTCTCACTGGACACGAACTCACAATGGATTACTTGCTTTCGACGACGTGGAAAAAACTTGGCGGCGCACATGCCCGCTTTGCCGATTTTGAGCATACCCATAGCTTGCTAGATCTTGCCGATGCGACGCAGCAAATCTATCTGGGCTTGCCCACGTTCCATCAGGCGCGAAGAGAGTACTGGGAGAAGCGGCTTGCGCGGCGAAAAGCGGCACAGAAAGATGCAGAGTGAGCGGCACGATTTCTCCGGTAATCAATTCAGCGTTTGGGGCAGCGCTTAAAAGTGTCGGCGGCCTGCCTCGAAGCGGAACGCTTGTTGATTTGCACGGAGTCCTGACCCACCCTCTGGGTCCCACTGCAATCCCGGGTCAGGATTCCGGGCAAGTCAACATCCCAGGTCACTGCCGCTCGTGTAGGGGGGCTTTTCGCCAACCCCCCCCTCCGCCCGAGTCCGGCTAGTCTCACGATTTCAGTATTTCCAGTCTCGCGAGACTGAGTGGCTCGACAGATCAAACACTTACTCGTCAATTCCGTCGTTGCTGCGTGCGACGATTTCGCAAATTCGTGAGACTGAACGGATTCGTGTCGCGAAATAGTGAGACTGACCGGATACGGCTGAATTCGGCCCGAAACGGGCATTTGTTCCGAGTGGTGCGCAGCCTAGGGACCAAATGAAAGAAACGATATTCATCTTGCTTACCTATCAAAGTTACTCGCTATGCGGCCGTCTGGACAGCCATCGCGATGCTCGCGGGCATGTTTACGGCGCTGGCCGGGATTCTGGGATGGTGAGCAGAACGCCGGGGGGTGACAGAGCGGCGCGTCACATGCCGCCCCCAAATATCCGTTCCCCTTCGCGATCAGACTTGCGGTGGTCCTTCGTATCGACGATCAGACCGAATGTGCTCGGTGCCCTCGATGTCGGGGTTGCCGTCTTTGAAGTCCTTTCAGACTGATTCTGCCGTTCGGTTTGGCCATAGATAATGAGGTGGACGTGCGGGCCAGCGCTCGGCCACACTGGCCGTCGTAGGCCCGCATCTTTCCGACGCCTCGACGTGACGCCATCGGCCAGGTATAGATTCTCCGGGGAGACAATCCCGGTGGTCTCATCAATTCCGTCTTTCCAGTCTCACGAATTCCGTTTCCCGGCAGTTACTGGCTTGACCGGCTCGAAGCATTGGCATTCTGACCAATCCAAGTAAATATTGATTAATTTAAATATAGCATTGCAATATGGATAACTAATTATTTATCAATAAATTGTGGACTGAATATCTGTGTAAGCGTATGTTTTTGATGCACGTCGTTATCGTCGAAGGAATCGCAAGGGGCGGTTGACACAAGCGTTCCACTTCCCATCTATTCGTTCTTCAGGAAAAGTAAGGTCGGCTTGGTCGACAACTGTTCCGTTGCCGGCTTTGGGGAGATCTAGCTACTGTTCCCGCGATAGATGCCGCTTGCGCGGGCGCAGGGTAAGCCTGGACACGCGGTGCGTAAGTCGGAGCAATTCCAACGTTTGAAGTCAGTGATCCATCCAACGAGCTGGCAGCCGTCGTGTCGCAACTTGCGAACCGACACGCGGCGCGCGTCCGGATGTTTCCTGGAAGTCGAGAAGTCTTGGTTGCCACCCAGCCCAATGAAGATGTGGGATTAATCGGTCATAGGCGCATTCACCACCGCGTCGTACGAGCTAGGGTGAAGCACCCGCCTACCTAACAGTGGCTTACTTGTGACCTAACTCAGGAGGTGTGACATGTAGAAAAGAAAAAAGCCAATCGAGGACGACTGGCTTTTTCTCTTGGCTCTTGAAGAGCGCGGTGCTGCGGGACTGGACATCCTCAGTATCGTTCTCCGAATCGGCCAAGTCAAGCCCTTTTTGTCCCCACGTTTTCGACGCGCCCAACGCTCGTGACCTTTCCCGGTCGCGCGCCGGCGCTCGCCAATTAACCGAACGGACCGCACACACCAGCAACCACTCGCAGCACTGACGACTGTGCGGTCGACATCGCGCAAAGGTGCCGACATGGCAAAGGCAATGACATGGGAAAAGCTGAGACGAATGATCGAAGAGGGCTACGGACAAGGGCACGGAGAGTCGTACCGTCCTTTCATTCAGATCCGTCGAAAGAACTGTTCTCCTAAGGGGAATCAATCGGTGGGTCCACTGCCGGGATACGCGAGAGCTTTCCACGCGCTGACTCGCGTGGAGCGGCAGTTCGGGATGCTGTGCTACTGGCTGGGCGCTTCAGACGTTAGAGAGCAATTGCCGGCGTGGCCGTTTCCGCACCCTCATCCGCTTGTCGGGGCGAGGGAGGCATCCGAATTTGACGGATTCACTGCTCCGGGGTTGGTTGAACTGGCCGCGGAGGCAGACATAGACCACGGCGTGTTTCCGGGAAGTGACGTGCCCTATGTAGCGACCCTCGATGTCGTCGCGACCGTGCCGGGAGCTACCGCTCCCCGAATGGTAGTGATTTCATGCAAAGCGGGAACTGACCTGAAAAAGGCGCCGCTCACCTCCCGAATGATTGAGCGCCTCGAACTTGAACGCCGCTATTGCAATGCGATCTCGGCGAGATATCACGTAGCCCATGAACTCGCGCTATCGAGTTATCTGCTCTCTAACCTCGAGGTCTGCGGCGTCTCGGTCTCGCAGGAGTCTCGTATATCTGCTGCCGCTGGATTTGAAACGTTCAAGGGCATCCTCAAGGAAACGATCGTACAAACTACGATGCGCCATGCCGTCAAGGTTGCGTCAGACCGATCTGGTTTCGATCTGTCTCTAGCATGGCCTGCTTTTCACCTGCTTGCCTGGCAGTTGGAAATCGATATCGATCTCTCGCACCCAAAAGTCACCTCTCAACGAGCCGTTCCGGGCGGTCGTCTGCTCCGTGAGACGTTGTGCCAGAGACTACTGTCAGAGGAAGCAGCATGAACTATATCCAGGCAAACCATGTTTTTCGATCGACTTCAGAGTGTGGACCGTTCAGCGGTACCTACCGTGTGGTCCTCGTCAATCAGCAAGCTGACAGGCTTTGGATAATCCAGTTCGCGTACGCCGACGGAGGCGCCATTTCCCATCTTCGAATGCCGCGGTGCTACTCGGTTCGTGCAATCGAGTTACTCATCAGGCAGCTGTCCGTCGACATCGTCGAAGACGCTGCCCCTACCGAGTGGCTGCAGTCGGATGCGCAGATTCAGGCGCGTTATGGGCGGTCCAATGATGCGCAACGATGTAGTCAGCTAACGAGGCGCGATGTCCGATGGTCGGTAATTGAACCCATCGTCACCCGACACACGCCGTTTGAATTGCTGGAGTGCGGCTTGTATCAAGGGGTTGTTGGATCACGTGCAGCGGAGCTTGGTGTGTGCGTCAAGAAGGTGGCCGGCATACTGAATTTATATTGGGCAGGGGGCGGCAACGTAAATGCCCTCCTGCCGCGCTTTCACAACTCGGGCGCGCGAGGCCAAATCCGCATTCAACGAAAGAAGCTTGGGCGGCCTAACATAGCGGTCCGAAACTCTATGCCGGAATTGGAGGGATTCCTGATAGGGGAGGAGGATCGCCAGCGTCTTCGCTTCGGTTGGGAAACGTTTGTCCGACCCGGGAAGACGGTGGACTCTGCATACCGAAGGACCATGGAAGCCTTCTATCGAGCTGAGACTGCCTCAGAGGAAGGTGAGCAGGTTCCAATTCTCAAGCCCGCACATGAGCGGCCAACACTCCGACAGTTCCGCTACTGGGGAAACGGCGGCAACACCCGTAAATCGGCCACATATCTTCAACTTTTCGACGGCGATTTTGAAAGAAACTTTCGCGCGTTACCCGGAACAGCTCGCGATGGAGTCAATGCAGTCGGCCAAATCGCGTATTGCGACGCCACGTCGAATGATGTGCATCTGGTATCGGCCGTTTCAAGGATAAAGCCTGTTGGCACCCTGAGCCGAATCAAGATCGTCGACGGGCTCACCGGGCTGTGGGCCGGAATCTATTGTGGTTTCGATTCACCCTCCACCAAAACGGCACTCATGGCGGCTGCAAATTCAGCAATGGATAAGGTCGATTTCTGTGCTCGTTTTGACGTTGAAATCTCCTCGGATATGTGGCCGGCAATCGCGTTCGCCCGATATCTCGGGGACAACGGCGAGTTCAGATCTGAACCGTGCAAGCAGAGCATCTCTGGAATTGGCAGTACGCTCGAATTTGCTCCGGCGGGACGCGCGGATAGCAAAGGGCCGGTGGAATCAAGCCATCGCCAGTTACATTCACGACTCGACCACAAGCTGGAAGGAACGACGTATGGAAGAGCGAGGCGACGCGGTGAAGATCATCCTGCACTCGATGCAGTATTGACGTACTTTGAGTACATGCGACATTTAATTCGCCGCATTGTCCACTACAACAACTACGAACGTTGCGAGCACTTGCTTACCACAGAGATGCGTCGGGACGGCGTAACACCGACCCGAATAAGCATCTATTGGTGGTGTGTGGAAAACGGATATATCGCAGGCGCGCCTCCGTCTGCAGATGCTATCCGGGCGCATCTGCTCCCGGCGTTGCCTGCAGTACTCACAGGGTCGGGAATCTATCTCGTTCGGCCGGACCGCGGTCGAAAAATTGAACTGATCAGTGGAGCCCGGTTCGTGGGCGAGGTACTCCTCAAGAAGGGTTTGATGTTGCGGGCGCGAGGACGACATGAACAGGTCGAAGTGCGGGGTGATCCCCAGGACTTGCGCCGGATGTGGCTGGTTTCTGAAGGAATTCATGAGTTAAAGAACGTCTCGCTTGACTCCCTCGCAGTCCGGGAGTGGACGCTGGCGGATCACCTTTCTGTTCAGGATAGCGACGCGCTGGCCAGACATCTTGCCAAGACCGAATTAGATCAGGATGAGTCTGCTCTTGATTCCGCATTGTTCGCGGATATAGACAAGGCGAAGCAGGAAAAGAGGCGTGAGCTTGACCGGCAAGTCGAACCACTCTCCAAGAAGCAGCGTACCGCCAATATTCGACGGAATCGTGATGAGGAAAAGGAATTGATGTGGCGAGGAGACGACAAACCAGGGAAGAGTCCCAATGCTGAGCCTGCTGTGGGCGGCGTATCTGAATCCTTGCTCCCTCCGGGATCTTCGAGTCGTCCGAAATCGCGCTCGCCAGCGCTCGATCTGTTGCGACGTTTTGGAAAGAATAGGAAAACGAAATGATCGACTATGCACAATCCAACAATCCGCTTCTTGATTCGCTTCCATTGCCGGTAAACTTCGACGCTCTGCCCGCGCTGCTACTGAACGAACCATTGAATGCGGAAGTACTCCGGTCCCTGCCTGCGCAGGACCGGGCGTCTCTTCTTGCCAAAATTAGCAGCCATTTCGTTCCGACATCAACGGCGATCGACATCGCGGACGCGATATTGACGGCTATCTTCGCAGGCTATGAGGAACGCAACCCGTGTCTGGCACAAATCAAAAAGCAGCGTTACCTTGTGGGTGGCTGGCAAGGAAAATTCGACGGCGGTTGGCCAGGCTTCATCACACGAAATGCCCGGTGCGTGACGATCGATGGCATCACCGGTCTGGGAAAGTCCGCGATTGTCGACCGAACATTGAGTCTACTGCCTCAGGTTGTCAAACACGGACCAAGCGAAGCGGCGGGCTGGACCATGCAGAAGCAACTGGTGTGGGTCAAGGTTGATATGACCTCGGATGGCAGTCGTCTCGGTTTTTTGATGCAACTTTACAGACAAATCGACGCAGCATTGGGGACCGACTACTTTTCTCAATATTCTGCAAAGAAATGGTCCGTTGAGCATCATATGGTTTCAGTTTCCAAGATTCTGTACAACTGCTTCTGCGGTGCGCTCATCATTGAGGAAATACAGGAACGAAACTTCGCTCAAGCCGCATCCCGGGACCTGATGGTTCTGTTTTTTCTCCGCCTGGCAAATCTCGGTATTCCCATTGTTCTTATTGGTAACCCAAAGGGTTTCGAGGGGTTCAATGATTTCACGCAGGATGTCAGGCGTTTTACCTCAGGTGGACTCTTCAACCTTTGGCCCGCGCTATTCCCCCATGACCCCGATTGGGCCGAGTTCCTGGTGCCCGGAATGTTGCAGTTCAACGTTATGCGCAATCCACCGCTTATAAGGGATTCAGCGCGATTGCTCTTCAGGTGTACCGGCGGCGTTTGCGACTACCTCGCGAAGCTGCTGGCTCAGGCGCAACTCCTTGCATTGAGGCGAGGGCAGGAATTTATAACTGACGCTGATGTGTTGGAGGCATACGAGGGGCCTACGATCAAGGCTTCGCACCCGCTAATCCGCGCGCTTGCCGATAGAGACGTGAACGCGCTGAGTCAATTTCGTGATATCCCGGTTATGTCATTCGTAGCACGGTGGGCGGAATCAGACGAGTTAATCGGATCGTCGGCGATCAACAAGACGCGTGTGTCTCCTCCGTCAGGAGCTACACCATCTGAGCCCGAGAAGAAGCGGAGACCGCGCTTTCAGACCGCCGAGAGTATGTATAAGCGGAAAGTCACTTCTGGGATTCGCCGGCAGCTGAACGGAGCGGAAAAACGAAAGCGACTCTCTCAGGACGATCTGCGCGCAGAGGGGCTCAAAAACGTGCTGCTTGATAACTTCGAAAAGATGAGGCTGGCGAGGGGGCGTAAGTCGTAAGTAGGTGGATCGCTGGAGTTCAGGATGCCGGCACCCGGTTATCGGTGCCGGCGCGAATCTGTTCGACAATCTCTGATAGTTTGGAGGAGGATTTTGGCATCTTTTCCAGCTGGACAGAAAAGGGAATGGGCCCCAGGTTACGGAGGACAGTTTTCGGGGTAATTCGTGCATTTTTGGGGAATCCGGCGATACGGTCTTCCCGCTCGATCAACTCAACGAGCGTCGCGTCGCGCTTTTGCCAGTTCACCCACGACAGATATCGGCGTCGGCGTGGGAGCGGTGCCGGGGCATTGGCGTCGAGCCATTCCCGATCGTTCCGGTAAAGCCATCGCCACGGTCCCCCGCAGACCTTGACAAGCTGCGAACGTGTGCAGTCCGGCTGCTCCTTCATGTACCGGAGAATGGCCGTAGTACACCGATCCCAACGAGATTCCATTTGCAGCGTGTGCGAACGTCGAGACCGAACTTCCGAAGGTACGCGATCAGTAGATAAGCCGCCGTGAGCGTTGACCTTCGCGTTCATCGCGTGCTCCCATTCGTACGTTGACACGAAGTGATCCCACGATTCAAAGAGGAAATCGATCAGAACGAGATGAGGAAGCGTGTTAAATGTTTGCTGCTTCGCGCGAAGAATGGTCAGGAGACTGTTGGTCTCTCTGGATAGCTCAGGACGGCACAGGCGTATGGAGGCAGGAAGCTTGCCGACATGTGCATCCAAAAGCCGCTCCAGTGAGGCGAACCGTAGGCGGTTCCCCCGTGATAGGAAGCCCCCAGCCTTAAGCCCGTGCCGATATGTGTAATAGAGCGCTAACGGCTGGAATCCTCCTGGTAGTGCGTAGGACAGTGCTGCCGCAGCTAGATTGGCGAGTCTTAGTGAACATTTGTATGTCGCCGCTTCTTGGTTTCGAGTAACAGGGTACGTCCACCGCAGTTCATGTGGAAGGAACAGCGTCCGTTGTTTGCCCTGCCGAACCGGTGCCGATTCGAGCAATGGTACGCGATGTATTGGGCAGACGGTCACGCCTGGCAATTGCAGGATGCGATGCCAATAAGCTATTCCGTGCGTGGCAGTATCCTCGGCCATACAGTCTGGGCAGGCCTTTACCGTCGATTGAGGGCCAGCAGCGCTGGCGCGAAGGCCGAGGTCGTCCTTCAAGGCGGCGACAGATGGACCGCACATTTTTTGAATTGCTCGCTCCTCAACCGATCGGTCGCGAAACCGTGTAAAGAATGGTAGACAAGTAGCGTTGATTGCAAGTGCGGCAGGATCAGACAGCCGTCCAGGTATGAGGCGCCCCAGTTCCTCCAACCGCCGTGGGAAGTCGAAGAGCAGCGCGGCCCTCTCGTCGCCCAGAATGGCGCGACTCGCGGCGACGGCACTTTCATATCCGCCAAGGCAGTGAGCTCGAGCCAGCATGCTGAACACGGTCTCATCCGGAGCAAATTCCGGAAACGCGATCAGTTCGATGGCTGTATCAGGTTTGTCCATGGCCGCTAAATCTCTTCGGACTGTCTTCGTTATCTTGGGTCATTGAGGCGGATTCAACAAACGCACTTGTTGCATGGAAATATGCAAATATGCATAATCCGGGAAATGAACGCAGACGAAGAAAAACTTCTTGCTTGGCTCCGGGCCGCAATCGCCGATCGCCGCTTCACGCAGTTCGAGGTGGCGCGCTCGACTGGCGTTGACCAGTCGCAGATCAGCCGGATTCTGAACGGACAGGCGAAGCGGTCCTCGGCAAACGTCAGTGCGCTTTGTCGATTCGCGGCGGAGGCTTCTCGCCACACTTCTATCCAACTTGAGATGCCTGCAGTCGCGAGGGCGCGCGCGTTGCTTGACGAGCTTATGGACGGAAGCGCGGAGGAGCAGCGATCCATCGCTGAGTTACTTGCCCATCTTGTGGTCGCGCGGAATGCGTCGCGACGAGGGAGAAGAGGTGAAAAGTAGCGTAATGTGCATCCCCGCCACACCGCGAGGCGTCACTCTCTTTTCGATCGCCGTCGCGGCCCACATGCTTTCCGGAAACGGACTAAAGATGTCGACGCTCCTGCAACTTTTTGGCCGCGCTGACGCGAACATCGTAAGTTGTATCGGTGCTAGCGCATGTCTGGCGGAGTCGATGGGGATAGTCCAGGATGCCGAGGATCTGCTGAGTCACGCAGGTTTGTTCGGCTTCTATGCGTCAGCGATGTCGGATGCGCGCGCAGAAGCCTGGTTGACGGAAATGCGGTGCAAGGCGTTCGACGGTCCCAAACCGCAGCAGTTCATTACCGGTATGCCACAGCAGAAATTGGTGAAGCGAGACATGTATTGCTGCCGGCAGTGTATGCAAGATGACGAAGCTCAGTTCGGACTCGCGTTTTGGCACACAGTTCACCAGATTCCGGGTATCTACCATTGCCCTACGCACGGTGAACAGTTGCTAGGAGCTTGTCTCGGTTGCGGGCGCAGCCAGGGATCCGAGCGCGAATGGAATCTTCCAGCGTTGAGCTGCCCGCATTGTGGGTCGCGCGGCTTCGCAGCGGTTCCACACAGTGGTTCGCTGGGCTACGCTCGTCATCTCTCGCTGGTGCAGCAGGTGTGTAATGGGGATGGCGAGTTCCTTCGGCCAGCAGCCAGAGCCAACCTATTTACCAACGCTTTCGGTCGAGACGCAGATTGCAATGTAAAAGTGATTACTCACAGGTTGCTTGGGATGTGGGAGTGTACGAGTCTCGAAGAACTCTCGGCTGCACTAGGTACAAAAATTACATCGCGATTTATCGATAAGGCCGTTCGTGGAGCGCACACGGGCGTCAACCCAATTGCACAGCTCGCGCTGGTTGCCGTCGCCGAAACAATGATCGACGCTCAGCGCCGACAAGATACTGAAACATGCCGACCAGTTGATGTGATGTCGCAGACGGCATTCACGTACTCACTCGCAGGCCTGGAGGCAGCACTGGAGGTCTCCGGGTTGCCGGTCGCGTTAGCTGACAAGCTCAGTCGCGGCTTCAGTCTCACGAAGATGAGCGCTGACGAGGGCATCCCCTATCCGCGTCTGAGGAGACAGCTGGGTCGGGTGTTCGAACGAAGTATTGACGAGCTAATTGTGGCGGCAAACGATGACGCCGTGGCGCAGGCACTCAAGGGGAATTTACAAGCCGTGGCAAACAAGCTTTGTGGGCCTCTTCGCCGTAACAACGTATTTCGCCGAAAAGATAGCGCGGAAGGCTTGGAAGAACTTCGCATCATGAATCGCTCCAAGGTCGAGCGCTACCTGGAACAGGGCGTTCGAACCCGGAAGCTGCTTCACTACAAAAACTCCGACCTGGGCGACTGGTGTCGGCAGTTTGATTCCGAGTGGTTCCAGACAGTGTTGCCGGCAATTCCTCAGTCGGAGCGTAGAGGAGTCGGAAGACGGAAGGGCGGGCGCAATTTGGTCACACGGTCTGTTAGACGAAACTCGGAGGGTAAGCTTGTAGATAAGTGTTCCGATCCTCCTAATCTTGAATAGGTCACAACAAAGTCGATGCCGCGACTGTACTGCGGTCGCCGACAGAGCTCGTTCGCGCATACACGCGAACTTTAGGCGCTCCGTGCCGCCTGGGCCAAACATGAATTCTCCTCGCGGTCGGAAGTCGACCAGGCAACCTCTCGGCTCGAAAGCATT
Source organism: Trinickia camelliae (assembly GCF_053525655.1). Lineage (NCBI taxonomy): Bacteria > Pseudomonadati > Pseudomonadota > Betaproteobacteria > Burkholderiales > Burkholderiaceae > Trinickia > Trinickia camelliae. The sequence goes on from NZ_JBCHAA010000016.1 coordinate 62,426, forward strand.
CAACGCGCGTGACGATACTGATCGACGAGGCGCGCGAAGCGCAGCGGCGTGCTGAGGCCGCGCTTTGCCGAACCCAACGGGTAACGAACAGCGCGTCGGCGATGTCCAGCGACTGTCCGCGGACGCCGCTGAGCATCGACGGCTCGCTGAGATCGAAAAAAAACAGCTCGCCAGCGTCATGAGGGAAGCGCGGGAGTTGCCAAGGGAGCGCGATGCACTGGAGCTTGGCAGAGAGAAACTCATCTCTCATTGGTCGCTTATCTCTATCGGCCTGACTGCCTGTCAGATCGAGACATGGCCAATAAAATTCACCAAATCCGGTGAGGCCTTTCTGGTCTTTCCGTGCTCAGTGGTTACGCGATACTGCTGGATGGCTTTCGGCACGATCTGCGCCTCTCGCATCAATTTGGCTACCGTATTGAGACTATCCACCGAACGTGGGTAGGATCAAGTCGGCCAGTACGAGACCTTCGCCAGTGAATCGTTGACGACCGTTGTGTGATGCTAAGTGAGCGATCACTTCTACCGAGTGGCAATCACAGCGTTCGGCAAAAAGCCACAGGCGGTCGCGCCGCGCACACATCGGCTCCCCGGAGACTCTGTTGTTCCCGCCGGCGACGACAGACCGCAGTTTTGGCTATCAGATGTTGTCAGCTCATCGAACTCGTGGCGTCCGGGCGCGTTCGTTCGGGGTCTTCCGGCGGAGTATCATGCCGTGTGCCGTGTCTCGACGCACACCGCATACGGCAGAACCGTTCAGAAGCGACCCGGTCCGAGGGCGGGAGCTTCGATCTGCCAGATGAACCGCGCCGCTTGTTTCGATCAGGATCAGGCGGGCACAACCGAATCGAGCAAGGCTTCGATCGATCTTCATGTCAGAACAACACTATTAAAAGAAGACCATGAAAAGAGAAATTCCCACCGCCAATGAAATGCCGTCCGTTCTGGACCGGGAGATCGCGGACGCGCAACTCGATGCGTTTGGTCACCGTCATTTCGCGCTCGCGTTACGCAGTCTGATCGAGTCGGAGGATCACCCGACACCTTTCAGCATTGGCCTTCTCGGTGGTTGGGGCACAGGTAAGAGCAGTATCAAAGAGATGTACATGGCCGAGCTTCGAAACGATGCCACAAAGCATCAGGGCGCGAGGCGATCGGAGAAGATACAGTGCATAACCTTTAATGCATGGCGCTTTGGCGGGCGTGACCAGGACATCAAGCGGGCGCTCCTGCGCCATGTATTCCTTGAGCTCGGAGGGCACGAGGAAAACCTGCAGGACCGGCTCTTCCGCCAGATCAGCCACGTCACAGAACAGCCCAAACCGACGCTCAAATACTTCTGGGAAACGCTTCGCTCCTGGATGCTGCCGATTCCCGCTGTGCTGGTGGTCATGGCCGCATTCATCATCATTCTCGCGCTCAGCAACCTAGTCCTCGGTGCCGGTCATGACGCGACCAAGGCGACGATGACGTTGTGTGTAACGATTCTTTTTGGATACGTACTCAAGCACGTGAAGCCGCCAGAAGTGAAGGCCACGTCTGCCATGACACGCGTGATGCTTCCCAGCACCAGTTCGGAGCAGTACGAGGACATGTTGCTTGGACAGCTGGCCCGCTACAAGGATGGAAAAGACAAGTCCCCTGACGGGCGGAGCGGGAAGAGATGTGAACGACTGGTTGTGTTCGTCGATGATCTGGACAGGCTGTCGGCGGAAGAGATGGTGCTCGGTCTGGATGGCGTGCGCACGTTCATGGAGATTCCGAAGGGTCGCTTGCCAGAGGGATTGGGGCTGGTATTCGTCATTTCGTGCGACGAAGGGAAGATTGCGGATGCGCTGGCCAAAGGCCGGCGCTCGGCCGACTTGCCCGCGACAGTGTTCAACCGGTTTGATGCCCGGCGGTACCTTGACCGGATCTTCCAGTTCCGCTTGGAGATTCCGCCGTCACCGCGTAACGACATGCGAGACTTTGCTACTCGGAAGCTGCAAAGCATGGGCGGTGTCGCGGCCGATCTCGCTGAGCGCGGCGTGCCTCTGGCGCCCGTTGTTGACAGAATGATTCATGCGGGCGTGCAGGATCCGCGAAACGCGCTGCAGATTGTCAACGCATTCGAGCAGTCGTGGTGGCTGGCAAAAAAGCGCGAAGCCGACGGGGTTGGCAGCGATCGCGCCGGCGGGTTGCACGAAGGGGCAGTCACCGACCATCCCATATCGCTCGGTGCGCTTTCAGCCCTGAAAGTGAGCTTCCCGGATTTTTACCGCGAACTGCAGGACGACCCTGAACTGCTCTTTCACTTCACAGAAGTCGTCGTGAGAGGGCAGAGTCTGTCCGAGCGCCCGGAATCCATCCGGCGAATCCTCGCCGATAAGTACCTTTCCGAGCCCGCTTCGGGTGGGCAGGAGACTGCCGCTGAACAGAAACCGCAATTGCGACCGGAATACCGGCCACTACGTCAGTTTCTCGCCGGGCTTGTAGGCGTTCGATGGGCCCAGCCGCTGGAAAGCCTGCTACTGCTCTCCGAAGATCCTGTCTCCCGACGGCTGGGGCCGAAGATTGCCTCCTTGCGAAACGCATTCGTATCCGGCGACACCGATGGCGTTCTCGAGGGACTTGGCAGGCACCATGATCTTTCACCATTGAGCGTGGAGCAGGCAAAGAACCTCTACAACCTCTTTGAAGATCTGAGAGGCGAAACGGAAGCACGCCGCACGAATGGCGCACGCGTGATGGCGGACGTAATCGAGCGGATTCCGGATCCACCTCTCACGCAGGTGCTAAACGAGCTTTGCAGGACGCTTGACGACAGTCCGAACCTGCGTTCGCAGCTGGGACCCGTACGAATCAGGGGCCTGCTCGCCAAAGCGTCAGGTTCTGACAAACGTGCCGTGACTTCCCGACTCATTGGCGACGCGATGGTGGACGACGACGATCTGAGCCTCAGGCTTGACTCTGGCCAGACGCCGAGCCTGGACGAGGCAGTTGGGATGGTGAGAATCATTGCTGCGCTTGGCATGCGTGTGCGTGCGGAACAGGGCCTGGAAGCTAGAGAAGATGCGCTGTTCCTGGACTGGTTGCTGAGCCGAAATGTTCGTGTTCGCAACGCATCCCGACAGCTTAGTTTTGGTGAACTGGAGGGCTGGCTCTCCGTGGACACAGGTAGCATCGCCAGTTCTCTTGGGACACGCTACGTGGCCGCGCTTGCCGGTGAACTCGATAAGGAGGAGCCAGCGACATTCGACATGGATGCCGCGATGCAACGTGCCGGTGGCGTGTTCTCCGCACAGATGACGCTCGGGGAAGAGGCGCGGCGCGCAACGTGGCCAATCGTGTGTCGGTTTATCGAGCTCACTCAGCCGGCTGCAGTGAGGACCGCCTGGCAGGTCGCCGTATCAAACGAAGGGCTCGCCGCGGATGTCGAAATTTCGTTATTCCTCAGCGCCTTCGCCGCCCGCCTGCAGCACGACCTCACAGACAACAGTTCTGAGGTCGATGTTCATGAGGCATTCCCCGAGTTGATGAAGCTGGTTGTCGCGCGGATTAAGTCGCTCGACGATAGCGCGCTGCAGCGCCTGGTCGAACTTGCAACAGCGTGGAGTCGCAACGATGCTCACGCCCGGTTCGCGTGCGACATCGTCTCTCAACTGCGTCGGGTGAATACGGCCAAGGCGACCGCGGTTTTGAACACCTGGGCTCCGCGGGTTATCTCGGACCTCCCGTTGCCGTGTATCGAAATGCTGACGGAGCTTCTACCCGGGGAGGATGACAACCTCAAGGGCGCGGCCGCGAACGCAGTGACCACCATACTGAACATGGAACCGATTAACGATGCGGTGGCAGACCGTTACTCAGCGTTCGTCACCGGGCTTCCCGCCTCCAGCTGGGACAAGGCGCCATTCAAGGGGCATCTTGACAGCGCTTTGAGCAATCTCGCCAGTCGGAGCGCAAACGGCAACTATCTTGAAGCGATCTTTCCGCCCATCGCGAAAGTGTTTGCCCATGCAACACCCTCAACGCTTGGAACCTCGCTGCAGCAGCTCTTCCAGCAGGCCAGAAACTATCCCGGTCACTACGCGCTGTTGCATCGACAGATGGTCGGTCGCTGGCCTGCACCAGCCGCGACGCTTGCGCCGTATGACCCATCTGTCCTGTTTGAAGAGGCCTGTGCCATTTCGATCAGCCAGGCGGCAGCGGTAAAAGACGATGTGCTCGGCTCCGTTTCCGACATGTTCGACCGCGGTGTGGTCGGGCAGGACAAGCGTGCTCGCCTCGTCGAGACCGCATGCGCTCTCTGGAAGGTCGAGCCTCGTCTCGCGCTACCGTTCTTTCGGCGAAATCCAGGCCTGTCGGTCGAGCAGATTGATGCGCTTGTGAGCACGTTGAAAACCAGCGAGCAGGAACAGATAGCGGCACTCAGCGAAGCATGGCAGATCGTGTCGCGACACATCGGGGATGATGCGCGTCGGGCAGTTACCGTTGCGCTGCTTCGTCGCGGTGCCATTCAGGCCACTGGGGACGCAGACCTAGCCTTGAACGTATGGCTTTCTGTTCAGGGTGACAACGGACTTGCGTTGCTAAAAGACCTGCTCGTCGATGCCACCATTGCCGATGAACAACGGGCAAGGCTCTGGCGACAAGCCATTTCACGCTCCGAAATATTTGGCAAAGGATTCTTTGTTGACCTGATTCCGCCTTCCTTGGGCGTGCCGAACAGCGAGGCCACCTCTGCCGCTATTTTCGACAGCGAACAGAACATCGAAAAGCTGATGCACGATGGCGAGGCACGTTCGGACTTGGCCCGTAGCCTAATGGGTCGGTTCCATGAGTTCGGGACGGAAACGATCAAGGGCGGCGCAGGTGCAATGGCGAACCGGCTGGTCGGCAACGTTGCGCTGAAGGGACTGAGCATCGAGAGTCTAACGACAAGTGATGTTGCAATTCTCTCCGGTGCGTTTGGATCGTCTAAGGAACTGGACCGGATCAGAGACCAGATCCATAAAAACAGTTAGAAGCGTGCTGGCTCGGGCGAACTGTTCACCTATCAGTTCGTCGCGGTCGTCTCCGCGAAATCCGATTCTGGCTGCAAAGGAACATGCAGTTGCTGCGCAAGATCTCGCTATACCGGTTTAGCAGGTTGGACAGTCAACACCGCGTTAGAGCTTGAACATCACCGCAGCATCCAGGCCGGCGTCGAGGCGTTCGTCTTCGAGCGCAAGGCCAAGCCGCTCGATTACCATGTCGGCAATTTCGTCCTTGTGATTGCGAGCTTCGTCGGGGTTCAAGCGTGCAGAAGGCTTTTGCTCACCAGGTCCGACGCAGCCATTTGACCGAGTAGCCACAATATATGAAGTGCTCTAACGCTTCTGGGCGGCTGGGTCCATTCCATCGGCAGTTCTACCGGCGACGTCGCGGTGCGGGGCGCGGGGTAGACCGCGTGCGTGTGGGGGCTTTTCTCTTGGCCGCAAGAAGTTGTTGATCGGGAGTGACTCGGCTGTCGTATCCCTTCTTCAGTCAACGGCTTCGCAAGTGCTTTCGCACCGTTGACTGAAGACCCCCAAGCCAATTCGGTCTCCAGGCCATGATGGGGCAGTCTGCCAAGGTGTTGCACTTGCAGTTTGAGGCCGCCCAGGCCGCCCTGGCAAACATCCGGTGTTCGCCTTATGGGGTGTCCTCGATAAAGCCGTCAAGTACACGCCCGATGGTGGACACATTTTCGTTCGATTGCAGCGTGCGGACAGGCACATTTTGATCGTGGTACAGGACGATACGGCATCGGAATGGGGCCGGCCATCATTCCTTCTATGTTCCAAATGTTTGAGCAGGCACACGAGGCGAGCAGGCGTCGAAAGGGAGAGCTTACTATAGGACTGTCAGTTGCGCGGTCACTGATAGCCACGCACGGAGGGACCATCGAGGCGAGCGGCGACGGACCGAGGCGAGGGAGCCGTTTCATCATTAATCCTGCCCCTGTGTGACGGATCGGTCAGGCCGCAGGAAAGAACGTCCCCCGCAGAGACGCCCGTGATATCACGGCGCTGCTGATCGTAGTCGACAACCGCGACACAGCGGAGTCTTTTGCGCTGCTAGGCAGTCGTTAGGCTGTCCGCTTCATCGGCCGCCTGGCGGCTCAGCGCGTTCAATTCGAGTAGCTGCGCGTCGCTCGTCGCGCTGGATGCGCGCTGCCTGATCCCGTCTTCCCACGTCTGAAGTGCGCCGAGCGCCTGCGATACGTCCGTTTCGACGCGAGCGTAGCCCGAAACATGGGCGATGCCGTCGGCTTCCGGGCTCGTCGGCGGGGCTGCCCATGCGGCGAACGGGGCAAGCGCTAGCAGTGCAACGACGATGAGGCGAAGGAGGAACGGAATGACGCGTCGCACGGCGCAGACTCAATGAGGCGAAAAGATCCAGACGCTGGGAGCTGCGCTCAGATGGCAATTGCCTGCCCATATCGCTTTGCCGGCACGTCCGCGTCGACAGGAAAGCGTTGAAACCGCTTTTTAATCAAGGGTGATTATTATATCATTTATGATGTGTGTGGCAATGATGCGGTGTGTGGGGTGTCCTGGTCGTGCAGTGGCGCCTTGCAGTGCCCCATTTCGCAACAACGAATTGCGCACGTGTATCTGCCTGCTTGCACACCTATACTCGGCGCCGGCGCCAGCGCCAGTTTCCCCATCAGGTGTCCGACAGTTTTTTAACCAACAGGAGAACTTATGGAAAAGCGACGCATCGCCAAAGTCGGTCAAGCGAAAACCGAAAACCTCCACCAGATAGTGCAACAGGCTCTTCGCGGCGCGGCCACCGCGTCCACACCTGATAGTGCCATCGACCTGCTCGGCGAAGCCTTGCTCAAACTGGAGCGCCTCGTTGCGCGAACCAGCGCACCCATACACTGAATGCATCGGATCGAGTCTGCCCCGACGCTTCACGCGAACACGCAACAATAGACGCAACCATGACTGCCTATTATCGCCAATCGTTGTTCTGGGGCGCCGTCGCCCTGTCGGCCGGCGTGCTGCTGTGGAGCCTGCGCTCCGTGCTGACACCTTTTCTGTTCGGCGCGATGATCGCGTATGTTCTCCAGCCGGGCGTGGAGTGGCTGGTACGTCGGCGAGCACCGCGTGGTCTTGCCGCGCTGGTAATGATGTCGCTTTTCGTGGCGCTCATGGCGCTGCTGGTTCTGCTGGTATTCGTGGTTGTTCGGATGGAAGGCCCCGAGCTGACCGGACAGATCCCTTCGCTCGCGTCGAAACTCGAAGCCGCCGGCAAGCCATGGCTTGCTTCCGTAGGAATCGACTTCTGGACCGATTGGACGAGTCTGCCTGCCGCTGTGGCCACGCACCTGACGGCAAGCGAGCACGATGCTGTCCTCGCCGTCTGGCGATATCTGCGCACGGGCGGCAGTGCGGTGATCGACGTAGCGGGAAATCTCGTGATCTTGCCACTCGTGCTGTTTTATTTGCTGTATGACAGGCCCGAAGCACTGGAGCGGATCGAAAGCTTCGTGCCACGGCGCTGGCTCGCACAAACGCGGGATTTCGTCGCCGGAGTCGACCACATGATGTCGCAGTACCTGCGAGGGCAGCTCGCCGTCGTCGCGGTGCTGGCCGTTTTCTACCCGGCCGCGCTGACGATCGCCGGATTGCGCATCGCGCTGCCTGTCGGTGTCCTCACGGCACTGGCCGTCGTCATTCCGTACATCGGATTTGCGACAGCGCTGGCATCCGCGCTTTTCGCCGCTGTTCTGCAATTCGGTGACTGGTACGGCGTGGGAGCGGTGGCGCTCGTGTATGGAGTCGGCCAGATCCTCGAAAGCCTTATTCTCACACCCCGGCTCGTCGGCGAGCGTATCGGTCTGCATCCGCTTGCGGTCATTTTCTCGCTGCTGGCGTTCGGGAAGGTATTCGGGTTCTTCGGCGTTCTGCTCGCACTGCCGGCCAGCGCCGCGTGCGCTTTGGCGTTGCGGGAGCTGCGCCGTCACTACCTGAGCACCGCGCTTTATCGGGACTGATCTCGCTGCCGGGAGCACGCCGGGCGGCACGCCGCCGGCGCTCATCACACTCTGGCGGTGCCGGGTGGCATGGGTCGCCGGGCGATCTTTTCGGCCTCCATGCGCTTGAGACCAACGGCCTGCAACACGACTGTCGCGATGTTCTCGACGAACCGTTCCTCCCGGGGTCGAAGGACTTTTCGCGACAGGCGGCTCCGCTTCGAAGACGACGAATGAAGTTCGGCCGCGAGTCCGGCCAGGACGGTGCCGATCGCTGAGATGGCACATAGCAGTTCGTCCGCGACCGTGAAGCGTCTTTGCGCAATGCCTCTGCGCATGTCGCGCAACAGGCGCTGTCCAAGTCCCGTGCTGAGCGCACGCGCGGATAGCCCCTCGCGGATCAGCAACTGTCCCCACACGGGATCGCGACAGGCGCGCAACAGCGTATGGCGTACCGACACGGCAAGCACTTCAGCCGGGTCGGACAGGCCGCCGACGATGCCATCGAGCGTATCCGCGAATTCCTCGAATAGCCATTCAATGAGTGCCGTAAAGAGTCCTTCTTTTGAGTCGAAGTGGTTGTAGAACAACCCGGATCCCACATCGGCAGCGTCGGTGATCTCGTTGATTGTGACGCTATCCATTCCCTTTTTCGCGACCAGGACAAACGCGGCATCGAGAAGACGCACGCGCGTTTCGCGCTTGCGCCGCAAGCGCCGAGACGACTGCTCTGCGACGCACTCGCGCGACGCAAGCGGCTCCTCGACTGCCTCCCGACGACTCGTGCGTGGATTGCGGACCCCTGACATGTTGCCTCCCCGGTCATAGTTTGTTGCGATATTAGTTGATATTGTCATCATTGACAATATCATCAGTTATGGGTTTAATCTCATCTTCGCGCCGATCGGTGCCACTGGTCCGCAACAACCGCCCGCGCCGCTGGCCTCAGTCAGCGCGGATGACTTTCTATCTGGATTCGTCAGCTTCCTTGTGAACATCGTGAAACACTCCGGTCCCGTCGCGCCGATGCGGGCGCGCTCCCTATTACTTTCCTACGCGCGGTCGATGCACCGGGCACCCGCCGTCATCGCGGCGTGCAGCGCAATCCTCATTTGCGGATGCCATCACGACGAAGCCGCTGTGCAGGAGGCCAAGCCTGTGGTCGCGCGTGCCGTACACGCGGATGGGCATATCGCGGGCGACTCGTTGCCGGCGCAGGTGCAGGCGCGTTACTCCACGCCTCTCTCATTCCGCGTGGGAGGCAAAATCATTGAGCGGCGGGTGCGGATCGGCGACATGGTGAAAGAGGGGCAGACGGTCGCGCTGCTCGATCCGACCGATCTGCAAAACAACCTCGTCAACGCGCGCGCCCAACTCGATGCCGCCGAACATCGCCTCGTCTTTGCGAAGCAGCAGCTCGATCGCGACGAGGCGCAGGCACGTGCCAACCTGATTTCGACTGCGCAACTGGAGCAGACCCAGGACGCCTACGCTTCCGCGCTCGCGCAGCGTACTTCCGGGCTCGCGCAGATGGCACTTGCCACGGATCACCTGCGCTATGCGACGCTGGTCGCCGACCACGATGGCGCGATTACCTCGGAAGATGCCGATACCGGCCAGAACGTTCAGGCAACGCAAGCGGTGTATCACCTCGACTGGACCGGCGACATCGATATTGCTTGCGACGCGCCCGAAGCAACGGTGAATGCTCTGGCAGTCGGCAGCAAGGCACACGTCACGCTGCCCGCGCTGCCGGGCAAGACTTTCGATGCATCGGTGCGCGAGGTGTCCGCCGCCGCCGATCCGGAAAGCCGCACCTGGCGGGTCAAGCTGACGCTGACTTCGCCGGGCCCGGAGGTGCGTCTCGGCATGACCGCGAACGTGACCTTCGATACCACTGGCAACGCCAGCAACGGACAGTCGTACACGTTGCCCGTCACGGCGCTGTTTCACCGGGGCGAGCAACCCGCCGTATGGGTGGCGCGCACGGGTAGCGACACGCTCGAACTGCGTCCGGTCACCATCGCGCGTTACGACGAACGCTCGGTATCGGTCAGCTCGGGCCTCCACGATGGCGACCGGGTCGTGCTGCAAGGCGTGCATGCGGTCAGCGCCGGCGAGCACGTGCAGGTCGTGCCGCCGCTGCATCTAGAGGACTTTCCGTCATGAACGCACGCGACCATGAAAACGCGCGCGACGACGTGCGCATCATTACTGGCGACGGCTCGAGCGCTGACGCAACGGGTTTCAATCTGTCTGCGTGGGCGCTGCGGCACCAGCAACTGGTGATTTTCCTGATAGGGCTCGCCACGCTGTTCGGCGTGATCGGCTACACCAAACTCGCGCAATCGGAAGATCCGCCGTTCACGTTCCGCACGATGGTCATCAAGACCTACTGGCCGGGCGCAACGGCCCGCGAAGTGCAGGAGCAGATCACCGACCGGATCGGCCGCCAGTTGCAGGCGGCGCCGTACGTCGACAACATCAAGAGCTACTCGCGGCCCGGCGAGTCGATGATCTTCTTCGCAATGAAGGACTCGGCACCGGTCAAGGAAGTGCCCGAGACCTGGTACCAAGTGCGCAAGAAAGTCGGCGACATCCAGGCGACGCTCCCCAAGGGAACGGTGGGGCCGTTCTTCAACGACGAGTTCGGCGACGTCTATACGAACGTCTACGCGCTCGAAGGCGACGGCTTTTCGCCCGCGCAACTGCACGACTACGCGGACAAGCTCCGCACCGTGCTGCTGCGGGTGCCCGGTGTCGCGAAGGTCGACTACTTCGGCGATCCCGATCAGCACATCTTCGTCGAAATTTCGAACGCGCAACTCACGCGGCTAGCCATCACGCCGCAGCAACTCGCTCAGGCGATCGACGCGCAGAACGCCGTTGCGCCCGTCGGTACCATCACGACAGCGGATGACCGTGTGTTCGTGCGGCCGAGCGGCGCATTCAAGAACGAGCAGGCGCTCGCCGACATGCTGATCACCGTGAACAAGCGGTCGTTTCGCCTGGGCGACATTGCGACGATCCAGCGCGGCTATGACGATCCGCCCGTGACGCAGATGCGGGTCGGCGGCCAGGCTGCGCTCGGCATCGGTGTGACGATGCAAAAGGGCGGCGACGTGATCGACCTCGGCAAGGCGCTCGACGCCAAGACGGCAGAACTTCAGGCTTCGCTGCCGGCGGGCCTGAAGCTCTCGGCCGTGTCGAGCATGCCGCACGCGGTGAAGCATTCGGTCGATGACTTCGTGGAGGCGGTCGGAGAAGCCGTGGCCATCGTGCTGGTCGTGAGCCTCATCTCGCTCGGTCTGCGCACCGGCATGGTCGTGGTGATCACGATCCCGATCGTGCTCGCGGTCACGGCGCTGTGCATGCATCTGTTTGGCATCGGTCTGGACAAGGTATCACTCGGCACGCTCGTGCTCGCGCTGGGGCTGCTGGTCGACGACGCGATCATTGCCGTCGAGATGATGGCCGTGAAAATCGAACAGGGCTGGAGCCGCCTGCGCGCGGCGGCCTTCGCCTATACCAGTACGGCTTTTCCGATGCTGACCGGCACGTTGGTCACGGTCTCGGGCTTTCTGCCCATCGCGCTCGCCAAATCGAGCACCGGTGAGTACACGCGTTCGATCTTCGAGGTGTCGGCTATCGCGCTGATCGTTTCGTGGTTCGCCGCGGTCGTGCTGGTGCCGTTGCTGGGCTTCCACCTGCTGCCGGAGCATAAACGCCACGGGAGCGGTGAGCATGACCACGAGCACGACGTGTACAACACGGCCTTTTACCGGCGTCTGTCGGGCTGGGTCGGATGGTGCATCGACCGCCGCTGGGCCGTGCTCGGCGTCACGGTCGTGCTGTTCGCGATCGCGATGGCGGCCTTTACGCGCGTGCCGCAGCAGTTCTTCCCGAATTCGGAGCGGCCGGAACTGCTGGTCGATCTGAGGTTGCCGGAGGGCGCCTCGTTCGAAGCGACGCTGCGTGAAGCGAAGCGCCTCGAAAAGGTGCTGGGTGGCAAGCCGGAAATCGAGCATTTCGTCGACTTCGTGGGCACCGGCGCGCCGCGTTTCTACCTGCCGCTCGACCAGCAGCTTCAGCAGCCGAACTTCGCGCAGTTCGTCGTTACCGCGAAAGACGTCGAGACGCGCGAACAGTTGATGCACTGGCTCGACGCGAAACTGGAGAAGGACTTCTCCGGAGTTCGCACGCGCGTCGCCCGCCTCGAAAACGGGCCGCCCGTCGGCTTTCCGATCAAGTTCCGCGTGAGCGGCGACGACATCGCGACCGTGCACGCCATTGCGGAAACGGTCGCAGAAAAGACCCGCGCCGACTCGCGCACGCGCAACGTCCAGTTCGACTGGGACGAGCCCGCTGAACGCTCGATCTCGTTCGAGATCGACCAGAACCGGGCGCGGCAGCTTGGCGTCACGTCGGAGGACGTCTCCAGCTTCCTCGCGATGACGCTGTCCGGCTACACGGTCACGCAGTACCGCGAGCGCGACAAGCTGATCGACGTGGACCTGCGCTCGCCCAGGAGCGAGCGCGTTAACCCCGCACAGCTCACGAGCCTCGCCATGCCGACGCCGAACGGCCCGGTGCCGCTCGGCTCGCTCGGGCACGTGCGCGACGCGCTGGAATACGGCGTGATCTGGGAGCGCGACCGCCAGCCGACCATCACGGTGCAGGCGGACGTGCGCGGCGACGCGCAGGGAATCGACGTCACGCGCGACATCGACCGTGCGCTGACGGCCGAGCGCGCGAGGCTGCCGGTCGGCTACCGGATCGACGTGGGCGGCGCGGTGGAGGAGAGCGTGAAAGGCCAGACTTCGATCAACGCGGAAATGCCGCTGATGATCATCGCGGTGCTCACGCTGCTGATGATCCAGCTCAAGAACTTCGCGCGTACTTTTATTGTCGTGCTGACCGCGCCGCTGGGCCTGATCGGTGTGGTGACCGCGCTGCTGCTGTTCGGCAAGCCGTTTGGCTTCGTCGCGCTGCTGGGCGTGATCGCGATGTTCGGCATCATCATGCGCAACTCCGTGATCCTCGTCGACCAGATCGATCAGGACATCGCGGCGGGGCACCCGCGCTTCGACGCTGTCATCGGCGCGACGGTGCGGCGTTTCAGGCCGATCATGCTGACCGCCGCCGCCGCCGTTCTCGCGCTGATACCACTGCTTCGCTCGGGCTTCTTCGGCCCCATGGCGACCGCGCTGATGGGCGGCATCACCGTCGCCACGGTGCTGACGGTGTTCTTTCTGCCGGCGCTCTACGCGACCTGCTTCAGGGTCCGGCGCGACGAACGCGGCACGCAACCGCTCGTCGCCGAGCATACGGAGGCTTGATGATGAGCTTTACCTATAGGACTTCCGTGCTGGCGGTGGCTGCCGCACTGAGCATCGCGGCTTGCTCATTCGGGCCGAGCGGCGAAGCGCCAGCGATGCCTTCGCCGGAGCACTACGGCGCGCAGGCGCAGCCGTCGAAAACCGTGACGGCCGGTGGCGTCGCGCAGACATTCGATGTCGGCGCGACAGCGGCCCCCCAATGGTGGCGCCTGTACCGGTCCAACGCGCTGGATGCGCTCGTCGACGAGGGCCTGCGCAACAGCCCGAACCTCGCGGCAACCCAGCGCACGCTCGCGGCCGCGCAAGAACAACTGCGCGCGCAGGTCGGCGCATCGACGCTGCCGTCGATCGACAGCGCCGTGCAGGTCGAGCGCGCCCGCGCGCCCGTCGTGCCGGGAGTCGGACCGGAGCAGGTGCAATACAACTTCTTCGCCGGCCAGGTGTTCGCGCATTACACCTTCGACCTGTTCGGCCAGACGCGTTACACGAACTCGGCAAGCGCCGCGCGCGTGCACGTGCAGGCATTCGAACTGGAGGCGTCGCGGCGCGCGCTTGCCGCCAACATCGTCGCGAGCGTGATCAATGTCGCGTCTCTCGACCGGCAGATCGCGCTCACCGAGCGGCTCGTGGAAGTGTCCAATGCCGCCGCGAACGAGGACGAGCAGCGCTTCGCGCTCGGGTCGGTCTCCCGCGCCCAAATGCTCGAATCGAAACAGGATGCGGCGTCGATCGCTGCGACGCTGCCTGCACTGCGGCAGCAACGCGCTTGCGCGGTCCATGCGCTGTCGGTGCTGATCGGCCGCACGCCGGACAACGCGCCGGGCGTGCCGGATCTCGACAGTCTCGCGCTGCCCGTGAACGTGCCCGTCGCGGTGCCTTCGGACCTGTTGCGTTCGCGCCCGGACATCCAGGCAGCGGACGCCGCCGTCAAGGCCGCCGCGGCCGACGTCGGCGCCGCGACGGCGCAGATGTTCCCGAGCCTGTCGCTCACGGCCGCGATGGGGCGCGGCGGCTTCAGCTGGCCGGCGGTGTTCTCGGGCGCGGGCGGCCTGTGGGCGCTCGGCGCGGCGATGTCGCAGCCGATCTTCCATGGCGGGGCTTTGTTCGCGGAGCGTCGCGCGTCGATCGATGCATACGACGCCGCCGTGCTGCACTACAAGTCGACGGTGCTCTCCGCGTTCCAGGATGTCGCGAATTCGCTGGCCGCGCTGGATAACGACGCGCAGACGCTCGCCTCGGCGGACGTTGCCGCGGACGCCGCGCACGCCGCGTTCGACGATACGGCGTCGCGCCATCGCATGGGCGCGCTTCCGTCGTCGGCAACACACGCCAGCGAGTCCCGCTATCTCAACGCGCAGATCGGCTCGGTACGCGCAGCGAGCCAGCGCATGAGCGATACGGCGGCGTTGTTCCAGGCGATGGGGGAACTGCCCGTGGCGCAGCAGACGGCAGCGTCGACGCAATGATCGCGCGCGTATGACAAGCATGGAACATCGCAGACTGATTGCCTGTCACGAATGCGATCTGCTGATGCGCAAGCCAGCGGACGTCGGAGCGCGCGTCGCGAGCTGCACGCGATGCGCAGCGAAGCTGGGCGCATTGGCGGGCGTCGGCGCGTCGCTCGACCGCATCTGCTCCGTGACGCTCGCCGCGTTGATCACGTTCTGCATCGCGCAGGCTTTCCCGGTGATCGAGCTGAATGCCAACGGCATGACGTCCGAAGCGACGCTCGTTGGCGCGGTGCGCTCGCTTTGGACAAGCGATATGCGCTCGGTCGCGGCGATGGTGTTTTGTTCATCGATACTCTTTCCGCTGATCGAGCTGATCGCCTTTCTTTATCTGCTGGTGCCGCTTCGCATCGGCAAGGTCCCGCCCCGTTTCAACCGGGTGTTGCGCGTCGTGCAACTGGTGCGTCCGTGGTGCATGGTCGAAGTATTCATGCTTGGCGTGCTCGTGACGATCGTGAAGATGGTCAGCATCGCCGACGTGATCGCGGGGCCTGGCCTCTTTGCATTGGCTGGGTTGACCGTGATGCTGGCCGTCGTCGCATCATTCGATCCTGGCCGGCTGTGGGCGGTCCACGAGCGGCTCACGTCTGCCCGCAAGACCGATATTCACTGGAAAAGAGTCGCTGGTCGACGCGAGCGCTTTCTGGGGGCGCAGCGAACGCGCGAACAGGCGCGTTCGTCCGCCATGACCGCACAGCGCGCAGGACTGGTCGGCTGTCACGCATGCGGTCTGGTTCAGGCGCACGCAGCAGGCCGGACGCACCAGCGCTGCTCGCGATGCGGGCACCCGCTACACCAACGCCGCGCAGACAGCCTCACGCGAACCACCAGTCTGCTGCTTGCTGCCGTGTTCGCCTATATCCCGGCCAATTTGCTCCCGATCATGCATGCGTCGTCGCTCGGCCGCTCCGAGGACGACACGATCCTGGGCGGCGTCGCGTACTTCTGGACTTCGGGCGACTGGCCGCTCGCCGTGGTGGTATTTGTCGCGAGCGTTCTCGTACCGATGCTCAAGCTGGCCGTTCTCACGCTTCTCACGCTAACCGCTCGTCGAGGCTCAGCCTGGCGGCCTCGGGAATGCACCGCGCTTTATCGGCTCGTCGAGCGTATCGGCCGCTGGTCGATGCTCGATGTTTTTGTCGTCGCACTGACCGTCACGCTCGTGCATTTCGGCTCTTTTGCGGTCATCACGGCAGGACCGGCCGCGCTCGCTTTTGCGGCGGTGGTGATCCTCACGATGCTCGCGTCGCATCAATTCGATCCACGGCTCATCTGGGACGACGTCGATGCAGACAAGCATTGCGCACGAACCGATCGGCGAAGCGTGCACTGACTGCGGCGCTGGCTCTCAACAAACCGGACTCTCTGAAATACCCGTACGATGCATCTTCCCAATCTGCCCAGCCCCGAAGTTCGGCCGCGCAAGCGCTGGCTGCCGTCCCTAATATGGTTAGTTCCCCTGATCTGTGCATTGATCGGCATTGTGCTCGTGGCGAAATCGGTCGCTGAAAAAGGGCCCGTCGTAACCGTCACCTTCGATAGCGCGGAAGGCATGGAGGCGGGCAAGACCAAGGTCAAGTACAAGGACGTGGACATCGGCCTCGTGCAAGCTATCACGCTGTCGAAGGATTTGCGGCGCGTAATCGTGAGCATCCAGCTCGGCAAGGACGCCGCGCGATTCGCAACAGAAGGCACACGGTTCTGGGTCGTGCGTCCGCGCGTCGGTGCCAACGGGATCTCGGGCCTCGGTACGTTGCTCTCGGGCGCCTACATCGGCGCGGATATCGGACGCTCGGCCGACACGCAAACCGCCTTTGTCGGACTCGAAAACCCGCCCATCGTCACGACGGGCCAACGGGGACATCAGTACACGCTGCGAGGCGAATCGCTCGGCTCGATCGATATCGGCGCGCCGGTTTTCTACCATCGTATCCAGGCCGGGCAGGTGGTCGGCTTCTCCCTCGACCCTCACGGCGACGGTGTGATCGTGAATGTGTTCGTCAATGCGCCGTTCGATCAGTATGTCAGGACCCAGACGCGCTGGTGGCACGCAAGCGGCGTCGATCTGCGTCTCGATTCGAACGGTCTGAAGCTCAATACCCAGTCTCTTGCGACCGTCGTGGTCGGCGGGCTGGCATTCCAGAGTCCGCCCGGTCAGGACGGCGGAGCGCTCGCAGCGGACAAGGCCGAGTTCCGGCTCGCGGCCGACGAGCAGGAGGCGATGCGCGAGCCTGACGGCCAGCCGCTCAATATCGTAATGCGATTCGACCAGTCGCTGCGAGGGCTGTCCGTCGGCGCGCCGGTGGATCTTCGCGGGATCGTGCTGGGGCAGGTGACCGACATCGGTATCGAATACAGCGAAGCGCAGAAGAGTTTCAGCATGAAGGTCTCGATGGCGCTATATCCCGACCGCCTGAGCCGACGCTCGAATGACGCGCTGCCCGACCCCAACACGCCGGGTGGTCACGAGCTGCTTCAGCACCTCGTGACGGAGGGGCTGCGCGGACAGTTGCGAACCGGCAGCCTGCTGACCGGCCAGCTCTACGTCGCGCTCGACATGTTCCCGAAAGCACCTCGCGCGAGTGTCGATGTGAGCCGCAATCCGATCGAACTGCCGACCGTGCCGAACACGCTCGACGAGCTGCAGGTGCAGGTCGCGGACATCGCCCGAAAGCTGAACCAGGTTCCGTTCGACAAGATCGGGAACAACCTGAATGGTGCGCTCGAAAACGCCAACAAGCTGTTCGGTCATATGGACACCGAGGTCGTGCCGCAAGCGCGCGACACGCTGGCGGCCGCGCAAAAGACTTTCAGCACCGCCGAAACGACGCTTCACCAGGCTGCGCCGATGCAGTCCGACATTCAGGACGCGATGCAGCAACTGACGCGTACGTTGCAATCGCTGAATGCGCTTGCTGATTACCTCGAGCGCCATCCGCAGGCGCTGTTGTTTGGCAAGAAGGGAGACCAGCCATGATCCGGATCTTACGCCCCTCGCTACGTGGGTTGCCACGCGCAGTGGCCGTCGCGGGCCTCGTCTTCGTGGGGGCTTGCGCTTCGCCTTCAGCGCGCTTCTATACGCTCGCAACCGACTCATCGGCGACGCCCGCGACCAGTAGCGCAGCCTCTGCCTGGCGCATCGACGTGCGGCCTGTGAAAGTGCCTGCCGCCGTCGCGAGAAGTCAGCTTGTCGTGCAGGTCGATGCGGCGCAAGTGAAGGTGTTGGAGGACGATCGTTGGGCTTCGTCGCTCGCGGAGGAGATCCGCTCCGCGCTCATTGCCGGCGTCAGCCGACAGGCCGGCATGGCCGGACCCGGCGCGCTGGTGAACGGGGCAGACGTTCCCGTCTATCAGATTGCCGCCGAGGTCCAGCGTTTCGAATCGTGGCCTCGCTCCCATGTGCTGGTCGACGTCGTATGGAATGTGCAGAGGCCGGACGGTGCGGGCGCACTGACCTGTCACAGCGTGTTGAGCGAACCCGTGTCGGACGGCTATCAGGCGATCGTCGACGGTCACCGGCGCGCGATCGCCATCATCGCCGCGCAAATCGCCGAGGTGGTACGCGGGCTCGCCGCGAGTACGGCGGACAGCCCGTCAAGGCAGGCGGTGGCATCGCGCAAGAGCGCACCGAACGCCTTGTCCTGTCCTCCTGTCCTCCTGTCCTCGGCGTCGCTCAATTGACGGACGCCGGATTCGTCTCTCAACGAGCAGCAAGCAAATTTCATCCGCGCGCCGTTGACTGAGCGCCAATGGGCGTCGCGGTTCTGCGCATGTGCGCGGGATCGCGGTCCACGCGTGCTTTCCGTCAGTCTTCCTCGACGGTTTCCTCTGCCGCCGGCAGCGGACGCGCTGCGACCTTCTCCGCTTCTGCGCGCTTGAGCCCGAGCGTCTGCAGGAGCATGGCTGCCGTACGCTCGGGAAGGTGCTCGCCATTGAAGCCGAGTTCTTCTAGGACGTCCGCAGCGGTTGCGCCCGGCACGACGTAGTTCAGTTCGGCTGCGATTGCAGAAAGTACTGTGCCGCCTACCGCGAGAAAGCCAATCAGGGGGTCGGCGACAACGAATCGCTTCGCCTCGATACCGTTGCCGATGTCGCGCAGCAGCCGCTGGCCTAACCCGCGGCTCAACATGCCGGCGGAAAAACCTTCTCGGATCAGGAATCGGCCCCAAACCGGATCATGCCGCGCACGAAGGATGGTATGACGGACCGAAACCGCAACGACCTCTGCGGGATCAGGGATACCGCCCGAGAGGCGGTCGAGCATGTCCGCGAATTCCTCGAACACATTGTCGACGAGGGTCGAATAGATCGCCTCTTTCGACTCGAAGTGGTTATAGAACGAGCCGAAGCCGACATCAGCGGCCTCGGTGATTTCGTTGATTGCGACGCCTTCCATGCCCTTCTCGGCCATCAGCCTCAGCGCGGCATCAAGCAGACGGGCGCGGGTTTCACGTTTGCGGCGAGCACCGCGCGGCTCCCGCTCTTCGACAACGGGGGCCGGCGAGGGCGCCGCACGCGGCGAGCGTTTTGGGGTCCGACGATTGGTCGTGGTCGTCATGATCGAGTCACTTGTGGTCCTTTTCACAGTATAGATTCGAACCTCTATATTGACAAAACTATCAGTGATGAGTTTAATGTCATTAACGGCGCCGGACGCCGGTCTAATGAAATAAATGGAGGGACTATGGAGACGACCACCGAAAACGGTGCCGCCCCGGAGCTGACGACTGAGCAACCGGCGCGTCATCCGAATCCGACGGCAAAAGCGACGGCTTTGGCCTATTTGATGTTCGATCGGCCAGACCTCGAGAAAGCCGAGCGTTTTCTCAACGACTTCGGGCTACAAACCGTTTCGCGTGACGAAACCTTGCTGCTCCTGCGCGGCGCGGGTGCCTCGCACTTTTGCTATGTCGTTCGCAAGGCGTCCAAATCGCGGTTCGTGGGGTTCGGCTTGCAGGTCGGCAGCCGTTGCGAGCTCGACGCACTGCAAAAGCTGCCGGGCGCCAGTGGAGTCGATCATTCGGCATTGCCGGGCGGTGGTTACGGGGGATAAACAAGGTGAGCGCAATTTTCTATCATAAGCCTTTAAGTTATGAACTACGCTCGGCTTATGTTCGGATCGCCATAAGCGTCTAGCCGCCTAAACGCCTCGACACCGTCGCAATCCCAGGGCTGCCTCGTCAAGGGCCTGGATCAAGGCGGGTGTTGGCGTCCATTGACTGCCTTGTACGGTAAAGCGGGCCGTGGCATCGACAACCTTCGCAGTGCCCTCCTTGTCGTTACGGCCCAGGTTGGAGGCCATGAAGACTTCAAACAGCGAGCTACCGCGCTGCATTATCTGATCGACATTGAGACGGCCCTGCGCATCAAAAGTGACAATCACAAAATCCCGATTGACCACGTGCACGGGCTTGCGGTTCAACAGTTCAATGGTCAGGTTTGCGAGGTGCACACGCTGATCAGCAAACTCCGGCAGGCGATGACTGTCCGGAGCACCCAGCATGTTCCAGTAACGCGTCACTCCGATCTTCCGGATGCCGTCGTCCGGCGTGACCAGAAACGTTCGAATCGCGTATCCCATTGCAAAACCTTGGTCGTTGTTGAAGCACACTCGCGATCCTGTCCTTCATCAGGGCGCCTCATTTGGCCAATTTGCGATCGGCGCGCTCGTACTTTAGACCTTACGCGCCTCGAATGCCTGATTGAACTGCCGAGCTCGCTGCACCTCGTCGCTATGCAGATAGGTCGACGTCGTCGAAATCGACGAATGACGGAGATTGTCCCGCACCATGATCAGCTCGGCGCCACGCGCGAGCGCGTGCGACGCGTGTGTGTGGCGCATCCAATGGGGGCTCGCGCGCCGCAGCTTCTCAGCGGTCGCCGGTCGTTCGTCCTGAATCGCGTCGGCCGCCAGCACGAAGAACCGGCGCAGCACGCGCCCGAGGCGCGTGCTTTCGATACGCGCACCATCTTCCTCAAGACTTGCGACGAGCGGCGTCGCGGAATTCCAGCGCTCCGGGGTGACTGGCAGGCCGCGCTGCATGAGATATTGATCAAGCGCGGTTCGGGCCAGTGACGGCAGCGCTACCTTGCCGAGCTTGCCGCCTTTGCCGAGTACATGCAGCCAGTGATCGCCGTATTCGTCGCGACGGATATCGCCGAGCTTCGCGCCGACCAGCTCGCTCGCGCGCAGGCCGGTCGCGTAGCCGAAGTCCAGCAGAAATCGCAGGCGCTGCGCGGCTGTTTCGCTCCAGCCGTACGACCATTCGAGGCCGTCAGCGAGCGTGCGGATCAGCAGCCATTCGCCTTCGGAGAAGCCGCGGGACACGTCCAGTCCCGCACGCTGCGCGTGGCTCTTGACCTTGACGCCGGCGAACGGATTCGCGAGCACGTAGCGTTGCTCGACCAGCCAGCGAAACATCGCCGAGAGAACGTTCAGGGCGTACGCCGCTGAGCGGGGTGACAGAGCGCCGTTGAAGGGCCGCCATTCGACACTGTGCCGCGGCCGCGATGGCCCGATCCAGCGTTCACGCGGTGTCGGCCGCCGCAGGAAACTCCGGTACGCGATCGCATCGTCGGTGGTGAGAGACGACAGTGCGCAGTCGCGCTCGACGATCGCCCACAAGATCAGGCGTTCGGCTTCTTTCCGGTAAGCGCGCTGCGTGGCCGCCGACTCGTGCAGCGACAGCCAGGACTGAACCGCCTCATAGTCATTCGAAGCCTTGAGCAGGCAGGCGTCCACCGGGGCGCGGAACTGTCCGCGCGAGCCGTCGACCTCGTGTGGCACACGCAACTGCTCCCATGGCACGATGTTGCCGACCGGTGTAGCGACAATCAACGCACGCGCGCGTTCGGTCAGGGCAGCATGGGCGGCGAAAAACGCCTCGATTCGGCGCGCGCCTGCAACACCGAGTCCGGCGATGGCCAACCACCAGCGACGCCGTCGCGGAATCCGCACGGTCAGGTCGGCCAGCGTCCGGATGCCGTGCGCGTGCAGTGATGCAACGATACGCGATGGTAACCACAGATCCACCGGATCGGCGATCATCGGTACGGGCACCGGCAGATTGCGCAGCGTCTCGATTGCGCGGGCCACGCGATCCGCCGATGCTTTCGTTGGGCGATCGACGAAGACGCCCGCCAGATCCCCGCGATGGCGCGCCTGCGCGTACGCGATGAGCCGCCGACGTATCCGGCCGAGCACGCCGCGCGAGGATGCGCCGGTTGCTCTTCGGTCGCCCAGATAGCGGACAACGGCGGCCCGTGCGTCAAGGCCCGCATACCAACTGCGCAATGCGGCGAGCTCCGCTTCGTCGGGGAAGCTGGAATCGGTCTCGTCGACCGGCAAGGTGTCACGCGTTTTCATGACCGCCAGTTTAGACTGAATTTGCATCCGGACTGATAATCAGATTTATCGGTCCGTCACCGTTCAGAGCCATGATTGCCCTGTCCTTGGCGTCTGATCCCGCTTCAGGGGAAGGAGTTTGCGTCGCCCCAAGGGCGCAAACAAGGTGAGCGCGTATGCGCTTCGGCGCATAACGAGAGATGGCCTTATGCGCTGCATCGCATAATTGCGAATCCCGGGCGCCCCTCATAACGCTTTCCTCAGCAGCCTTGAGGACGCGCAGCGGCACATTGCGGCTCCAGCAGCGTTCCAATGTGAAGCGGGTTCGCTCGATGCGGCCGAGCGCGGCTCGCGATAACTGACCGCTACGGCGTGAGGCGATGTTCCCAAAGCGAGGTGTTTGCACGCATGACCAACCTGCTAGTCGCGTTGGAGTGAGCGACTTGGCTGGCCAGGCACGTCGCGACCGACGGGCAGGCCAATTCCCGAGAGAAGGCATCGGGCCTGGGCGAAGCCGCTCTCCGGATAGCGCTCGAAGATTCGATTGAACTCCTCGACGAGCGGACGGGCACGTTCCGGCACGGGCGCGTCAGGCCCCAGCATCAAGGCAGTCTGTCCAAACTTGACGGGGCCAGCCTTTATCAGGGCACGCAGCCGGGAATTCGCACTGCCGCGCCCGAACAGCTCGATGCCATATGCGCGAATCATGGCGCGCACGATCGCTTCGGCAGCAGGCGTGAGCGGCGGCATGGCCTCGACCAGGCGCAGGTGCGGTGAGCGCACATCCGGCGCGGTGAAACGTCCGATATCGTTGATGTCGGCTTCCAGACGCTGCACCGGCAGATCAGCGCTGAAGAGCAGGAACCGGATGCGTTCATAAAGCGCGTCCTTGTCGGGATCGATGACTGCGATGTCTGTCATTCTCTTTTCCTCGAAGTGGCTTGAGCCCAAATGGTTTCGCCGGCACAGCGAACCGGAATCGGATCGACCATCAAATCGCAGGTGTTCACCTCGCTCTCGGACCGCAGTTGCTGCCTGGGCCCTGACTAGGTCCGTCTGACATACCGGTCCGAAACGACGGAGCGTTGCTGGATCCATGCGACGGCAAGTTCTAGCGCTTCATCGCGTGCCGCCTGGACGTTGGCGAAGTCCCCATCGACGCCGAGCGTGCGTGTTTCGCCAGCCCGGTCTGTGACGATGGCCGCCGCTGCGTAGCGGCCCTTTCCCGTGGCGGTGACCACCGGCCGTACCTCGCAGCCGTGATACTCCATGACGTTGTCCGTTTGCATATCACACCTCAGGCAGAACGTTGTTCCCGAAGCGAGCCCGGCGATGCGGGATTTGCAATTCGACCCGGCGTACACGCGATCCCGTATGGCACCGCAGGCCCGGGACGTCGGCAAAGCGCGAGGACACGCTACCATGACACTTGTCCCCGCCGCGAGGTTACCGGGAGGTCCCCGGTAACCTCGCGCCCGCTCGTCACGAAGGACGACAGGCCTGTCGTTGCGATCGCGCAGCCATTCAGCCTGCGCGTCCCGGCACCACAATATCCGTCGTGATGCCACCTGGCACGGAGGGCGTTTCCGGGCTTGTCCCACCGTCGTTGCCGGCGGTCTTCCGGCTTCGACGTGGTGCGTCGCCCGGGTGGAGCGCGTCGAGGAACGTTCTGCCCTTCCCGGTCAGGTACGCGCGGCGAGCGCCCTCGGCGCAATGTTCCAGCATGACCAGCTGGCGCTCAAGCAGCGCGTCGAGCTCGGCGCGATTCATATCGAGCTGGTCCGGCGCCTGACGGACCAGCATCAGGGTCGCAAATTCGTGTGGACTGAGCATTTTCTTCTCCCGTAAAACAGGTTCCCGAAAGCAGAGGCCCCCTGCAGAAAAACGACATGCAGTGCAGGCCGTTCAGGTGCCGCGCTGCGTGGCAGCGCGGCACCGTCATGTGAGGAAGCGCGCCGGCGAACCGGTGTCGTCGAGATAACCCGCGTTGATGGCGCGTATCGCGTACTCGACCGTTTCCCGGTGCGCCTCGTCCGCGCTTGCCCAGTGCTGGGCATAGCGTGGCAAGTGCCAATCCGCGACGGTCCGCTCCGCATGCCGGATGCGCACGATGGCCACGTACGTCTCCGGGCCGGCGAGAGGCAGCGCACAGTGCCGTACCGGAAACGCGCTGGTGTCGATCGTGAAGCCTTTCCAGCTTTGGCTGCGGACGTTGTCCATAAATTGCTCCGCGTGTCGGGTGACACGGCGCGGGCCCTGCGCGCCACGCCGTACGTCCAGACTCGCCCCTGTGCATACGCCTAACCAACACCCACCTGGATGCGTCGCGGCTTCGCCTCCTCGCGGCGCGGGATGGTCAGCTTGAGCACCCCATCGCGCAACTGCGCGTCGATGCGCGAGACGTCGAAGTCCGGGCTCA
Organism: Trinickia camelliae; assembly: GCF_053525655.1. Lineage (NCBI taxonomy): Bacteria > Pseudomonadati > Pseudomonadota > Betaproteobacteria > Burkholderiales > Burkholderiaceae > Trinickia > Trinickia camelliae. The sequence goes on from NZ_JBCHAA010000016.1 coordinate 87,024, forward strand.
GCGTGAACGCGCGCCAGAAGTGCGGGTGACGCACTTCACCGTGCTGCAGTCGCAGCCCGGATGGCGTGGGAATCACTGCCTCAGCTTCAATGTTCAGACTGCCGTCCTGCACACGCACGTCGAGCTTCTCGCGCGGCACGCCCGGCAGGTCAGCATACAGCGTGATGCCGCGGCTGTCCTCGAACACGTCGACCGCAGGTGCAATGCGGGTGAGCTGCTTCGCGGTTTCCGCACCCTCACGGGCGGCGACTTGGGTGCCCGACGGACGTTTAGCCAGTTCAGTGCTGTCGTACATGATGTCCTCCGTAACGCTCATGACGGGTCGAGGGACTTACTGGACGGTGATGGCACGAGGCTTCAGTGCCTCGGAACGCCCGACGCTGATGGTCAGGCAACCGTTCACGTAACGCGCATTGACCTTGTCGTGATCGGCGTGCTGCGGCAGCTCGATCACACGCTCGAACGCGCCCTGGAAGCGCTCCTGCGCGTAGACACGCGTTTCCTCCCGCATCCCCGGTTCTGGCGGCTTGCGATCGCCGCTGATCGTCAGCAACCCCTTGTCGATCGAGACATCGATCGCTGCCGGGTCGAGCCCTGGCGCGAACGCGACGATCTCGACGCTGTCGTCGGTGCTGCCGATGTTGACGGGAGGAAAGGTGTCGCTGCGCATGGCGCGCAGGCTGGCGGGAAAGCCCGCGAAGACGCCGGCCATCTGCCGGTGCAGGCGGTCGAATTCGCCCAGCAGATCGGTGCTGAAGAAAACATCGCTCATGACTGGCTCCTTGAAACCGGGGCCGCCACGAAAGACGAACGGAACCACGCGCTCCAGTCCGCCTGTCCGTGGGAAACCCCGCCGACAAACAAATCGAAACACGCAGCGCTTAATCGCGACTGCCTGAGCGATGCATAAAATAGCGCAAGGAACGGAAATTTCAAGAGGCCCTGCAACATGTCAACCGGGAGGCTTCATGGACCTTTTCGACAGGCTTCAGGAACAGATCGACGCCGTGCGCCTGCCGCTCTTTGCCGTCACCGTCACGGCGGCGGCGCAGGTGAATACGCCGCTCATCGCAATACTCCACTGGCACGGATTCCGGCGCGCGACGCCGCTTGTGCTGCCCGGCATTGAGATCCCGCCACGCCCGGTTCCGGGATCGGCCGTCCAGCTCGATGCACCGTGGCACAGCTTCGAGACCGTGGACGCCATGCTGCTTGATGCCGCCTGGCAATCCGGTGCGTGGGATGTCGAGCGCGTCGAGCGGCGCGGCTGCAACGTGATCGGCGCCAGCGCTGCCGAGACGCTAGCCTGCCGGCGAGCGTTCGGCGACTATGGAGAGGACATGGCCCGCGACCCGCAACTTCTCGATGACGAGACCGATCGCGACGAGCTGATGCAGCTTGCCGCGCGCAGGGGCTACGTGCGCTGGCTATTCCGCCCCGTCAAGGGCGGCCTGTGGCACACGCTCAATGTGCCGGACGACACCCTTGACGTCGATGGCGGACGCCAGCCGCCCTGTCCTGTGTCGCCTCTACCCCGCCGACCCGACGGGCGCGGCCGCACGGTTTATCGCCTCGGCACGGTCCATCGCATCCTGCTGCCACGCTGAAACAATTTGTTACAAAGAGCCATTTCCACGCCCCCTTGAAGCGCGCGGTGGGCGCCTCTATTTCGCTCTCCGCCAGACATTGGCTCGGCTGCAGCGCGGCGCTCCACGCGCCCCGGCACCTGCAGCCGGATTCCCTTATTGGTGATCCTTTAATCGCTCAGGAGATGTGAATGCAGATTCGTCCCCTCTACGACCGGGTTATCGTCAAGCGAATCGAGACGCAGCGGACGACAGCTTCGGGCATCGTGATTCCCGATTCAGCGGCAGAAAAACCAGAACAAGGCGAAGTCGTCGCAGTCGGCAGCGGCCGGCTGTTGCAGGATGGAACGCTGCGCGGGCTCCAACTCAAAGTCGGTGACCAGGTCCTCTTCGGCAAATACGCAGGCCAGACCGTCAAGGTCGACGGCGAGGAACTGCTCGTCATGCGCGAGGAAGACGTCATGGGCGTGCTCGAGGCCGACGCGGGCGCCGCCTGCAAGGCGGCCTGAAACCTCATTACGGTCGCGGACACCGGACCGGTCGTTCGCGACGCCTTGAGTCAACGACTACTTCCCGGAGCAACAACATGAGTGCAAAAGACGTCAAATTTCATGACAGCGCGCGCGCCCGTATCGTTAAGGGCGTGAACGTTCTCGCCGATGCCGTGAAGGTCACGCTCGGTCCGAAAGGCCGCAATGTGCTGATCGAGCGCAGCTTCGGCGCGCCGACCATCACCAAGGACGGTGTGTCGGTCGCGAGGGAAATCGAGCTGAAGGACCGCTTCGAGAACATGGGGGCCCAGGTGGTGAAACAAGTTGCCTCGAAAACGGCCGATGTCGCCGGAGACGGCACCACCACGGCCACTGTGCTGGCGCAGGCGATCGTGCAGGAAGGCATGAAGCACGTCGCAGCGGGCATGAACCCGATGGACCTCAAACGGGGCATCGACAAGGCCGTGGGCGCCGTGCTCGACGAACTACGTGCGCTCTCGAAGCCCATTTCCACCAATCGCGAAATCGCCCAGGTGGGCTCGATCTCGGCGAACTCCGACGAGGCGATCGGGAAAATCATCGCCGATGCGATGGAGAAGGTCGGCAAGGAGGGGGTGATCACCGTCGAAGACGGCAAGTCGCTCGAGAACGAGCTGGACGTAGTTGAAGGGATGCAGTTCGACCGCGGCTACGTGAGCCCCTACTTCATCAACGATCCGGAGAAGCAGGCGGCGTATCTGGACGACGCCCTGATCCTGCTGCACGACAAGAAGATATCGAACATCCGGGATCTGCTGCCGGTCCTCGAAGCGACCTCCAAGGCAGGCAAGCCCCTGCTGATCGTCGCGGAAGACATCGACGGCGAGGCACTCGCCACGCTTGTGGTCAACGCGATGCGCGGCATCCTGAAGGTCGCGGCCGTCAAGGCGCCCGGTTTCGGCGACCGCCGCAAGGCGATGCTTGAAGACATCGCCGTCCTCACGGGTGCAACCGTCATCTCCGAGGAAACCGGCAAGCAGTTGCAGACGGCAACGCTTGACGATCTCGGCCGGGCGAAGCGCGTCGAAGTGCGCAAGGACGACACGATCATCATCGACGGCGCCGGCGACGAAAAGCGCATCGAGGCACGCGTGAAGTCCATCCGGGCGCAGGTAGTAGAGGCGACGAGCGACTACGACCGCGAGAAGCTGCAGGAGCGCGTGGCAAAGCTTGCGGGCGGTGTGGCCGTCATCAAGGTCGGAGCGGCGACCGAGGTTGAGATGAAGGAGAAGAAGGACCGCGTGGACGACGCGCTGCACGCCACCCGCGCGGCGGTCGAGGAAGGCATCGTGCCGGGTGGTGGTGTGGCGCTGCTGCGCGCGCGTTCGGCGGTGATGAACCTGAAAGGCGCCAACAGTGATCAGGGCGCGGGCGTCCAGATCGTGTTGCGCGCGCTCGAGGCGCCGCTGCGAGTGATCGCTTCCAACGCGGGGGATGAGCCTTCTGTGGTCATCGCGAAGGTGCTCGAAGGCAGCGGCAACTTCGGCTACAACGCGGCCACTGGCGAGTATGGCGACCTTGTCGAGGCGGGCGTGGTCGATCCCACCAAGGTTGCGCGCACGGCACTACAGAATGCCGCATCGATTGCCGGGCTGATCCTGACGACGGATGCAACGGTTGCCGAAGCGCCGAAAGACGAAAAACCGGCGCAGACCCCCGCACCGGAGTTTGACTACTGATCCGGCAGCGTTTCCTGCATGCGCCGGCCAACAGTCGCGGCCGGTGCAACCGGTTCGGCGCCGCACGCTGTCTCCGCCACGCGGCGCCGCTTTTTGTGCTGGAGCGGTCATGAAACTGAAGCTCAACATTGATTCGAAGCCGCTGGACGTCGATATCGACGACGTCGTGGCGGGACTGCTTGCTGTCCGCCTTGACCTTCCCGCCGGTGAGGACAACCAGGACGCCCTCGCGCGCTATCTCAGCGACAAGGGCGCGCCCTGGACGCTCGACGAGGAGCACATGCGCAGGCGCATCCTTCGCCGGCTGATCTTGGACATCGCCGATCCGGCGCTGGTTATCCGCCATCTCATGGCTGAAGAATGAACGAATGAACCGCCCTGACCAACAGGTCGGGGTTGTGGCGACACACGCCCGTGTCACGACCCTCGTGCTGTCCCGCGGAATCGGACATCTCGATGCCCAGCGATCCTCGTTCGCCTGTCGGCTCAACGGTCAGGCTTCCTGCCGGCGTGCTCGGGAGGGACTACCTCAAGTTTTTACAGCTCTCGATTGCTGATGAGCTCTCCGCTGACCAGTTCATCGACGGCCAGGCGCTGGAGCAAGCGATGACCGCGATCCGCTGCGGCTCGATGCGCGCGGTGCGGCCGGCAATGAAGGTCTTCTTTGATGGCTGCCGGTTCTGGCTCGCGAGTCACTTTCACCGCCATGAGGCGGCACGTCGTCTCGGTGTCCGTCGCCAGGAATTCTGGTGCGAGATTGAACCAGGCTCAAAGGACGACTCAGTGCGCCATGCGTCGCGTGTCTCGGGGTGCCTTCAAGATTTGGACTTTTTCGTACATCAAGCGTCCGGGCTTGGCGTTTCGTATGTCGCGGCTCGCCCCCTGAGCCACCGCTCGCCTTGACGAAGGATGAAAAACAGCTTGCGGTTACGGATCTCCCAGCATGGGTTTAGCGAACCTCAAAAGACGGGTGTCCCGGATTGCCTGGGAGCCACCTTGCGCACGCCGCTCCACACGTCTGTATTTTCGAAGAATCGGATCGCCCGGTGTTCCCTCGTACTCGGCGTTTGCTGATGACATGCAATGACGCGCAATCGATCACCAGCAATCGGCAACATGAGCGGCCTACTTTTGAGGGCGCATGAGCTGTAACACGCGGCTTCACTCTCCAGCGATGCCGTGCCGGGAAGCCCGACGTAGCTATCTGCACGCCGATTCCCATAGCATTCCTCTCCAGTTGCCAATGCGGAAACAGATCCCGGCCAAGCCGGGCTACAGGCGAAATGGTTGCGCTTCGTCATATTGATCGTTTGATGTCGAACAGAGCTGGGCAACGAATTCTCTGGCATGGTGAAGTCGTGCGCTCCGGATGAATGTCGTCGTCACCTTACGCGACACAGGCACGGGTTGCGGATCCCGGAGGCAAACGTGCGTCAAATGGCGTCGGATTCAGCGCTTCACGTGGGCCGTACTGGAGTCGAACCAGTGACCAACGGATTAAAAGTCCGCTGCTCTACCAACTGAGCTAACGGCCCAGTCCTCGTTTTCACGCGCCGTCATAGCGCTTTGCGTGCTTGTCCTAACCGATATCGATCGTGCGACTCGTGGACGGCGTCGGCTCCGTTTTCGGCACGGTCAACGTGAGTACGCCATTATCGAACTTTGCCAGGGCGCGACCGGGATCGGCGTATTCAGGCATCGGGATCGTGCGCACGAAGCGTCCGTGGGCACGCTCCAGCCGGTAGCAGCCGTTTTCCTCACTTCGCACATCCTGCTTTTTCTCACCGCGCAGCACGATCGCGCCATCCTCGACGCTCACCTTCAGGTCTTCGCGCTCCATCCCGGGCAGTTCTGCGGTCACGCGCAGCACCGGTCCCTCATCGACGACGTCGATGCGCGGCTGGAAGCGCGATGAACTGAAGTCGCCGAACCATCGTTCGAGCGCGCCACGGCCTGCAAACGGGTCGTGAAAAAACTCCTCCACTGCGCGCCATGGTTCTCGTGAGAACAGTCGCGCAATGTCGGGCAGGGAGGCGCGCCATTGTTCGTTTTCGCTCGCCAGCGGGCTCTCCGGGCTGTCCGCATCGGACTTGCGCACAGCCCCGCGAAGGAACTTGAAGGGATTCCACTTTTTCGGATCGGGGTTCATCGTTTCCTCCTCTGGTATCTGGTAGGAGAATCGTATTCCGGTCACGGCGCCGGCGCCGCCGCTTTTCTGCCGTCGACGTTTTCAGACTGAGTCTCGGGAGCGGCTGCCGCGGCCGCCCTGCACTCCGCAGTCGCGAAAGTCCCCCTTCCAATCAGCCTGAGGGCGCAAGACAGCGCGTCGCGCTGCATTTCTGCAGCGGTCAGCGACCGCTGTGCATATCGGCGCAGGGCCAGTCGGCCATCGCACTCAATCCTGGCCAGCGCGACATAGCTACTGGGAACGGCTGGCTCGTGCGAACCTCCGAATGCGGAGGTTCGCACGAGCCAGCCGCCACCCGGTGTTTTCCCTGTCGTTGCTGCCCGACGGCCAACTTCAGTCCGTACGCACTTCGATCCGCCGCGGGCGCGCCTCGTCGCGGCGCGGGATCGTGAGCTTCAGTATGCCGTCCTGCAGGCTCGCCTCGATCTTCGACGTATCGAAGTCCGGGGAGAGTGTGAACGTGCGCGCAAAGCGTGGCTCACGGACCTCGGCATGCTGCAGCCGCAGATTCGCCGGTGTCGGCACGACCGCCTCAGCCTCGATGGCGAGATTGCCGTCATGGACCCGCACGTCGAGCTTGTCCTTGGTGACTCCGGGCAGGTCCGCCCACAGCGTGACGCCCTGAGTGTCCTCGTAGATATCGACGGCGGGAGAAATCGTCATCCGGCGCATGGACGCCTCGCTCTCGCTGCGCGTGACGGCCGACGAGGCGCGCTTGCTCAGTTCGGTGGTATCGCTCATTTTCGGCTCCTCGAATTACTGGACGGTGATCGCGCGAGGCTTCGAGGATTCGCGCTTGCCGATAGCGATCGACAGGCAGCCATTCTCGTAGCGCGCCTGAACCTTGTCGGGGTCTGCGTTCTCCGGCAGCTCGATGACCCGCCGGAACGCGCCAGTGAAGCGCTCCTGCGCATAGACACGCGTGTCCTCGCTGGTATCCGGCTGCGCTGGCCTGCGCTCACCGCTGATGGTCAGCAGCCCCTTGTCGATCGATACGTCGAGTTCCGCCGCATTGATTCCGGGTGCAAACGCGACGATCTCGATTGAGTCGTCGGTGGCGCCAATGTTGACGGGCGGGAACGCGCCGAAGCGGCTCGCCCGAAGACTCGACGGGAAAGTACCGAAGAGGTTCGCCATCTGCCGCTGCAGTCGGTCGAACTCGCTGAAGAGGTCAGTTCCAAAGTAGAAATCGCTCATGATGCTGTTCTCCCCAAGTGATGCATGGAGGCGAACGGGCCTACGCGCTCCAGTTCGCCTGCCAGCGTTTGGCAAAACAAATCGAAACACGCAGCGCACGGGACATGGCGACCCGCGCGTCTGCCTGAGCGAAACCTAAGATAGGAACTGCCACGAAAATTTCAAGAGCAGAAAACAGCCATTCGCGCTTGAAAATTGTGGCCCGGCTCCCGTCATCGCGGCGCAACAGTGCACCGCGTAGAGGACACAATGGAATTCGACACCGACTGGCTGACCCTGGGCCCTCACCGCGTGCGGCTGCGTTCGCGGGCTGGAACGCTATTTGCTCCTACCGGAATCAAGACTAACGGCTAGCAAAATGGCTTTCGTCCTGCTCGTCGACGACCAACCCGAGCTACTCGAGGCGTGGAGTCTCATCCTCACCGCCGAAGGGTATGCCGTGTGCTGTGCACGCAACGGCGCCGAGGCGCTCGAGCACGCCCTGCGCCGGCCGCCCGATTTGATCATCACGGACTGGATGATGCCCCTGATGGGGGGCAGTGAACTGTGCCGCCACATCCGGGCGCGACCGACGCTGGCGCACCTGCCGATCCTTGTTGTCACAGCCACGCTCCCGTCGTCGCGGGGGCCGGCGGACTGGGACGACTGCCTCATCAAGCCAGTCCCGACCGACCTGCTGCTCGACACTGTGAAAAGGTTGTGTCCGCCCTGAGGCAGGCCGGAAGTCTTGACGCGCTCCGCTCGAAGCGCGCAACGCCCGGTTTTCCGCCCACCGGTAACCAGCTATGGCTTGCCAGATCAATGTCTCCGCACCCATCGCGGGACCTTGAAATTTTTCATCAGTGAAACTAAGTTATATGCAGCTCAGGCAGTGTGCCCGGTGACGGATCGGCCGCACACTGCGTGTTTCGATTTGTTTGCCCCGCAGCACGGCAGGCGAACTGGAGCGCGCAAGCCCGTTCTCTTCCTTGCTGCGTCGAAGGAGAAGACGATGAGCAATCTTCATCTGCGCTCGGCTTCGACCGCCATGTTCGAGCGCCTCCATCGCAAGATCAGCGTCCTGTCCGGCGCGTTTACGCCTATCGCGCAGCGTGCCTGTCGTACGCTGTCGGACCGGGTCGTCGCCATGCGGCAGACGTTTCGCCAGCACGCGTCGCACATCCGCCGACGTTAGCGGCGCGATTCGCCCGGAAGCGTCGCTCGCGACGGCGGCACGCCGTCGATCATGCTGTACGCCGCCCCGCGCTTCCGTGAAGCGATCGCAATGTAATCGGCGTGATTTTCACCGAGGCGCCGCGCGAACGTTGCAGCACCCGTGTTCGCGCGGCAGGTTAAGGTGATCCGATGAAATCGGTGAGAGTCGAGACGCGCAACGGGTACGAGATCCGTCTGCGAACCGTCACGATACGGCACGGACCCAGAGCGGCGTGTACCGAGGCAACGGCGGCACGCGGATATGTTGCGTTCGTACAGATCGCGAGAGATGGCGAGGTTTTTGTGAACTGGCATCTGCCCCGGCTCGGCCACCGCTGGCCCAGTCGCGAGCAGGCGGAAGCGGAAGCGCTCGACTATGCAATCAGGCTTGTGGAGCGTCGTCCGTTTGAGGGACCGCCGTCGGATGTTCCGGAGGCGGCCTGATGCGGATTGGCGCTCGCGAGCAGAGGTACGCAGTACTCAAGGAGATCACGATGGAACTTCACATGCATTCGCACCATTTCGTTCGCCGCATGCCCGAGTGGCCCGCGACAGTCATCGGCGGCTGCGTGGCGGGTGCGGTTTTTTTGGTGATCGAACTCTTTGCCATGCGGGTGATGGGACAAAGCGTATGGGCACTTGTACGAATGACCGCGGCCATCGTGATGGGGCGCGAGGTGCTCACACAACCCGCTACGTTCGCGGCGGGCGTCGTGCTGGTAGCGCTGGTAGTCCACTTCGCGCTGTCGATCCTCTTCGCGGCCGTTCTGGCGGTGATCATGGCGCCATTCAGCCTGGATTCCAGTGCCGGTATGGCGTCGCTGGTGGGTGCCGTATTCGGCGTCCTCCTGTACGTGGTCAACCTCCATGGCATGACACAGCTGTTCCCTTGGTTTGCCGATGCCAGAGGCTGGGTGAGTTTCCTTAACCACATCGTATTCGGCCTGGCGGCGGCTGACACCTACCTGAGTCTGGAAAAAAAGCCGTCATACGCCGGTGGAACCGGAGGTACGGGTTGAGGAAACGCAGTCATACCAATCAGCTGACACGAATGGGAAGAAGGAATGTTGCGCAGGGTGCATTGCAGGACCCGGCGTGCTGCGCACGGCGGCCCTTGGTGGCGTCGCTTCTGATCCCATCGTGGATTGGTACCGCTATCTAGCTACATGCGTAGGTTTGACATGAAAACGGCGATCAGTTACCGCAACATTGAGAAGCTTGCTCGTCCGGAGCTGGAAGACCTGATCGGCCGGCTCACGGAACGGCGCCTGAAGCCACATCTGTCGCGCTTTCCGGCCGAGGTGGCCCGGCTACGTGCAAATCTGGAAAAAAGCCGACATCGCGGTCTCTACCGGGTTCGACTCCAACTGGTATTGCCGGCGGCAATGCTCGCGTGCGGGAATGATTCCCCGGAGCCAGAGAAGGCGATCGAGCTGTCAGTGACGGAGCTGGAGCGGCAACTGGAACGCCACGTCGCGCATCTGCGCCACGAGGATGCCTGGCGCCGCAAGGAACGGCGTGCCGGGTTGCGGCAGCTCAAAGCCGCATTGGCGGAACAAACGGATGGCGGGTCCGCGTTGTTCGGCGAGATCGTGCGTCCTCTGCTCGCGTCGTTCAAGCGCTTTGTGCAGCGGGAACTCGCGTATCTCCGGGCACGGGGCGATCTCGCTGCAGGTGACCCGTCGGTCGACGACATCGTCGACGAGGCCTTGGCTCGTGCCTGCGAGCGCATGGCGGAGCGCCCGCGCCGGCTCGAACCGCTGCAATGGCTCTACCAGATCGTCCTGGAGCTGCTTGCCGAGGAAGTGACGCATCGTCAGCTCGAGGAAGGCCGCTGCATTTCACTCGAGGGCAGATTGCCCGTGCAGTTGCACGACCCGCATGAAGACGACGATGAGCTCCTGTTCGAGTACTGGCAGCCCGACGAAGTCCTGCGCGTCGAGGACGTGGTGCCGGCAACGGACAGTACACCCGAGGAGGCCGTGATCAACAGGGAGCTTCGCGAACTCGTGGCAACGCTTCTCGCGGAGCTGCCGGAACCGTGGCGACGAGCCGTTACGCTTTGCCGCCTCGAAGGGCAGCCGGCAGCTGCCGCCGCACGGGTTCTGGCGATAACGGAGCGGGAACTCGAGGATTGGCTTGCCCATGCTGACGCGTTTCTCAAGGCCAGACTCGGTGACTTACGGCTGACACCCGAGCCGTCGGTCGAGCCTGCGGGTTACATCGTGCCGGGCACGCTGCCCCTGGCGCCCGGGCTTTCCCGGGAATTTGACGAGGCGACGCGGCGCGATGTTCCCTAGTTAGGGGGCGCAGCAAGACCACGGTTGAACGCCGGAATGTACCGCAACGGAGGGAAGCGATGAGCCCCACCAGACGATCAACGCGAGACCGCATCGATGCCATGGAGAACTTGCTTGACGAGGCGCTGCAGGAAACGTTTCCCGCGAGCGATCTCGTCGCGTACACGCACGCGCCTTCGGTTCGCCCTGCGGCGCCGCCGGATCGGCTTCGACAGGCCCGGCAGAAGAATGCATTTTCCCCACCGCGCAAGCCGGTGCGCCAACGATCCGGGAACAAGCGCCCTGCGCACGCGGGGTCGGGCTAACCCCTCGCCGCGTAGCGGAGTTGACCGCCCGCGCCGTTAGGGAAGCCATAACGTGATCCGATCATCGGGAGCCAGATCATGAAACTCACGCCTTTGCATGACCGGGTCGTGGTCAGGCGCACGGAACAGGAGCGCAAGACCGCGGCAGGCATTGTGATCCCTGATACCGCCGGCGAGAAACCCGATCAGGGCGAAGTCGTCGCCGTCGGCCCCGGCAAGCGGCTCGAGGATGGGCAGCGTTGCGCCCCCGACGTGAAGGTTGGAGACCACGTGCTGTTCGGCAAATACACCGGCAGCGCAGTGAAGGTGGAAGGCGAGGAGCTGCTGGTCCTGCGCGAAGCCGACCTGCTCGGCGTGATCACATCGGGGTCTGCGCAGTAGGCCACGCGACGGGGAGGCGCTTCGTCTGACTGGTCAGGAGGTACCGGAAAATGTCCGCCAAAGATGTCAAGTTTCATGAGTCTGCCCGCCTGCGCATCCTGACGGGCGTCAATATCCTGGCCGATGCGGTCAAGGTCACGCTTGGGCCCAGGGGGCGCAATGTCGTCCTCGCGCGGAGCTACGGGGCTCCAACGGTCACTAAGGACGGCGTGTCGGTCGCCAAGGAAATCGAGTTGCCCGACAAGTTGGAGAACATGGGTGCGCAGATGGTCAGGCAGGTTGCGGCCAAGACCTCGGACGTCGCCGGTGACGGAACGACTACCGCGACCGTGCTCGCCCAAGCCATCGTGCGGGAAGGCATGAAGTACGTCGCCTCGGGACTGAATCCGATGGACCTCAAGCGTGGCATCGACCAGGCGACGGCCGCGATCGTCGAGGAACTCAGGAACCTTTCCCGGGCGATCACGACCGGCCGCGAGATCACGCAGGTCGGTACGATCTCCGCCAATGCGGACGAGGAGATCGGCAGGATTATTGCGGACGCGATGGACAAAGTCGGCAAGGACGGCGCCGTTACCCTCGAAGAGGGCAAGTCGTTGCAAAGCGAACTCGAGGTCGTCGAGGGCATGCAGTTCGATCGCGGGTGGCTGTCCGCGTATTTCATCACCGATCCCGAGAAGCAATCCGCTGTTCTCGAGGAACCGTACATCCTCGTGCACGACAAGAAGATCTCGTCGATCCGTGATTTACTGCCCGTGCTCGAGGCCGTGGCCAAGGAGAGCAAGCCGCTTCTCATCATTGCCGAGGACGTCGAGGGCGAAGCCTTGACCACGCTGGTCGTCAACTCCCTGCGCGGCATCCTGAAGGCAGTCGCCGTGAAGGCACCGGGTTTCGGGGATCGCCGCAAGGCCATGCTGGAAGACATTGCGACGCTGACCGGCGGGCTGGTGATCTCGGAGGAAACTGGTGGCAAGCTGGAGAACGTCAAACTCGAAGATCTCGGACGAGCGAAGCGCGTGGAAATTGAGAAGGGCGCGACCACGATCATCGACGGCGCCGGCGACCGCAAGACGGTCGACGGACGCGTCCAGGCGATCCGACGCCAGATCGAAGAGACGACCAGCGACTTTGATAAGGAGAAGTTGCAGGAGCGCATCGCGAAGCTGTCCGGCGGCGTCGCGGTCATCAAGGTGGGGGCCGCCACCGAAGTGGAGATGAAGGAGCGCAAAGCGAGGGTCGAGGATGCGCTGCACGCGACCCGCGCGGCGGTCGAAGAAGGCATCGTGCCGGGTGGCGGCGTCGCGCTGCTGCGAGCCCGCGCTGCCCTCGGCGAAATACGAGGCGCCAATCCCGACCAGGACGCCGGCATCCGAATTGTGTTGCGGGCGCTTGAAGAGCCGCTGCGTCAGATCGCCGCCAACGCGGGAGACGAGCCCTCAGTCATTCTCAACAAGGTTCTCGCGCAGACAGGCAATTTCGGATGGAACGCTGCGTCGAACACATACGGCGATCTCATGGAGATGGGCGTGGTCGACCCGACCAAGGTCGTGCGCACGGCGCTGCAGAACGCGGCCTCGGTGGCGGGACTCATCCTCACCACCGACGCGGTGGTCGCCGATTTGCCAAAGGACGAAGCAAAAACTCCGGTGCCGCCGCCGGCGATGGACTATTGAACTCGGGTCGCGTATTGGGATGGGCGTGGCGCAGGGTGAATTGCTTGAGCATGGGTGAAGACATCATGGGCAAGATCATCGGCATCGATCTCGGTACCACGAATTCCTGTGTGGCACTGATGGAAGGCACGCAGGTTAAGGTGATCGAAAATTCGGAAGGCGCTCGTACGACGCCATCGGTTGTCGCATATCTTAACGACGATGAAACACTGGTCGGCGCGCCCGCGAAACGCCAGTCGGTCACCAACCCGAAGAACACGCTGTTCGCGGTGAAGCGCCTGATCGGCCGCCGCTTCGAAGAGAAGGAAGTGCAAAAGGACATCGGCCTGATGCCCTATAAGATCGTCGAGCACGACAACGGCGACGCCTGGGTCGAAGCCCACGGCACGAAGCTCGCGCCATCGCAGGTTTCGGCGGAAGTCCTGCGCAAGATGAAGACGACCGCTGAAGACTACCTCGGCGAGCCGGTCACCGAAGCCGTGATCACGGTTCCCGCGTACTTCAACGACAGCCAGCGCCAAGCCACCAAGGATGCGGGCCGTATCGCCGGTCTCGAAGTGAAGCGGATCATCAACGAGCCGACGGCGGCAGCGCTCGCGTTCGGTCTGGACAGGCAAGAAAACCGCGACCGCAAGATCGCCGTATTCGACCTCGGCGGCGGCACCTTCGACATCTCCCTGATTGAAATCGCTGACGTCCACGGCGAAAAGCAGTTCGAAGTGCTGTCGACGAACGGCGATACGTTCCTCGGCGGTGAAGACTTCGACCAGCGCATCATCGACCACCTCGTCGGCGAGTTCAGGAAGGAACAGGGAGTCGATCTCTCGAAGGACGTGCTCGCGCTGCAACGCCTGAAGGAAGCGGCCGAGAAGGCCAAGATCGAGCTGTCGTCGAGCCAGCAGACCGAAATCAATCTGCCGTACATCACGGCGGACGCATCGGGGCCGAAGCACCTGAGCCAGAAGCTCACGCGCGCGAAACTCGAATCGCTCGTGGAGGACCTGATCGAGCGGACGATGGAGCCATGCCGCATCGCGCTCAAGGATGCTGGCTTGTCCACCGACAGGATCGACGACGTGATCCTGGTGGGTGGCATGACGCGTATGCCAAAGGTGCAGCAGACGGTCAGGACGTTTTTCGGGCGCGAGCCGCGCAAGGACGTCAACCCCGATGAAGCGGTCGCAGTGGGAGCGGCGATCCAGGCGGCCGTGCTTTCGGGCGACCGCAAGGATGTGCTGCTGCTGGACGTGACGCCGCTCTCGCTTGGCGTCGAGACACTCGGTGGCGTGATGACGAAGATGATCGAAAAGAACGCCACCATTCCGACAAAATTCTCGGAGGTCTTCTCGACCGCGGACGACAACCAGCCGGCCGTCGGCATCAAGGTCTTTCAGGGCGAGCGCGAGATAGCCAGCGGCAACAAGCTGCTCGGCGAGTTCAGGCTGGAAGGTATCGCGCCTGCACCGCGTGGCGTGCCGCAGATCGACGTGACATTCGATATCGATGCGAATGGCATCCTGCACGTGTCGGCCAGGGACAAGGCGACCGGCAAGGAAAACCGGATCACCATCAAGGCCAATTCCGGTCTGTCCGAAACGGAAATCGACAAGATGGTGCAGGACGCACAAGCGCACGCCGCGGAGGACCACCGGCTGCGCGAGCTGGCCGAAGCGCGCAATCAGGGCGACGCTCTCATTCACAGCACGCGCAAGGCATTGGGTGAATACGGCGAAAAGCTGGGCGCCTCAGAAAAGGCGAAGATCGAGGCTGCGATCGGAGAACTCGAAGCCGCCCTGAAGGGATCAGACAGGGACGATATCAACGCCCGAATGAGCGCCTTGGCAACAGCCTCGCAGCAGCTCGGTGAAAAATTGTACGCGGAGGTGCAATCGCAAGGAAGCAGCTCCGATGGCCTGACCCGACCGCAGGAATCCAGGGAGTCGGGCCAAGATGACGATGTGATCGATGCCGAGTTCAAGGAAGTGAACACGAAGCGGTGAGCAGTTGAGCCGAGATTCGGCGTTGACGGGCGGACGCTCGGGAAGAACCCGGCGAGCGTTACCGAATGGATCCCGGGCCGCGGTGCGTTGTGCTGCCGGGCGGTGCTCGAGGACCACTCAAGGGTAAGGGGCCTTCGCCATGAAGAGACGACATGTACTACTTGCGGCGGCAGTAGTGATCGCAAGTTCGTGGTCAGAGGATGCGTTGTCAGCCAGCTCGCCGCTGCACACATTGCCCCTGCAGGGCGACATCTGGATTACCGGGACAATCCAGCGCGGCAGCGGAAAGTACGCGCCGGGCGACTATACGACGATCCTGCTCGATCGTCCGTCGGCGTCGCCATGCAACGACAAGGTGGTGACCGACATCCTGCTTGGCGAGGGAGGCACGCCATCCCCGACACTGCTGCTGCCATACCTGAACCAGCGGGTCGCCGTCCGGGGGCGGGTTATCTGCCCCAACTCGGGCATTCAGTTTTCGCCGCGCCCTGATGTGGTGTTTCCGGTCTGGTAAGGCACAGTCGACGCCTGCTCTCGGCTCGCCGCGTGCTCGGCACCCTTCTATCGCGGCAAAGTGGTTCATCTCGTTCAACTGAAGACGGTGACCTTGCAATGAACGCGCCCTGCCGCTCGCACGCAAAAAAGCCAGCGCCGCAGCGCTGGCGCGGGACCCGGTTATTCCGGGGGCAGGCCGGATCCGAAAGCCCTCAGTGTCCCGGCACGCCTTCGGTCCGATTGTGCGCATGCAAACTGACCTCATGGGGTGCATTTCCCAAGAAGGCCAGGTTGACGCCGGCCCGCTCTTGTGGGGCGCTTAGGCCAAAGGGGCACGCAGCCTGGATACCGTTTCTGAAACAGTTCAAGACAAAATTTTCACTTGCGAGCCCTTGAAAACCTCGTTTCGCGACCCATCTTCGGTATCGCTCAGGCAGTCGTTCGCGAATCTGGTTCGCGGGCGCTGCGTGTTTCAACCTAGATTGTCGCGGCACGGGACAACCGGACTGAAACGCGTCGCCGGTTCGTCTTCTCGCCGCAGAGGAGAAAGCGACCATGAGTGACGTTTACTTCGGAACCAGCCTCTTCAGCGAACTGGACCGGCTCCAGCGTCAGATGTCCAGTATGTTCGGCGGCTTCCCATCCAGCCTTCGTTCAAGCCAATTCGGCACATTTCCTCATATCAACATCGGCACGACCGACGACACGATTGAAATCGTCGCGTTCGCGCCCGGTGTCGAGCCCGCGAAACTCGATATCTCCATTGAGAAGGGGCTGCTCTCCATTTCCGGCGAGCGGACAATCCAGGAAGCAGCCGAGGGCACGCGGCAGTATGCGCAGGAGCGCTTCAGCGGCTCGTTCAGACGCGTCATCGAACTGCCTCAGCAGGCTGACCCGGACAAGGTGCAGGCGCGCTATGTCGATGGCTGCCTGCTGATTTCAGTCGGAAAGCGCGAAGCCTCCAAACCGCGCGCCATTACTGTTCAATAGCGAGGTGACATCATGAGCGACAACACGCAAATCGCTGAACGCAACCAGGGCGCGGTGGCACGCGCGGCGTCGGACGAAGCACGCTCTCGCGTCACGCTGACACCGGCGGTCGACATCTTCGAAGACAGCCACGCCGTCACGCTTTACGCCGACCTGCCGGGCGTGCCCAAGGATAAACTGGACATCAAAGTGCATAGCGGGAACCTGACAATCGATGCCGAATCGGTGGTACCCGTGCCGCCGAACCTGCAGCTATCCCATGCCGAGGTGCGGGCGCCTCTCTTCTCGCGACGCTTCACGGTCAGCGAAGACTTCGACCTGTCGAAGATCGAAGCCGCCTTGAAAGACGGCGTGCTGAAGTTGACCATCCCTCGCCGCGAAGAGGCCAAGCCGCGTCGCATTGACGTCAGCGTGGGCTGAGGCCCGGTCGGCCCAGGGTCCGCAAGTCCATGGAGCTGGCAGTTGCCTGCTCCATGGCCACTTGCACTCTCGTGTCCAGGGCCAATATCAGCAGCCCTTCGCGATGGTGTTGCAAACAGTTTCTGGAGCGCCAATCATGACCGTGCCGACTGCGTCGCCCCTTGTAACCCGCGTCCAGCAAGCGGGCGCCCTTGTCACCGCAGAACTGGATGCACGCGCGCATCGTTCACCAGACTACGCTGCGGAAAGCGAGGCCCTGCATGCAATGGCCCAGGCGTTGACGGAATCGGACACGGCGATGCTCCAGAAGCTGGTCGACACAGCGCTGACATTATGCGCAGCGGGCAGTGCCGGCATCAGCCTGCACGAACCCAAGGATGGTCAGTATTCCGCCTTCCGTTGGGCCGCCGTGGCAGGACGTTGTGCGGATCTGGCCGGCCATCTCATTCCGACCGACGACAGCCCGGGAGGCGTCGCAATTGCATTGGGTTCGCCGCAGTTGTTTGTTTTTCCGAAACGGCACTTTCGCTGCCTGGCGCACGTCGTTCCAGAAGTGACTGAAGAACTGGTCGTGCCGGTTCCGGGCACGCCGAAGCCCTGGGGCGCACTGTGGGTGATGTCTCACGATGACCATCATTTCGATAGCGAGCATCGTCGCATCCTCAAGAGCCTGGCGGCGTTCACCTGTGCTGCGCTCACAATAGCCCAGGCGAAGGCAGATGCCGAAGCGCGAGCCAGGGAAGCCGAGGAGGCAAGGCGCGCAGTCGCTGCAGCCGAAGCTCACAAGGACGATTTCATTGCCACTCTGGGACACGAGCTGCGTAATCCGCTTGCTCCGATCGACAGTGCGATGGCAGCGGCGCAAAGGCTTGCGGCCGACTGTCCCGCAGTGTTGTCGGCGCTGGCCGTTGCCAACCGGCAGGTGCAACAGCTAAAACGCCTCGTGAGTGACCTGCTCGATGCATCGCGAATCCGACATGGCAAGCTGTCCGTGCGACCCGCCCACGCGTTGCTCGGCGACATCATCAAGGACGCGATCGCTGCCGTGAGCGAGCAAGCCGAGCGACGTCGGCATCAGCTTCATGCCACACTGCCGCCCTATCCGGTGACGGTAAGTGCCGACGCCGCCCGTCTGGTGCAGGTTATCTCCAACGTATTGGGAAACGCAGTCAAATACACACCGCCCGGAGGAGAAATCACGTTGGACGTAGACGCGCCTGACCCTGCTGCGATTCCCGAACATGACTCGGCGCCGCGGGAAGTGGTCATCACGGTACGCGATACCGGCATAGGCGTCCCCCCCGACCTTCTGCCGCGCATCTTCGACCGCTTTTCGCAGTCCCGGTCCGCGAGAATGGGCGCTGAAGGCGGTCTTGGCCTGGGCCTGTCGGTCGTGAAGTATCTCGTCAATGCACACCAGGGCGAAGTGTCCGTCTTCAGTGAGGGCGAAGGCAAGGGAACCCAGGTTGTCTTGCGGTTGCCCATCGTCCGTCATAGCAGCGTTGAACATTCGGCATCCACGACCCACGGGATACCGCCTGCCCGGATCCTGCTCGTTGACGATAACGCGGATGCGACCGAGGCGCTTGCGCTGCTGCTGACACTGGACGGTCACGAGGTGAAACGCGCTCAGAACGGACTGGAGGCGCTCGTGCTCGTCGAATCCTTCACGCCAGACGTCGCGCTGATCGACATCCACATGCCAGGTATGGATGGCCATGAACTTGCCCGCCTGCTTCGGCAGCGGACGCAATGCGCGTCGACGCGACTTGTCGCATTGACTGGCTCTACCGGAGCAAAAGACTCCGCTGCTATGCGCGAATTCGACTGCTGCCTCGTTAAACCACCGTCGCTTGAGGACCTCGCGTTTGTCATGCGTGGCTAGCCACACCGCCCCTGCATCATCAGGGCCGCAATGCTTCCGCACCGACCACCAAGGTGATTCGGCGTACCGTCGTCTTGCGGTCGCGATTGGCACCTGTTTGACGCTCGCCGCGGCAAACGCGGTGAGGCAAATCATGGAGCGTACGGGCCATCGCCTGAATGGAGAACATGCGACTGCAAACACGCGTCAATGGTCGTAATTTTGCCGTTCCCCGCAGACCAAGCGGGCCGCTGTTCGATGGTCGCCACTGCGGGTCTTGTTGCGCGAGGTCGTGCTGTCCCGGTTTACCTGCCAGCCAACGAACGACCACTTGCGCGATGTTTGATCGCCCGAAACGGTTCGTTCAGCGACATTCGGAAAAGCCGAGGCCTTTTCGCTTCGTACGTTCACCGCCCATTCGGGTCGCCCATATCATCAGAGCGAAGCGCCTCGAGCGGCTGTAACACTTCGCGGATAGATATCAGTTCAGCCACGTAATGATCGATCCGGTCGAGCACGTCCGTCAGTTGATCGACAAACGGTGTGTCATCGGACATTGCCATCAGGCTCGCCCCATTCACGATCGTGTGCGCCATGCTGTGCAGATGCAGCAGATCGTTCCGCAGATGCTCCGGGTCGTAAAGGCTCGCACGTACCTCATCCAGCGTACCTACGGCGTCGAGCATGCGCGTCGTGTCGTAGCTAGACTGGAGGGCATCCAGTCCAGCCGTGTCAACGTCGCCATACGGCGTCGCGGTGACCGCAGCTCTTGCACTCATGGAATCGTTACCTCATTGCGTTGTCGGGGCGGGCCGCTTGGCCAAACAGCGCATCATTGATCCAACTCTCCGGTGCGCGGTCCAGATGCAGTTTGTAACGCCCGAACCGCCGGATGTTGTGTGTCGGATACGGACTTAGGAATTCGATATCCTCGGGGCGGACTTTCTCGCCCTCGGCCACCATGTCGCGCAACGCCCGCATCATGTCGGCCGTATTCTGCAGGATCACCGCCGAGGCGATCAGGTCATTGTAGCGGAGCCGCTTCTGCTGCTCTTCGGGCTCATTCTCTGCAATCACGTCGCCTCCGAACGATAGCCACTTCGCGAAACCGTTGTACGACTCGATCTTGTTGGTGTTGGCCGTGACCTCCTGGCGAAGCTCGCGGCTGCCGATCCATTCGAGAAGGAACACGGTCCGCACGACGTTGCCGAGCTCGCGCGCGGCCAGGTAAAGCCGGTTCTTGCGGCTCTCCGAGCCGAGCCGCCGCAGCAGCAACGGCGAGGAAATCGTGCCCGCCTGCATCGAGAGTGCCACCTGCATCAGTTCCTGCCAGTGCCGCTCGATCAGCACCCAGTCGATCGTCGCAGTGAACAGTTTGTCGATGTGTTTGTATTTCGCCTCGTTGTTCGGCCGGTACATCACAAGGTCTTTCCAGTTGCGGATTCTGGGCATCAGCTTGATACCGAGCAGATGGGTGAAGGCGAACACGGCGGCCGATTGCCCCTGCGTATCGGCATGCACGGTGTCCGCCTTGACGGACAGGCCCGCCTTGAGTAGGCCCTCGATCACGTAGATGGCTTCCCACACTCCCGGCGGAATGAAATGCCGGAACACCGCGATATAGTTGTCGGCGACGTGCCGGTAGGCGACGGCGCCCATCTTCCGGTACCGGAAGTGATAGCCGGCCAGCAGGTTGTTGTCGTAGAAGTCATACTGCGTGCCGTCGGCGGCCACCGTCTTGCCGTCGCCCCAGTGCTTGGGCAGATCGAGGCGCAGGTACAGCTCGGTCAACTCGCGCTGTGCGGTCTCGAGTTTCTCCAGGCTCATGTGTCGGCGATTGACGAACGAAAGCATGTGCGCGGTCACGTCGGTATCGAGATGGCGGGCCGCCTGGGTTGGTCCGAGATTGCAGCCCATTGCGAAGATCGTCAGCAGGTAGCGCTCGGCCGCCTTGCGGATCTGCGGGTCGATCCCGGAGAGCGGTCCGAAGTGCCGCGTAAAATGGGTCCAATGTTCGATGTTGGCGAGGATGTCGAGCACGTTGCGCGTCGGCAGCCGCGCATTGATCCGCTCCTGCAGCGCGATCGCGCTCGCAGGGATCTCTTTTGCAATGGTCTTGCGCAGGGTCGGTTCGCCTCGCTGGTCGATCGTGACGTGTTCGCGCTTGTGCGAAAACTCCTCATCAAGCTTTCGTGCGCCGTCGGTCAGCCATTGGCGCAATTGGTCAACGAACTCGCTGCCGGTCTCCGGCAGGCCGACCTTCGCGCAGTAGTCAGGCATTTGCTCCTCGCACTGCCGCCACGGCAGCAGGTGATCGCGGTAGTCCGCATAGGCGTCGGAACCAGTCACGCACAGGTCACCCACCCGCAGCTCTTCGGCCATGTACGAAAACACGCAGAGTTCAAGAAAGCGTCGGTTGGTCGGCGCTCCCTCCCCGTGGGAGCGGCGCACGAGCTTGCGCCAGCGCGCCGCAGCAAAACTCAGGTCCACGTCGGCATCGATCCATTCACGGTGTAGCGTCTCATTCTCCAACACCACGTCGAGCGCATCGAGCAGCGAGCGAACTTGGCTTGTGGAATCCCATTCAAGCGTATGGACAAGACGCATAAGGACCGAGCGGTGCGCACGGAAATGCTTCCAGAGCAGTGGCAGGTAATTGCGGCCGCTGAAGGCTCGGATCTCCGCACAGCTCTCGCGCAGCGGTTCGAGGTCGCCCTTCGGTGCCAGCCATTTCCGTATCGACTGCGCGATCGTCATCTCGTCGGGTTCGTCGGAAAGAATGTCGACAACGCCGCCGAGCAGGACCACGAGATCTTCGACCTTGTCTCGCTGCCTACGCTGGACGATCTCCAGTTCGTCGCTTGCACGCTTGTGAATCGCGGCCATGCGCCGCACGAACATGTCGGCGAGATCATCGCGGGCGCGCACGCGCATCCGGCTCAGCAGCGCGACGATCAACGTGTAGCGTTTCTCGGGGAGCGTGTCTTTCTTGAGGGCGGACGCGTCAAGCGACATCGCCTGCATCGCCAGCGAGCGCAGTTTTGATGCCGGAACGCCGGCGAGTGCAATCGTGAAGTCGCCGATCTCGTCGAGCCAGGTGATCTGGTCAATCAGCAAGTCCAGGTGCTGCCGGGACGGCCGCTTGGCGTGCCGCTTGATGCGGTTGTAGGCGGTCTGTCGGCTCGAGAGGTCCCGAGCCAGAAGACGGTCGAGACCGCGCTTCTGTTCATCGGTCAGGCGTCGCGCGACCCGTTTGAAAAGCCGCGCCTGGGTCTTCGCGTGAATCTGTTCGGTAATCCGATCCAACGTTGAGAACGCCGGCAGCTCGACGTTCTGCGCGATCAGCTCGTCGATTGTGGCGTTGATGATGTCGACCGGCTGGTCCATGGACAAGGCTGCCGTATGCGCGGCACGCGTGGCAATCGTGCCAGCGTCGGTGCCGTAGTACGGCTTGACGCCGAGGTACTCGCGTACCGCGGCGTAATGTCGGAACAGCGTCGGTGATGCCTGCGTGTCGTAGCCGAAGCACACGCCTGGGCCGATGTTCGCCGCTGCGCGCACGTGTTCGACGATGGCCGCCGGAATAACGTCGAGCGCCGGGAAATGATGCATCTGCTGGAAGATTTTTAGAAGGACTAGCAGGCCCAACCGGGGCCGCTCACCCCGTGACGACCGACGTGCCCATTCCAATTCATCGGGCAGAGGCGTGTAGCAGGCCTGCAGATCCCGGGTAGCCAGGACTTTGGGAAAGCGCGGGTATGCGGTGCGTTCGACGGTGGCCATTGCGAGTCGTCCAGATCGCAGAGGGCCAGTCAGATTAGCGCAAGAAAAATCAGACGTTACTGCGTCAGATCGAAATGTTCGGACGCGTTTTCATAACCAAAAAGCTTATGATAGGAATTTACGCGTACCTTGTTGAGCCCCGGTTACCTGGTGACGCTGACCGATCCTTCCGGTTTTCAGGTCGATGCGATATGGGGTCAGACCGCGGCGGGGAGCTTGCCTCACCGGCTGCCGTTGCCCTTCAACTCGGTCGATGCGACGGTCCGCGTCAACGGAACTCAGCGACCACCCGGACACGCGCCGGAGGTCGTCCGCCTAGGGCACGTGGTGCTCGAACTTGCCGACTATCAGAGAACCTGTGCGTGGTACACGCAGCACTTCGGCTTCATTCCTAGCGACGTGCAGGTGCTGCCCGACGGCTCTCCCGCCGTCGCCTTCATGCGTCTCGATCTCGGCGGCGAGCCAGCCGATCATCACACCCTTGCCCTCGCTCAGGGGTTTGTCGCGAAGTACAGCCACAGCGCATATGAGCTCGTCGACGCGGACGCGGTCGGCATGGGCCAGCGCGTTCTGCGCGAAAACGGCTGGACCCACGCGTGGGGGATTGGCCGACATATCCTCGGCAGTCAGATCTTCGACTACTGGCAGGACCCCTGGGGCGACAAGCACGAACACTACTGCGACGGCGATCTGTTCACTGCCGACGTGCCGACCGGAATCCATGGCGTGAGCCGCGAGGCGATGGCGCAGTGGGGACCGACGATGCCGCGCAGCTTTACCAAGCCGAAACTGACGCCTATGAGCCTCGCCGGACTGATTCGCAATCTGCGCCGCAGCCCCGACCTCACGCTGGCCAAGCTGAAGACGCTCGCCAGCATTTTCGCCTGAAGCAACACCTGTTCATCGAATCCGGAGATTGGAAATGGCAGTTCACGTTCTGCATTATCTGCATGATGGTCATGCCCAGTGGGGCGTCGTTGCCGATGGCGCGATCACGCCGATACCTGGCGAGTTCAGATCGACCGCCGAATTCGTTGAGGCGAATCCGGTCGAACGGCTGCTTTCACTGGACGGCCCGACGATTCCTGAGTCGCAGGTTCAATGGCTGTCGCCAGTGACAGCAAATCAGCAGTTCGTCTGCCAGGGAGCTAACTATCGCCAGCATATGATCGAGTCCGGCATGGACCCGGACGCGAAGAAGTTCAATATGATCTTCACGAAGGCGACGAGCTGCATCGTTGCGGCAGACTCGCCGCTCGTGAAGCCGAAAGAGGTGCGATTCCTCGACTATGAAATCGAACTCGGTCTTGTCCTGAAGCGCGACATCACCTCCCGCGTCACCGTGACGGACGAGAACCTGCACGAGTTCGTCGCGGGCGCCGTGATCGTCAATGATTACTCGGCGCGCGACATTCAGATTCCGCAGATGCAGTTCTACAAGGGCAAGAGCTACCGGACGTTCGGGCCGGTCGGTCCGTACCTGTGCCTGCTGCAAAAGGAAGAAATTGCGAAGCTGGGCGAGCTCGTGCTGACGCTGACCGTCAATGGCACCGTTCGGCAGAACGACACCACGGCCGGTCTGGTCTATGGTCCCGCAGAGACGCTGACCGAGCTTTCTGGCGTACAGGATCTGCACACGGGCGACCTGCTTGCGACCGGCACGCCGTCCGGTTGTGCGTTGATCATTCCGTCGCCCGAAAAGCAGCGCGCTGCCGCACAGTTGCCTGAAGCGGAAAAGTGGCGTCTGTTCCTGAATCTGCAGGCTGAGCGGACCCAGTATCTTCAGGTCGGGGACGTCGTGGAGGCATGTATCGTCAGCCACGACGGCTCGATCAATCTCGGTGTGCAGCAAAATCGCGTGGTCGCGGAGGCACGATGAAAGGCGTCGCGAACATCCAGGACATCGACGCGATCGAAGCCCACGGACAACTCGCGGATCTCCCCACGAACACTTACGAGATGATCTGCCGGGGTGCGGCCATTGATCCGTCGGCACCGGCGCTATCGTTCTTCGCAACAGCGGACTACTACGCGAGCCCGGAGCGCTGGACGTATAGCGAACTGGTGCGCGACATCACGCGCACTGCGAACATGCTGTCGCGACTGGGTGTACAGCGAGACACGGTCGTCGCCTATATATTGCCGAATCTGCCCGAAACGCACTTTGTGATCTGGGGCGCCGAGGCCGTTGGCATTGTTTGCGCGATCAATCCACTGCTCGAAGGCGACGCGATCGGCGAGCTGCTCAATGCCTCGGGCGCCAGCGTCCTTGTCACACTGGCGCCGTTTCCCGGCATGGACCTCTGGCCGAAAGTGCAGCCTGTCTTGCACAAGGTTGCCTCGCTCAAGCATGTCGTACTGGTCAACCTCGCCGAGCATGTGCCGGGAGAACAGCGATCTGCGGCCAGCAAGCTTCAGCTTGACGAATGCGCACGGTTGCACGGCGAGGAGGGCGTGCGAGGCGCGGTTCCACCGCAGGTAGCCATCCACGACTTTAGAGAAGCAATGGCATGCGAGCTTGGCACAGTGCTTTCCGGTTCGCAGCCAACGAGCGCGGACGACGTATCGTCCTATTTCTGCACGGGTGGCACTACAGGCTTGCCCAAGATTGCGATGCGCCGGCACGGCAACGAAGTGGCGAATGCCTGGGGCGCCGCGCAGTTCTTCGGTGAAAGCGTCGGTCCGGGCAAGACGATGTTCTGCGGTTTGCCGCTTTTTCACGTCAATGCCGTGATGGTGACGGGACTGCTGCCGTTTTCGCGTGGCGCACATGTCGTTTTGGGCACGCCGCAAGGGTATCGCGCAGAAGGTGTCGTCAAACGCTTCTGGGACATCGTCGTGCATTACGGCATCAATTTTTTCAGCGGCGTGCCGACCCTTTTTGGTTCACTGCTGGACGTTCCCGTTGGCGGTCGCGACATCAGTTCGCTCAAATACGGGCTGTGCGGAGCTGCGCCGATGCCGGTGGAATTGCTGCGTGCGTTCCAGACTCGAACCGGGATCAAGATCCTCGAAGGCTATGGCCTCACGGAAGGCACCTGCGTTAGCAGCGTCAATCCGCCGCTCGGCGAACGGCGGGTCGGCTCTATCGGCCTTCGTCTTCCAGGCCACGCCATGAAAGCCGTGGTGGTCGATGAGGCGGGCCAGTATGTGCGGGACTGTGTTGCGGATGAGGTGGGTCAACTGCTGATCTCCGGCCCGAACGTGTTCATCGGCTATATGCATGCGGAGCAGAACAGCGGCATCTGGATGGACCTGGCGGATGGCCGCAGATGGCTCAATACCGGCGATCTGGGGCGCCGCGACGCAGAGGGTTACTTCTGGCTCACCGGCCGAAAGAAAGAGCTGATTATCCGGGGTGGACACAACATCGATCCTGCAGCGATCGAAGAAGCTCTCCATCGCCATCCCGAGGTCCAGATTGCCGCAGCAGTCGGGCGTCCCGATATGCACGCCGGTGAACTGCCGGTCGCCTATGTCCAGCTAAAGCCGGGCACAACGGCGAACGAAGCACAAATGGCCGAGTTCTTGCGTGACGAGATCAGCGAGCGTGCGGCGTTCCCCAAAGCGATACGCATCGTCGATGCGATGCCCCTCACGGGTGTCGGCAAGATCTTCAAGCCGGCGCTCAAGCGGCTTGAAACGGTAGACGCTTTGCAGTCGGCGCTCGTGGATGCCGGTGTCGAGGGCGCAAAAGTCAGCATCGCGGAAGACACCTTGCGTGGGATTTCAGTTCACGTCGAACTTCCGGACGCGGAACTCGAATCATTGGCGACTTCCGCGCTCGGGCGTTTTCCGTTCGCATTTTCCGTCGCTGTCGCGGCAAGTCTCGGGAGCAACGTTGCCGGCGTTGCAGCTTCAGAGACACATAGCGCATCTAAGTGACGCGATTTCTGACATCGACGCAGGCGTTCAGTCACTCGCATGCGCGTCGATATCCCGCCGGAATTGCAAATGTCACCGGTTAGTTTGGTTGGGGAAGAAGATGGGTATTGCGTCAGAGAGATCCTTGCGTTCGCTTGTTGAAAAATGGTTTGCGCCAACTTCCGAGACCCCGTTGCGCGTTACCCGACTTGGTCGTGCGCAATCGCATCAGGGAACCTGTGTGCATATCGAGCTACTTTTGTCGACAAGGCCGGTTGGGCTGTTCTTTTTCCGGCACCGCGATGGTTCGTGGTGCGTGTTCCCGCCTGAGGCCGAGCGACTCGTGATGCGCGTTTACTAGTATGCCGGCCAATTGGTCAAACGTTGCAACTGAACGATAAGGCAAAGGGAAGCAACAGACGTTCGCAGTACAGGACTCGATAGGGTACGGCGACAGGAAGTGGGGAAAACATCTTCAAATTTGATCATTGTATTTAGTACGACTACGCGAATGTTGAGCAGATGATTTGAGGATTCGGTCCGGAAATATGAGGGCCGACCCCACGATCCGGCGCAGTGGGCGGATCGCTTCAGGTGTGTGCACGATAAAAAAGATAACCAACCGATGAGACAGGAGAAGACGCGTGAGGAATAACAGGAGATATGTTCGCTCTGCCGTTATGGCGGGGTTTATATGTTCGGCTGCGCTTGCTGGAAATGCGAATGCCCAGTCGGCCGGAAGTTTTACCCTGGCGACAGGGTGGCTTCACGTAGCGCCACAGGGTCATGCAACGCCGCTCACCGTGGAAAGCGTTGGTGGTATGGCTGTCAATCAGGAATTGTCGGGTACTGGCGCACACGCGACGTCAACGAATACGCTTGGCATCACCACCGAGTACTACGTGACCGACCACATCGGCATCGCCACACTCTTCGGCCTGCCATTGACAGTGAATCTGCAGGGCGATGGGACGCTCGCGAAGTACGGCAAACTGGGTACGACGCGGCCGATGCCGCCCGCCGTCGAGCTTCGATATCACCTGTTTGAGGCTCAGTCGAAATTTCGTCCTTTCGTCGGATTGGGCGTGAACTACACGTGGTTCACCCAGGTTCGCGCAACCAACGGCCAGTTCATCACCGATAGCGTGGGTCCGGGCGGTTCGGTACGCGCAACCCTCAGTGCATCGTGGAACCCCGTGTTCGAGGTCGGGGCAAGTTACGCGTTTTCCAAACACTGGTCGGTCGGAGCGTCTGTCGGCTACATCCCGCTCAAGACGCACATGACTTTATACGGACAGACCGCAACCGGAACGCAGATCGTTTCCAAATCGACGCTCCGGATCGAACCCATTAACGTCTTTTTGAACGTCGCCTATACGTTCTAACAGGTACGACCGGCGTTCCGTGAGTCAATCGCGGCGGCGGTCCGTATTGCCGTGATGCTTGCATACGCGCAGCCCTTCCACTGGATAAAAAAGTGAAACGACAGATCCTCAAGACCATTCTCCTTGCCATGCCCAAGGTCCTTGATCTGACAGCACGCCGCTTCCCCGCCTATCGCGATCGTCTGAAGGAGCGCGACCTCGTCGCGTGGATCGGGCTCATGGATGAAAGCATTGGTCGAGTCATCAAGCTCAAGAACGGCCGCATTCGATCGTCCGCCGGCACGCATCCGAAGCCCGACGTGCGCATGCAGTTCAAGGATGTCGCCACCGCCCTGAAATTCCTTTCGCCCAGTCCGGACTACTTGGATATCATCCACGCGGCGAAGAATTTCAAGGTCGTCACTGAAGGCGACGATGAGCTGCTCGTTTGGTTCATGCAAACGCTGAGCATGATGCAAACCATCAGCCTGCCGATGGGCACGCCCATGCGGGATGGCACACACCGCTATACCACCTGCACCAACGGCGGGCCATTGTTCGTCTACGTGAAGGATGGACGAATCGTTCGCGTCACGCCCATCGATCTCGACAGCAAGGATGCGCCGAGCTGGGAGATCGAGGCGCGCGGACGCCGATTCAGCCCGCCACGGCGCGGCCTCGTCGCGCCGCATGCGCTGTCGATCAAGTCGCTTGTCTACTCGGACAAGCGCATCCTCCATCCGATGAAGCGGGTCGATTTCGATCCCGATGGGGAACGCAACCCGCAGAACCGCGGCAAGTCCGGCTATGTGCCGATCAGCTGGGACGAGGCGTTGGACATCGTCGCCCGGGAAATCAACCGGCAAAAGCGTGTCCACGGCCCGGGTTCCATTACCTTTCCGATGTCGTCGCACCATCAGTGGGGCAATATCGGCTATTACCTCAGCGCACTGACCCGCTTCGCCAATCTGATCGGCTTTACACGGGTGGCCGCGAATCCGGACAGCTGGGAAGGATGGTACTGGGGTGCCATGCACCACTTCGGCAACTCGATGCGCGTTGGGGTGCCATCTGGCTATGGCGGCATCGAGGACTGCCTTAAGGAGGCCGAAATGATCGTTTTCTGGTCCTGCGATCCGGAAAGCACGAACGGCGCCTACGCGGGATTCGAAGGCACACCGCGGCGTCTATGGGCCAAGGAGCTGGGAATCGAGTTCGTCCATATCGATCCGCATTGCAATCCGACCGCGCAGTTGCTGGGCGGCCGGTGGATTCCCATCCGGCCTCAAACGGACGCAGCCCTCGCCACTGCGATCATGTACGTGTGGCTCGAGGAGGATCTGTACGATAAGGAGTACGTCGCGAAGCGGACCACCGGGTTCGATGAGTGGCGGGCCTACCTGTCAGGCAAAACGGACGGCATACACAAGACCC
The DNA here is from genome assembly GCF_053525655.1 of Trinickia camelliae. Taxonomy (NCBI): domain Bacteria; kingdom Pseudomonadati; phylum Pseudomonadota; class Betaproteobacteria; order Burkholderiales; family Burkholderiaceae; genus Trinickia; species Trinickia camelliae. The sequence continues at coordinate 116,271 of NZ_JBCHAA010000016.1, forward strand.
CCGAGTGGCAGGAGCTGGAGACGGGCGTGCCTGCCAAGGACGTTCGTGCGCTCGCGCGTCTCTGGGGGAAGAAGAAGGTCTATCTTGCCGTCGGGATGACGGGTGCGGGATTCGGCGGGGCGGGACGCGGGGCAACAGGGGCCCAGTGGGCGCGCTGCATGATCATGATGATGGCGATGCAAGGCTGGGGCAAGCCAGGCGTGAATTTCGGCTGTCTGCAGCTCGGTGCGCCGCATGACTTGCATTTCTACTTTCCGGGCTACGCGGACGGTGGCATGTCGGGCGACCTCGCGTGGACCGCGAACGCCGTGAACAACTATCAGCGCATGCCGCACATACTGACCATGAATCCGGTCAAGCAGATGGTCCCGCGGCAGCAGCTGCCGGATGCCATCATCGACGGGCACGCGACAGGCTATCTCTGGGACGGTATGTCTCAGGAAGCCCAGTTCGCGCCATTCAGCTACCCGATGCCGGGCTACTCGCCGATCCACATGATCTATCGCTATGGCGGGTCTGCCTTCAGCACGGTCACCAAGTCCGGACGCTGGGTGGACGCCTACCGGCATCCCAGCATCGAATTCGTGGTCAACCAGTCGATCTGGATGGAGGGCGAGGCCCAGTTCGCCGACATCATTCTGCCGGCGTGTACGTCGCTGGAGCGATGGGATATCGGTGAATGGTCGAATTCCGGCGGCTATGCGCATCATGGCTTCAACACCGTGAATCACCGCATGATCACGATGCAGCACAAATGCATCGAGCCTCTCGGCGAGTCCCGCTCCGACTACGACATCTTCACCGCTATTCTGTCGCGTCTTGGCCTTGGCGGCGTTTTCACCGAGGGATGCAGTGAACTCGACTGGGTCAAGCGCGTGTTCGCATCGTCCGATCTCCCGGATCACATTTCGTGGCGCCAGTTTTGCCGCAAGGGCTATTTCGTCGTTCCGCCCGAAAAGCCGGAATTGCGGCACCCGGTGGACATGCGCTGGTTTGCGGAAGGACGGCGCAAGGACCTGCAGGAACCGCATCCGATGCCGTCGCAGTACGCCGAAAAGTTCGGCATGGGGCTGCAGACGCCCAGCGGCAAGCTGGAGTTCGTGCCGGAGTTGCTGAAGCGGCACACGGCGGACAACCCGGAGCGGCCGCCGCTGAACCGATACATCCCGTCCTGGGAGGGGCTGCGATCAGAATTGGCTCAGCGCTTTCCGCTGCAACTGATCGCCACTCACAGCCGGTACAGTTTTCACACGCATTGCGACGGGAAGAACTCGTCGGTCAATAGTGTCGAAGATCATCGCGCGTTGATCGGCGGTCATCGCTTCTGGCTGCTGCGGCTCAGCCCCGCCGACGCGGAGGCCCGGGACATCGCCCATCGCGACCTCGTCAAGGTGTACAACGACCGGGGCGCGGTCATCTGTGCGGCTGACGTATCGCAGCTTGTCACCGCCGGTGTCGTCAAGTCGTACGAGGCCAGCGCTGAATTTCAGCTGGTCGAAGTCGATGGCGAGCGCGTTGAAATAGGCGGCTGCATGAACCTGCTTACCCCAGACCGCTCCCAGACCGCGGGCACAAGCAGCATGAGCCCGAATTCATGCCTCGTGCAGGTTGAAAAATGGAAAGGCGCCGAAGCTTTCTTGCTCGGTCGCGCAGCATGAGGAGCACATGATGAGCAAGTGGAATCTGATTATCAAGGTAGGGCAATGCGAGAACTGCAACAACTGCGTTATCGCGGCACGTGATGAGCACGTTGGAAACGATTTTCCCGGTTACTCCGCGCCCGCCGCGGCCGGCGCCGAAAGCCCCATTCGCATCCTGCGCCGCGTGCAGGGCGATGCTCACATGGTCGAAACGACGTACCTGCCAGTGATGTGTAATCACTGCGACGAAGCGCCATGCATGCGCGTCGGCGGCGACGCGATCCGAAAGCGTGCCGACGGGATCGTCATCATCGATCCGACCAAGGCACGCGGCCGCAAAGATATCGTCAACTCCTGCCCGTACAAAGCGATTGTCTGGAACGAGGAACTGCAAGTGCCGCAGACCTGGATCTTCGACGCTCACCTGCTCGATCAGGGTTGGCAGCGTCCGCGATGTGAACAGGCTTGTCCCACTGGCGTATTCGAGGCCGTCAAGCTCGATGACGCCGCGATGGCGGAAAAGGCCCGGCGCGAAGGGCTCGAGGTTTTGCGACCCACTCTCGGCACGAGGCCTCGCGTGTGGTACAGCGGCCTCGAACGCTGGCAAAGCTGCTTCGTAGCCGGGAGCATCAGCGCCCAGGTGAACGGGGTGGTTGAGTGCGTCGCTGGTGCTGCGGTTGTCCTGTATACGGACGATCGGCGGGTTGCGGAAACGGTCTCTGACGCCTTCGGCGATTTCCGGTTCGGCGGGCTCGCGAAAGGCAGCGGCAAGTACCGGATCGATATTCGTCATGCACTCGGCGAAGCATCGCGCGAATGCAAGCTGGGCGAAAGTGTGTTCCTGGGCGAAATCAGCCTTGTACGCTCGACCAGCTCGGTCGGGCTTGTCTGAAGCCGCAGAAGGCGCCGATGTCTGAATGGGCAGACCGGTTGTGCTGTCGCTTTCTTTGGCAGGCCGCAAGCGGCCTTGACGAAGCTTATGCGCAACCGACCGTAACTATGATTGACAAAAGTATCATTTATGAGTTTAATGTCAATAGTCCGCTCGATCGCAGCCTGAGCAGAGGTCGACGGTGCTGATGTGAAACCGCCATCTGACAGTCTCGCCTATCGCTGCGAGTGCAGACGCCAACTTCACCCGTAAGCTACGCCATGAATCCCGAACGCATGACGCGCGACCGCAGAAAAGAGCAGACGCGCGAGCGACTGCTTGACGCTGCCCGACAGATGTTTCTCGAGAAGGGGGTTGCGGCAACGAGCGTCGAGGATATCGCCGGGACGGCCGGTTACACTCGCGGCGCGTTCTACTCGAATTTCCAGTGCAAGCAGGAACTGCTGGTCGAGTTGTTGCGGCGCGATGACGATAAGGCGCGCGCTGCTTTACATGGGGTCATCGAAGCGGAGGAGGGGGCGTCGCAAGAGGCGAAGGTGCGCGCGTGCGTTGGTTACGGTCGCCATTTAATGCAAAGCGATACCTTTGCGCTTTGGATGGAAGCCGGACTTCACGCCTGCCGTGACAGTGAGTTCCGGGAGCACATTAACGGGTTCCAGCAACACAAACTGGAAAAGATGGCGGCCTGCATCCGTTCATGGATGCAGTGCGACGAACACGGGTTGCGGCCACCACCGGAAAGACTTGCCCTCGGGCTAGTGAGCCTTTGCGACGGCCTGCAATTGCGCAGAATCTCCAACCCGGACGAAGTGAACGACCAGGTAATTCAAGAAACGCTATCCGGTTTTTTGTCGAGCCTCTTCAGACTTCCTCTCGCCGCGGACGCAGGACCTCCGTTTCCTTCGGCGGTCGGGTCTGACTCTGCAGGACTGACCGAGGCTCTCTCGCGCACGGCGAAACAGATATCAGACGCGCAGCGGAAATGATCGGGCCGGTCCACGCTGTTGCGTAGGCGGAAACATGATGGACGAGAAGTCGGAAGATGGAATATATCGCTAGCTTGCGCCTGTTTCGCACGATCGTGGAGGTCAAGAACTTCAGACGTGCCAGTGAGATGTTGGACCTGTCGCCATCAGTCGTTTCGAGGGCGATCGTGGCTCTCGAGGAGCGGCTGGGCGCTCGATTGTTCCATCGTTCTACCCGCCAGTTTTCGCTGACCGACGCGGCGGAGCGCTTCTATAGCGGATGTTGTCAGATCCTCGACGACCTGGACAATCTGGAAGCTTCAACGGCGGGTCACGGCCGGGTACCAACGGGCGTATTGCGCTTGGTCGCTCATACGACGGCTGCGCTGACCTGGCTCGCGCCGTTGATCGCAGCGTTCAGGAAAAAGCATCCTAACGTCACGTTGGATATCACGCTGACGGAGCGCCCCGTTGACCTTACGGCCGATGGCTATGATCTCGGCATCGTGCTGCCGTTCATGCTGGCGACCGACCTCGCCGTAACACGGCTGCTGCGGCGGTTGCCGCTGGCTATCGTTACCACGGAAGCTTATCTCCAGGGGCGTCGCCGGCCGCGACACCCCGCCGACCTCGCTGAGCATGTGTTTGTCGCCGTTCCCCCATCGATGCACAAACCATCCGTCACTTTCCGCGTCGGCCAGCAAGACGTTGCTGTCCCGACCAACTACGAGATCGCGTCAAATAACCCGATACTCAATCGCGACATCGTGCTAGAGGGAGTCGGTATCGGCTTGCTGCCGATCACGCTTGTCGATGAGTACATTCAGACCGGGCGGCTCGTGCGCTTGCTCGAAGACTTCGAGATCAGTGACGACGCAGCGGAGATCAGATTGGCGTACATCGGTCGCGCACTGTTGCCCGCGAAGGTCAGGGCATTCATCGACCACTGCACCGGGTTCTTCGAGGCAGGCATGCAGGGGTGTGCCGCTGATCGCTGATAGCAGCATGTGTTGAACCGCTGAGAAGCCGTACATAATGTTCAGCGCGCGATCTATATCGGCAAGATTCCCGTCGAACTGGCCCGACGCCAGGAACCACTGTCGGCGGTTTCCTCCGCGCTGACACTTCTCTCCAATATCCTGATGGCGTGGAACACCACCCACATGCAACGCGTCGTGGACGAGTTACAGGTTGCCACGGGCCAGCCACTGCAATCTGAACAGTTAAGGCGAATCGCGCCGACCCACCTCGATGGCATCAATCTGCGTGGGACGTTCAACTTCCCGGTAGCTCGGTACGCGCGACGAATCCTTCCAAGTCTCGCGAGTGATCTGCCCGCTGCGACAGCCAGTCGTCATGCATAAACAATCGAGTTCTGGCGATTGAATCGATATTGCAAACGACGTATGCAATGTCGGCTTGTCCTTGCGCTTTGCGGAAAGAACCATCGGGCTGCCAGGTCATCCACGCAAATGTGGGGCCCTCGAAGGGGCAGTCAGCAGGTGATTTGATTAGAAAGACAATTTAAACGGGGCCGCAAGGCAGACTCGTGCCATGCTCAGGTGCCCCTAACCGGAAAAACGCATGGAAATCAAATGCACCCCCTTATGTGGAGCTAGACATAGGCCGACGAGCGGTGACTTTCTTCCGTGACATCGAGCTGTGCAACGGCGACTAGTGAACGGGCCGACTGCACCGAATCGGCGGGCAACTGTGCCCATGCGTCAAATAGCGACGCCGCTAAGGGCAGCCTCGTTGGCCAAGCCAGCCAAGGCGGCCTGTTCGAATGCGGTTAGCTTGCTGACAGACATCTCGGGGCATTTGCTTAGACAGCGATCATGACTTGCCCCGCTGGGGGCGTACGCCACATTGTTCGACCAACCCGAGCAATGCGACCAAGCGTCGAATGGCCCGGTCCTCTTCAAGGAAACGGAAATCGTTGGGTTGCCGCGGCGCTGGGCACTGCGGAAACCGACGCAGGAGGAGGTTCGGCGAAGGCACGAAAATGCCCGCAGTTAGTGGGCTTTGGGGCAGCGCTGACTACGTGAAAATCTCGGACTGTTCATGCCTCAGTTCGTTGATCTTGTCGTGAAGCCGGATTTTCTCGTCGGCTTTTCTCATGGCTGGTTCAGACATAAAGCCGACCAGGCTTTCGAGCTGCGCCACGTCGCCGACAGTCTGAAACTGCTTCGCCTTGTTTACGAAGACAACTGATTTTTTCTTTTGGCGAAGCAGTTCGATGACGTTCCGGAGCGTTCCAGTACTCTTGGCGTCCCAAATCATGAGGCCAAAGTCAGCAGCCTTCGCCATCTCGATGTCCTTCGCTGTGAAGAATGTCCGAGAACCCGGCGCCGCGTGCTTAGTCTGAACGCACTTGACGGGCCAATGACCAATGTTGTTGCGTGGCTTATCGCCACTGCAATAGACGACGGTAAGACTGGCACCCTTTTTAAACAGGTATGCCTGTATCGAGCTGTCGGCGCCGTCAGCATCTCCGACGATGACGGTATGGTCCGCTTCGATGATGTTGTCGATACGCTCGCGTACCTTGGGGTCCAGATGTTTGATGCTGATCGAACCAGCGATGAAAATCTTGGTCATTCGTCGGCCCTCACCATGTCGCGGTTGCGACGTAGACTTTTCCCACCTTCGCATAGGTGCGAAGAACAGCGCAAGCGGCTTCCAACGACGCGCCGGCATCGTACCGAGCATCCATGAGCAGCACATTCCATCTACCATCGCCTGTGATCGCCTCGTTGAGCACGATCTTGCGCTCGAGCGCCTTGACCACTGCGGCGATCATCGACGACTAATCGCAACATACGAAACATCGCTTGTCCCGCCGGCTGCGCCGCGGTAGCACTGATCAGCGCGGCAACCACTCGACCGTTCGTTCGATAGGTCGGACACCGAACACATGCTGCTCGGCAAGACGTTTGGCAGCGACGTTCCACGTCGTGGCAACAATCCGGTAGTACAGATTCTGTAGTGAAATGAACTGATAAGAGGTTCGTGGGCTCGACAGACGTTCTGTTAAGAAGCTGATCGCGCGCCGGCGTTGATTTATGCCTGGATGGCTATCGCGCGTACTGCCAGGTAAAGACTTCCCGTTCTTGAGTATCTGATTTCCCTTGCGAATAAATTCCAGCGTTGCAAGAAGAGCCACCGCTCCGGCGTTTGCCAATGCAAATACATTGTTTCGAGGTTCCGAGTTGCCTGCCTCCATGCAGAGCCACGTGGCTAGCATGTCAGCTTCCAATTCCATACCATGTTGTCGATCTCGATCTTCCCCTTCTGCACTCGCAATTCCGCCGCTACCATGCTTCATGATGTGGTGGCCGTATTCATGACCGACCACAAACCACATCATCGATTCCGAGATGTCGTCCTGCACACTGAACTCACGCTCCCCCGGAATACTTATAAAGTCGCCGCGAGCAGGGGTGGTTGGATTATGCGAATAATCGTAGTAAAGCGAATACCATTGAGACATTAGGTTTTCGTTTTTGAGAAGCTTCTTTTCGATCCTTCGGAAATCCTTTTCGATCGTGAATCCTTCTCGCTTATTTTTCAGTGGAACGCTCAGGGCAAGCAGTTTCGACAATCGGTGAACCAGCAAAAGCAAATTCGACGTTAGCATCACAAGGCTTGTTTCCGTCCCGAATACTGGAACCTGCATTGCCTCGCTACCCTCGGCAAACAGAGCCCCAAAGGAAACGCCATTCCGAAGGTTGAAGCCGATATTTTCTGCCACCGTTTCGATTTTATCCACGGCTGCTTTCACCAATGAGTGCGACAATGGCTCGTCTAACGCAGTCTTCACGTCGCCTGGATCATCCAACGCGCGCTCAACCATATCTAGGTCGGCTGTCGGAAGCGCGTTCAAGGTATGCGCGATAGCGGCATGTCGCAAGGTCTGCAGTTTTTGGAGGGCTTGCTCGGCGGAACTCCCGTACCTCACCTGCTGCTGATGTCGATAGTCGTCAGCAGCGGCCATTTCCTCGGCTTTCTCATTGTCCATCTTCGTCCTTTTATTCGTTGCCCTTGTTATCTGGCACGGCAGCGTCTACGCATGCAAACCGGCATTACAGCTTAATCAAATTGGCGCCCTCTATGATAGCGGTTACTGGCGGCAGTGCTAATTCTCTCGACTTTCTGGTTCTCCGTTGACCTCTCGCGCCCAAACACGATCCAGAAAGCTCATGACCAACGGAAAGCCGTATCCGGAAAGAATCTTGAGAACACCTGGTTCTTTCGTCTATTTTTCAGCCCCTTTTACCCCACGCTCGGCGAGAACAAGCCAGTAATCAAAAATGTGTTGCAGAGCAAATCTAGCCGTGAAGTTTGGCGAAGCTGCGCTTCTCGAGACTGCTTGCCTCACCAGTTGTATATCGCCAGTCTTTGGTATTCCAGGAAATTCGGACATATTTTCTCTTCGCTTCGTCCTTCATGGCGGCGTTCCTCGCGTCGACTCTTCGTGAATGAACCACATCTCAATGTTGCCCCGCTGGCCTGTACGGCGGGAGGGCGTGTTGATGTATGGCGCTAGGTTCCTGACCCGGAATCGCAATGTTCGGCATTTTCGATCAAAAACCCTGAGGGAGTTTTCGACTTTTTGCTGAGACCCTAAAGCAAATTTCAATGTTGACGATATCAGAAAGGAGATTCCTTTTTTCATCACAGGTGTACATTTTCTTGTGAGGTCGCAATGGGTAAATCAAACGATAAGATGCCCTTGATCAGAAGCGGTATCAGCTTGCGGGACGTCCGAGACGAAGAAGAGGAGTACCTTGCCAAACGTCGGAATTCCACTGGAGTGGAAAAAACGGCAACTTTGGGGGTTGCGCTATCGGGCGGGGGCGTTCGAGCAGCGTGCTTTGCGCTCGGGGTAATCCATTGGATGGAGAGATCAGGCCACTGGGAGAGGGTGGATTACGTGTCCAGCGTGTCCGGTGGCGGTTACGCAGCGGCCGGCGTATTAGCGGCGTCAAATGACAAGGGAGCAGAAGTTGACAGTGTTACCAGGGCAGAAAGAGTTTTGGCGGAGCTAAACCGCGATGACAATGGATATATCAAATTTTCGGCGCTAACAATCTTGGTGATGCTCTCGCTTTGGGGCATCTCCATGCTGTTGTCCCTGTCTTGGCTTCTGCTTTTGGTGGGGCAGTCCGGGCCGCTTGTAATGGAGATGTTTCCGATACATCATGCGATTGACCGATATGTGCCGGGAGTCGGCTGTCTTGGCTTTCTGCTGGTCGTGATATACCAACTCGTGGCGTCCCGCGTGAGAAGGCGGGCTTCACCAGATGGTCAGGTCTGGTTCTTCCTCGCGATGATCTTCGGTGCCATACAGATGGCGGATCTGGCAGGGCACCTATCAATAGGGCATTCGCCGAGAGCGCTGTATTGGCTGACGTGCGTAGTAGCTGGCCTGATCTGGTTGTTCGTCGGAATTGCCTTGAGCCTGCGTCCTAGTCATCCATCCATCGTCAGGCTGCACGGCCGCGCAGGGTACGCCTTTGGGTTCGCTTTCATTCTATCTGCAGGATTGATCATGCAGGCGTTCATGCGCGATTTGACGCATCACGCTATCGCTGAGGGCTTAAATCTTCTTTATTTCGCGTCCCTGCTGATTGTGCTCTTTGCAATGGTGACGAATCCGAACTGGCTATGTTTGCCTGCGAAGATTTACTACGAAGGACTGAGACGGAAATTTGGTGGCGGTACGGATCAGGCGATACATAAGGTTCATGGCTATGAACGTGCGCCTATCCACCTGATAAACTGCTTCTCACAGTCGCCTGTTGCACGTGACGACGAAAAGAAGCAGCGACGGGGTGGAGAAAATTTCTGCGTTAGCCGTCGTTATTGCGGATCGGCATCCAGTGGGTATTTCCCGACTAAGGAATGGTATGTTGGGAACAAGCGAAAAAGCTGGAAGCATCAGTTTATCTGGCGACTGGTAGCCACTTCAGGGGCGGCGGTCGACATCCACCCGGTCAGGCAGAGCCCGCTACGGAATTCGCTTCTAACGGTGTTCAACATGGGACTTGGGGCGTGGGTGATCAATCCAGCGTTCAATCCCGAGCGTCGGACGTGGCGCCCGTCGTTTTTTCTCAATTCAATGGCGGCGCTGAATGTGCACAACAACCGCACGAAATGGATGCGCCTCAGTGATGGCGGGCATTTTGAGAATCTGGGGATATATGAACTGGTTGCTCGCGAATGCATGGATATCGTAGTGGTGGATGCCGGGCATGATCCGAACTATGAATTCTCGGACCTTGCGTATGCGATCGACAGATGTCGCGAGGACTTTGAGGCTGTGATCGACGTTCCGGACCTCTTTCCGCGTGAGACGCAGAATCGCATTCAGGAGGTGAACCTGACGGGAACGATTCGTTATAAGGGGAAGACCGAGCTCGGCAAGATCACATATATCAAATTGGGGGTGGAGAAATGGCATTCGCTCCCGCTACGGCTGCGGTCTTCAATCGACCGCCATTTTCCCCACGAGCCGACTACAAATCAATTTCCCACGCGGGATTTTATCAACGCCTACTACCGGCTCGGCGTGGAGACGGCATCGAGGGCGTTGCCAGTGGTGATTAGTGAACAAGCTTCCGTTGATGTCGCTGTCGCGTGAGTGCTGCCAGTCCATTTGTTCGCTCACGTGTTTGTCCAGTAGGGGTGGGAGGGACGTGTGAGCGTATCGATTTCGGTGATCATTTTGGACCATCGGCGATGCACGCGCTTGGTTCGCAGAAGGAATCAGTCCAACGCCGAAATGTTGATACGATAGCTCATGCCGCTTGCCGGTCGAGGGAATCTCGCGATGGATATCCTTCGTTCTCGACGAAGTGACAACAGTGATTAGGGGCTGGTGCCCTAGAGAAGCTAAACAACCCGCTATGAGCAACGGTGGATACATGCGCGCCCGCGTCGTCTACGACTATCCGAGAGACGAATTGATAGGGACATTGCTGGCCACGGGCGAGACCTTTGTTACGAGCGATCCGAAACAGATGGCCGAGTTGCTTTTCGCTGCGGGTGTTCGGCATGGTCAGGTACAGATGCCCGATTGGCGCGAGGGAGACATTGCCCCGGCCACTGGCGACAAGATCGCGCTGAATTTTCGCCTAGTCCAGCTCGGACGACAGGAGTCAGGGGAATGAAGCGGTAATCGCGATCGCCTTGACGTTCTATAGAGTGCTTGGTTGATTAGATCCGCGAGTGATTACCGCACACCGCCCAATGTGTCGAGGCATCGCCCATTGATCGAAACATTGTTAGAAGATCGAGATGTCAGTTGGCGCTAAAGTTCAGAAACCATCTTTCGTATCGCTTTCACGACACGGAACGCTGAACATTGAATCGACTCATATTGCTCTATCAAGTAGTATGGTCATGTCAGCATGACAATTTTTTATATTAACGGCCGGTTCATAGGATTAGCGCGCAAGAAGGCGGGCGTGACTGGTCTGATACTTTGGCGCGCTCGATTCCAAACTTTATTGTGACGAGACACCAAGTCTGGTTTCAGCAGGAAAAGCAGAAAGCCCTCGAATTCGAGGGCTTTTTGTATTTTGCGCGTCACCTTCTTACATCGGCGTGCGCTTAACGTAATCAACTCCGCAGCCCGCTCACCACAACACGCCTTTCTCCGGCTGCACCGCCGTCAATTCGTGCGCTTCGCCCAAGCTGTCCCGCAAGTCGATCTCGATCGTGCGCGTGATCGCCGTGAGCGGCACGTCGTTTTCCGTGTTCGAGAACGGATGTTCCATGTCGTTGCCGATTTGCAGCAACGCAAGAAACAGAAAGCCGACGCCGGTCGAGCCGAGCGGCGTGAAGATGCCGAGCGATTCGACGAGACCAAGCGGCAAGAGGATGCAGAACACATGGGTGAATAGCGCGGGGTAGGTCGCATATTGCTGAGGAAAGGGCGTGTTCCGGATGCGCTCCATGCCCCCTTGCGCGTTCAGCAGTTCGCGCATCGTCTGCTCGATGGTGGTGAGCCGGATGTTGTCGAGCGACGCTTCGCGCGCGATGATGCGCGCCGTCTCGTTGAGAATCGTGTTCGGCACGTTCGCGACTTGCTGCAGGCGCGCGATTTCGTCTTGCGACAGGCGGGGCGTGAGTTCGTCCCATGGGGGCTGGCGGCGCAGGTGCAGGCGCAACGCGTGAACGTAGGCAACGTGCCGGAGGATCAACAAGCGCTGCAACGCCGTCGTTTCGATTGGCAGCAGCGTCTGCATTTCGCGTCCGAAGCTGCGCGAGTAGTTAATCATCGCGCCCCACAGCGTGCGCGCTTCCCACCAGCGCGCGTAGGCTGCGGTGTTGCGAAAGGCCAGGTAGATCGCGATCGCGGAGCCGAGCAAGGATAACGGCAGATGCGGAAACGAGATGTACCGGTTATCGATGCCCTTGATGAAATACGCGACGGTGACGAGCACGTCCCAGAAGAACAACAAAGCCAGCGGGCGCCCGACATAGAAAACGACTTGTCCGAGGCGAGCACGGCCCGGAACGATCACGGCGCGGCCTTGTTCTGCAGATTCTGCAGACGCTCGCTCGCTTCTTCGAGCGTCAGGTACTGGCTGCCCTGTTCGTCGAACACGGAGATCTTGCCGTGCCCGATGTCGTAAACCCAGCCCTGCACGGCGAGCCGTCCTTCGGCAAGTCGCGCCGCGACGGCCGGATGGGTGCGCAGATGCATCAACTGCAGGCGGACGTTTTCCTCGACCAGCGCCTCGACGACGTGATCGTGCTCGATCTTGCGCGTACGCACCACGCTGCGCGCCGCTTCGGCGTTGCGCAGCCATGCATGGACGGTCGGCATCTCGTCGGCGAGCGATACGTCCGACGCGAGTCCCTTCATCGCGCCGCAATCGGTATGACCGCATATGACGACTTGCCGGACATTGAGCGCGAGCACCGCATACTCGACGACCGCCGAGACGCCGCCGAGCATCTCGCCGTATGCGGGCACGATGTTGCCGATATTGCGGCACACGAACAATTCGCCGGGACGGGTCTGCGTGATCATTTCCGGCGACACGCGCGAATCGGCGCAAGTGATGAAAAGCGTGTGCGGGGCTTGCTGGTGCGCGAGGCTCTTGAACAGGTCCTCGTTGCCGGGGAAGACGTCGCGGCTGAACTCGCCGACGCCTGACAGCAGGTAGAGCAGATCCGGCGTGTCGGAGCCCGCACGCCCGCCGTTGACAGGGGAGTTGCTTGACATGGCGCGCCTTTGCTTTTCAGCGTGGAACGTGGCCCGGCGGGGGCGCCGGGGCAGCACTATCGAAGTTTACGCCGCCGATGTGACCAGCGTATAGCGGACCGCGCGCCGTGCTAAACGTTGGCGCGATTTCCACCTACAAATGCAGCAGCGCCTCCACGCGACAGCAGCGCAACAGCAGCGCAGTTCAAAGCAGATCGCGGTTCGGGATAGACGGCAGCGAAGTGCGCTCGGTCAGCACGTCGTCGATCAAGCCGTATTCCTTGGCGGCGACTGCGGACATGAAATTGTCGCGATCGGTGTCCTTCGCGATTTGCTCGACGCTTTGGCCGGTGCGCTCGGCGAGCACCTTGTTCAAGCGCTCGCGCAAGAACAAGACTTCCTTCGCCTGGATCTCGATGTCGGCGGCCGTGCCTTGGCTGCCGCCCGAGGGCTGGTGAATCATGATGCGCGCGTTCGGCAGCGCGAAGCGTTTGCCTTTTGCCCCGGCAGCGAGAAGGAACGTGCCCATGCTCGCGGCGAAGCCCGTGCACAGCGTGGAGACGTCGGGCTTGATGAACTGCATCGTGTCGTAGATCGCGAGGCCGTCGTACACCGAGCCGCCCGGCGAGTTGATGTAGAAAAAGATGTCCTTGTCGGGGTTCTCCGATTCGAGAAACAGCATCTGCGCGACGATCAGGCTCGCGGTCTGTTCCTCGACGGGTCCCACGAGAAACACGATGCGCTCCCGCAAGAGGCGCGAATAGATGTCGTAGGCGCGCTCGCCGCGTCCCGATTGTTCGATGACGGTCGGTACGAGCTGGTTGTATGGCTGCATGACGTTCCTTGTAATCGGTGGGGCCGGCCATCCGGGGGGCGGCCAACCGCGGGCCGGCCATCCGGGGGCGGCATCTGCGGCGCGGCCATCCCATAAATCCACTGCTCAAGATAGTACTTTTTCGCTTTACCTGCCGGACGGGCGAGCGCTCGGTGGAAATAGAAAACGACGGCAATCCACCCCAGCGCACACGACAAGAAATCTTTCAAATTAACTACATAGAGTGACGGCTCAGGACAGCGCCGCTCCCATCTCGAATCCCTCCGATTAATCTGTTCGCCTTGCTGCAAAAGCGCGATGGGCCAGGACAGACAGGCATTTTTTTCGTCACCGCTCAGCTTTCCCAGCAACCGCTCGCTCTCCGCATTCGACCGCTCGCCAGATAGGGACTGACTGGCGTTCCTTTCGGCCATATAACGTCACTGAAACATCAGTTGATCAGTTGATTCGGAGGAACGCCTAATGACCCACGCCCTATACATCGTCATAGCGACGGCGTGCATCTTGATGATCACGTACCGTTTCTATGGCATTTTCTTCGTCCGCAAGGTTCTTGGGGCCGACGACAGCGAGGTGACCCCGTCCCACGCTCTCGCTGACGGTAAGAATTACGTCCCCACCAAGAAGTGGGTCAATGCCGGTCAGCACTTCGCGGCAATCGCCGCCGCCGGCCCGCTCGTGGGCCCGGTACTCGCCGCTCAGTTCGGCTATCTGCCTGGACTGGTCTGGCTGCTCGTCGGCTGCGTGATCGGTGGCGCCGTGCACGATACGGTCGTGCTATTCGCGTCGATGAAGTACCAGGGCAAGTCGCTTTCCGAAGTCGCGAAAGCCGAGCTCGGCCCGGTTGCCGGCTGGTGTACCGGTCTGGCGATGCTCTTCATCATCACGATCACGATGGCGGGTCTGTCGATCGTCGTCGTGCACGCCCTCGAGCGCAATGCCTGGGGCACGTTCGCCGTCTTCATGACAGTGCCGATCGCCATCGCGCTTGGCCTGTTCGAAAAATTCTTTGGCTCGTCGAAGATCGCAACCTGGATCGGCGTTGCGATGATCGGCGTTTCGGTGCTTGCCGGCCCGCATATTCAAGGCACGATGCTCGGCAACTGGCTGACGCTCAACGCCCACACGATCTCGCTGATTCTCCCGATCTACGCGTTCTTTGCCTCCGCATTGCCGGTGTGGCTGCTGCTCACCCCGCGCGGCTATCTCTCCAGCTTCATGAAGATCGGCGTGTTCGGCGCACTCGTGATCGGTGTCGTCTTCATCAACCCGGCCATCCATTTCCCGGCTGTCACGAAGTTCATCGCCGGCGGCGGCCCGGTGCTTTCCGGTCCGGTGTGGCCGTTCATCTCGATCACCATCGCTTGCGGTGCGATCTCGGGCTTCCACGCTTTCATCGGTTCGGGCACGACCCCGAAGCTGATCGACAAGTGGAGCGACATCCTGCCGGTCGCGTTCGGCGGCATGCTGGCCGAGTGCCTGGTTGGCGTGATGGCCCTGATCGCTGCGATCTCGCTGCAACCGGCTGACTACTTCGCGATCAACGCCGCACCGGCTGTGTTCCACACGCTTGGCATGCAAGTCGTCGACCTGCCGCGCCTGTCGAGCGAAATCGGCCTCGATCTCTATGGCCGCACCGGCGGCGCCGTGACGCTCGCCGTCGGCATGACCGAAATCTTCACGAAGGTGCCCTGGTTCACGAAGCTCGCTGCGTACTTCTTCCAGTTCGTCGTGATGTTCGAAGCGGTGTTCATCCTGACCGCCGTCGACTCCGGCACCCGCGTTGCCCGCTACCTGCTGCAAGACCTCGGCGGCAGCGTCTATGCCCCGCTCAAGCAGATCGACTGGGTCCCCGGCGCCGTGGGCGCGAGCCTGATTGCCTGTGCCGCATGGGGTTACATGCTGATGTCCGGCGACATCAACTCGGTGTGGTCGCTGTTCGGCGTGTCGAATCAAATGATGGCCTCCATCGGCCTCGCGATCGGCGCCACGATCATCCTGCGTCTCTCGGTGAAGCGCAGCTACATGCTCACGTGCCTGATCCCGCTGGCTTACCTCTACGTGACGGTGAACTACGCGGCTTACTGGATGGTGGCCAAGGTCTACTTCAACAGCGCGGCCAAGGGCTACAGCCTCTTCAACGGCGTGCTGACGATTGTGATGGTGGTGCTGGGCCTCGTGATCATCGGCTCGGCGATCCTGCGGTGGAAGTCGCTGATTGGCAATCGCATGCCGGTGATGACATCGGTGGCAGAACTTAGCAAGACTGAATAAACGACTAGTAGAGCAGTTCCCGACCTTTCGTAATTAACGGAGTTGAATAATGAACATGATGTCGAAAATCCAAAACGCAGACGCCTGGGCAGACTTTGCTGAGGGTCAGTGGCAGACATCAGTCGATGTGCGCGGCTTCATTCAAGCCAACTACGTGCCGTATCAAGGCGACGACTCGTTCCTCGCCGGTCCGACCGAACGCACCAAGGCTGTGTGGGCGAAGTTGTCGGAGCTCCTGAAGGAAGAACGCAAGAAGGGTGTGCTCGACGTTTCCGCCGATCGCGCTTCGTCGATCACCGCGCATGACGCCGGCTACATCGATCAAGAGATCGAGCTGATCGTCGGCCTGCAGACCGATGCGCCGCTCAAGCGCGCAATCATGCCGAACGGCGGCCTGCGGATGGTGGAGAACGGCCTGGAAGCCTTCAACTTCAAGCTCGATCCGGCCATCCATGAAATCTGGACGAAGTACCGCAAGAGCCACAACCAAGGCATCTTCGATACGTACTCGCCGGAAATCCTGGCAGCGCGCAAGTCGGGCGTCATCACGGGCCTGCCCGATGCCTACGGCCGCGGCCGCATCATCGGCGACTATCGCCGCGTCGCGCTGTACGGCACCGACTTCCTGCGCGCGGAACGCCTGCGCGTCTTTCACGAGCTCGACGACGCCGTCTTCAACGACGACACGCTACGCCTGCGCGAAGAGCTCTCCGAGCAATTCCGCGCGCTCGACGAGCTGAAGCAAATGGCCGCCAAGTATGGCTACGACATCTCGCGTCCGGCGACTAACGCGCGCGAAGCGATGCAGTGGACCTACTTCGGCTACCTGGCCGCGGTGAAGGAACAAAACGGCGCGGCGATGTCGATCGGCCGCATCTCGACCTTCCTCGACATCTATGTCCTGCGCGACTTCGAACGCGGCATCCTGACCGAGCAGCAAGCGCAAGAACTCTTCGACGACCTCGTCATCAAGCTGCGCATCGTGCGCTTCCTGCGCACGCCGGAATACGACCAATTGTTCTCGGGCGACCCGACCTGGGTGACCGAAGCGATCGGCGGCATGGGCGAAGACGGCCGTCCGCTCGTCACGAAATCGAGCTTCCGGATTCTGAATACGCTGTTCAATCTGGGCCCGGCGCCGGAACCGAACCTCACCGTGCTGTGGTCGGGCAAGCTGCCGGAAGGCTTCAAGGACTTCTGCGCGAAGGTGTCGATCGAGACCTCGTCGATCCAATACGAAAACGACGACATCATGCGTCCCCGCTGGGGCGACGACTACGGCATCGCCTGCTGCGTGTCGGCCATGCGCATCGGCAAGCAGATGCAGTTCTTCGGCGCCCGCGCGAATCTCGCGAAGGCACTGCTGTACGCAATCAACGGCGGCGTCGATGAAAAGAGCGGCGTGAAGGTGGCCGATGGCTTCGAGCCGATCAAGGGCGACGTGCTGAGCTACGAAGAAGTGATGGCCAAGTTCGACCCGATGATGGACTGGCTCGCGAAGACCTACGTCAAGGCGCTCAACTCGATCCACTACATGCACGATAAGTACGCCTACGAACGCATCGAGATGGCGCTGCACGACCGCGACATCCTGCGCACGATGGCTTGCGGCATCGCGGGTTTGTCGGTGGCCGCGGATAGTCTCTCGGCGATCAAGCACGCGAAGGTGCGCATCGTGCGCAACGCGGATGGGCTGGCAGTCGACTACGCGATCGAAGGCGAATACCCGGCCTACGGCAACAACGACGACCGCGCCGACAGCATCGCCGTGTGGCTCACCGAAACCTTCATGAAGAAGGTCGCTTCGCAGCCGTACTTCTATCGCAACGCAATGCCGACACAATCGGTGCTCACGATTACGTCGAACGTCGTGTACGGCAAGAAGACCGGCAACACGCCGGACGGCCGCCGCGCAGGCGAACCGTTCTCGCCGGGCGCGAACCCCATGAACGGCCGCGACAAGAAGGGCTTCGTCGCAGCGGGCGCATCGGTCGCGAAGCTGCCGTACGCGAGCGCGCTCGACGGCATCTCGTGGACGGCTTCGGCCACGCCCGACGCGCTCGGCCGCACCGGCGGCGAGCGCGTGAGCAACCTCGCGAAGTGCCTCGACGCCTACACGGGAGCGGGCGGCCACCACGTGAACGTGAACGTGTTCAATCGCGAGACGCTCGTCGACGCGATGGAGCATCCGGAAAAGTACCCGCAACTGACGGTGCGTGTTTCCGGCTACGCGGTGAACTTCGTCAAGCTGACTCGCGAACAGCAGCTCGACGTGATCTCGCGCACGTTCCACGCATCGCTGTAATCAAGTAGCAAAGCAGGCCGCCAGGCCATCCCGGCGGCCGCCAAAGACTCGGAATAGAAAGCAGTGCAGGGCAACCGGAAAGAGGAAACATCATGACTGCCGCCATTGAGACTTCGTGCCAACACCCGCAGTGCGTGCCTACCGTGAGCGTCGAAGGGGCCAACGGGCCGATCGGCTATCTGCATTCGGTCGAAAGCGGCGCGGCGAGCGATGGCCCGGGCATGCGCTTCGTGTTCTTCGTGGCCGGCTGCCCGTTCCGCTGCGTGTATTGCCACAACCCCGATACCTGGAAGCGTTCGTCGGGCCGTCAGGTGACGGTCGACGAGGCGATCGACGAAATCCGTCCGTACGTGCCGTTCCTGAAGATGGCGGGCGGCGTGACGGTGTCCGGCGGCGAGCCGCTGATGCAGCCGGAGTTCGTGGGCGCCTTGCTGTCCCGCCTGCATGACGAATACGGCCTTCACACCGCACTCGACACGCAAGGCTATCTGGGCCGCAACGTCAGCAGCAGCTGGTTCGACGCCGTCGATCTGGTGCTGCTCGACATCAAGCACATCGATCCCGCGAAGTACCGCACGATCACGAGCTGCGAGCTCGCGCCGACGCTCGACTTCGCCCAGCGCATGGTGCGTCTCGGCAAGCCGCTTTGGATTCGTTACGTGCTGGTTCCTGGTCTCACCGACGACGCCGGCGATATCGCGCGTCACGCCGATTTTCTTGCCGACCTCGGCCCTCTCGTTCAACGGGTCGACGTCCTGCCGTTTCACCAGATGGGCGCTCACAAATGGGAGCAGCTTGATCGCGAGTACGCATTGAAAGATACTCCGACGCCCACGCCCGAGCAGGTCGCCGCCGCCGTCGAAATTTTCCGCTCCCGCCAACTGCCGGCGGTATGAGCGCAGCTCAACTAAATAACTGAATCAACAACAAATCATGTCCACTCAACTCGATCTCGTTCTTGTTATCAACTGCGGCTCATCGTCGCTGAAATTCACCGTCCTGCCCACGGGCGGCGGCGAGCCGCTCGTCTCCGGCATCGCCGAATGCCTCGGCTTGTCCGATGCGCGGCTCGTCATCAAGGAAAACGGCGAAAAGACCACGCTATCGCTTTCCGGCGGCGCGCACCCGAAGGCGCTGGAAGTGCTGATGGACCGTTTCGACGACGCGGGCCTGCTCGATCGCGTGGCGGTCGTCGGCCATCGCGTCGTGCATGGCGGCGAGCGTTTCACGGAGTCCGTGCTGATCACGCCGGAAGTGATTCGAGATATCGAGGCGGTGTCCGGCCTCGCGCCGCTGCACAACCCGGCGAACCTGCTCGGCATCCGCGCGTGCCTCGAAGAGCTGCCGTTCGTGCCGCAAGTGGCCGTGTTCGACACCGCGTTTCACCAGACCATGCCGAAGGCCGCGTACTCGTACGCCGTGCCGCAGCGCTTCTATCGCGAGCACGGCGTGCGCCGCTACGGCTTTCACGGCACGTCGCACCGCTATGTGTCCGGGGAGGCCGTGCGCCTGCTCAAGCTCGATGCGAAGGACCACGGCGTCATCGTCGCTCACCTCGGCAACGGCGCTTCGGCGACGGCCGTCGTGAATGGCAAGAGCGTCGACACGTCGATGGGTATGACGCCGCTCGAGGGCCTCGTGATGGGTACGCGTTCGGGCGACCTCGACTTCGGCGCAGCCGCGAAGATCGCTCGCATCGGGGGCGCGGATTTCGCCGATATGGAAACGCTGCTCAACAAGCAGAGCGGCCTCTTGGGCCTCTCCGAGCTGTCGAGCGACTGCCGCGACCTCGAAGCTGCCGCGAGCGAAGGCCACGAAGGCGCGCAGCTCGCGCTCGACGTGTTCGTCCACCGGCTCGCCCGCTACATCGGCGGACTCGCCACTTCGCTGCCGCGCTTCGACGCGCTGATCTTCACCGGCGGCATCGGCGAGAACTCGGTGCGGATTCGCAGGATGACCCTCGAGCATCTGAAGGTGTTCGGCTTCGTGCTCGATGAAGCGGCCAACAAAGCGGCGGTGGGCGGCAAGAGCGGCCGCATCGATAGCGGCAGCGGCCCGCAAGCGTGGGTCGTGCCGACTGACGAAGAGGGCACGATCGCCCGCGAATCCACCGAGATCGCCAGCACCATCCGCCATTCCGAAAGCACCGCCGCGGCAAGCAGCTCGAGCAAGTCCGCGCACCGTTCGTCGTCTATGGAGCAACTGTCATGAACGTGACGAATCTACCCCGCACCTTCTATCTCGTCCCGGTATCGCACGACGCCGGTCTCACCTCGATGGCCCTCGGCCTCGTGCGGTCGCTGCAGCTCGCCGGCGTGCGCGTCGGTTTCGTGAAGCCGATCGCGCAGCCCGAAGCGTCCACCGGCGACCGCGATCTGTCGAGCCACTTCGCGCGCACGCTGTGCGGTACGACCACGCCCGATCCGATCCCGTTCGCCCACGCTGCCGAGATGGTGCGTGAAGGGCGCCTCGCCGGCCTGATGGAAGAGGTCGTTGCGATCGTCGAGAGCGCGCGCGAAGGCAACCACGTGATGATCGTCGAAGGCTTGATTCCTTACGTCGACGCGATGATCTCGACGCGCCTGAACATCGAGATGATCCGATCGATGGGCGCCGACCTCGTGCCCGTCGTCACGGGCGGCTCGAAGAGCGCATCGGAGCTGGCCGCCATCGCGGCCGGGGCGGCGGAGCAATACGGCAACGGCGGACGGCGGCCGCTCGCCGGCGTGCTGGTCAACCGCTGCAATGAGGCGAGTGCCGCCGCACTGGGCGAGTTGCGCAGCCTGCGTCTCGAAGGGGCGTCGAGCAACGTGCCGATCCTTGCCGCGGTGCGGAGCAACCCGCAGCTGATCGCGCCGCGTCTGATCGATGTCGCCGCTGGTCTCGACCTGACGGTGTTCCGGCGCGGCGATATCGAATCGGCGCGCGTCGAGAACTTCGTGGTTGCGGCGCGCTCGCCGGAGAAGCTGATTCCCCACCTGAAGAGCGGCACGCTCGTGGTGATGCCGGTGGACCGCTCCGACGCGATTCTCGCCGTGGCGTTCACCGCGCTGCGCGGCATGCCGCTCGCGGGCCTGATCCTGACCTGCGGCGGCGAGCCGGCCCCCGAGGCAATGAAGCTGCTCGAGGCGCCGCCGCTCGACCGCCTGCCGGTCTTGCTGTCGGACGAAGACACGTTCACGGTCGCATCGCGCTTGACGAGCCTGTCGAGCCACGTGGTCGCCGACGACCCCGAGCGCATGGAACGCGTGCTCGACTTCATCGCAGGCAACGTCGATGCGCAGCCGCTCGTCGCGCGCCTGGACGTGCCGGTCGACACGCTGATGCCGCCGCCGGTGTTCCGCCATCGCCTGGTCGGCAAGGCCAGCAAGGCCAACCGCCGCATCGTGCTGCCCGAAGGCGACGAACCGCGCACGATTCAAGCCGCCGTGATTTGCGCGGAGAAGGGCATCGCCCGCCCCGTGCTGCTCGGCGCGCCCGATAAGATCCGCTCGGTGGCGGCGGGGCATGGCATCGAGCTGTCGGAAGCGGTCGAAATCCTCGATCCGGAAGCGATCCGCGATGGCTACGTCGAGCCGATGGTCGAACTGCGCAAATCGAAGGGACTCACCGCGCTGCAAGCCGCGCGGCAGCTTGAAGACACGGTCGTGCTCGGCACCATGATGCTCGCGCAAGGCGACGTCGACGGTCTCGTCTCGGGCGCCGTCCACACGACGGCCAACACCGTGCGTCCGGCGTTGCAGCTGATCAAGGCCGCGCCGGGCAACAGCGTCGTATCGAGCGTGTTCTTCATGCTGATGCCCGATCAAGTGCTCGTCTACGGCGACTGCGCGATCAATCCCGATCCGAGCGCGGCGGAGCTGGCCGAAATCGCGATCCAGTCAGCCGACAGCGCGAAAGCGTTCGGCGTCGAGCCGCGCGTCGCGATGATCTCGTACTCGACAGGCTCGTCGGGTTCAGGCGACGACGTCGAAAAGGTGCGCGAAGCGACGGCGCTCGTGCGCGAACGCCGGCCCGATCTCGTCATCGACGGCCCGATGCAGTACGACGCGGCCACCGTGGAAAGCGTCGGCCAGCAAAAGGCGCCGGGCAGCCCGGTCGCGGGCCGCGCCAACGTCTGCATTTTCCCGGATCTCAACACCGGCAACACGACGTACAAGGCGGTGCAGCGTTCGGCCAACGTGGTCTCGGTCGGCCCGATGCTGCAGGGCTTGCGCAAGCCGGTCAACGACTTGTCGCGCGGCGCGCTCGTCGACGACATCGTCTACACGATCGCATTGACCGCCATTCAAGCCGCTTCCGGCGACGAGAATCCGTCGAGCGTCGTGCCGCCGGTTCCGGCCGCTGCCGCTTAATCGAGGACAACCCGAGAGAAATGTCATGAAACCCGTATCTGAAGTTTCCACGGAGGCCGCCGGCTCGACTGGCGGTACTCACAAGAGCGCGGTCGAGGTGCCGCTGTTCGATGCGCTCACGCCGCCCGCCATCGCGCGCGCGGCTGAAGACCTGGGGGTCAAGAAAGCCCACTACGACACCGCGACGCTCTTCGTGCTCGCCATCCTCGGCGGTGCGTTCATCTCGTTCGGCGGCTTCTTCGCGATCGTCGCGATGTCGGACGCCGCCGGGCATATGTCGTTTGGTGTGACTCGGCTGATCGGCGGCATTGTCTTCTCGCTCGGCCTCGTGCTGATCATGTGCGGCGGCGCGCAGCTCTTCACGGGCGATTGCCTGATGGTGATGGCGTGGGCGAGCAAGCGTCTGCGCTTTCGCGAACTGGTGCGCGTCTGGGTGACGGTGTGGGTCGGCAATGGGGTGGGCGCTATCGCCACCGCCGCGATCCTGTTCCTGGCGGGCGCCTACAAGATCGGCCATGGCGCGTTCGGCGCGGCCGCGCTGTCGTTCGCGTCGGCCAAGGCCAGCGATGCGCCGATGGAAGCCTTCTTCCTCGCGATTCTCTGCAACGTGATGGTCTGCCTCGCGGTCTGGCTGTCGCTGTCGGCGCGCTCGTTCACCGACAAGATGCTGTCGATCATGTTCCCGGTTGCGTTCTTCGTCGCCGCAGGCTTCGAACACTGTATCGCCGACATGTTCTTCGTGCCGTTCGGCTTGATGATCGAACAATGGGCGCCTGCTTCGTTCTGGCTTGATCTTGGCCACGGGAGCATTGCGATGGCGCCGGCGATTCCGGTCGAGCACTTTCTCGGCAATCTCGCTGTGATTACGGCGGGGAACTGGATTGGTGGGGCGGTGTTGGTTGGGGCGGTTTATTGGTTCGTGTTTTGCCGCAAGCGTTCGCACTGAGCGACGCTTAGCGTGGGTTGGCCGTGCAATGCGGCCAGTTGGAAATCATCGGCATCGTGAGGCTTGCGGGCGTTACGGTGCCGATGGTGTTTTTAGCATTCGGGTTTGTCAGCGAGGCCGTAGGTGCAGGCAAACGGATCATGCCAGCGGTTTTTTCGATGGAAGAGCGTTACTACGTCTCCTCTGGAAAAGATGAAGGTGGCGACGCCGCTCGAAGACAACTTCCACTCTCCGCTGCTGCCGTCGCTGAATTTCAATGTCCCCGTTGCGTAGCATGATGAATAGCGTTCGTGCGATAGCACGTAGCCTTCAACCGGATAGGCTTTCGAGAAGAATTCCTTTACCTGATAGGGAGTCGGTTGGAATTTCTTGCAGTTCTCTGAGGCGGTATCGTCTCTGCTTTTTCCGGTCTCGGTGATCTTGACGCTTGCTACGGTTCTCGCATGAGATACGGAGCTAAGAAATACGATCAGGACGGGAATTAATAGCCTCAATTCCATTTTGCTGTGCTTGCCTCGGTTTTTATTTTCTTTGAAGTTTGCGAGGGCTGGTAATTTCAAAGAAACGTTCTGCGACACCGATATATCCTTTCTTGCAAAAATCCGACTCTCCTGCGTCGGCCTAGTTCTCAGATGATCCATCGATTTGGCATAACTTATGACTATCTAGTTTGTCAGGTGGCGACTATTTGTCGCTATATCGTTTGATGTTCAATTATCTTGTAATAAATCCCTTGCGACTTCTGATGTCAGTGCAACCACGCGCCGCGGCTTTGAGAAGGGGGTGTTGAATTTTGCGATGACTATTCGCACCTGTCACCATGCTGGGACCAGTCAGCTGTTCAGAGATTGCTGTGTTTTTGACGTCGATGATATAGTCCGAGACCTATAAAAAAGGGAGTGAAGTAATGTCAAATATGTATGATTACGGCAATAATCGTAACCTGGATCGTGTTGAGTTTTTTTATTTATTGTTGCGCATGAGGCTTGCCAGCAATTTGGTATTGATGACATCGAATATATGATTCTCATATTCTCGGGGTTGCCTGTGTTGCCAACTAGAGCTAAGCCAATGGGCGCGACCAAGGGAACCTCTATAATGTCAGTTATGGCTCGCTCCACAATAAGGTACGAGCTAAAAAAGAAGGTGCTTCCGACGTTGACGTTAGAGAGCATGAAATCTTTGAGGATTCTTTTCACTCATCGTCTTAGTGTGTTTGTTGGCCGGACGTTGCCTGGTGTAGGATGGGTTTTGCTTGCGGCTGATGTCTATCAAGTTATTCACGATTCTGTGGTGAAATACAATCGTTTAGTCAAGCCAGAGGATAAAATTTTCTGAAAATGGAACGATATTCGTGGGATGATCTCGTCCAGTTTGTGCGCAAAGAGGCGTGCGTTTCTGAGCGAAAGCAGATTTCCGAGAGCACAACCGTTTCGGGGGATTTGGGCCAAGAAGGCGACGATGCCGATATATTCATGGAGCGCTTTTTTGAGCGCTTTGATATAGGAAGGGGGGATTACGATTTTTCGCGGTATTTTCTAATGGAAGGTGAAGGGGTCTTCTATCACCTTCTGAGGAAGTTTATTCTGCGGAAGCCCCATTCGTTTGACCGAGAGGTCCTGACCGTCGGCATGTTGTATAGGGCGTTGTCTGTTGGTAGGTGGGATGCGCAAGGCATAAGGTCAATAGCGGGGCAGGGCGATCAGCGGTAGGGCATGCATCGGCCTGTTCGAAGGCTATTTGCGGGCCGAGCCGTGTGCGCGGTACCTCCGACCTGATCGCCGACGGGAACCACATCGTGATCCTGGATGAGGATGACAGCACTGTCACCGCGGCGAAAATCGTGCATGCGCGGTTGAAGCATCCCCGACGGCCTGTCCGCGCGGGTGATTGACCTTAGTCTTTTCTTATTATGTTTTGACGGCGTTTCTCGGGTCAAATTTGAGATCTATAAGCGAGTCTAAATATCTGAATTTATGGAATATTATAGTTGGACATTTTCACGAAGATTTTGATTTGTTTGGTCAAAATATTGAGGAGATAATTTCATATCATAAAAGTGTTTCCGATGCCTCGGCCAGAGCGGAAACTATCCGTGAGATTGATGAGTTCAAGACGGACAATCAGGGGAATTTGGATGCCGCATTGGAGAGAGAATTCGGAAGGCAATTCGATCCCAAATTATGGGGCCACACGACCGAATCGTTTCTTGACGAATTAAAACACTTGCTGAAAGCTTAGCGTGTTGCGGGCGGTCTAAAGGCCGCCCGCTTTCCTTGGTGACACGCTACGCGCACTCCGCGAAGGGCTCGGCTGATTTACGTATAACGGAATGCTCTAGCCCCCTCACGCAATCGCCAACCTCTCCTTCAACGGCCCCAGAAACCGCCGGCTCACCGGAATCTTCTGTTCGCTGAACGTAACGATCTCCGCAAGCCCGTTGTGCTGAAACACGATCTCCCGAATCGCTTCCGGATTGACGAGCACCTGCCGGTGGCAGCGAATCAGCGGCGTGCGCGCTTCGAGCGTCTTCAACGTGAGTTCCGTGAAGCGCTCCAGCCCCCCGCGGCCGACGACGAACGCGCCGCTCGCCTTCGAGATCACGTATTCGATGTCCGCCACCTTCACGAGAAAGATGCGGTCCTGGCCCGAGCACGGGATCTGCGTGAGCCTCTGGCTCTCGTCGAACAGCGCCGGCGGCGGCGAGCTTGCTTCGCGCAGCCGTTCGATCGTCTTCGCGAGCCGATCGTGATCGGCGGGCTTGAGCAGATAGTCGAACGCGTTTTCCTCGAACGCCTTGAGCGCATATTCCTCGTGCGCGGTGAGAAACACGACTTTCGGCTTGCGGTCGGGATCGAGCATCGTGAGCATTTCGAGGCCCGTCACGCGGGGCATCTGAATGTCGAGAAACACGACGTCCGGCGACAGCCGGTTGATCGCCGCAATCCCTTCGATCGCATTCGCGCATTCGCCCACGACCGTCACGTCTTCGAAAGCCGCCAGGAGCCGGCGCAGTTCGTCGCGTGCGGGCGCTTCGTCGTCGACGATGAGGGTATTCATATCGTTGTGGTCTCCATGGGAATGCGCAGCGTGACGCGCGTCGAGACATCGTTCTCGCAGGTGACCGTGGTGCCGTAGCCTGGGCCGAACCGGTTTTCGAGGCGTTTGGCGACGAGATTCATGCCGAGTCCGCCGCTTGTCGCATGTTCGTCGTAGAGGCCCGCGTTGTCTTCCACATCGATCAACAGATCGTCACCGTCGCGCCGGGCGGTGATATGGATTTCACCCTTGCCGATCAATTGCGAAGTGCCGTGCTTGATCGCGTTCTCGACGATCGGCTGAATCGAGAAAGCGGGCAGGCGCACCGCAGCGAATTCCTTCGGGATGTCGATCCGCACTTCGAGCTTGCCGGCAAAGCGCGCCTTCTCGATCTCCAGATACGCCTCGATGTGCTCGAGCTCGTCGTCGAGCGTCACTTCCTCGGCCGGCCGCTTCAGGTTCTTGCGGAAAAACGTCGACAGGTTCTGCACGAGCTGGCGGGCGCGCTCGGGGTCTTTGGCGATGACGGCCGCGAGCGTGTTCAGCGTGTTGAAGAGGAAGTGCGGATTGATCTGCGCCTGCAAGAGCTTGAGCTCCGATTGCGTGAGCAGTTGCTTCTGGTCTTCGAAGCGGCCGGCCAGGATCTGCGCTGACAGCAAATGCGCGATGCCTTCACCGAGCGTGCGGTTGATCGTCGAGAAGAGCTTGGTTTTCGCCTCGGCGAGGATGATCGTGCCGATCACGCGGTCCTCTTCGCCCAGGAGCGGGATGATCAGCGCGGCGCCGAGCGGGCAGGTCGCCGGCTCGATCGGGCACACGTAGGCGACCTCGTTGCCGTCGGCGAAGACGACGGTGTTCAATTCGATCGCCTCGATCGTCTGCAGCGACGTGATCGGTGTGCCGGTGAGATGGTGATCGTCGCCGATGCCGATGAACGCGAGCACCTTGTCGCGATCGGTGATGGTGACCGCGCCGACTCCGGTCTCCTCGTAGACGATGCGCGCGACCCGCGTCGCGTTCGCCGCATCGAGACCGCTGCGCAGCGCCCCTTCGGCCCGCGCCGCGATCGTGAGCGCGCGCGCCGAGAAGATGCTCGATTGCCGCTCGAGCGCCTTGCGGCGGTCGAGCAGGATGCTCACGAACATGCCTGCGCCAAACGTGTTGGCGACGATCATCGGCACCGCAATGTGGTCGACGAGCAGGGTCGCTGCGCTCGCGGGCTTCACGATCACGAGCAGAATCGCCATCTGCGTGAGCGCCGCGATGAACGTGGCGAGCGCGACGCCGAACGGCTGCAGGACGCGCTTGAGCTTGCCGCGCCGGACCATCCACAGATGGTAGAGGCCGCCGACCAGCCCCTCGGCGATCGTCGAGATCATCCCTGCGAAGCCCGTCGGCCCACCGATCCAGTAGCGGTGCAGCCCGCCTGTCAGCCCGACCGCGACGCCGACGAGCGGCCCGCCCAGCGCGCCGCCGAGCACCGCGCCGATTGCCCGCGTGTCGGCGATCGACTCGTCGATGCCGACCCCGAGGTAGGTGCCCATGATGCAAAAGATCGAGAACACGACATAGCACGCGACGCGGTGCGGCAGGCGCACGCTCACGTGCATGAACGGCAGGA
This sequence comes from Trinickia camelliae, assembly GCF_053525655.1. NCBI lineage: Bacteria > Pseudomonadati > Pseudomonadota > Betaproteobacteria > Burkholderiales > Burkholderiaceae > Trinickia > Trinickia camelliae. The sequence goes on from NZ_JBCHAA010000016.1 coordinate 144,363, forward strand.
ACAGCCGTGTGCGCGTGAACAGGTAGGCGATGACCAGATAGCCGCAGGTCTGGACGATCAGCGTGAGGGTCAGGTGGGCGGTGTCGTTCGACAGCACGATGGGCGGTACGGAGGCGTTGTTACGTTCGTTGTGCAGTCCGGGGACGGCTGGGGTGCGATGCGGCCCCTGCTCCGGGTGTTTCGAGGCACCGGAGCACAAAAATGCCGGGCGATCCTGATTATCTCAAAACTCAGGATGAGACATTTCTTGTCAGATGTAAACGACGCCGCCGCGGACGCCCCGCGCCGTCAAACGCGATGCAGGGCCGCTTCCCAGTTGATGTCGGCGCACAGCACCTGCAGGCCGCGTTTGGTCTGCGCCGCGATCGAGGCCGTCACGCACAAGTGCGCTTCGTTGATCGACAGATACGGCGCGGTCAGATGCGCGCGCCCCGGCACACGCATCGCTTCGATGAAGTAGGGACGGCGTTCCCAGCTCGCCCCTTCCGAATGCAGGAGCGGCGAGAAGCGCTTCGCGCGCCGCGACACGCGCCCCGGCGGCAGGACGTTGTCGCCGATTTGCCGGCCCGACGCATCGAGCAGGAAGCAGCGCGCGGTCTCGCTCAAGGCGAGCAGCGGCGCCGCGGCTTGCTCGACATCGTCGCCCGCGATGATGCGCTCGCTCGCTTCTTCGAGCGCGCGGACATACGGCTCGAGACGCGCAAGTTGCGCCCGCTCGCGCGTGGCGACGCGCTGGCGCAGCGCGGCCGACAGCGCGTCCATCACGCCCGCGGCTGTCTCCGGCTTGACCGGCTCGACGCTCGGTCCGGCGAAGAACGTGCCTTGCACGAAGTCGACGTCGCATTCGAGCGCAATCAGCGCGTCGCGCTCGGTCGCGAGGCCGCCCATCAGCACCAGTTGCCCCGACTCGTGCAGCAGCGACACCAGCCCGGGCAGTACGCGCTCGATATGTGAGTGCTCGCTCGCTTGCGCGAGGATGCAGCGGTCGAGCGTGACGATATCCGGGTGCAGGTGCCAGACGCGGTCGATATTCGAATGCTTCGCGCCGAAGCCGCCGAGCGCGATCAGGAAACCGGACTTGCGCAGGCTGTCGATGATTTCGGCGAAACGCGTGGTTTCGCCGCCCGCCTGCTCGGGCACTTCCAGCACGACGCGCTGCGGCGACAGGCCGAGCGCCTTGAGGCCGGCGAGCAGGGCGTCGCCGTAGCTGGTGTCCATCAGCGCGGCCGGGTGCAGGCTCAGGAAGAGCCACTCGTCGTGGCTGTCGAAGGCGTTGAAGTTGCCCAGGTGCAGCGATTCGGCGAGCCGTCCCAGCTCCAGCAGATCGCCGCGCCGCGCCGCCTGCGTGAACACCTCGTGCGACGGCGCGTGCTCGCCTTGCTCGTCGTGCGCGCGCAGCGACGCGTGGTAGCCGATCGCGCGCCGGTGCGACACCGAAAACACCGGCTGGAACACGCTGAACACGGTGTAGCCGCCATACAGGATGGTGCGCCGGGCGCCTTCGTCGCCGGCCATCGGACGCGGCGGCTGAAAGCCGGGTGGATCGAGTTCGATCATGCTCATGTCAGTCGTGGGGTAGGGCGGTGCCGGTTTTCGAGATGCGCAGATGCGAAGTTTAAAGGATCGGCACGCAAGAAGCATGCGCAGGGCATAGTCCGTTTCGGCCGACGCAAGACACGTTTTAGCGCTTTTAGGCGCACTGTCGTAGTGCGCCGCGTGCCCCGTCGCGGGTCGAGGCAGCGCCGGCGCGCCGCGGCTGGCGGTTCGCCGAGGCAGGCCCGGCGGCGTCAGGTCCGCTCGGACGGGTCCGTCTTTTTGGCCGTCGTCCGGATATCAGGCGCCAATTGCGCGAAGATCCACGCCGATCCCGACGTAATGATCCCGACGCATAAGAACGTCGCGTGGAACGCCGGCAGCGGATTGGCCGTGCTCGCGCGCGGGATCAGATCCGTGAACGTGGTCAAGAGCGCGCCAGCGACGGTCACCCCAAGACTCATCGACAGCATCTGCACGAGCGAGAACAGGCTGTTGCCGCTGCTCGCGCCACCCGTGCCGAGGTCTTTCAGCGTGAGCGTGTTCATCGCGGTGAACTGCATCGAGTTGACGCTGCCGAAGATCGCGAGCTGCACGAGCCGCAGCCACATCGGCTGATGGAGGCTCGTCAGCAGGAAGCTCGCCATCATGAGCCCCACGAGCACCGTGTTCACGACGAGCACTTTGCGATAGCCATGCTTGAGGATCAGGCTCGTGACGAGCCGCTTCGAGAACATGCCCGCCGCCGCGACCGGCAGCATCATCAGGCCCGCTTCGAACGCGCTGTAGCCGAGGCTCACTTGCAGGAGCAGCGGAATCAGGTAAGGCATAGCGCCGCTGCCGATCCGCGCGAACAGGTTACCGAGCAGGCCCACGCAGAAGGTATGGATCTTGAACAGATCGAGCGGGAAGATCGGCCGCTCCGCGCGCGTCGCGTGCAGGCCGTACGCGACGAAGCAGGCGAGGCTCAGGATCAGCAGCACGAGCACGGTCGCGTGCTGCAGGCCGAGTTCGGCCAGGCCGTCGAGCGAGAACGTGATCGCGATCATGGCGAGCGCGAGCAGCAGGTAGCCCTTGAGATCGAAGCGTCCGGTGTCGGGATTCTTCGCGTCGGGCATGTAGATGAAGGTGGCGATGCAGCCCGCCACGCCGACCGGTACGTTGATCAGGAAGATCCAGTGCCACGACGCGATCTTCACGAGCCAGCCGCCGAGCGTCGGCCCGATCAGCGGACCGATCAGGCCGGGGACCGCCACGAAAGCCAGCGCCGACAGGTAGCGTTCGGCCGGAAACACGCGCAGCACGGCCAGCCGTCCGACCGGCAGCAGCATCGCGCCGCCCACGCCCTGCATCACGCGCCACACGACGAGCTGCGAGAGCGAGTGCGCGTTCGCGCACAGGAGCGAGCCGAGCGTGAAGATCAGGATCGCGCTGAAGAAGACGCGCCGGATGCCGAGCTTGTCCGCGAGCCAGCCCGAGACGGGGATCATCACCGCCATGGTCAGCGAGTACGCGATCACCACCGATTGCATCCTGAGCGGCGACTCGCCGAGGCTTCGCGCCATCGACGGCAGCGCCGTGTTGACGATCGTCGAATCGAGCGTCTGCATGAAGAAGCCGGTGGCGACGAGCCATAGCAGTACGTTCAGCGACTTGGGCGAGTAGGCGCGGGCAGGGGGGGCGGCGGTGGTCGGCGGATTGGACATGGGCTGGGCGTGGCGCGCGGCCGGTCGAAGCGAAAAGAAACGCGGGCGGCGCGCGCTGTGGTGAACCAGTTGGTGAATTGCGCGCCCGCTATTCTAGTCCGCCTCCACGCTTTCGCGCGCCGGTTCCAGCTCGAACGCTCGCGCGAAGAACGCGCGGGCGCGCGGATCGTTCGTGTACGCCGTGTTGATGCGCGTCCACGGGGAGGGTTCCGAATGTGGCCGGAAATAGCTCCCCGGCGCTATGTCGACTCCGCAGGCCACGCCGCATTCCAGGAGCTGCTGCGAATCGTCGATGTGCGGCACGCGCGCCCAGACGAACTTGCCGCCCGCCGGCCTCGCGAAGACTTCCCAGCCATAGGCTTCGAGCGTCTGCACGGCGGAGCCGAGCGCATCGTTGATGCGCCGGCGCAGGCGGTCGAGGTACTTGCGATACGCGCCGCGCTCGAGCAGCGCGAGCGCCACGCTCTCCGCAAACAGCGAGCCGCTGATGCTCGTGAGTGCCTTGATGTCGACGAGATCCTTGATGATCTTTGGATTGGCCGCGATGTAGCCGATCCGCAGAGACGACGACAACGTCTTCGACAGCCCGCCGATATAGATCACCTGTTCGAGCTGGTCGAGCGTGGCGAGGCGGTCGGTCGGCTCGGCCTGGAAGTCGGCGTAGATGTCGTCTTCGAGGATCGTGAAGCCGTGCTCGCGCGCAAGCTGCAACAACCGGAACGCGACGGGCGGCGTGACCGTCGTGCCGGTTGGATTGTGGAACACGGTGTTGATGAAGAAGAGGCGCGGGCGGTGGCGCTTGAGCTGCTCCTGCAGCACGTCGAGATCGGGCCCGTTGACGGTGCGCGGAATGCCCACCACGTTCACGCCGTGCAGCTTCAAGAGACCGAACAGGTTGTAGTAGCCGGGGTCTTCGACAAACATCGTGTCGCCGGCCTTGAGCATGTAGCGGATCACGAGGTCGAGCGCCTGGCTCGCGCCGTTCGTGATGAGGATTTGCGAGACGTTCGCGTGGACGCCGACCAGCGCGGCGCGCGCGTTCAAGTGCTCGCGCAAGGCGGGATGGCCGAGCGGCGTCGCGTAGTCGATCATGCTCAGCGGATCGCCTCGCGAGACTTGGCGAATCGCTTGCGCGAGGCCGTCCATGTCGCGCCATGCCTCGGGGATGAAGCCGCCGCCGAGCTTCAGGTGCTCGCCCGGGTGATTGAACTGCTGGAGGATGTGGATCGATTCTTCCTCGGCGCGGCGCGGGTCCGTGGTGCCTTGGCAGCCGTCGTTGACCGACGCGTGCCGCGACACGTAGAAGCCCGAGCCATGCCGCGACTCGACGTAGCCCAGCGAGACGAGCCGGTCATAAGCCTCGATGACGGGAAAGCGGCTCACGCCGTAGTCGGCCGCGAACTGGCGGATCGACGGCAGCTTCGTGCCCGCGTGCGCTTCCCGCGAACGAATCCAGACCTGCACGCCGGCCACGATTTGCTCGGTGAGCGGCACGCCGCTTTCGCGGTCGAGTTTGAGATCGGGTTTCATGCGGCGCCACCTCACTGTTCGGTAATTCGCCTGAACAGTTTCAGTGAAACTGTTCGGAACTGTGCATGTGATTCTAGTCGCGGCATCTCAATAATGAGCCTACGTACTTTCCCTAGGACGCGACTTCAAGGAGAACAGTGATGCGCGAAATCCGGACTTTTGAACTCGAGCACGGCGAGCCGGCTGCCGCTTGGCACATCGACCGGCCGGCTGTGCTCACGGTGACCGACGGCGAAATCTGGCTGACGGTCGAAGGCGATTCCGAGGACTACTGGCTCAAGCCGGGCGAACCGTTTGTGCTGCCCGAAGGCGCTCGGACTTGGGTCAGCGCCGGGCGTGGCGGGGCGAAGTTTTCGTTGGCGTTTTCGCGGGCGGGGCGCAGCGTGTCGGCAACGCCGGCTCCGGTGGCGCGCAGCTGGATGCCGCGTTGGCTGAACGTGGCTTGAGTGTTCGTTGAGCGGGGCAATTCACGCAGTCTCAGTCTGCGGATGCGCCCCGATATAACGCGCGCGCGGCCGGATCACGCTGCCGTCGGCGGTCTGCTCCATCGCATGCGCGATCCAGCCCGTCACGCGGCCAAGCGCGAACAGCGTGAACGCGGCGCCGGCAGGCAACGCCAGCACGCGCTCGAGCGCTGCCAGCGCGAAATCGACGGTCGGCGTGAGCCCGGTTGTGTCCTTCACCGCGCGTACGATCGCGCCGATCTCCGCCATTCCGGCCCGCTTATCGGCTCGCTCTGTCAGCTCATCGAGCAGCAATTGCGCGCGTGGATCGCCCTGCGGATAGAGCGGGTGCCCGAAGCCGGATAGGTGTTGGCGGCGTGCGCCGTCATCGTCGCGAGCCAGGCGGCCGGCGAGATAGCGGTCGATGTCGCCGGCGCGCGTTGCTTCTTCGAAGAACGCCGCGACGCGTGCGGTCTCGCCGCCGTGGCGCGGACCCGACAGCGCCGCGAGGCCGCCCGCCACCGCGCCGAACAGATGCGTGCCGGTCGACGTGATGCAGCGCACGGTGAACGTCGACGGATTCAGCTCGTGATCGGCGCAGACGACGAGCGCCATGCGCAATAGCTCCGCGTGCCGCCGGTTGCGCACGCCCCACGCAGCGGCGAGCTGGCGGTGCAGCGGTTCGTTCGACGGCGCCGCCGAGATCATCGCGGCGGCCAGGAGCCGCATCAACGCGCAGGCGGTGTCGAGTTGCGCGTCGCGGCCGAGCGCCCAGACGCGCGGCATCTGCGCGGCGACGGCCGGCAGCAGCACGAGCGCGCGATCGAGCGGCGCGCTGTCGCTCCACAGCTTCAGCCACGCGGACCATTGCGCGCCGGTGATCGGCGCGGCGGGCGCCTCGGCGATCCGGCGCGCGCTGCATTCCCAAAGCAGCGCGGCGGCTTCTTCTAGCGTCGCGCTTCGGGCCAGCTCGATCGCATCTTGACCGCGATAGAACAGGCGGCCGTCGGCAACCAGCGTGATCCGCGATTCGAGCACCGGCACCCCCCAATCGAGCACCTTCTGCGCGACCTTGCCCGCGCGCTTGCCGTCCTCCTTGCGGCGCGCGAGGCGGCGCACTTCGTCGGCGTCGTAGAGACGGCGCTTGCTGTCGGCGTCCGGCGACGAGCGCAGCATGCCGCGGCTCACGTACGCGTAGAGCGTCGGGACGCTGATGCCGAGCGCGGCGGCGGCTTCGGCGGCGGTCAGATGGCTGGGCATGGGGCGGTGTCTTCCGGTTCGATTCGAGATATCGATGCAGGCTTCGGACGAGAAACCAAACAAATCGATATATCTTGATTATTTGAATCAAGATTGATCGCGACTGGGGTGGATTCTAGACTCGTCTCAACTTCTCAGCCACCGCTGTTCAGACACAGCCTCTCGCCGATCATGACTCCGCTCATCGCTCTGGAACACCTCTGGTCGGTCGCCGAATGCGATCCTGCCGCGCTCGAATCGATCGCCTTCGATGGCAATGACCCGGGGCTGCCTTCGGTCCACCGCGTCGGCACGCTCGCGTCGGCGACGATCGGCGCGATGGCGCTTGCCGCGGCCGAATGCTTTCGTCTGCGCTCCGGGCGTCGGCAGCGCGTCGAAGTCGAGATGCGCCGCGCGCTCGCGTCGTTTCGCAGCGAACGGTATTTACGCGTGGATGACGGGCCGGCGCCGGAGTTGCGCGCTCCGCTCACCGGCTTCTACGAGACGCGCGACGGGCGCTGGATTCAGCTGCACACGAATTTCGAGCATCACCGCGACGGTGTGCTCAAGGTGCTCGGCTGTGCGAACGACCGTGACGCCGTGGTCGAAGCGATTCGCGGCTGGAACGGCGCGACGCTCGACCAGACGCTCGCGGACGCGGGGCTGTGCGCCGCGTTGATCCGCACGCCGCGCGAGTGGGCGGCGCTGGAGCAGGCGGCGGCGATCGCCACTTTGCCGCTCTTTCAGATCGAACGGATCGGCGACGCGCCGCCCGAACCGGTGGGCATCGGCGCCGAGCGGCCGCTTCACGGGACGCGCGTGCTGGACCTCTCGCGCATCATCGCCGGGCCGGTGGCGGGGCGCGCGCTCGCGCAGCACGGCGCCGAGGTGCTGCTCGTGAACGGCCCGCATCTGCCGAACATCCCGCCGCTCGTCATCGACAACGGGCGCGGCAAGCGCTCGGCCACGGTCGATCTGCGCGACGCAGAGGGCCGCGCGACGCTGCAAGCGCTGGCCGCCAAGGCCGACGTGTTCCTCCAGTCGTACCGGCCGGGGGCACTGGCCGCACGCGGCTTCGCACCGGAAGACATGGTGCGTCTGCGGCCGGGCATCGTCTACGTGTCGATTTGCGCATACGGGCACACGGGACCGTGGGCCAACCGGCGCGGCTTCGACAGCCTCGTGCAGTCGGCGAGCGGAATCGCCTGGAACGAGACGCACGCGGCGCAAGCGGCGAGCCCGCAGCATCTGCCGTGTCAGGCGCTCGATCACGCCACCGGCTATCTCGCCGCGTTCGGCGCGATGGTCGCGCTTGCGCGGCGCGCGACCGAAGGCGGCAGCTGGCACGTGCGGCTCTCGCTCGCGCAAACCGGGCGCTGGCTCCAATCGCTGGGTCAGATCGAAGGCGGCCGGCGCGCGCCGGAGGTCACGCTCGACGACGTGCGCGATTGCCTCGAGACCGTCGAATCGCCGTTCGGCAGGGTGCTCGGGACTTCGCCCGCCGAATCGCTCTCCGAAACACCGCCGTTCTTCGGCCGCGCGCCGGTGCCGATCGGGACCGACGAGGCGCGCTGGCTCTAGCGTCTGTTATTGGTGTTTAGAACAGGCGCCAGAAAATGCTCGCCGCGATTTGTCGGTGCTGATTGATGCTCGAACGGCGGCGCGTAGCGAGACTCTGGCGGCTGGCGGGGGCGGTGTCGGACCTGCCGGGCTCGTGCGCGCGGCGTATCATTTTTTTATAAGAAAAGCGGACCGGCGCAAACGTCGCTGCAGCAGGTTTTGCGGCCGTTCCGGCCGTTTCCGCTTGATCGCGCGCAAGTTGGCTGAATTTGACGGTACGTCATCCTCAACTTTTTCCGCGGGCGGTCGTTAAACCTGCGTAGCTAGGTCCAATCCGGAGTCGTCAGGAGCTACGCATGAAAATCCATCCCTTGACTGCCGCCGTGTGCTCGTTCGCCATGGCCGTGTTGCCCGCGCTCGCGGCGGGGCAGGCGTCCTCGTCCGATCCGGATCTGAATGCCGTCTTCGGCTCCGTCAAGCTGACGTCGACGCAGACGATCGGCGGTTCGGCCAGCATCGGCCCGTCGTCCTCCTCCACCAAGGGTGCCGCGTTCGACGCCTCGATCGGCGCCGACGCGATGAAAAACGTGAGCGGCAACGTCGGCGTGAATGTCGCGGCCGGCGCGCTCAACGTGCAGGCCAATCAAATCGCGCTCATCGACACCCCGGCGGCCGATGTCTCGTCGAGCCAGACGGTGGCGGCCGCCGTGCATCTTTCCGGCAGCGGCAGTGCGGCACTCGGGTCAGGCGCGCTCACGGGCGTGTCGGGCAATGTGGGCGTGAATCTCACCGCTGGCGTGGGCAACGCGCAATACAACGGTTTCATCATTCACTGACCATGACATGATCGGATACTTCTGGTCGTTCACTGCCTGGTTGACCGCGGGCCTTATCTACGGCGCGCCGTGCGTGGCCCTGATCGTGAGGCAGCGCGCGTCGGCGCGCGTGCGCCGGCGCCATCGCGCCTACTTGCGCAGTTCCGCGACGAAGTCGTAATAGTCGTTGCGGCAGTAAGTGTCGGTGAGTTCGATCGCGCGTTGCTCGGCCGTGTAGCCGACGCGAGTGATCAGCAGGAGCGCGTCGTGCGGCGCAATGCCCATCTGATGCGCGATTTCGTCGCTCGCGTTGACCGCGCGAAAATGCTGCAACGCGCGCACGATCGCGAGCCCGCGATGTTCGAGGTAGGTGTAAAGCGAATCGCCGATCGCCTGCGGATCGGGCACCACCGACGACGGCAGCGTCGAATTCTCGACCGCCATCACGATGCCGTTGGCGAGGCGCAAGCGTTTCAAACGCGTGACCGCCGCCGCCGGCGACAGTCCCAGTTGAATCACTTCCTCCCGATTGGCCGGTTGAATTTCGCGCGAGATCCATTTCGAACTCGGCGTGAAACCGCGCCGCCGCAGCATTTCGCTGAAGCTGGACAGGCGCGACAGCGGATCGTCGTAGCGCGGCGTGATGAAGCTGCCCGCGCCTTGCGTGCGGCGAATGAGCCCCTGTTCGACCAAGAGCGCGATCGCCTTGCGCGCCGTGATGCGCGAGACGCCGAGCGCCTCCGACAGCACGCGCTCGGACGGCAGCGCCTCGCCCGCGTTCCAGCGGTTTTCGTGGATCGCGTTGCCGAGCTTGCGGGCGAGTTGCAGATAAAGCGGTGTGTCGTTGTCCGGGTCCGGGCGCAGGTCGCGCCAGCGGTCTTCCGTGGTTGAGGTCATGAAGTGAACGCGGCGAAGGGCAAGCGGCAATTTTATGTCATTGGCGCGCGGCGTTATAGCGGGGTTTTGCCAATCGTTACGATCGACGCATCGGCGAGGGGCTAAACTCGGCGGCATCCATCGCACGAATCTTGCACGCCTTGATTGTGCGCGCCTGGTTCGCGCGTACCCACCGCTAAGGAGATGTCATGACCGCTGACCCAGCCTACGTCAGCTTGCCCGACGGCGAGCGCATCGCGAAGCTCGGACAGGGCACCTGGGAAATGGGCGAGCGCGCTTCGCGCCGTGCGTCGGAAATTGCCGCCTTGCGTGAGGGCGTCGAGCTCGGCATGACCGTGATCGATACCGCCGAAATGTATGGCGAAGGCGCGACGGAGACGCTCGTCGGCGAGGCGCTTGCGGGCCTGCGCGAGCAAGTGTTCCTCGTGAGCAAGGTCTATCCGCACAACGCGAGCCGGCGTGGCGTCGTCGCGGCTTGCGAGGCGAGCTTGAAGCGCCTGAAGACCGACCGGCTCGACCTGTACCTGCTGCACTGGCGCGGCGGCGTGCCGCTCGCGGAGACGATCGAGGGCTTCGAGGCGTTGAAGGGCGCGGGCAAGATCCGCCATTGGGGCGTGAGCAATTTCGACACCGACGACATGGAAGAACTCGTCTCGGCGCGCGGCGGGCCAGCGTGCGCGACGAACCAGATTCTCTACAACGTCGCACGGCGCGGACCGGAATTCGATCTGTTGCCGTGGCTCGAAGCGAACCGGATGCCGGCGATGGCCTACAGCCCGGTCGACCACGCGCGCCTGCCCAAACGCACGCCGCTCGACGAGATCGCGCAGGCGCGCGGCGTGTCGGTGGTGAATATCGCGCTGGCTTGGGTGCTCGCTCAGCCGAACGTGTCTGCGATACCGAAGGCCGGCAGCGTCGAGCATGTGCGCGAGAATCGACGCGCACTCGATCTGCGCTTCACCGCGGACGAAGTCGCGGCGATCGACGCCTATTTCAAGCCGCCGCGCGGCAAGCGTCCACTCGAAATGCTCTGATCGCAACGGCGCGCGCGACGTGACATGCGTCGCGTGCGCGCTCTCGTGTCATGAATGGCCGGTCAATTGCACGCGTGATGCATATGGACCGAGCCGAGCACGGCGACTTCGGCGGGCGTGCGTTTGAGCGAATCTTCATCGACTTGGTGGGTATCGGCGACGAATTCGTCGACGATCGACGCGACCGGCGTGCCGGAGAGGCACAGTGCGACGTGCTGTACGGCCTCATTGGGCACCGCTGCGCGCTGGCCGAGAAACAGCACGCCGTACTGATAGCCGTGGATGATCCCGCGCACGGCGCCCACGCATTGGCCTTGGGCGACGTTGTCGGTTTTTTGCTGGCAGAGCTGGGAGAGCGCGTAGGCCGAGAACGAGGGATCGGTGTGCGGCGCTTCGAGTGCGGCCGTTTGCTGGGCATGCGCTTGAGAAGTCAGCGCGAGCGCCGCGGCGGCGAGCAGGGCGCTGGCGGCGCGTGTCGCCTGGGTGGAGAAGTTTCGCTTCATTTTGATCTCGTCTTCTCGAATGTCGAATTCGATAGAGGAGTTCGCGCCCGTTTGGTTCCTGCCTGCGGGTTCGTTAGCGCACGGATATCCGTGCAAGATGCGTAGACGCGTTCCGCATTCGAGCTCCGCGCCTCGGGCGGTGACGTTCGACCGGGGGATCGAACCGTCACCGCCAAAGGACGCTCGGAAGCGCTTGGCTGGGGTTGATGTGCCGGGTGCGATGGCGTCGAGATGCCGTCGCTGGAATCTAGTGTCCCTTGCCGCCCGAACCGTGTCCGCCGGAGCCGCCGCCGAAACCCCCGCCGAACCCGCCACCAAAGCCGCCGCCAAATCCTCCTCCGAAGCCGCCCATGCCGCCGGGGCCGCCAGGACCGCTCGGGCCGCCGCTGCTGCCGCAGCCGCAACCGCTGCTGCCGCCGCCCTTGCTACCGCCGCCGTTGCTACCGCCGCCGTTGCTGCCACCGCCGTTGCTGCCACCGCCGTTGCTGCCACCGCCGTTGCTGCCACCGCCGTTACTACCGCCGCCGTTACTACCGCCGCCGTTGCTACCACCGCCGTTGCTGCCACCACCGTTGCTGCCACCACCGTTGCTGCCACCACCGCCGCTATTACCACCGCTGTTATTCCCACCGCCATTGCCCCCACCACCGCCATTACCGCTTGCACTTGCACTTGCGCTCCCAACACCACCTTTACCGCCCGAACCCGTCCCGCTGCTCGACGTGCCCGCCGGATCGCCCCCACCCGAGCCTCTCGAACCGCCCGCGCCGTTCGCGGCAAGACCGCCGCCTCCGCCCGCGTGCTCGTTGCACGCGCCGCGGTTCGGATCGTCCCGGCAAGTCCTGACGAGGAAGACCGAGGACACATCGTCGACGCTCGCCGCCGCCGTGACGAGCTGACCGTTCGGCGCCGCTGCAGCCGGCTCCGTTGTGTCCGCGGCATCGACGAGCCACTCCGGAATCACGTCGCCGGAAGTCGTCGCGGGCGCGCCGTTCGCTATCTGCATGACCGCGAGGCCGGCCGTCAGCACCACGGCCCCGCGCGTCATTGAGTAGCAATACTGAATAAATGATCTTGTTTTCATGACGCATCTCCCGAGGAAACGGTCAGTCGCTCGTTGTTGCCTTACCGTTTGGCCATTCGCGCGCGCACGGCTCGCGTGACCGCGAAGCAGGCGGTCCTCGGACCGATGGTGCAAAGCACGCGCACGCGTCCGAGCCGTGATGCAAACGGTGGATGTGGCGCCCGCGCGGCCGGTGTTTTGTCGACTGCCCGTCGGTCGAGACGCTATGCGTCAGCGCGATCGGCGGCCCGTCCGTATGCGTCTTCTTTAGCGATAAGCGTGCCATTGAGCCGAAACCCCCACCGCATCTACGGCGGACGCTACGTGCTTGGTGCCGACTCGAGTGAAATCCGTGAAAACGTTTCGGGTGTGAAACGGACGGGAGAATTTGCGCCGCTTCGCGTTACCTCGGTGATTGCGCGGCACGACGCCTGCCAGCCGATGCGAACCTATAGCGCGGGGGCGGCGCGAAAGCGGTGGCCTTACGCGCGCTGCGGTTTGCGTTGCAATTCGCGAAGTTCGTCGATTGGGATATGGCAGCGAATACGATGCTCGCCGCCCGCGTCGACGAACGGCGGGTCTTGCTGCTCACAGATCGCACCGAGCTTGCGCGGGCAGCGCGTCTGGAACATGCAACCCGAAGGCGGTTCCGCCGGGCTCGGCAAATCGCCGGAAAGGCGAATGCGCGCGACTGTGCTGCCGTCGCCGTCGAGCGTCGGCACCGATGAGAGCAGCGCCTCGGTGTACGGATGGTGAGGGCCGTCGAACACCGCGCTCGCCGGACCGATTTCCATCAGGCGGCCGACGTACAGCACCGCGATCCGGTCGGAAACATAGCGGACGACATGCAAGTCATGCGAAATGAACACGTAGCTCACGCCGCGCTCGCGCTGCAAGTCGGCGAGCAGATTCAGAATCGCCGCTTGCACGGAGACGTCGAGCGCCGAGGTCGGCTCGTCGCACACCACGACGCGCGGGTCGCCCGCGAACGCGCGCGCGATCGCGACACGCTGTTTGAGGCCGCCGGACAACTGCCGCGTGCGCACGCCGAGATAGCGTTCGGGCAGGCGCACCGCGGCGGTCAGCGCGGCGAGCCGCGCGTCGTGCGCGGGGCCGCGCAGCGCGCCGAGTTTCGACAGCGCGCGCCCGATCAATCGCTTCACCGAATGCGCGCGATTGAGCGCGGAATCCGGGTTCTGAAACACGATCTGCAGCGACTTCACCTGATCGTCGTTGCGTCCCGTCACGCGCGGCGGCAACGGCGTGCCGTCGAGTTCGAGCACGCCGCCGACATCGGGAGCGACGAGACCGAGCAGCAATTTCGCGAGCGTGGTCTTGCCGCTGCCCGATTCGCCGACGAGGCCGAGCGTCTCGCCGGCGGCGAGATCGAGCGAGACGTCGTCGACAGCGCGCAGCGGGCCACCCGAAGCGTGGAAGGTCTTCGACAGATGCGCCGCGCGCAGCGCGAGCGGGCTGCCGTTCATTTTCGCGGCCGCAATCGTGGGGCTTGCACCGTTGCCGGCGGCAACGCTCACTACGCGCGGCAAGTCGATCGCACGCTCGTGGTAATGGCAGCGCGACATCTGATCGCCGTGCGCGGCGTTCACGCGATAGGGTGGCGGCGCTTCGCGCCGGCAGCGCTCGTCGGCGAGCCGGCAGCGTTCCGCGTACACGCAGCCCTGCGTGACGGACCCCGGCAACGGCAGGCTGCCCGCGATGGTGTCGAGCCGGTCGATGTCCTTGCTGCGTCCCGGGCTCGGCAGGCAGCGCAAGAGGCCCACGGTGTACGGATGGCGCGGGCGCTCGAACACGTCTTGCGTCACGCCTTCTTCGACGAGCTTGCCCGCGTACAACACGCCGACGCGGTCGCACATGCGCCCGATCACCGCGAGGTTGTGGCTGATGAAGAGCACCGCCGTGCCGAGTTCGCTGCGCAGTTGCGCGACGAGATCGAGCACTTCCGCTTCGACGGTGGCGTCGAGCCCGGTGGTCGGCTCGTCGAGAATCAGGAGCGCGGGGTTCGAAGCGAGCGCCATCGCGATCACGACGCGCTGCTGCATGCCGCCCGACAGTTGATGAGGATAGCTATCCATCACGCGCTCGGGCGCCGCGATGCGCACGCGCCGCAGCATCTCGAGCGTGCGCTCGAGCGCTTCGGCGCGCGTCGCGCCTGCCGCTTCGAACGCTTCGGCGACTTGCCGCGCAATCGTCATCGATGGATTCAATGCGCGCGACGGGTCCTGATACACCATCGAGATCGCGTTCGCGCGCAGCCGCCGCAAGGCGTCGGTGTCGAGCGTCGCGATGTCTTGTCCCGCAATGGAAATGCGCCCGGCTTTGACCTTGCCGTTGCGCGGCAGATAGCGCAGCGTCGCCATCGCGACCGTCGACTTGCCGCAGCCCGATTCGCCGACGAGCCCATACGCCTCGCCGCGCCGCACGCGAAACGATACGTCCTGCAGCACTTCGCGATCGCGTCCACGCATCCGGTACGTGACGGTGAGACCGACGACCGTCAGCGCGTCGGCCTTGTCGCTCTTGGAAACTTCGAACGCCGGGAATTTGGCGGGCGGGGGACCATTCATCGGTCGAGCACTCCCTGGACGCTGTCGGCGATCAGGTTCACGCCGACCACGAGCGTCGCGATCGCGAGCGCGTCGAACACCACGGTCCACCACGCG
This sequence comes from Trinickia camelliae, assembly GCF_053525655.1. Lineage (NCBI taxonomy): Bacteria > Pseudomonadati > Pseudomonadota > Betaproteobacteria > Burkholderiales > Burkholderiaceae > Trinickia > Trinickia camelliae. Next base: position 159,367 of record NZ_JBCHAA010000016.1, read on the forward strand.
CCGCCCGCCATCAGCGTGTATGACTCGGAGAGCGCGAGCCCCCAGTCGGCCGAAGGCGGCTGGATGCCGAAGCCGAGGAACGACAGCGTCGCGACCGCGAAGATCGCGTAGCCGAGCCGCACGTTCGCTTCGACGGCGATCGGCGGCAGCACGTTCGGCAGGATCTCCGCGAACATGATGTAGAGCGCGTTTTCTCCGCGCAATTGGGCGGCGGCCACGTAGTCGAGATGGCGCTCGGCGAGCACGGCGGCGCGCACGGTGCGCGCGGTGATCGGCGTGAACGTGATGCCGATCACGAGAATCACGGTCGCGTTCGAAGCGCCGACGGCCGCGAGCGCGAGCAGTGCGACGATCACGAGCGGCAGCGCGAGCAGGGCATCGATCGCGCGGCCGACAACGTTATCGACCCAGCCGCCGAAATAACCGACGAAGAGGCCGAGCGCGGTGCCCGCGAACGTGCCGAGCAGCGTGGCGAGCGGTGCGATCGTGAGGATGTCGCGCGCTCCGACGATCACGCGCGAGAAGACGTCGCGCCCGAGCTGGTCGGTGCCGAACCAGTGGACGTGGTCGGGCGGGGTCAGCGAATTGAGCGGATCGGATGCGTATGGATCAAGCGGCACGACGAGCGGGCCGATGAGCGCGCATAGCACCCAGAACGCGACGATCAGCACGCCGACGACGAAAGCCGGCGAGCGCAGCAGCACACGCAGCGTTTCGAGGTACGCATGCTTCGGCCGCGCGGCGATATCGATGGCGGTGCTCATTCGGCGCCCCTTACGCGAAGACGCGGATTCAGCGCGACATAGAGCGCATCGGCGGCGAGATTGGCGACCGTGTAGACGACGCCGATCGTCAGCACGCCCGCTTCGAGCATCGGAAAGTCCTTCGATTTCGCGGCGTTGTAGATCAGCGAGCCGATGCCTTGGTAGTGAAACAGCGTCTCGACCACGACGAGCCCGCCGATCATGTAGCCGAGCTGCGTCGCGGCGACGGTGATGGTCGGCAAGAGCGCATTGCGCAGCACGTGCCGCATGATGACGACGCGCTGCGGCAGGCCCTTCAGGATCGCGGTGCGCGTGTAGTCGGCGTCGAGCGCTTCGACGGTGCCCGCGCGCGCCATGCGTGCGATATAGCCGAAGAACACGAAGACGAGCGGCAGCACCGGCAGGATCAAATGCTTGAGCTGTTCGAAGAATCCTGCGCCGGCGGGGTAGTCGGCTTCGATCGGCAGCCAGTCGAGCCAGATGCCGAACACGAGGATCAGCACGATCGACGACACGAACTCGGGCACCACGGTGGCCGACAGCCCCGTGATGCTGATCGCGCGGTCGAGCCAGCGTCCGGCGTGCATCGCGGCCCACACGCCGCCCGCGATGCCGAGCGGCACGACGACGATGAACGCGAGCGCGCCGAGCTTCGCCGAGTTGCCGACCGCGCTGGCGATGAACGGCGCGACGGGCGCACGGAACGCGTACGACATGCCCATGTCGCCCTGCACGAAGTGCGTGATCCATTCGACGTACTGCACGAGGAGCGGCCGGTCGACGCCGAGCTGATGATCGAGCGCGGCGACTGCGCGCGCGTCGGCGAGCGGGCCGAGAATGGCCCGGCCGACGTCGCCGGGCAGAAGCTGGCCGCCCGCGAACACGATCACCGAGAGCAGCCACAGCGTGACGAGCGACAACGCGAACCGCGTCGCGAGAAAGCGTGCGACGCGGGCCGCATTGCCATTTGCGACTCGCCGTTGAGGAGAAGTGACCGTGGTCGACATCGTGGGTTCGTGAATGGCTCGCTTGAATGCCGCGCGTTACGTCGCGCGGCGCCGTGTTAAGCCGTGAGCGTCGCGCGATCGAAGTACAACTGCTGGAGCGCCGAAAAGCGCACGCCGTTGACCGTCTTGCGCGTCGCAATCAGCTGATCGAAGAAGTACGGGATCACGACGGGCGTCTCGTCGAGCAAGAGCGTCTGGATCTGGCCGGAGATCTTCTTCTGCTGCGCGATGCCGAGCGCGCCGACGAATTGCGTGACGAGCGCGTCGTACTGCGGGTTCTTGAAGTGCGCCGCGTTCCATGTGCCGCTGGAGGTGAGCGGCGCGCTCAGGAACACGTTCGGCACGCCGCGGTGGCCGTAGTCGGTGATGCCGACGGGCGAGTCGAGCCAGTCCGATTTGCCGGGCGTGCCCGCGCCGTAGTAAAGCTCCTGGCTCTCGACCTTGAGCGATAGGTTCACGCCGATCGCTTTCGCCGCGTTTTGGGTGACGACCGCCAGATCGGGAATCTCCATGAACTTCTCGGTGGTGAGCGAGACTTCGAAGCCGTTCGGGTGTCCCGCTTGCGCGAGCAATTGCTTGGCCTTCGCGATGTCGAGCTTGCGCTGCGGGATCGCGGTGTCCGTCGAGGGGAAGACGGGGGCGAACGGGCTGTCGTTGCCGAGCGCCGCGCGGCCGTGGAAGAGCCCGCGCACCATCACTTCGCGATTGATCGCGAGCGCGAGCGCCTGCCGTACGCGCTTGTCGGTGAACGGCGCGATATCGTTGCGCATGTGAACCTGCCGATGCGCGCTCGACTTCACGCCTACCACCTTGAAATCGGGATTGTTCACGATGCCGGCGCCGCCCTGAATCGTGAAGGCGACCATCACGTCGGCCTGCCGGCCCTGAAGCGCGAGGATCTGCGCTTGCTGGTCCGCGTAGAACGAAAACTGTACGCGCTCCGGCAACGCTTTTTCGCCCCAGTAGTCGGGGTTGCGCACGAACGAGGCGCCGACCTTCGGCGTGTACTTCTCGAGCTTGAACGGGCCGGTGCCGATGAAGGTCGCTTCGTAGTTGCCGCTGAAGTTCGCCGGCAGCATCACGGCGTTGTAATTGTCGGAGGAAACGTAGTACGGGAAGTTGCCGTTGGGCGCGTCGAGATGGAACGCGACCGTGTGATCGTCGACGACCTGCGTGCCGCCCTTCGACAGCACGCCCTTGAACACCGACAGCGCCGCCGAGCCGCTCGCCGGATCGGCGAGGCGGTCGAAGGTGGCCGCGACGTCTTTCGCCGTGAACGGCTGGCCGTCGTGGAACTTGACGTTCTGGCGCAGCTTGAAGGTCCACACGTCGCCCTTGTCGTTCGGCTGCCACGACAACGCAAGCGAGGGCTTGAGCGCCAAGTGCTCGCTGTCGTCGTCGACCAGGAACTCGCCCGTCTGGGTCAGGAGTCCGGCGCCCGAGGCGTCCGACACCGTCAGCGGGTTGATTGCGCCGGCCGGCATCAACTGCGCGACGCGGATCGTCGCGTTGGCGCCGGCCGAGCCTTGTGCGCGCGCGCTGCGCGGCACGAGGAGGGCGCCGCCGCCGACAGCGACCAGCAAGCCTGAAAGGCCCATGATGCTGGCGTGACGCAGCAGTTCGCGGCGCGTCACGCGGCCCGCGAGATATTCGTCGATGGCGTGATTGCCCAATTCGCCGGCGTCGCGGCGGGCGGCTTCGAGAGCCAAGCGGAGGTCCGCAGGAGTCTTCATCGATGAGTTTTCCGTTTCGTGGAGGGGCGCGCCTCCTGGGGCGCGTTTGAGACGAGCGGTACTGCGATGATGAATGCGGTTTTAGTGTAAGCGATTGGGCTCGTTTGCGGCGCGTTCGTGCGTGCCGCGGACGGCCCTCAGGGCGGGAAGCCCGTCGATTTGTGTCATGCCGACAACGGCGCGTTGGCCGCGCGCCGCTGCGGCGCAAAAGCCGCTGCTATGGCTGCGCCGTCGGGCGGCGAGCAAGCGGCGTTCCCGCTTCAATCATCGTGAGGATGCTTGTGGATCGGATCGACCCAATAGACGGTCTCGGGCGATTCGACGGCATCGATATTCAGGTTCACGACGACCGCCTCGTTGTCGCTGCGCACGAGCACGCATTCGAGTGGATCGTCGGTGCTCGCGTTGATCTCCTGGTGCGGCACGTAGGGCGGCACGAAGATGAAGTCGCCTGGGCCCGCTTCGGCCGTGAATTCGAGGTGCTCGCCCCAGCGCATGCGCGCATGGCCGCGCACGACGTAGATCACGCTCTCGAGCGCGCCATGGTGATGCGCGCCCGTCTTCGCGTTCGGATGGATCGTGACCGTGCCGGCCCAGATCTTCTGGGCCCCGACGCGCGCCGCGTTGATCGCCGCCGCGCGGTTCATGCCGGGCGTCTGCGCCGTGTTGGTGTCGAGCTGGTCGCCGCGGATCACTTTCACGCCGTGCTCGCGCCAGTCCACGTGGGCGTGCTCGGGTTGATCGCTCATGACGTCTCCTGGTTTCGCTTGAATTCGAGTGAAGAAAAAGCCCGCCCAAAACAACGCGTCCTGGGCGGGCTCGATTCACGCATGCGTTCGACTACAGTGGCGCAGAGTCAGTCGAGGCTCACCGTGTCGATTTCGAGTTGATGATCGCCTCCGACACGTTCCCCGGCGTCTCGGCGTAGTGCTTGAACTCCATCGTGTAGGTGGCGCGCCCTTGCGTGAGCGAGCGCAGCGACGTCGAGTAGCCGAACATTTCCGCCAGCGGCACCTCGGCGCGCACGAGCTTGCCGCCGCCGCCCGCGATGTCTTCCATGCCCTGCACGATGCCGCGCCGGCTCGACAGATCGCCCATCACGTTGCCCATGAAGTCTTCCGGCGTCTCCACTTCGACGTGCATCATCGGCTCGAGCAGCACCGGCTTCGCGCGGCGCATGCCCTCCTTGAACGCCATCGAGCCGGCCATGCGGAACGCGTTTTCGTTCGAGTCGACGTCGTGGTAGGAACCGAACGTGAGCGTCGCCTTGATGTCGACGACCGGATAGCCCGCGAGCACGCCGGACTTGAGCGTTTCTTGAATGCCCTTGTCGACGGCCGGAATGAATTCGCGCGGCACCACGCCGCCCTTGATCGCATCGACGAATTCATAACCGCCGCCAGGCTTCTGCGGTTCGAGCTTGAGCACGACGTGACCGTACTGGCCGCGCCCGCCCGACTGCTTGACGAACTTGCCTTCGACGTCTTCGGCCGTGGTGCGGATCGTCTCGCGATACGCGACCTGCGGCTTGCCGACCGTCGCCTCGACGCCGAACTCGCGCTTCATGCGGTCGACGAGAATTTCGAGGTGCAGCTCGCCCATGCCCGAGATGATCGTCTGGCCGGATTCCTCATCGGTTTGCACGCGGAACGACGGATCTTCCTGCGCGAGGCGATTGAGCGCGATGCCCATCTTTTCCTGGTCGGCTTTCGTCTTCGGCTCGACGGCCTGCGAGATCACCGGTTCGGGGAAGATCATCTTCTCGAGGATGATGATGTGGTCCGGGTCGCAGAGCGTGTCGCCCGTCGTCGCTTCCTTCAGGCCGACCGCCGCGGCGATATCGCCCGCATACACTTCCTTGATTTCCTTGCGCTCGTTCGCGTGCATCTGCAGGATGCGCCCGAGCCGCTCCTTCTTCGACTTCACGGGGTTGTAGACCGTGTCGCCCGAATTGACGACGCCCGAGTACACGCGGAAGAAGATCAATTGGCCCACGAACGGGTCGGTCATGATCTTGAACGCGAGCGCGGAGAACGGCTCTGCGTCGCTCGGGTGGCGTTCGGCTTCCTTGTCGTCCTCGTCGTGGCCGAGAATCGCGGGCACGTCGACGGGCGAGGGCAGGTAGTCGATCACGGCATCGAGCATCGCCTGCACGCCCTTGTTCTTGAACGCGCTGCCGCACAACATCGGCACGATTTCATTGGCGATCGTGCGCTTGCGAAGCGCGGTCTTGATGTCTTCTTCGGTCAGCGAATGGTGATCCTCGAGATATTTCTCGAGCAGCTCCTCGCTCGCCTCGGCGGCAGCCTCGACCATCTTCTCGCGCCATTCCTCGGCGGTTGCCTTGAGGTTGTCGGGGATGTCCTGATACTCGAACTTGACGCCCTGACTTTCCTCATCCCAGATGATCGCCTTCATCTTCACGAGGTCGATGACGCCCTGGAAGTGCTCTTCCGCGCCGACCGGAATCTGGATCGGCACGGCGACGCCTTTCAGACGCTCGCCGATCTGCCGCTGCACGCGGAAGAAATCGGCGCCGACGCGGTCCATCTTGTTGACGAACGCGATGCGCGGCACCTTGTACTTGTTCGCCTGGCGCCACACCGTTTCCGATTGCGGCTGCACGCCGCCGACCGAGTCGTACACCATGCACGCGCCGTCGAGCACGCGCATCGAGCGCTCGACTTCGATCGTGAAGTCGACGTGCCCCGGGGTGTCGATGATGTTGATCCGATGCTCGGGGTAGTTGCCGGCCATGCCTTTCCAGAAAGCCGTAGTCGCAGCGGACGTGATGGTGATGCCGCGCTCTTGCTCCTGCTCCATCCAATCCATCGTCGCCGCGCCGTCGTGAACCTCTCCGATCTTATGGCTCACGCCGGTGTAGAACAGAATGCGTTCGGTGGTGGTGGTCTTGCCGGCATCGATGTGAGCGCTGATGCCGATGTTCCGGTAGCGCTCGATGGGGGTCTTGCGGGGCACGTGAGCCTCCTTGGAGTTGGGCGCCGCCGACGTTACCGGACGGGCGGCGCTGGCGGACCGCATGGCCGGAAACGCTGGATCGTACGGCTTGGCCGGACGACGGGGCGGGCGCGGCGCTTGCGGTGACAGACTACAAGAATAGCGCTTGGCGAAAGCTTTTGCAGGAATCTTGCCAGGCGCGGGAGGCGGTGGCGCGCCGCGTGGCGGCGCGAGTGAAACGCTGTGAAGCGTAGCCTTATTGCGGCTGCGGCAAGCCTTGAATCTTCATGCCGGGCTTGATGCCCTTCGCGGCGAACCAGCCCTTGCTCATCTCCAGCGCATAGACGCCGTTGTTCGTCGGGCAGTGGTTGTTGGTGGTCTCGGCCTGCATCTCGTCGATGTCGGTGACCGTGCCGTCGGCGCGCATGAACGCGATCGACAGCGGGATCAGCGTGTTCTTCATCCAGAAGCAATGCACGGCGTTCTCGTTGAACACGAAAAGCATCCCTTCGTTCGGTTCGAGCTTCGTGCGGTACATGAGGCCCTGTTCGCGATCGGCGTCGTTCGCGGCGACGGCGGCATCGATCGCATACATGCCGATCGACAGTTTCGCGCGCGGGAAGTCGCCCGGTTGCTTGGCGCCGGGAGGCATTTGCTGTGCGTACGCGGCGCTCGATGCGGCGAACGACAGGGCTGCAACCGGCAATGCGACGGCAAGCGCCACGCGCGCCATCAACGAGCTCGGGGAAAATCTCACGACACGACTCCTTGCTGATTGGAACTTGCGCATGTTACGCGAGCAGCCCTCAAACCAAAAGACAAGGCGGAAAAAGAAAAAGGCAGATCGCCTTGCGGCCATCTGCCTTTCAACGCCGTAAAGAACGGCAGGACTGCTAGTTCTTGACTGCGTTGTTACGACAAACTTACTCCGAAGCTGCCGATGCGGCTTCTGCCTTCTTAGCAGCCTTCTTGTGCGACTTCTTGTGCGTTGCCTTCTTAGCCGTCGAAGCAGCAGCAGCCGGAGCAGCCATTGCGCCCGAAGCAGCCGGAGCCGGAGCCGAAGCTTGTGCGAAAGCAGCCGTTGCGAAGAGGCCAGCGACCAGAGCGGCGATCAGTTTGTTCATTTTGTAAATCCTCAGCTTTAGTTAATTAACCAAATGACCCGGTCATTGAGTCAAGTCGGTAAACGTGCCATCCACCTTTCGGTTGACAGCCGCATCAAACAATTTTGCTGACGCGTCTGCGAGCTGTGGGACCGCCTGTTCACACCGCTGTAACGGCTGGGACAAACGACCTTGAGGCTAATGCCGGATAGCTTTCGGCGGCATCTGCGTCGAATAACGCGTGGGTTCGCGAGTCGGTTGACGAGATTTTTCGCGAATTCTTATTCGAGATAGTGCGAAGGCGTAATTCTTCGGCGATAGATGCGTTTGCAACCAATTTGAGAAAGCCGGTGGGATGCAAAAAGACTTTTCGGTACAACGGCTTAGTGGGAATCGGGCGTGGCGGCACACGTGTGAAACATTTGTGAAACGTCAGGCGATGCCGTCCCATGGCGCACGCGGTGGCAGCGTCGTGGTTTGACCTGGTTCAAGGCCGAGCGCAAAGATATCGAGCGCGCCAATGCCGACGCGCACGAGCCGCAAGGTCGGAAATCCGACCGCCGCGGTCATCCGCCGCACTTGACGGTTCTTGCCCTCGGTGATCGCAAGCTCGATCCACGTGGTCGGAATCGCCGCGCGATAGCGGATCGGCGGCGTGCGCGGCCAGAGGGTCTCGGGCGGTTCGACGAATTCGGCGCGGCACGGGCGCGTCACGTAGTCACCCAAGTCGACGCCGCGCGCCAGTGCCTTGAGCGCCGCTTCGTCGACGGCGCCTTCCACCTGCGCCCAATACCGTTTGACAAGTTTGTGACGCGGCTCGGCAATGCGCGCTTGCAATGCGCCGTCGTCGGTCAGGAGCAGGAGGCCCTCGCTGTCGGCGTCGAGGCGTCCGGCCGGATAGACGCCCGGCGTCTTCACCCAGTCCGAGAGCGACGCGCGCGTGTCGTGAGGCGAGAACTGGCAGATCGTGCCGAAAGGTTTGTTGAGAGCGATCAAGGGCATACAGGAAGTTCCGCTGACTCGAGCACGGCTACGCTTATCCACTGATCCGCTGACGGGCTTCGGAGCGCCGCCGGCGCCCGCCAGGTAACGTGCCGCGCTCAGGTGGCGTCGATGGCAAATGGCGGAATGTTAATGCATAATACGGGACGTCAAGTCTTATGTCTTATATAAGACTAACCCGGAGTCGCGCTCCTTGCGCGTTGCTGCGCGCGGCGCCCGGCTGTTTTCCCTGCACAGCTCGCATGTCCCGCGTGGGCTAGAATAGCCGTCTGGCCGCTCATGGCGTCCGTCGTTGCTTGCAGTGAAATAGCGCCCGGTTTCGCAAGTCCTCCTCTGCTTCCTATACCAGCTCAGTCAACACTGGAGTCGATCATGCCGTATCAGCACATCACGCTCCCGACCGGCGGTGACAAGATCACTGTCAACGCGGACTTTTCGCTCAACGTTTCCGATCAGCCGATCATTCCGTACATCGAAGGCGACGGCACGGGCTTCGATATCACGCCGGTGATGCTGAAGGTGGTCGACGCCGCTGTCGAAAAAGCCTACGGCGGCAAGCGCAAGATCCACTGGATGGAAATCCACGCGGGCGAGAAAGCGACCAAGGTGTACGGCCCGGACGTGTGGCTGCCGGAAGAAACGCTGGAAGTGCTGAAGGACTACGTCGTGTCGATCAAGGGGCCGCTCACGACGCCGGTCGGCGGCGGCATCCGTTCGCTCAACGTCGCGCTGCGCCAGGAGCTGGATCTGTACGTGTGTCTGCGTCCGGTGCAGTACTTCAAGGGCGTGCCGTCGCCGGTGCGCGAGCCGGAAAAGACCAACATGGTGATCTTCCGCGAGAACTCCGAAGACATCTACGCCGGCATTGAATGGGCAGCCGGATCCGAGCAGGCCAAGAAGGTCATCAAGTTCCTGCAGGAAGAGATGGGCGTGAAGAAGATCCGCTTCCCGGATTCGTCGGGTCTCGGCGTGAAGCCGGTGTCGCGCGAGGGCACTGAACGTCTCGTGCGCAAGGCGATCCAGTATGCGATCGACAACGACCGCCGCTCCGTCACGCTCGTTCACAAGGGCAACATCATGAAGTTCACGGAAGGCGCGTTCCGTGACTATGGTTACGCGCTCGCGGCCAAGGAATTCAACGCGGAGCTGGTGGACGGCGGCCCGTGGATGAAGGTCAAGAACCCGAGGACGGGCAGCGACATCGTCATCAAGGACGTGATCGCCGATGCGTTCCTTCAGCAGATCCTGCTGCGTCCGGCCGAGTATGACGTGATCGCGACGCTGAACCTGAACGGCGACTACATCTCCGACGCCTTGGCCGCGCAAGTCGGCGGCATCGGCATTGCGCCGGGCGCGAATATGTCGGATTCGGTTGCGATGTTCGAAGCGACGCACGGCACGGCGCCGAAGTACGCGGGCAAGGACTACGTGAACCCGGGCTCGGAAATCCTGTCGGCGGAAATGATGCTGCGTCACCTCGGCTGGACCGAAGCGGCCGACATCATCATCGCGTCGATGGAAAAGTCGATTCTGCAAAAGCGCGTCACGTATGACTTCGCGCGCTTGATGGAAGGCGCGACGCAAGTGTCGTGCTCGGGCTTTGGGCAGGTGATGATCGACAATATGTAAGAGCGCGGCTGAAACGAAAACCCCGGTCGAGCCAGAGGCTCGCCGGGGTTTTTTATTGGCATCAGCGCTGTATTGCTCTAACTCACGAAGACCGCTTTTAGCGATCCGTGAGCGTCAAGCCTTCTTTGCATCGAGATCGATAACGAGCTTGCGCCATCCGCCGGTTTGTTCATCGCCGACGACACGTCCCGCCTTGACCACGACACGCCGCAATTCCCCTGCCGGCACGAAGACTTCGACCGTCGATTGAGCATGCGGCATGCTGCCGGCGCGTTCGACGGCAATCGATAGCATGTCTGCTTCGCCTTGTGCCGACACGAGCCATTCGCCGAACTCTCCGCGACGCCAGGCTTCCGATTCGCCGTCATCCTCCACGCATCGGCCCAGGACGCGCGCGTCGCCGCGTGACGGAACGACGATGAATGCGCGCCGATCCCCGCGCTGATCGAAGTGCTGTTCGGCGACGTTCAGCGGAATCACGCTGCCTTCGCGAATCAGCATCACCGGCTGGTCCCACGGCGCGGGCAGCGTGACGGCGCGGCCGCCTTCGAACGATTCACCGCTCCAATAGCAGACCCATCGCGCACCGGCCGGCAGATAGACTTGCCGATGCGTTTGCCCAGGTTCAACTACGGGAGCCGCGAGCAGCGACGCACCGATCATCATGTCGTCGCATTCGGCGTAGCAGTTCGGGTCGTTGGGGAATTCGGCGAACGTCGGGCGCAGCACGGGCTCATAGCGCATCGTCGAATCCCAGAGCAGCTGATAAAGATACGGAATCAACCGGTAGCGCAGCTTGAGCAGCGACGACACATGCTGCGTGTATTCCGGATGCATCCACGGTTCGTTGACCGTGCCGTCGTCGTTCCAGGAGTGAATCGAAAAGCGCGGCATCCACACGCCGAACTGGACCCAGCGAATGAAAAGCTCGGGCTCCGGCGCGGGCCCCGAGAAGCCGCCGATATCGTGGCCGATATTGGATACGCCCGAGAGCGAGAGCCCCAGGCCCATCTTCAGGTTGAAGCGCAGCGTTTCCCACGACGTGTAGTTGTCGCCCGACCAGGTTTGCACATACCGGTGCATGCCGACGCCGCCCGAGCGCGATACGAGAAACGGACGCTGATTCGGCGCATGCGCGCGCTGAGCGTCGCGAGATGCGCGCATCATCAAGAGCGTTTGCAGCACCTTTGCCTGGCGCGCGGGGAAGGGCTCGCCGAAGCCGTGCGCGATGGCATCGGGCGACCAGATTTCGAATTCGTTGTTGTCGTTCCAGGTCGACGCGATGCCGTAGCGCAGCAGCGCATCCGTCACGTGCGTTTTCCACCAGTCGACCGCGGCCGGATTCGTGAAGTCCAGATAGGCGCCGACTTCGTCCCAGAACTGCACCCACGCCGGCTCGCCGTCGCGCGCGCGGATCAAGAGCCGATCGCGCGCGGCTTGTTCGAACTCCGGATGATCGCGCAGCAGACAGGGCTTGATGTTCGCGCACAGCTTCACGCCATGATCGAGGTAGCTGTTCACGAAGCCGCCGACGTCCGGGAATTTGTCGCGATTCCAATTGAACACGTAGCGCTTTGGGCCGATCGACGTATAGCCCGAGGACAAGTGGAACGAGTCGCACAGGATGTCGTGCTCGCGGCAACGCTCGATGAATTCGCCCATGCTGCGTTGTGCGTCGGGCGCGTCGGTATAGCTCATCGTCGAGCCCGAGTAGCCGAGGCCCCACTTGGGCATCAGCGCGGGCCGCCCGGTCAGCCAGGTGAAACGCTTGGTGGCCGCAAGCGGCGTATCCGGCGACGCGATGAAGTAGTAGTCGAGATCGCCGTGGTCCGCGACGAAGTGCCGGTAGTGGCCGTGATAGTTGTCGAGCTCGCGGCCCATGTCGAGCGTGCAGTCGGCGAGCGTATCGTAGAAGAGCCCGTAGCCGAGTTGCGCGTCTTTCCGCCAGGTCAAATAAAACGGAATGTGCTTGTAGAGCGGATCGGTCGTCTTCGCGCTGTAGCCCATGGCGTCGACGTTGGTCATCCGGTAGCTCTGGTTCGCGCGATCGAGCGAGCCGGCGCGCTCGCCGAGGCCCACGACCATCTCGCCGGGCATGCGGCGGACATAGTGATAGACGCGCTCGTCCCACCAGCCGAAGTTGTAGGCTTGCGTCGCGCGATCCTGCAACACCGCGTGCCATGCATCGCCGTGTCGAATTTCCCATGCGCAGTAACCGCCGGCGAGCGTGATCGTGAGGCGGATTTGCTGCGTTTCGATGCGGATTGCGCCGGTGCTCGACGTGTCGAGCGTGTAGGGCGGCAGCGTGAAGCCGCTCGTGTCGAGCCGATCGCGTCCTTCGAATGCGACGTCGTCGAGCCCGGGTGCGATCGCCCATGTGCGAGGGCCGTGGGCGGTTCCGTCCGGCAGCACGCGCACGCGGACGATGTCGTCCTCGAGCACGAACACGTCGATCGTCGCGCGTTGCGCACTGGTGAGAAGCAGGTGATTCCCGTCGTTCGACGCCAGCGTGAACGACGGTGGATGCAGTAACGACGTCATTGAACTTCCTGGTTGATGCAAGTGGGCCCCGTCAAGCGGACCGCGTTTCGCTCACGCGTGGACCAGTGCGCGCTCCTGGCGCGACTGTCCGCGTATCAGCCATACGAGCACGGCGGCGCCGATCAGGTCGAACGCGCCGAGACACGCGAAGAGCGGTCCATACCCGACGGTGTCGGCCAGCGCGCCGACCATCAGCGAAAAGCCGAGGCCGCCGATCCATGCCGCCATGCCCGCGAAGCCGCTGGCCGTGCCGACTTCTTCGGGGTCGAAGACGTCGGCGGAGAGCGTGTTGACGAGCGTGGAAATCATCTGATGCGCGAAGCCGCCGATGCAGAAGAGGGCGATGGCCTCGTAAGGCGATGCGACGAGACCGATGCACGCCGGGCCGATCATCATGAACGCGCCCAGTATCACGCCCGCCACGCGCGACCAGATGAGCGGCAGGCGGCAGTACTTCATCAGGAATGGCGACAAGTAGCCGCCCAGTATGCCGCCGAGATCCGCCGCCAGGAAAGGCATCCACGCGAAGAGCGCGATCTGTTTCAAGTCCATGTGGCGATCGGTGACGAGGTAGAGCGGAATCCAGAAGCTGAAGGTTTGCCAAGCCGGCTCGGCGAAGAATCGCGGCAGCGCGATCGCCCAGAAGCGGCGCGATGCGATGACGTCGCGCACGCGGCGCTTCCCGTGCACGGGGGCGTGCGTCTGGCCGTCGAGAATCAGCGCGCGTTCGCGCTCGCCGACGCGCGGGTGGTCGCCAGGCTTGCGGTAGAGCGCATACCAGGCCGCGGCCCAGATGAAGCCGATTGCCCCCGTCGCCATGAACGCAGCTTGCCAGCCGAAGCGCAGCGAAAGAAAGATGACCACTGGCGGCGCGAGCACCGCGCCTAGCGACGTGCCGGCATTGAAGTAGCCGACCGCGACCGACTTCTGCTTGTCGGGAAACCATTCGGCGACGGCCTTCATGCCCGACGGAATCGCAGCGGCCTCGAACAAACCGAGAAAGCCGCGCACCACGCCGAGCGAGAGCCATCCGCTCGCAAAGCCGTGCATGACGCCGGCGGCCGACCACAGCGCGGCGAACAGCGCAAAGCCGAGCCGCAGCCCGAGCAGGTCGACGATGATGCCGCAGACCGGCTGCATGATCGTGTAGCCGATCTGGAACGCGGCGACGATGTACGAGTACTGCTGGGTGGTGAAACTGAGTTCGTGTTTGAGCTCGGGCGCGAGCACCGACAACGAGTTGCGGGCGAGGTAGTTCATGATCGTGCCGACGCAAACGAGGGCGATGATCCACCAGCGCAAGCCTTTGACCGTTTTCAAGCTTGTCTCCTCCAATATTTGGGGCGCGGCAAGGTTCGGCTTGCCGCCGGCCGAATGGCTGATGCTTCGGCTCGAGCTATTGAATGGATCGGGCGCCGCGCTTAAGCGCTGAAGTCGCCGAACTTTCAAAGCTAGTTATCGGATGACTGATGTCATCTCGTTCGAAAATCCTATGTTCGCAAATGAGTGCTGTCAAGCGTCAATGTTCGAGTGAACTTGCGGCGAGCGGCTTCGTTTTTCGGTTGCAGTCAGCCTTGAGGCCTTTATTTACTGGGCTGAGCGCGAAATGCGTTCCTTCTGCCCGAGGCTCCGATTTCTGATAGCGTGCTTGACGACGCTCGTTTGCGAACATAGGATGTTTTTGCAATTTCGAATATCAGTCATCAGACAACTGGGTGCCGACGTGCTTGTGGCGAGCCGGACTCCAGCCCGGCTCGTCGTCAGCATGAGCGCCGCCTTGGACAATAGGAAGAGACACGATGAAAAAGCAGAAGAGGATGCAGGCGCTGCTCGTGGCAGGCGCTTCGCTTGGTGCCGCGTCGGCCCATGCGCAATCGAGCGTGACGCTCTACGGCGTGGTCGATGACGCCATTGCCTACGTCAATAACCAGAAGGGCAGCTCAAATGTCTATCTGGCGCAGGGCAATCTCTACGCCTCCAAGTTCGGCCTTCGCGGTAACGAGGATCTGGGCGGCGGCACGAGCGCGATCTTCGATCTGCAGGCGGGCTACAACCTGAACACGGGCGCGGCGTCGACATCCGGGCTGCTTTTCAACCGGCAGGCATACGTCGGCTTGCAAAACAAGACCTACGGCACGGTGACGATGGGCCGCCAGTACACGCCGTACTTGTTGTTCGTGGGGCCGCTCGCGTCGAGCAACTGGACGACCGGCGCGACGGGTGCGCATCCGGGCGACTACGACGGCCTCGACACGACGGTCCGCATCAACAACGCGGTGACCTATACGTCGCCCACTTACTACGGTCTCAGCGCCAGCGCGCTATACGGGTTGAGCGGCATTGCCGGCAGCCCCGGCAAGGGGCAGACGTTCAGCGGCGCGATTCGCTATGCCAGCGGTCCGGTCAGTCTCGCCGCGGGCTATCTGCGTTTGGACAACACGGGACTCACGAACAATTTCGATCCGAACGCGACGGGCTCATTCGCCGTTTCCGCCGTCAACCAGGGTTTTGCGTCGGCGAGGGCGGTGCAGAACGTCGCGGCGGCGGGCAACTATACGCTCGGCGATCTGACGCTCGGGCTGAACTACACAAATGTCGAGTACCTCGCGGGCGGCAAATCGCTCTTTGCAAATACCGCTGTCTTCAACACGTATGGCGCGATTGCCGCGTACCGTTTCACGCCCGCGTTCGACATCGCGGGCGCGTTCGCCTACACGTTGGCTTCGAAGTCGAACGGCGTCACGAGTGCGGCGCGCTACCAGCAGTATTCGCTGAGGGAGTCTTACCACCTGTCGAAGCGCACCACGCTCTACGCGCTGCAGGCGTTTCAGCACGCCAGCGGACAGACGCTCGGCGCGACCGGCGCAGGCAGTATCGTCGACGCCGTGGCGGTGGTCGGCGACTCGCAAAACTCGACGCCGTCGTCGACGAACAAGCAGTTCGTCGGCATGGCGGGCATCACGGTGACGTTCTGATCGGCATCCATGGTGCGCGGGCGGTGCGTAGAACGCGCCAATCAGGCTGAAGTGTAGAGATATGACAACTGATATCTGTTTGCGTACGTCACATGGAAGTCGAAGTTTTCGCGGCGCCGTTCACGCCGGCGCGCCCGCCTGCCTGCGTCGTCAGCATGGGCCGAGGACATATAATCAAATCTTATGAGCCGTTGGCTCAGCCACCGTTCACCGCCCACTGTCCCATGACCCAAGCTCCCGCATCGCGCTCGCTTCGTAAATCCCGCAACCTGACCGAGGAAGTCGTTGCGATGCTGCACGAGCAAATTCGCGACGGGGCGTTCCGTCCGGGTCAGAAGCTCCCCACGGAATCGGAAATCATGCAGCTCTTCGGCGTGAGCCGGACGGTCGTGCGCGAGGCGATTTCCAGGCTGCAGGCGGCGCGCCTCGTCGAGACGCGTCACGGCATCGGCACGTTTCTGCTCGAGACGCCGGAGTCCAATCACTTCCAGATCGACACGTCGAGCATCATGACGATGCTGGACGTGATGGCGATTCTCGAGCTGCGCATCAGCCTGGAGGCCGAGGCCGCGGGCCTCGCGGCGATGCGGCGCACGGACGCTCATCTGAAGGAGATGCGCCGTGCGCTCGACGACTTTCAGGAGCACATCGCCAAGCGCACGGGCAACGCGGTCGAAGCGGATGTCGCGTTCCACCTGCAGGTCGCGAGCGCCACGGGCAACCGCTATTTCCACGACATCCTGAGCCAGCTCGGCAACACGATCATTCCGCGCACGCGCGTCAACTCGGCGGCGCTCGCCGATAACGACCAGGCGAGCTATCTGGACCGCGTCAACCGCGAGCATGAGGACATCTTCAACGCCATTTCGCGGCGCGACGCCGAAGCGGCGCGCGCCGCGATGCGCACGCACCTGACCAACAGCCGGGAGCGTCTGCGTCGCGCGCAGGAGGCGGCGAGCGCTGGGGCGCACGACGTGGCGCAATAACTTTCGATAAGCCGTGTTCGTTGCGGTCCTTTCTTGCTTGGCTTGCGTGGTGTGTTGTACGATGACGTATCACATAACTTGAACGGCCTCGGGCAAGCGAAGTTGCGAGCCTTTGTCGTCTTTCCAGGTCCGTTCTCCTTCCCAGGACATCTCGACCATGACCGCACCGCAAGAACTCAAACAAATCATCTCCGACGGCCTGCTCTCGTTCCCCGTGACCGATTTCGACGCGCAAGGCAACTTCCGCGCGAAGACTTACGCTGAGCGACTCGAATGGCTCGCGCCGTATGGCGCGAAAGCGCTGTTCGCAGCCGGCGGCACCGGCGAATTCTTCTCGCTGACGCCGGCCGACTACACCGAAGTCGTGCGCACCGCGGTCGAGACCTGTGCGGGCAAGGTAGCGATCCTGGCGGGGGCGGGTGGCCCGACGCGCATGGCCATCGCCTACGCGCAAGAAGCGCAGCGCCTCGGCGCGAAGGGCGTGCTGCTGTTGCCGCATTACCTGACCGAAGCGAGCCAGGACGGCATCGCGGCGCATGTTCAAGCCGTCTGCGAAGCGGTGGATATCGGCGTGATCGTCTATAACCGCGCGAATTCGAAGCTCGACGCGAACCAGCTCGTGCGCCTCGCCGAGCGCTGCCCGAATCTGATCGGCTTCAAGGACGGCGTCGGCGATATCGAAAGCATGGTGAAGATCCGCCGCAAGCTCGGCGACCGCTTCGCCTACCTCGGCGGCCTGCCGACGGCCGAGGTCTATGCCGCCGCGTACAAGGCGCTCGGTGTGCCGGTGTACTCGTCCGCGGTGTTCAATTTCATTCCGAAGACGGCGATGCAGTTCTACCGCGCGGTCGCCGCCGACGACCACGCGACCATCGGCCGCCTGCTCGACGATTTCTTCCTGCCGTACCTCGAGATCCGCAACCGCCGCGCCGGTTATGCGGTGAGCATCGTGAAGGCGGGGGCGAAGCTCGTCGGCCATGACGCCGGCCCGGTTCGCGCTCCGCTCACCGATCTGACCGAGGAGGAGCTTGGCATGCTCGATGCGCTGATCCGCAAGCTCGGCTCGCAGTAAGGCGATTCCGTTCGCTTGTTCGTCCGCTTATTTGCCTGCCTATTCGTCCGTTTCGTCCGTTTCGCCCGTTTTCGATCGAGAGAGTCTCGCTGATGAATGCCAACGCCGCCTCCGCCAACACGCCCGTCGTGACCGAGTTGACCGTCGTGCCCGTCGCCGGCTACGACAGCATGCTTCTTAACCTGAGCGGCGCGCATGGGCCGTTCTTTACGCGCAACGTCGTGATGCTCAAGGACAGCGCGGGGCACGTCGGCGTCGGCGAGGTGCCGGGCGGCGAAAAGATTCGCGCGGCGCTCGAGCGCTCGCGCGCGCTCGTCGTCGGTCAGCCGCTCGGCGCGTATAACGCCGTGCTGAGCGCGATGAGCCGGGAATTGTCGAAAGTGGAAGAGGGCGGGCGCGGCTTGCAGACGTTCGATTTGCGAGTCGGCGTCCATGCGGTCACCGCGATCGAATCGGCGCTGCTCGATTTGCTCGGCCAGTTTCTCGGCGTGCCGGTCGCAGCGCTGCTGGGCGAGGGCGTGCAGCGCACGTCGGTGCCGGTGCTCGGCTATCTGTTCTATATCGCCGATGCCGGCAAGACCGACCTGCCGTATCTGCGCGAGTCCCACCCGGCCGATGCCTGGGAGGCCCGGCGCCGCAACGAGGCGCTGACGCCGGAGGCGATCGTGCGCTTGGCCGAGGCCACCCACGAGCGTTACGGCTTCAACGACTTCAAGCTGAAAGGCGGCGTGCTCGCGGGCGACGCGGAAATCGAGGCGGTGACGGCGCTAGCCGAACGCTTCCCTCATGCGCGCATCACGCTCGATCCGAACGGCGCGTGGTCGCTTACCGAGGCGATTCGCCTGTGCCGCGATCAACACGACGTGCTCGCGTACGCCGAAGATCCGTGCGGCGCGGAAAACGGCTTCTCCGGCCGCGAGGTGATGGCCGAATTCCGCCGCGCGACGAACCTGCCGACCGCCACCAACATGATCGCCACCGATTGGCGGCAATTCACGCACGCGCTGCAACTCGGCGCGGTCGATATTCCGCTCGCCGATCCGCACTTCTGGACGATGCGCGGCTCGGTGCGCGTCGCGCAAACGTGCGCGGAGTGGGGGCTGACCTGGGGATCGCATTCGAACAACCACTTCGATATTTCGCTCGCGATGTTCACGCATGTCGCGGCGGCGGCGCCCGGGCGCGTGACGGCGATCGACACGCATTGGATCTGGCAGGACGGCCAGCGTCTGACGCGCGAGCCGCTCGAAATCGTCGGTGGAGAGATTGCGTTGCCGGCTACGCCGGGTCTCGGGGTGGAGATCGATGCCGAGCGCCTTGAAGACGCGCATCAGCTGTATTTGAAGCACGGCCTCGGCGCACGCGACGATGCGATCGCGATGCAGTATTTGATTCCCGGCTGGACATTCGACAACAAGCGGCCGGCGCTCGTGCGCTGATCGTCGAGCAGGAGGGGGACCGGTCGCCCGCAGCCGGTCGCCCGCGCGCGAGCAACCGGCCTTGCTACATCAGCTTCCGATCAATCGGTGTACTTCCACTCGTTGTAGTAAGCCGTCTTGCCGACAGTCCAGTACAACTCGGCAAGGCGCGAAGCGCCGACGACCAACGACGGGAACGCGCACGTGCTCGTACATTGCTGCACGTTGTTCTGCGCCACGCCGGCCGTCACCGACTCCGTGTACTGACCATTGGCCGCGAACGGCGTCGGCCCGACCCACCATCCATCGACTTCCGTCGACGGCGTCACGCCCGTGCCCGGCACCGCCTGAACCTGCGCTTTCGCCACCAGCGGTGCGATGTTCTGATTGTTGATCAGGTTCGACCACGACAAGCTCATCGAGGTCTGCGCAGTGGTGGCGAGCGAGCCGCCAGGCATCAGGACCGAGTTCAGCGTGCTGGTCGTGAGCGACTGCCACGGCACGCTCGCGCCCGCCGAAGCGGCGGCCGTCGGCGTGATATTCATGACGCTCGTGCTGCCGAGCTGATTGCCGGTGGCGTCGTAGAACGTGACCGTGTACGTCGCGAATTGCGGGACGTTCGACACCGCGATCGGCTGCGGCGTGTAGAAGCCGAGACTGTTCGTTCCCGGCGTGAACGTCGAGGTCGCGCCGGGCAGCGCCGCCCAAGACCAGCGATAGAGGTTGGTGTTCGAGTTCGTCGTCACGCCGCCCGTCGGGACGCTCGTGAGCGCCTGGCTCGTCAGTCCGAGCGTGCTGTTGCCCGTTGCATTGCGCGGCACCAGATAGAGCGTGCCGTTGATGCCCGGACCCGTCACCGATGCGGAAGCGAGATTCGCGGGATTCGGCGTTCCCGCCGCGCCCGCCGGAATGGTGATGCCGATACCGGATTCGTAGCGTCCGAACGGCGCATCGGCGCTGTCGACGAAAATACGGCGGCTCACGTAAGACGTGATCGTGACGTTGTACTGCTCCTGATTGCCGATGATGTCCCACGTGCCGCTGCCGGTTTCCTGCGCGACCGTGACGTCTTCGCCGTTCGCACCGTTCAGCGTGTAGGGCAGCGCGATTAGCGCCTGTTGCTTGCCGTTGGTGCCCGTGAAGAACTTGATCGTGTGCGGCATGCCGAGCGTCGCGCCGGACGCCGTCAGCGACGGATGCGCCGTCGCGAAGCTGGTGAAGCCGTTTTCGAGGTAGCTTGCATCGATGGCCGAGCACGACGTCGACGAGGACGCCAGGCATTGGCTCAGCGTGGAGATCAGCGAGGTCAGGTAATTGGCCGGAGCGGGCGGTGCGGCGAGCGGCGTCGAGACCGTGGTGCCCTGAACCAGCGGAATGCCGGCCGACGGATTCGCGCTCGACACGAGCTCCGTGCCGCCTGAGGGATTCGGCACGATCTGCACCGAGTCGATGACGGCGTCGGGGCCGCTCTGGTTCGGCGTGAACGCGGTGCCGATCGGGTCGAACGAAGCGCTGAGGCCGTTTGCGCTCAAGATCGGTGCCAGTGCGCTATCGAGCGTCGCGACCGCGCTGGACACAGACGACGGCGTCACGAGCGATTTGAGGCTGCCGCTTGCCGAGAGGTCGAGCGGGTTGCCGCTCGTCGTCAGCAAAGAGGCGACGGCGGTGGTCAGCGTCGTGACGTTGGCGACGACGGGCGCGCTCGTGCCGCTCGGCAATTGGGACACCACCGAGACCAGCGTCGGGTTCACGCCCGAGGGATCGGCCGCCACGACCATGAACGGTGCGGTGAGGCCGCTCAGCGACACGGTGTAGGTGCCCGAGCTGTTGCTGGTGGCGCTCGCGCTGTTGCCGTTCACGTCGATCACCGTGACGTTCGCGTTGGCGATGGCATTGCCGATTGCCACGGTCCCCGTCATTTGCGTGGGGGTGGCGGAATTGTTCGTTGAAGTGGAGGCGCTGCCGCTGCTGCCGCCCCCGCAGCCCGTGAGAATAGAAAAGGCCAAAGCGCCGGTAACGGCAAGCGCCAATCTCGATTTGGCCGGTTTTAGTGATTTCGCTTTAAGTTTGGTCATATCTCGGAAATATTGTTTATTGTGATTCGCCACCCATGGCTTGGGGATGCATCTTCTTGAAGCAACGTCTCGCGCCGATTTACGAGCTTTTGCGGTTTCTCCTCGATGTTTTCGGCGTGCCGTCGCGATCCCATGTGAAATCGAAATCGCAGAATTGCCTGCGGACACGAAAGCGATTTGCAAGAAAATTAAAGCCGAATCTAAGCTTGCAATTGGATCGTCGAGTTGTCTTTCTTGTGCTGCATCGTTATTAACGGCTCGACTTCCGGTTTATTAAGCGCGTTGCAGTGCAATCGCTTGGCTTGCGAAATAACTCATTGATATTTTTAGGGTTTAACTTTTGGTGCGAGTTTGTTTCCGAGAAATATCGAGGTTCGTGCATTTGGCTTGAGTTAATCGATGGCACGGCCGAGTGTGCGGAGCGCGTTGCGATATCATTCGGTGGATCCGGTTTCATTCGCCCTAGCGTCAACAAGTCCGTTCGAGGGCTTTGCTTTTTGGTGCATTCATGAAGTGGGTGTCGCGCATTCTTCTGGTTTTCCTGCTGTCGTCGCTTGCGATGACGGGCGCGTTCGCACATCAAGTGGGCGCTGCAGGCGGCGAGCTTTCCGTGTTGCCTGCGACGGGCAATGTCTCTGCGGTGCATCACGCCGACGCGGCGCTCTCGAGGTCCGCCGCATTGCCTCGTCAAGACGCGCACTGCACCACGGGCAAGGACATAGCCGGTCATGACTGCGGGCATGCTTGCTGCAGCATCGCCTGCGGACTTCACTGCGGCGCATTGCCGAGCGCGTTTCATTTCTCGCCGAACGTAGCCGCGGCGTCCGCACCCTCGATCTCGACCGACGCCGAACCCGCGAGCCTCGCACACGCGCCGCCTTGGCGTCCTCCTATCGCCTGACCGTTGCGCCACTCGATGGGGCAATTCGAAGCCTTCATTGGCACGACAGCTACGGACCGAAGCGCATCGCGACGCGTCCGCACCTTGCCCCTTTCGCAAACGGTCAATCGCGAAGCGCGATTTGCACGCGCTTCGCTTGCAATAAGGAACCCTCGATGATTCGCAGAGAATTTCTGGCCCGCACGCTTGGCGTGGCGGCCGCGTCGCTGTTCGCTCGCGACGTATTCGCCCAGCAGCATGCACACGACATGATGGAGATGCACGACATGCCGGCCATGCCGTCGATGCCCGCCGGCAAGATGCCGATGACGTCCGCGGCGCTCGCGCCCGCCAATGCGCTGCCAGCTGGCGCATCGTTGCCGGCCTTGCGTACGCTGGCCAACCAAAGCCGCGAGCGTGGCGTGTTTCGCGCGACGCTGGTCGCGAAGCCGCATTCGCTCGAGTTGCTGCCGGGCACGACGACGTCGTTCTGGCTATATGGCGACGATCCGTCCGCGTTATCCGGAAGCGCGATTGATGGTCCCGTGGTCGGCCCGCTGATCGACGTTCGTGAAGGCGACACGGTCGAGATCGCCTTCGTCAACGGCTTGCCGCAACCGTCGACGATTCATTGGCACGGCATGCCCGTGCCGCCCGATCAGGACGGCAACCCGATGACGCCGGTCGCGCCGGGCGCGACACACGTCTACCGCTTCACGCTGCCGCGTGGCAGCGCGGGCACGTACTGGTATCACCCGCATCCGCACATGCTGACGGCCGAGCAGGTCTATCGCGGCCTCGCGGGGCCGATCATCGTGCGAGCCGCCGACGATCCGCTTGCCGAGTGGCCCGAGCGGCATCTGTTCATCAGCGACCTGAAGCTGGCCGCCGACGGCACGATCGCGCCGAATGACATGATGGATTGGATGAACGGCCGGGAAGGGCAGTTCGTGCTCGTCAATGGTGTGAGGAGGCCGCGAATCGTCGTGTCGCAAGACGAGCGCTGGCGCGTGTGGAACGCGAGCAGCGCGCGCTACGTGCGTCTGACGTTCGACGACGGCCGCCGCTTCGCCCAAGTCGGCACTGATGGCGGCTTGCTCGAAAGCCCGCGCGACAGATTGACGGAACTGCTGCTGGTGCCGGGCGAGCGCGCCGAACTGATCGTGCGCGCAGCGAGTGCGGAGGGCGCAGGGCGTGCGAGTGGGGCGCCGTCGCACGCGGTGCTGACCGCGGCCGTCTACGACCGGAGCAAGATGGCGATGTCGCACGGCAGCTTGCCGCCCGAGCCGTCGCGCGCGCTCGCGGACGTCGAATTCACGCCCGCCGCCGACGCGAAGGATGTCGAGGCATCGGTCGTCGATACGCCGCGCGCCGATACTCAGGCGCAGCGCATGCTGCCGAGACATTTGCGCACGATCGCAACGCTTGCCACGCCCACGGCACGTAAATCCGTCGTGTTCTCCGAGCAGATGGACATGGCCGCAATGCACCGTCCTGGCGCATCGAATCACGGGATGCCGGCGGGTATGAGCTTCATGATCAACGGCACAACCTACGACCCGAGCCGCGTCACGCTGACCAGCCGCCGCGGCGAGGTCGAGCTATGGTCGATCGAGAATCGCACCGACATGGATCATCCGTTCCATCTACACGGCACGCAGTTCCAAATAGTGGAGCGCGTGTCGGATGGCGTGACGACCCCCGAGCCGTTTCGCGCGTGGCGCGACATGGTGAACGTGAAGCGTGGAGAGATCGTGCGAATTGCGACGATGCAATCGATGCGCGGCGAACGCATGTTTCACTGTCACATCCTCGAGCACGAGGATCTCGGCATGATGGGCACGCTGAAAGTGATCTGAAACAACGTCAAAGCGCTATTTTGATATGTGGGGATTTGACGCGGCTTTGAGATATCAATAATCCAAAAAGAAACCCGGCACGAGGCCGGGTTTCCAAAGCACAGCGAATCGAACGTTATCAGGCGGCGGCCTGGATGTTCGATGCCTGTTTGCCTTTAGGTCCTTGCACGACTTCGAAGCTGACCTTCTGGCCTTCCTTGAGCGTCTTGAAACCGTTCATCTGGATGGCCGAGAAGTGTGCAAACAGATCCTCGCCGCCTTCGTCGGGCGTGATGAATCCGAAGCCTTTCGCGTCATTGAACCATTTGACCGTACCAGTTGCCATACCAACTTCCCCTGTAACTCATGTCCTACCACGAGCACGCTCGAAAAGCTCAGCGGCCACGGAATGCAGCCGCCCCCTCCTCACTAGCTCACCTCGGCATTTTTTCGTACCTACGCACCTGCTGCGGCCAGCTGAAAAAAAGTGCCAGCTTGATTGTTGGATCTCTTTATTCGAGTGTCAAGTGAATTTTGAGACGTTGTGTGGAGCGTTGTATCAAAAGCATTTCTAGGGTTTTTCCCGCTTTTCATATGTGCGCTGGCGCAAGCGCTGGATCTTGAAAAGACGCATAATCGACGCACATGGGGTCACGGGCCGCGCCGGGACGGGCTCTCAGCCGGTCGGCACGCGATGTGCGATACTCGACTCGACTATGCTGACGGGGCGGCAACGAACCTCGGCGATGTCGAAGGCCGGCGCCGCGATCGGCCGCGAGAATGCAAGCGTGCGCGATGGGGTGACCGTCGGGCGGCAGCGATTGAGCCACCGGCCAGGCGGTCGGGTTTTGACAGGATTGCGGGCCTGTCCGAGTTGTTTAGAATGGGTGTATGGCGATTATTCCGGACAAGCAAGACAGCACCGTACTGGAGCGGCAGGAAAAGAAGCTGAAACCGCCTTCCATGTATAAGGTGGTGTTGCTGAACGACGATTTCACGCCAATGGAATTTGTCGTGATGATCGTGCAGGAATATTTCAATAAAGACCGCGAGACCGCGACGCAGATCATGCTGAAGGTCCATCGCGAGGGGCGGGGAGTTTGTGGGGTCTACACGCGAGACATCGCGTCGACCAAGGTCGAGCAAGTCGTTACCCACGCACGGCAGGCAGGGCATCCGCTGCAGTGCGTGATGGAGGAAGCATGATTGCCCAGGAACTGGAAGTGAGCTTGCACATGGCGTTTATGGAAGCACGCCAGGCGCGGCACGAGTTCATAACGGTCGAACATCTTTTGCTGGCGTTGTTGGACAACCCGACGGCAGCAGAGGTGTTGCGTGCGTGCGCGGCCAATATCGAGGATCTGCGCCAAAACCTGCGCAATTTCATCCACGACAACACGCCCACTGTTCCCGGCACCGACGACGTCGATACGCAGCCGACACTCGGCTTTCAGCGAGTGATCCAGCGCGCGATCATGCACGTCCAGTCGACCTCGAACGGCAAGAAGGAAGTGACCGGCGCGAACGTGCTGGTCGCGATCTTCGGCGAAAAGGATTCGCATGCGGTCTACTACCTGCAGCAGCAGGGCGTGACGCGCCTCGACGTCGTCAATTTCATCTCGCACGGCATTGCGAAGACGAGCAGCAGCGACGCCGCCAAGGCGAGCGACGCGAACGCCGAAGCCGACGAAGCCGCCGCGCAGAAGGAAACGCCGCTCGCGCAGTTCACGCAGAACCTGAACCAGATGGCGAAAGACGGCCGCATCGATCCGCTGATCGGGCGCGAGCTGGAAGTCGAACGCGTGGTGCAGGTGCTGTGCCGCCGTCGCAAAAATAATCCGCTGCTCGTGGGCGAGGCCGGCGTCGGCAAGACGGCGATCGCCGAGGGCTTGGCCTGGCGCATCACGCGCGGTGAAGTGCCCGATATCCTCGCGGACGCACAGGTCTATTCGCTCGACATGGGCGCACTGCTCGCGGGTACGAAGTACCGCGGCGATTTCGAGCAGCGTCTCAAGACGGTGCTGAAAGAATTGAAAGAGCGTCCGCACGCGATTCTGTTCATCGACGAAATTCATACGCTGATCGGCGCGGGCGCCGCGTCGGGCGGCACGCTCGATGCATCGAATCTGCTGAAGCCGGCGCTGTCGTCGGGCACGCTCAAGTGCATTGGCGCGACCACCTTCACCGAATATCGCGGCATCTTCGAAAAGGACGCGGCGCTCTCGCGGCGCTTCCAGAAGATCGACGTGACCGAGCCGACTGTCGAACAGACGGTGGCGATCCTCCGCGGGCTGAAGTCGCGCTTCGAAGAGCACCACGGCGTGAAGTATTCGTCGGGGGCGTTGTCGGCGGCGGCTGAGTTGTCGGCGCGCTTCATCACCGATCGTCATCTGCCGGACAAGGCGATCGACGTGATTGACGAAGCCGGCGCCGCTCAACGCATCCTGCCGAAGTCGAAGCAGAAGAAGACGATCGGCAAGAGCGAGATCGAGGAAATCATCTCGAAGATCGCACGCGTGCCGGCGCAGAGCGTGTCGCAGGACGACCGCAGCAAGCTGCAGACGCTCGATCGCGACCTGAAGAGCGTCGTGTTCGGGCAAGACCCGGCGATCGACGCGCTGTCCGCTTCGATCAAGATGGCGCGTGCGGGCCTCGGCAAGACCGACAAGCCAATCGGCGCGTTCCTGTTCTCGGGGCCGACGGGCGTCGGCAAGACCGAAGTTGCGCGCCAGCTCGCGTTCACGCTCGGCATCGAACTGATCCGCTTCGATATGTCGGAATACATGGAGCGTCACGCGGTGAGCCGCTTGATCGGCGCTCCGCCGGGATATGTCGGGTTTGACCAAGGCGGGCTTTTGACCGAGGCCGTCACGAAGAAGCCGCACTGCGTGTTGCTGCTCGACGAAATCGAAAAGGCGCACCCGGACATCTACAACGTGCTGCTGCAGGTGATGGACCACGGCACGCTGACCGACAACAACGGCCGCAAGGCGGATTTCCGCAACGTCATCATCATCATGACGACGAACGCGGGCGCCGAGTCGATGCAAAAGGGAACGATCGGCTTCACGAGCCGCCGCGAAACCGGCGACGAAATGGCCGATATCAAGCGGATGTTCACGCCTGAGTTCCGCAACCGCCTCGACGCGACGATCAGCTTCCGTTCGCTCGACGAAGAAATCATCATGCGCGTGGTCGACAAGTTCTTGATGCAGCTCGAAGATCAGCTGCACGAGAAGAAGGTCGATGCGCTCTTCACCGATGCGTTGCGCAAGCACCTCGCGAAGCACGGTTTCGATCCGCTGATGGGCGCGCGTCCGATGCAGCGTCTGATTCAGGACACGATCCGCCGCGCGTTGGCCGACGAGTTGCTGTTCGGCAAGCTGATGAGCGGCGGCCGCGTGACGGTCGATGTCGACGAAAACGACAAGGTGTTGCTCACGTTTGACGAAAACGCTGCGCCGCGCAATGCGAATCCGGAGACGGTCGAGGTCGAGTGACGCGCGAACGTGATTCGTAGGCGATAGAAACAAAACGGCGCGGGTTCATCCCCGCGCCGTTTTGCTTTTCAGCGGTCCTGTCCGTTCGAAGGGGCGCAACGCCCCTTTCGCGGCATCAATGCTTGCCCGTGCTTCCGAATCCGCCTGCGCCGCGGTCGCTCTCGTCGAACTCATCGACGATATTGAAGTGCGCCTGCACGACCGGCACGATCACGAGCTGGGCGAGGCGCTCCATCGGATTCAGCGTGAACGTGGTGTGTCCGCGGTTCCACGTCGAAATCATCAACTGGCCCTGATAGTCCGAATCGATCAGCCCGACGAGGTTGCCGAGCACGATCCCGTGCTTGTGCCCGAGACCCGAGCGCGGCAGGATCATCGCCGCGTAGCCCGGATCACCGACGTGGATCGCGAGGCCGGTCGGCACCAGTGCGGTCTGGCCCGGTTCCAGTGTCAGCGGTTCGTCGAGGCACGCGCGCAAATCGAGGCCGGCGCTACCGGTCGTCGCGTAGGCGGGGAGCTGGTCGCGCATGCGCGCATCGAGGATCTTCAGGTCGAGTTTCATGCAGGCTTTGTTGAGTGAGGGTCAAGCGGTTGGGTTGTCGCGCCCGAGCTCGAAAGCTTGAGCGAGGAGTTCGTATGAGCGCAGCCGGGCGCGATAGCTGCCTGCGACGGTCAGGATGACCAGTT
Organism: Trinickia camelliae; assembly: GCF_053525655.1. Taxonomy (NCBI): domain Bacteria; kingdom Pseudomonadati; phylum Pseudomonadota; class Betaproteobacteria; order Burkholderiales; family Burkholderiaceae; genus Trinickia; species Trinickia camelliae. Next base: position 187,535 of record NZ_JBCHAA010000016.1, read on the forward strand.
CGTCGGCGTTGAATTGGTCCTTCACTTCCGCGAGGCGCGCTGTCACGGATTCCGGCGTTCCGATGATGCTGCGCGGTTTCTCGCGATCGATCACGAGCTGGTCGCGCTCGCCGAACTCTTGAAGGCGGCCTTGTTCGATCGACGGAATCGGCGCGTTCAGGCCGTACGCCATTTGCACGCGGCGCAGGTCGACGGCCCGTTCCAGCTCGGCGGCTTCCTTTTCCGTGTCCGCGCAAATGACGAAGACAGATGCGGCAAGGTAGGGCTTCTCTTCGTGGCCCGGGGTGAAGCGATCTCGATACGCCTCGCCGACCTGATGCCCGAAATGCGCGTTGATGAAATGCGCGAACGCAAATCGCATGCCGAGCCGGGCCGCCAGCATGCCGCCGAAATCGCTCGAGCCGAGCATCCACAGTTGCGGACGCGTCGCGATTTGCGGCTGCAGCAGCACGCCTTGCGCGACGTGGTCGAGCGGCAGCTTGCCGCTCATTAGCGCGACGAGATCGGCGACTTGTTCGGCGAAGATTTCGCCGCGGTTGTACTGGCCGGCCGCGACCGCCTGGGCAGTACGCATGTCGCCGCCGGGCGCGCGTCCGACGCCGAGATCGACGCGGTTCGGGAACAGCGCTTCGAGCATCAGGAACTGCTCGGCGACTTTGAACGGGCTGTAGTAGGGCAGCATGATGCCGCCGGAGCCGATGCGGATGCGTTTGGTAAGGCTGCCGAGCCGGGCCAGCATCACTTCGGGACAAGGGTTCGAAACCCCCCGCAGGCCGTGGTGCTCGGCGCACCAGTAGCGCGTGTAGCCGAGATCGTCGGCGAGCTGCGCGAGCTCGAGAGTGGCGGCAATCGCGTCGGCCACCGAGTGCCCGTCGATCACGGGCGTTTGATCGAGCACGGAAAGTAGCGTCATGGCAGTACCGCTCCGAGTTAAGCCGCTAGTCCATTCCCCGCTTAGGAAATCAGGCTCGTGTCCGGCAGTCGGCGAGCGATCTCGTCGATCAGCGTTTGCGCGAGCGTCGTTTTGTCTGCGCGCGGCAGCTTTGTCACACCACCGGCTTCGAACAGCGCCACTTCATTATCGTCGCGGCCGAACGTCTGCGGGCCAAGATTGCCGATCAGCAACGGCACGTTCTTGCGGACGCGCTTTTCTTCACCGTTCACGTCTAGGTTGCCGCTTTCCGCAGCAAAACCGACGCAGAACGGCGGATGCGGCAGCTTTGCCACCGACGCGAGGATGTCCGGATTCTCTACGAATGTGAAGCTCGGCATTTTGCGGTCGGCCGTCTTCTTGATTTTATGTTCGCTGACGTGATCCACACGCCAATCCGCTACGGCGGCGACCGCGATGAAGATGTCGCAATCCGCTACCGCCTGCATGACGGCGTCGTGCATCTGCTGGGCCGTTTGCACGTCTTCGCGGAACACGCCCCAAGGCGTATCGAGCGCGACCGGGCCGGCCACCAGATGCACGTCCGCGCCGGCCTGCTGCGCTGCGCGCGCGAGCGCAAAACCCATCTTGCCGCTGGAGAGGTTCGTGATGCCGCGCACCGGGTCGAGCGGTTCGAAGGTCGGGCCCGCCGTGATCAGGACGCGCCGCCCGCCAAGCACTTTGGGCCGGAAGAACGAGGCGATGGCCTCATACGCCGCTTCCGGCTCGATCATGCGGCCATCGCCGACTTCGCCGCAGGCCTGCGAGCCGGAATCCGGGCCGAGCACGAGCACGCCGTCGGCGCGCAGTTGCGCGACATTGCGCTGCGTCGCCGGGTTCTGCCACATCTGGCGGTTCATCGCGGGCACGACGAGCAGCGGGCAGTCGCGCGCGATGCACAACGTGGAGAGCAGGTCGTCGGCCATGCCGTGGGCGAGCTTTGCGAGGAAATCGGTCGAAGCGGGTGCGATTACGATCGCGTCCGCTTCACGCGAAAGGTCGATATGCGGCATGTTGTTGTCGATGCGCGCATCCCACTGGCTCGTGTAGACCGGGCGCCCCGAGAGCGCCTGCATCGTGACCGGCGTGATGAACTGCGTGGCCGCTTCGGTCATCGCGATTTGCACGGTCGCACCGGCCTTGGTCAAGAGCCGCGTCAGCTCGGCGATCTTGTAGCAGGCGATGCCGCCCGTCATGCCCAGTACGAGGTGTTTTCCTGCGAGTTCTGCGGTTGCCAACGAAGGTCTCCGAAAGCGAAGGCGCGTTTAGCGCGCGCCGCGCACGCGCCGCAATTCGTCGAGCACAAGCAAGATCGCGCCGATCGTGATCGCGCTGTCGGCGAGATTGAACGCGGGCCAGTGCCAGCCGCCGACGTGGAAATCGAGAAAGTCGATCACGTGGCCGTACACAATCCGATCGATCACGTTGCCGAGCGCGCCGCCCATGATCAGTGCGAGCGACGTGCAGAAGAGCCGCTGGTTGCCGTGGCGCTTCATCAAGTAGCAGATCACGGCCGCGGCCGCGACGCCGAGCAGCGTGAACGCCCAGCGCTGCCAGCCGCCAGCCGCTGCGAGAAAGCTGAACGCCGCGCCGCGATTGAACACGAGAAAGAAGTTGAAGAACGGCGTGATCGAGTACGGCACGGCGTAGGCAAACACCTTCGACACCGCGATCTTCGTCAACTGATCGGCCAGGATCACGATCAGCGCGATGCCCAGCCACGGCGCGAGGGTCCCGCTTGCTTGCTTCGACATGGTCTTCGCCATTATGCCGCGCTCCGGGTCTCGCCGCTGCCGAACAGGTTGGAGACGCAGCGGCCGCAAAGAGTGGGGTGCTCGGCGTTGGCGCCGACGTCTTCGCGGTAGTGCCAGCAGCGCTCGCACTTGAGGTACTTCGAGGTGACGACTTCGACGCCTTCGTCGGCTTCGGAGTCGACCTTGACGACGGTCGCCGCCGACGTGATCAGCATGAACTTGAGGTCGTCATTCAAGCTCGCGAGCGCGTCGTAGCGCGCGCCGCTCGCGCGGATCTGCACCTCAGCCTGCAGCGACGAACCGATCTGGTTCGCGACGCGCGCCTCTTCGAGCGCCTTCGTCACGTTGCCGCGCACGTCGCGCAGGAGCGACCACTTGTCGAGCAGCGCCGCCGCACCCGGCACTTCCGGGTATGCGTAATACGTTTCGGTGAAGATCGTGTCGCGGCCCGGCTGGAACACCTTCCACGCTTCTTCCGCGGTGAACGACAGGAACGGCGCCATCATCCGCAGGAGGCCCTGCGCGATGTGATAAAGCGCCGTCTGCGCCGAGCGGCGCGCGGCCGAATCGGGCGCGCTCGTGTAGAGGCGGTCTTTGAGCACGTCGAGGTAGAAGCCGCCCAGGTCTTCGGAGCAGAACGTCTGCAGTTTCGCGACGACCGGGTGGAATTCGTACTTCTCGTAGTGCGCGAGCACGTCCTGCTGCAGCGTCGCCGTGAGCGCAACGGCGTAGCGGTCGATCTCGAGCCATTCGCCGATCGGACGTGCGTTCTTCTCGATGTCGAAGTCCGACAGGTTCGCGAGCAGGAAGCGCAGCGTGTTGCGAATGCGCCGGTAGCTTTCCGTCACGCGCTTCAGGATTTCCTCGGAGATCGCGAGCTCGCCCGAATAGTCGGTCGACGCGATCCACAAGCGGATGATTTCCGCGCCGAGCCGGTTCGCGACTTCGTGCGGATCGATGCCGTTGCCGAGCGACTTGCTCATCTTGCGGCCTTCGCCGTCGACGGTGAAGCCGTGCGTGAGCAAGGCGTCGTACGGCGCGCGGCCGTCGAGCATCGATGCCGTCAAGAGCGACGAATGGAACCAGCCGCGGTGCTGGTCCGAGCCTTCGAGGTAGAGGTCGGCCGGGAATTGCAGTTGATCCTTGTGTGAGCCGCGCAGCACGTGCCAGTGCGTCGTGCCCGAATCGAACCAAACGTCGAGCGTGTCGCGGTTCTTTTCGTACATATTGGCGTCGTCGCCGATCAGCTCGCGCGGATCGAGCGTCTGCCATGCCTCGATGCCGGCTTTCTCGACGCGCTGCCCGACGGCCTCGAGCAGCTCCAGCGTGCGCGGATGCAGCTCGCCCGTTTCCTTGTGGACGAAGAATGCCATCGGCACGCCCCATTGGCGCTGGCGCGAGAGCGTCCAGTCCGGACGGTTCGCGATCATGCTGTGCAGGCGCTGCTTGCCCCACGACGGGTAGAACGTGGTCGCGTCGACCGCGGCGAGCGCCGTTTCGCGCAGCGTGCGGCCGCCGTCTTTCGGCGTGACGTCCATGCCGGCGAACCATTGCGAGGTCGCGCGATAGACGATCGGCGTCTTGTGGCGCCAGCAGTGCATGTAGCTGTGCGTGTACTTCTCGGTGTGCAGGAGCGTGCCTGCCGAGCCGAGCGCTTCGACGATCTTCGGATTCGCCGTCCAGATCGACAGACCGCCGAAGAGCGCGAGCGATTCGATGTAGCGGCCGTCGCCCATCACCGGGTTGATGATGTCGGAGTCGGCCATGCCGTGCGACTTGCACGACTCGAAGTCTTCCACGCCATAAGCGGGCGACGAGTGGACGATGCCCGTGCCGGACTCGGTCGTCACGTAGTCGCCGAGGTACACCGGCGCCGTGCGCTTGTAGTCGGGGTGCGACGAAGCGAGCGGGTGATGGAAGCGCAGGTTCACGAGCTTGGCGCCCGTCGTGGTCGCGACGACGTGGCCTTCGAGCTTGTATTGCTTCAAGCACGCTTCGACGCGTTCTTCCGCCAGGATCAGCAGGCCGCGCGGCGTATCGACGAGCGCGTAGACGATCTCCGGATTCACGTTGAGCGCCTGGTTCGCGGGGATGGTCCAGGGCGTCGTGGTCCAGATCACGATGCCGCCTTCATTGCGCGGCAGCGCGGAGAGCCCGAACGCTTGAGCGGTCTTGTCGGCTTCCGCGATCGGGAACATCACATCGATCGTCGGGTCGGTCTTGTCCGTGTATTCGACTTCCGCTTCGGCCAGCGCCGAGCCGCAGTCGAAGCACCAGTTCACCGGCTTCAGGCCGCGGAACACATAGCCTTTCTCGATGATCTTCGCGAGCGCGCGGATTTCACCGGCCTCGTTCGCGAAGTTCATCGTCTTGTACGGATTGTCCCAGTCGCCCAGCACGCCCAGGCGGCGGAACCCGGACTTCTGCTTTTCGATCTGTTCGGTCGCGTAGGCGCGGGCCTTTTGCATCACTTCCGCCGCCGGCAGCGACTTGCCGAACTGCTTTTCGATCTGGATCTCGATCGGCATGCCGTGGCAGTCCCAGCCAGGCACATAGGCCGCGTCGAAGCCCGCCATGTTGCGCGACTTGACGACCATGTCCTTCAGGATCTTGTTCACCGCGTGGCCGAGGTGGATGTCGCCGTTCGCATACGGCGGGCCGTCGTGCAGGATGAACTTCTTGCGGCCAGCGCTTGCCGCGCGGATCTTCTCGTAGACCTGGTTCTCCTGCCATTCCTTGACCCATTGCGGCTCGCGCTTGGGCAGGTCGCCACGCATCGGGAACGGCGTGTCGAGCAGGTTGACCGGATACTTGGCCTGGGGTTTCGAATCGGCTTTCTTGTTGCTCATGGTGAGATCGCTGGAAAACGGTGGACGCCCGGCTGTGGGCGTCGTGTTGGGCGTGGCGTCTGTGGCGTCGGGCTTTGGTACGGGTGTCTCCCGAGTGTCCGACGCGACGCCGTGTACGGTGCTTGCTGCGTTTTTCTGGCGGTGCGGGTGCAGGCTTTGGCGCCGGCGCGCACCGCGCGGCTACCTAATTCGATCGGTGGCCGAGGTGGAAAAGCCCGTTGCGCTGCTGCCGGGCGCGCTGCCGCCCGAGCCGCCGAGCGCGGCAAAATACTCGCGCGCGTTGACGACATCGCGAGCAATGGCCTTGGACAGCGTTTCGAGGTCGATGAATTTCTCCTCGTCGCGCAGCTTCTTCAGAAATTCGACGCGCACGAGTTTGCCATAAGCGTCGCCGTGCCAGTCGAGCAAGTGAACTTCGAGCAGCACGCGGCCGGAATCGTCGACGGTCGGGCGCAGGCCCAGGCTTGCGACGCCCGGCAGCGGCTCGGGCGCGATGCCGTGCACGCGCACGACGAAAATGCCGGAGAGCGCCGGCCGCTTGTGCGCGATCGGCAGGTTCAGCGTGGGAAAACCCAGATCGCGGCCGAGCTTCAAGCCGTGCACGACGTGGCCGCTGATCGCATAGTCGCGGCCGAGCGCCGAGCGCGCTGTGTCCAGATCGCCCGCGATGAGCGCCGTGCGCACGCCGGAGCTGGAAATGCGCGCGCCGGTCGGATCGGCGACGGTCGCCATCTGCTCGACTTCGAAGCCGTGTTGCGCACCGGCAGCCTTCAGCGACGCGAAATCGCCCGCGCGCTTCGCGCCATAGCGGAAGTCGTCGCCGATCATCACCCAGCGCGCGTGCAGCCCGTTGACGATGATCCGCTCGACGAACGCATCGGGCGTCTGACTCGCGAACGTGTGATTGAAATGCTCGACGACCACCCGGTCGACGCCGTTCATCCGCAGCGCTTCCAGCTTGTCGCGCAGCATCGCGATGCGCGGCGGGGCGCCGGCCGGATTGAAGAATTCCCGCGGGTGCGGCTCGAAGGTCATCACGCAGACGGGCAGGCCGCGCGCGTCGGCCGCTGCGCGCACGTGGGCGAGCAGCGCCTGGTGGCCGCGGTGGACACCGTCGAAATTGCCGATCGTCAGCGCGCAGGGCGCCCGGCTTTCGGCATTGGGAAGACCGCGGAAGACTCTCACGATAGCGGATGGGGTGGGGCGGCCAAGTGCCGCAAAGCAGAAGATTATAAACGTTCGGGGCAAATGGCGGCTCTCCCCGGCGGTTTGGGGCCTCCCGAATGATAAAATCCGCGGATGAAAAAAATCGTCATCCTGATTTCAGGACGAGGCAGCAACATGGAAGCGATCGTGCACGCTTGCGCGCACGAAGGCTGGCCGGCGCAAGTCGCCGCCGTGATTGCCAACCGTCCCGACGCCGCGGGTCTTGCGTTCGCCGCGTCGCACAGTATTGCCACGCAAGTGGTCGATCATCGCGCTTATCCAGACCGTGAGAGCTTCGACGCCGCGCTCGCCGCCGTCATCGATGGCTACGGGGCCGACCTCGTCGTACTCGCCGGTTTCATGCGCGTGCTGACGCCGGGCTTCGTCGATCGCTACGCCGGGCGGATGCTGAACGTGCATCCGTCGCTCTTGCCGAGCTTTCCGGGCCTGCATACGCATCAGCAGGCGCTCGACGCCGGCGTGCGGCTGCACGGCGCGACCGTGCACTTCGTCACGTCGCAGCTCGACCATGGGCCGATCGTCGTGCAGGCGGCGGTGCCGGTCGTCGATGGCGACGATGCGGCGGCGCTCGCTGCCCGCGTGCTGACTTACGAACACGTGATTTATCCACGGGCGGTGCGCTGGTTCGTCGAGGGGCGGCTCGCGCTCGACGGCTTGCGTGTCAGCCTGACGCCGCCTGAGCCGCAATGGCTCTTTTCCGACCAACTCGCCGGGGAAAAAATATGAAAGGGAAGGAAGGAAAGGGGTCCAACGGAAACGGGCAAAAACGTTCGCGAGGCGCCGAGGGCGTGCGTGCCGCGGGCGCTCGTGGTGCCGGCAATCGTGGTCAGGGCAATCGCGCGTCATCGGGCCGCAGCGGCGCGGACGGCGGTCCGCGCGTGCATGGATTCTTGATCGGGCAAACCGAAACGCTTCTGGCGGAGGTCCTCAAGCTCACCGGTCCGGCCGACGCCACGACGAGCCGCTTTTTCCGCGCCCATCCGAAGCTTGGCCACAATGAACGCGGCGTGATCGCCGAAGCGGTGTTCGCCGTGCTGCGCCGGCGCATGGAATTCGCCCATCTCGCCGAAAGCGGCAGCGGGAGCCCGACGCGGCGCCTGACGCTGCTTGGCCTGATGCAGACGATGGGGCTGTCGGCGCTCAAGCCGTTCGTTTCTGCAGACGAACTCGCATGGCTCGAGCACGTGTCGAAGATCGATCCACAGAACTTGCCCTTGCGTGTGCGCACGAACCTGCCCGAGTGGATCGTCGAAGCCCTCGCCAAGCGTTTCGAGGCCGACGAGCTGGCTCAACTCGCCGCCGCGCTGAATTACCCGGCTCCGCTCGATTTGCGCGCGAATCCGATCAAGGCGACCCGCGACCAGGTCCTCGACGCGCTGAAAGCCGCGGGTATCGACGCCGGCGCCATGCCGTTTGCGCCGTATGGCGTGCGTGTCGCCGGCAAGCCCGCGCTCACCAAGCTGAAGGCGTTCGAAGACGGCTGGATCGAAGTGCAGGACGAAGGCAGCCAGCTGCTGTGTTCGCTGGTCGCGCCCAAGCGCGGCGAGATGATCGTCGACTTCTGCGCGGGCGCGGGCGGCAAGACGCTCGCGCTCGGCGCGATGATGCGTTCGACCGGGCGTCTGTATGCGTTCGACGTGTCCGATCGCCGGCTCGCGAAGCTGAAGCCGCGTCTCGCGCGCAGCGGGTTGTCGAACGTGAACCCGGTGCTGATCGACAGCGAGCACGATGCGAAGATCAAGCGCCTCGCCGGCAAGATCGACCGCGTGCTCGTCGACGCGCCTTGCAGCGGCCTCGGCACGCTGCGCCGCAATCCCGACCTCAAATGGCGCCAGTCGCCCGAATCGATCGCCGAGCTCGCGCCCAAGCAGGCGTCGATTCTCGAGAGCGCCGCGCGGCTTGTGAAGAAGGGCGGGCGCCTCGTCTACGCGACGTGCAGCGTGCTCGAAGAGGAAAACGAAGCGATCGTCGCGCAGTTCCTCGCCGCGCATCCGGAGTTCGTGCTCGTGCCTGCGGGCACGGTGCTCGCGGAGCAGCGCATCGAGATGGAAATGGGCGATTACCTGTCGCTATGGCCGCATCGCCATGCGACCGACGGCTTCTTCGCCGCAGTGCTCGAGCGGCGCGGTTGAGGCCCTTCAAGCACGTTAGGTAGCGCAGGTTTCCGATGGCTTTGACTGACAACCGTATCTTTTCGCACATGCTGGGCGGCTTCGTGCGCGACTTCGGCCAGCCGGTAATGATCTGGCAGGCCGGCGCGCTCGTCGGCGCGCTGGCCGTGGCGTGGTTCCTCGCGCGTTTCGTGCGCCGCAAGCTCGATTTGCGCCGGCAGACACGCTATCAAGCGCTGCGCTTCGGCGCCGAGAGCCTCAACAAGGCGATCTTTCCGCTGCTGGGCGGCGTGCTCGTCTGGTCGATCGAGGAGGTGCTCGACGGCTATATGTCGACGTCGCTGCTCGAGCTTGCGGTCGTGCCGCTCTTCGGCATCGGGCTGATCTACATCCTGTTCTTCATCGGGCGGCGCGTGTTCAGCAGCGACGGCCAGACGCACGCCTGGCTTTTCGTCGCCGAAAAGGTCGTGTCGGTGCTGGTCTGGATCGGCATGGTGCTGACGGTGCTCGGCATTCAGGACGATGTGATCCATTGGATGAGCACCGTGCGTTTCCATATCGGGACCGCGCATATGTCGCTGCTGTCGCTCGCGACGGGCATCGTCTGGGTCTGCGTGACGCTGATCGTCGCGATGTGGCTCGGCTCGGCGCTCGAAGACCGTGTGATGCGGGCGAGCACGATCGACGCGAACCTGAAGGTGGTGCTCGCGCGCGTCGGGCGTGCGCTGCTCGTGCTTGCGGCCGTGCTGATCAGCTTGTCGCTCGTCGGTATCGACATTACGGTGCTCGGGGTGTTCGGCGGCGCGCTCGGCGTCGGCCTCGGCTTCGGCCTGCAGAAGATCGCGAGCAACTACGTGTCGGGCTTCATCATCCTGATCGACCGGTCGCTGCGGATCGGCGACACGATCAACGTCGCCGGTCAGCAAGGCAAAGTCACGCAGATCAGCACGCGCTACACGACAGTGCGCGGGCTCGACGGCATCGAAACGCTGATCCCCAACGAGAAGCTCATCACCGACGTCGTGCAGAACCACTCGTCGTTCCAGACGCGCGGCTACGCGAAGGTGGCCGTGCAGGTCGCCTACGAGTCGGATATCGAGGCAGTGCTACTGCTGCTCGCCGACGCGGCGAAGGGCGTCGAGCGCGTGTTGCCGGAGCCCGCGCCCACCGCCTACTTGGTCGGCTTCGGCGCGGACGGCATCGATCTTGAGCTCGGCTTCTGGATAGAAGACGCCGCCAAAGGCACGGCGGGCGTGCGCTCGCAGGTGAACCGCAACATCTGGCGGCTTTTCGCCGCACACGGCGTCTCCATCCCATTTGCGCAGCGGGAAGTGCGTATCATCGGCGGGGTTCCCGAGGGCTTCTCAAAACTGGGAAAAATGATCGATTCCGTGGAGAGCGAGGTGGCGCGTGGCTCGTAAAGGAATCGCAATATAGGGTGCCAGATCCGGCTGTCGTTTTTTGACGACGCGGTGGCTGCGGGTAAGCCCACAGACAAAAAAATCTCCATTTGTTACAAACACTTGGAACCGGCGAGGTAAAATGCCGTCCAACCTCGCCTCATGCTTTCACTTTCTTGACATCCGCCGGGCGGCGGATGTTTCTCGATTCACGGATAAACTGCCTTGCTGAACTCCCTGTTCGATTTCCTCGCGAATGGCCTGCTCCGCTTTACGTGGTGGCAAATTGTGCTTTTCGCGCTCGTTGCCACGCACATCACGATCATCGGCGTCACGGTCTATCTGCACCGCTGTCAGGCGCACCGCGCGCTCGATCTGCACCCGATCGCGAGCCACTTCTTCCGTTTCTGGCTGTGGATGACGACCGGCATGCTGACCGGCCAGTGGGCGGCGATTCACCGCAAGCATCACGCGAAGTGCGAAACCGAGGAAGATCCGCACAGCCCGCAAACGCGCGGCATCTGGAAGGTGCTGCTCGAAGGCGCTGAGCTCTATCGCGCCGAAGCGAAGAACGAAGAAACGATGCGCCGCTTCAGCCACGGCACGCCGAACGACTGGATCGAGCGCAACGTGTACTCGCGCTACCCAATTCTCGGCATCAGCCTGATGATGGTGATCGACGTCGCGCTGTTCGGCATCGTCGGCCTGTCGGTTTGGGCCGTGCAGATGATCTGGATTCCGTTCTGGGCGGCGGGTGTCGTCAATGGCCTCGCGCACTTCTGGGGCTACCGCAACTTCAATTCGGCCGACGCCAGCACGAACATCTTCCCGTGGGGGATCATCATCGGCGGTGAAGAGCTGCACAACAATCACCACACGTACGCGACGTCCGCGAAGCTGTCGAACAAGTGGTTCGAGTTCGATATCGGCTGGATGTACATCCGCATTCTCTCGGCGTTCAAGCTCGCGAAAGTGAAGAAGGTTGCGCCCACGCCGCGTCTGTCGAAGGGCAAGCTCGTGCTCGATCAGGAAACGCTGCAGGCCGTGCTCTCGAATCGCTACGAAGTGATGGCGCGCTACGGTAAGACGGTCAAGCAGGCGTACCGCCAGGAACTGGCGCGCTTGAAGGAAGTGGGCGCACGCGAGAAGTACCTCGTGATGCGCAACGCACGCAAGTGGTTCCACAAGGACGAATCGGGCCTCGACGAACCGCAAAAGCGTCAACTGCCAGAGATTTTCGCGAACAGCCAGAAGCTGCGCACGTTCATCGAGCTGCGCAACGAGCTGGCTGCGATCTGGGATCGCTCGAACGCTTCGCGGGAACAGTTGCTGGTGCAGTTGCAAGATTGGTGTCATCGCGCAGAACAAAGCGGCATCAAGGCCCTGCAGGAATTTGCGATGCGTCTGCGCCGCTACGCCTGATCTCGAAATCCTTTAAAATTTAGAGACGTCACAAAACCCCGCGTTGGCGGGGTTTTTCTTTATGTGCGTCCAGATCGCGCTATATAGGGTATTGGGATGCCAGTGGGTGAGGCAGAGGAGATGAAGATGGAATCAGCGGTCAAAACTGTCGAGTTCGACCAGCCGCTCATCGCCGGGGGCGCCATGGGCGCGACTTGCGGCGTCGGCCACGCGTGGGCGAAGGTGCCTGTCGCACCGTTGGCCGAGGAGCGCATTGCATTGAAAGCGCGGATTCGCTCGTTGCTGGCGCGCGAAAAAGCGGTGCTCGTCGCGCATTACTACGTCGATCCGGAGCTCCAGGAGCTCGCCGATGAGACCGGGGGTTGTGTTGCGGATTCGCTCGAGATGGCTCGCTTCGGGCGCGATCACGATGCACAAACGCTCGTCGTTGCCGGTGTGCGCTTCATGGGCGAAACGGCGAAGATCCTGAGTCCGAATAAACGCATCCTGATGCCCGATCTCGACGCGACATGCTCGCTCGACCTCGGTTGCCCGGGCGACGAATTCTCGGCGTTCTGCGACGCCCATCCCGATCGCACGGTGGTGGTGTACGCCAATACGAGCGCCGCGGTGAAGGCACGCGCCGACTGGATGGTGACCTCGTCCATCGGCCTCGAGATCGTCGCCGATCTGCATGCGCGCGGCGAAAAGATCCTGTGGGCGCCGGATCGGCATCTCGGCAGCTACATCCAGAAAAAGACCGGTGCGGACATGCTGCTGTGGCAAGGCTCGTGCCTTGTTCACGACGAATTCAAGGGCGTCGAGCTCGACTTGCTGCGCGCCGAATATCCGCATGCGAAGGTGCTCGTGCATCCGGAGTCGCCGGAAAGCGTGGTTGCACAGGCCGATGTCGTCGGGTCGACGACGCAGTTGATCGACGCCGCGCAGAAGCTCGACGCGACACACTTCATCGTCGCCACCGATCTCGGCATCCTGCACAAGATGCGGCTCGCGGCGCCCGGCAAGACGTTTATCGAAGCGCCGACGGCCGGTAACAGCGCGACCTGCAAGAGCTGCGCTCATTGTCCGTGGATGGCGATGAACGGTCTTGTGAATCTCGCCGAAGTGCTCGAGCGCGGGCATAAGGAAATCCATGTTGATCCGGCAATCGGCGAGCGTGCGCGTCTGCCGATCGATCGCATGCTCGACTTCGCCGCAGCGCGCAAGAAGCGCGTGCAGGCAAGTGGCGATCTCGCGCGCGATACAGCGTTGTTTGCGAATGTGGGGGCGGCGTAATGGGGGCTTCCGAGTTGGCGCCGATCGAAGCGGTGTCGCCGCTATTCGAAGAAATCCGCGCGCAATACGGCGTCGCGTTCGACGCGGCGCTCGCGCGCAACGTGACCGATGCGCTTGCCGAGGATGTCGGCAGTGGTGACCACACGGGACGCCTCGTTCCGGCTGGCGAATTGAGCAATGCGCGCATCATCGTCCGCGAAGAAGCGGTGCTGTGCGGCGTGTTGTGGTTCACCGAAGTGATGCGCCAGGTCGACCCGGCGATCACGGTGCGTTGGTGCTATCGCGAAGGCGACCTGATGGGCGCGAATACGCTGGTGTGCGAGCTGCGCGGTCCGTCGCGCTCGCTGCTGACGGCGGAGCGCAATGGGCTCAACTTCCTGCAGCTACTGTCGGGTGTGGCGAGCGCGACGCGCCGTTATGTCGAGGCGGTAGCCGGCACGCGTGCGCGTATCGTCGATACACGCAAGACGCTGCCGGGGCTGCGCCTCGCGCAGAAGTACGCGGTGCGCGTGGGTGGCGGTGCGAACCAGCGGCTCGCGCTGTACGACGGGATTCTGATCAAGGAAAACCATATCGCCGCAGCGGGGGGTGTCGGGCCGGCGATGGGCGCGGCCTTGGCGCTCGATGCAGGCGTGCCGATCCAGTGCGAAGTCGAGACGCTCGAGCAACTCGAGACGGCGCTGGCCCATCGCGCCGAGTCGATCTTGCTCGACAACTTCTCGTTCGACGCGATGCGCGACGCCGTTCGTCTGACGGCCGGGCGTGCGGTGCTCGAAGCGTCGGGTGGCGTCAATTTCGATACCGTTCGGACGATCGCCGAAACCGGTGTCGACCGCATCTCGATCGGCTCGCTGACGAAGGATGTGCGGGCTACCGATTATTCGATGCGTATCGTTTGACGTATTGCAGTTACGCATCGCAAGCCTCAACGCTCGAGGCTTGCGTCCCGAACCGCTCAAACGTTTCGATTGCGCACGTGTTCCGGCGACAGCACGGTCGGCAGCGCCTTCGGCAACGCGGTCGGCCAGTCGCGGCTGTAATGCAGTCCGCGGCTTTCCCGCCGCGACCTGGCGCTCTCGACGATCAGCGACGCCACGTCGACCAGGTTGCGCAATTCGAGCAGATCGCGGCTCACCTTGAAGTTCGCGTAGTACTCGTGGATCTCGTCGCGCAGCATGGCGATGCGGTGCTTGGCGCGTGCGAGCCGCTTGTCGGTGCGTACGATGCCGACGTAGTTCCACATAAGCCGCCGCAACTCGTCCCAGTTGTGCGCGACGACGACCTCTTCGTCCGGGTCCGACACGCGGCTCTCGTCCCAGTCCGGCAGTGGCGCGTGAGCCGCCGCGCTGAAGCCTTCTTTCTCGATCGCAGCAGCAGCCGAGCGGCCAATCACGAGACACTCGAGCAGCGAGTTGCTGGCGAGCCGGTTCGCGCCGTGCAATCCGGTGCACGACGTTTCGCCGACCGCATACAACCCGGCCAGGTCCGTGCGTCCTGCCAAATCGGTGACGACGCCGCCGCATGTGTAGTGCGCAGCGGGCACGACTGGGATCGGATCTTTGGTGATGTCGATGCCGAACTCGAGGCAGCGCGCGAGAATCGTCGGGAAGTGCTCGCGCAGGAACGCCTCGGGTTGGTGGCTGATGTCGAGATATACGCAGTCGATGCCGCGTTTCTTGATCTCGAAATCGATCGCGCGGGCGACGATGTCGCGTGGCGCAAGCTCGGCGCGCTCGTCGTGGCTTGGCATGAAGCGCGTGCCGTCGGGGAGCTTCAGAAGGCCGCCTTCGCCGCGTACGGCCTCGGAAATCAGGAACGACTTCGCGTACGGGTGGAACAGGCACGTCGGATGGAACTGGATGAACTCCATGTTCGACACGCGGCAGCCCGCGCGCCATGCCATCGCGATGCCGTCGCCGGTCGCGGTGTCGGGGTTGGTCGTGTACAGATAGACCTTGCCGGCGCCGCCGGTTGCCAGCACCGTGTGCGGGGCTTCGATCGTGACCGTGCGGCCGCTCGCCAGATCGAGCGCGTACAGCCCGTGGCAGCGGCGGCCCGGCAGGCCAAGCCGGTCGGAGGTGATGAGATCGATGGCGTAGTGATCTTCGAGCAGCGTGATGTTCGGATGCCGGCGCACGCGTTCGCTCAATGTCGCGACCACGGCGTGACCAGTCGCGTCGGCTGCATGGATGATGCGCCGATGGCTGTGGCCGCCTTCGCGCGTCAAGTGGAAGCCGAGCTCGGCCGCGTCGTCCTTCGTGAAGGGGACGCCTTGCTCGATCAGCCATTCGATCGCCGAGCGCCCGTTCTCGACGATAAAGCGCGTCGCCGCCTCGTCGCATAGGCCGCCGCCGGCAACCAAGGTGTCATCAACGTGGTTCTCGATGCTGTCAGCCGAGTCGAGCACGGCGGCAATGCCGCCTTGTGCCCAGTCGCTCGCACCTTCGGTCATCGATTTCTTGGCAATAACCGCGACGCGGCGCGTTTCCGCCAAATTCAGCGCGACCGATAGTCCAGCCAGCCCGCTCCCCACGATCACGACGTCGAAATTCATCGGTTGTCCCTCTAAGTCTCTTATCTACTCTTGAACCAGAGCCGCGCCGCAGCGTGCGTCGCGATAAACGAAAGAGGATACCCCGTTGCGAGGCGAGAGGGACGGCGCAAAAGCAAAAGCCCCGCGCAGAGGCGGGGCTTTTGTCGTCTTCAGGCTCGGAACCAGATTACTTGATCTTGGTTTCCTTGTACGCCACATGCTTGCGGGCGACGGGATCGAACTTCATGATCTCCATCTTTTCCGGCATGTTGCGCTTGTTCTTCGTCGTGGTGTAGAAGTGACCCGTACCTGCGGTCGACTCCAGCTTGATCTTGTCGCGTGCGCCTTTCGCCATGATTTACTCCTTAGGCTTCGCCGCGTGCGCGCAGGTCTGCGAGCACGGAGTCGATACCGTTCTTGTCGATCAGGCGCAGGCCGGCGTTCGAAACGCGCAGGCGCACCCAACGGTTTTCGCTTTCAACCCAGAAACGGCGGTTCTGCAGGTTCGGGAGAAAACGACGCTTGGTCTTGTTGTTCGCGTGGGAAACGTTGTTGCCGCTCATCGGCGCTTTCCCAGTTACTTGGCATACGCGTGCCATATGAGAGCACTCCTAAAACGCTTAAATTCGGGTTCGAGCCGGGAAGGTTGCTCTTCCTAGAAGAGCTGGCCTCACAGTGGTAGCTGCCACAGCTACGATTGAGACCCGAGCCGTTCTTTTAGGAATGGCCCTTCGCTGGCACTGAACAGGGTTGGAAACAGAGGCAGACGGCGATTCTAGCAGAAAAAGCTCAGAAAAATCAAACCCTATTTGCGGATGCCCGGCTGGCTGTTGCGGAAAGCCGGTATAGGGCGCCAAGGGCGGCAAGCGGGGCGGGCTTTACATCCATCCCGCCTGGGCGAACGAAAAAACCGTGTCGCTGCCGACAATCAGGTGGTCCATCAGCTGCACGTCGATCAGCGCAAGCGAGTCGCGCAGCACGCGCGTGAGCCGGCGATCGCTCGCGCTGGGCTTGACGGCTCCGGATGGGTGATTATGCGCGACGATGAGCCCGGCCGCGTTGAGCGTCAGCGCCCGGCGCACGATTTCGCGCGGATAGACGGCCATCCGGGTCAAGGAGCCGCGCGAGCTCTCCTCGGTATGGAGAAGTCGGTGCCGGGCGTCGAGAAACAGGCAGACGAACACCTCATGAGGCCGTGCGCCGATCAGAAGGCGCAGGTAGTCTTCGACGGCCCCGGGCGAATCGACGAGCGGCCGCTCGCGCGCTTTCTCCGCAAGTGCGCGGCGCGCCATTTCGACGACGGCCAGCAGCGTGGCGATCTTTGCCGGCCCGATGCCGCGCAATCCCTTGAAATCGGCTGGCGTCGCGTCCAGCATCGCGCGCAGCGAGCCGAACCGCGCCAGAAGTGAGCGCGCGACGTCGAAGACGTTGTGTCCCGGCAGGCCCGAACCAAGAAGCAGGACAATGAGCTCGGTGTCCGACAGGGCAGCGGGTCCGGCTTCGAGCAGGCGTTCGCGGGGCATGTCGCGCGCCGGCCAACCTTTTGGCCTGGACGGCTCGCACTGATCGTGCGCCGAATCCGGCGGTTCGGACAGGTAGGCGGCGAGCGGATCGGCAGGGTGCACGGCGCTGGAACTAACGGGCATCTGTTTTTCTCCGAGAGGCGTAGGCAGCGGGTAAGGTCTGCAATTCCGATAGGCGAGATGTTTAAGGGGCAGATCGGCGAGGCCCGATGGCCGGGGCTAAGTGCACCGGGAGGGCGCTTTTGCGCGATATGCTGTCTACGCTTGTCGCATTTATGTGGCTTACAATACGAAGCTTGTGCCTGGCGCAGTCGCGCCTGTGCGGGGCGCCAAAGCGCCCAAGCAACGCTTCCCTTTTTGTGCGCGCGAAACGCGCGCGGATTCAGCGAGCTATTTCATGAGCATCATCGATATTTCCGAAGTGAAACCGGGTTCGCACGTGACGCTTCACTACCGGCTTTCTCTCGCCGATGGCTCCGATGTCGTCAACACCTTCGGCGACAAGCCGGCTACGTTGCTGCTCGGCGCCGGTCAGCTCGCGCCGCCGCTGGAAGAAATTCTCGTTGGCATGAAGACCGGGCACCACTCGACCTTTCAGCTAAAGCCGGGCCAGGCGTTCGGTCTCCGCAATCCGGAATTGATCCAGCGCGTGTCGCTCGCCACGCTGCGCGAAAACGGCATGTTGGGTGAGGAATTCACGCCGGGCGATCTCATCGAGTTCAACGCCCCGAGCGGCGGCCGCTATGCGGGCGTGCTGAAGGAAGTGGGCGAAACGTCTGCGCTGTTCGACTTCAACCATCCGCTTGCCGGTCAAGCGCTGACGTTCGAAGTCAAAATCATCGGGATTCTGTAAACATGAGCTTCACGGACACCTCCCTGGCCGAAGCGGAAATTCTGCTCGCACAGCCGCGCGGTTTTTGCGCGGGCGTCGATCGCGCGATCGAGATCGTCGAGCGTGCGATCAAGCTGTTCGGCGCACCGATCTACGTGCGTCACGAGATCGTCCATAACGCGTACGTCGTCGAGGACTTGCGCAAGAAAGGCGCCGTATTCGTCGAGCAGCTCGACGAAGTGCCCGCAGGCAGTACGGTGATCTTCAGCGCGCACGGTGTTTCCAAGGCGGTGCGCGAGGAAGCGGAAGTGCGCGGGCTCCGCATTTACGATGCGACGTGCCCGCTCGTCACGAAGGTGCACATCGAAGTCGCGAAGATGCGCCAGGACGGCATGGACATCGTGATGATCGGCCACAAGGGGCACCCGGAGGTCGAGGGCACGATGGGCCAGACCGCGGAAGGCATGTATCTGGTCGAAAGTATCGAAGATGTGAACGCGCTCACGCTCGCCGATCCTGAGCGTGTGGCCTTCGTCACGCAAACCACGCTTTCCGTCGACGACGCATCCGAAATCATCGCTGCGCTCAAGGCGCGGTTTCCCGCGATTCGCGAGCCGAAGAAGCAGGACATTTGCTACGCGACGCAGAACCGCCAGGACGCCGTGAAATTCATGGCGCCGCAATGCGACGTGGTGATCGTCGTCGGCAGTCCGAATAGTTCGAATTCGAACCGTCTGCGCGAAGTTGCGGAAAAGCGCGGCATCCCGGCCTATATGGTGGATTCGCCGGACCAGATCGATCCCGCGTGGCTCGAAGGCAAGCGCCGCATCGGCGTGACGGCGGGCGCGTCCGCGCCGGAGGTGCTCGCGCAAGCCGTTATCACGCACTTGCGCGGTATGGGGGTGCGCAACGTGCGCGCGCTCGAGGGGATCGAGGAAAACATTTCGTTTCCGCTGCCACGGGGACTCGGTCTGCCCGCCTGATTTATTTTTAATTGGCTGATTAAAAAAGCGCGCCTTGAGCGCGCTTTTGTTTTTTATGTCGACCAGTGTTGGCGGTTTAACGCTGACTCCGGCCCCATGCAGCGCAAAATACAAATTACGCGGTTGCTATACAAATAAGCAAGGAGATTGCAACCTGGTTGCGCCGGCTCTAATTATGAGTCTCAAAAAAAGGTTGCAATGCAGGAAAACCCTGGCGAATTCTCAATATTGGCCGTCCCATAATTAGAGTTACAATGCGCCCGTTCTCAAGGCCACAAGGCCTTCTGACAATGGATTTAGCAAGGCGCAGGAGACCTTCTTAATGCAATTCCAGTTTGCTTACGCCGTGTCCACCGCGGCCGCGAACGCCAAGGCGGACGCAGCCAGCAAAAGGAACGACGGCGGGGCGAGCGTCGGCGAGTCGGTCGCGGCTGCGAACGATGCCACTCTTGTCGGCAGCGGCAAAAACGGGGGGCGATCAGGACCTGAGCTTGGACTGGGCGTAACGGCGTTGAAAGCGCGTTACGTCCAGACTGGTGAAGGCACTGATTACTGGGCATCGGACTTCAAGGCCATCCTTAAGAAGATCAAGAATATTCAGCCGGACGTGAGCATGTACGGTGGAATGAACCGAACGGGCGGACTGCTTGCAAAGCAGGTTCCGCTTGGCAACAGAGCAGCAAACCTTGGCGGCGACGGCGTGCGTGCCGCCAAGGCGGCCGAACTTGCGCTTCGCGCACAGGGACGCCGGACCTCGTCGAAAGCGGGTCTCCCGCCGACGTCGGGGAATACCGATGCGGGCTTCGCATTGCAGGACCAAGGGCAGTACGAAGACCGCTTCTGCACGCCGGCGCAGGTTGCCGCGCACTCCGCGTATGAAGTCATGCGCTCGGATGCCGACACACTGCAGCGCGCCGTTTCTATCGATGCGCCCAAGGTGCTGGTTGCGAAGCCGTCGGACCGTTTTCGGAACGGATCCGCCGGTGCTGTCGCATTCGACGACAAGGGTGATTTGAAAGAAGGCGCCATTACGGTTCACGACTTCAAGGACAGCGGTATCGCGGTCCTCGAAGCCGTGGGCATGTAGTGACGGAGCAAAACCTGACGGCACCGCGCACCCGACGGTGCCGTTTTTGCATCCGCCTTTAACGAGCCGGTCTTTGCATCACAAAGGCGCGACCCGTTGGAAGACGGCTAACCCTTACCGGTCTTTTACATCAGTACCCGCAGTGCCGTTGCGATTCCGTCACTCACCGCCTACCCGCTGGGGAGCAACGCGAATCCAGTCGCACGGGCTAAGGAGCTTTAAATGGATATCTTCATCCAGCAGATCATCAATGGTCTGGTGCTTGGCAGTGTCTACGCCATCATTGCACTGGGCTATACGATGGTGTACGGCATCTTGGGCATCATCAACTTCGCTCACGGCGACGTGTTGATGGTAGGCGCGATGGTGGCGCTTTCGTCCATCACTGTGCTGCAGAATCACTTCCCCGGTTTAGGTCATGTCCTGACGCTGCTTATCTCGCTGCTGATCGCGGCAGGGGTGTGTGCGTGCGTTGGCTACACGATCGAAAAAGTCGCCTACCGGCCGCTGCGCAAGGCGCCGCGTCTCGCCCCGCTGATCACCGCGATCGGCGTGTCGATTCTGCTGCAGACCGTCGCGATGATCATCTGGGGCCGCAATCCGCTGGCATTCCCGCAGCTGTTGCCGACCGATCCGATCAACGTGATCACGGCCGGTCCGAACAACCCGGGCGCTGTGATCTCGATGACTGAAATCATGATCATCGTGGTGGCCTTCGTGATGATGGGCGCGCTGCTGCTGCTCGTGCACAAGACCAAGCTCGGCCGCGCGATGCGCGCGATCGCGGAGAACCCGAATAACGCGAGCCTGATGGGCGTGAACCCGAACTTCGTGATCTCGGCGACCTTCATGATCGGCTCGGCGCTCGCGGCGCTGGCAGGCGTGATGATCGCGTCGGAATACGGCAACGCGCACTTCTACATGGGCTTCATTCCCGGCATGAAGGCGTTCACGGCGGCGGTGCTCGGCGGGATCGGCAACCTTGGCGGCGCGATGGTGGGCGGCGTGCTGCTCGGTCTCATCGAACAGCTCGGCGCGGGCTACATCGGCAACCTCACGGGCGGCGTGTTCGGCAGTAACTATCAGGACGTGTTCGCGTTCATCGTGCTGATCATCGTGCTGGTGTTCCGTCCGTCGGGCCTGTTGGGCGAACGTGTTGCGGATCGCGCGTAAGGGTAAGGAGCTACGAAAATGACTTCAATTCAACCGATCGAGCCGTCCACGACGCTGGTCCCTGAAAAGAACACGACGAAGACCACGATCGTCACCATTGTGACGGCGGTGTTCGTGATCGCGGCGCCGTTCATCATCGGCGCAGCCGGCGGCAACTACTGGGTGCGCGTGCTGGACTTCGCGATGCTGTATGTGATGCTCGCGCTGGGCCTGAACGTGGTGGTCGGCTTCGCCGGCCTGCTGGACTTGGGCTACATCGCGTTTTACGCGGTGGGCGCCTACACGGCGGCGCTGTTGACCTCGCCGCACCTGGCGACGCAGTTCGCGTGGATTGGCGCGATGTTCCCGGGTGGCTTCCACGCACCGTACTGGATCGTCGTGCCGCTCGCGATGTCGTTCGCAGCGGGGGCCGGTGTCCTGCTCGGCGCGCCGACCTTGCGTCTGCGCGGCGACTACCTCGCGATCGTGACCCTGGGCTTCGGGGAAATCGTGCGGATCTTCATGAACAACATGGATCGTCCGCTGAACATCACGAACGGCCCGCAGGGGATCACGGGGATCGATCCGGTGCACGTCGGGGGCTTCAGCCTGTCGCAGACCCACACGTTCCTCGGGATCACAGTCACGACCACGTACATGTACTACTACCTGTTCGTGCTGTGCGCGCTGCTCGTGGTCTGGACGTGTACGCGTCTGCAGCACTCGCGCATCGGCCGTGCATGGGCCGCGATCCGCGAAGACGAAATCGCCGCGAAAGCAATGGGCATCAACACCCGTAACGTGAAGCTGCTCGCATTCGCGATGGGCGCGTCGTTCGGCGGCCTGTCGGGCGCGATGTTCGCGGGCTTCCAGGGCTTCGTGTCGCCGGAATCGTTCACGTTCTGGGAATCGGTCGTGGTGCTCGCCTGCGTGGTGCTGGGCGGCATGGGCCACATCCCCGGCGTGATTCTCGGCGCCGTGCTGCTCGCGGTGTTCCCGGAATTCCTGCGCTCGACGATGGGTCCGCTGCAAAACGCGATCTTCGGTCATCAGATTGTCGATACCGAAGTGATCCGTCAGCTGCTGTACGGTCTGGCGATGGTGATCATCATGCTGTATCGCTCGGAAGGCCTGTGGCCGGCGGCGAAGCATGAGGACAAGATCGCGAAACTGGCCAAGCGTGCCAGCAAGAAACCGGTGCGTGCATAACGGACGGCGAGGAGAAATTCAATGAGCAAAATTCGTTTGTCCGTCAAGGGCGTGAACAAGCGCTTCGGCGGCCTCCAGGCGCTGTCGGACGTGGGTCTTCAAATCGAAGAAGGCCAGATTTATGGGTTGATCGGCCCGAACGGCGCCGGCAAGACGACGTTCTTCAACGTGATCACGGGGCTGTACACGCCCGATTCGGGCGAGTTCAAGCTCGACGGCACCGACTACACGCCGACGGCGGTGTACCAGGTCGCGAAGGCGGGCATTGCCCGCACGTTCCAGAACATTCGCCTGTTCGGCGGCATGACCGCGCTCGAGAACGTGATGGTGGGGCGCCATGTGCGCACCAAGCATGGTCTCTTCGGTGCGGTGTTCCAGACGCCGGCCGAGCGCCAGGAAGAGCGTGAAATCAAGGAACGCGCGCTCGAGCTGCTCGAGTACGTGGGCGTGCTGCAATACGCGGACTACACGTCGCGCAACCTGTCGTACGGTCACCAGCGCCGTCTGGAAATCGCGCGTGCGCTCGCGACCGATCCGAAGCTGCTCGCGCTCGACGAGCCGGCAGCCGGCATGAACGCAACCGAGAAGGTCGAGCTCACGAAGCTGCTCGACAAGATCCGTTCGGACGGCAAGACGATTCTCTTGATCGAGCACGATGTGAAGCTCGTGATGGGATTGTGCAACCGGATGACGGTGCTCGATTACGGCAAGGTGATCGCCGAAGGTCTGCCGCACGACGTGCAGCGCGACCCGAAGGTGATCGAGGCTTACCTCGGTGCGGGGGTCCACTAATGGCTACAGTTCTGAAAATCAAGGGCCTGCAGGTCAACTACGGCGGCATCCAGGCGGTCAAGGGCGTCGACATGGAAGTCCAGCAGGGCGAGCTCGTCACGCTGATCGGCGCGAACGGCGCCGGCAAGACGACGACCATGAAGGCGATCACGGGCCTGAAGCCCTATTCGGCAGGCGACATCGAGTACATGGGCCAGTCGATCAAGGGCGTCCCGGCGCATGAGCTGCTCAAGCGCGGTCTGGCGATGGTGCCGGAAGGGCGCGGGATCTTCGCGCGCATGTCGATCGTCGAAAACATGCAGATGGGCGCGTACTTGCGCAACGACACCGACGGCATCAAGAAGGACGTCGACCGCATGTTCGGCTTCTTCCCGCGCCTGAAGGAACGCGCGGCGCAGTATGCAGGCACGCTCTCGGGCGGCGAGCAGCAGATGCTGGCGATGGCGCGCGCGATTCTCTCCAAGCCGAAGCTGTTGTTGCTCGATGAGCCGTCGATGGGTCTCTCGCCGATCATGGTCGAGAAGATCTTCGAAGTGGTGCGCGAGATCTCGAAGGAGGGCATCACGGTGCTGCTCGTCGAGCAGAACGCGCGGCTCGCGTTGCAGGCTGCGAATCGCGGCTACGTGATGGACTCGGGCACGGTGACGATGTCCGGCGACGCGAAGCAGATGCTTGACGACCCGAAGGTGCGCGCGGCGTATCTCGGCGAGTAAGCCTCCGAAGCAAAAAACGCGGTGCTTGCGCGAAGAGCGCAAGCACCGCGTTTTGTTTTACCCGTTGTTCACAAAAACTAGTCTAAACAAGGAAGTTCAGTCGTGAAAGTTAGCGCTTTGAAGCATTCCGCAGTAGCAGCATTGGCATTGTTCGCAGTGTGCAACGTCGCCTCGGCCGACACGGTCGTCAAGATCGGCCACGTCGCGCCGCTGACCGGTGGCTCCGCCCAGCAAGGCAAGGACAACGAAAACGGCGCGCGTCTCGCCATCGAGGAGATCAACGCGAAGGGCCTCGTGATCAACGGCCAGAAGGTCACGCTCGAACTCGATCCGCAGGACGACGCGGGCGACCCGCGCACGGCGACGCAAGTTGCGCAGAAGCTCGTCGACGACAAGGTCGCCGCCGTGGTCGGCCACGAGACCTCGGGCACGTCGATCCCGGCTTCGAAGATCTACAGCGATGCGGGCATCGTGCAGATCTCGCCGTCGGCGACCAATCCGACCTACACGCTGCAAGGCTTCAAGACGACGTACCGCGTCGTTGCGACCGACGCGCAGCAAGGCCCGGCGCTCGCGAACTACGCGGCGAAGGTCATGAAGGTGAAGACGGTCGCGGTCGTCGACGATTCGACTTCGTATGGCCAGGGTCTCGCCAACGAGTTCGAGAAGAACGCGAAGGCGCTCGGCTTGAACGTCGTGTCGCATGACGCCACGAACGACAAGGCCGTGGATTTCCGCGCGATTCTGACGAAGATCAAGGGCGAAAACCCGGACGCGATCATGTACGGCGGCATGGACGCCACCGGCGGCCCGTTCGCGAAGCAAGCGAAGCAGCTCGGCATGCGCTTGAAGATCCTCGCGGGCGACGGCGTCTGCACGAGCAGCATCGCGGCGCTCGCAGGCAACGGCACCGACAACATCGTCTGCTCGGAAGCTGGCATGGGCCTCGAGAAGATGGACGGCGGCGCCGCATTCGAAGCCAAGTACGAGAAGCGCTTCGGCCAGCACATCCAGCTCTACGCGCCGTACACGTATGACGCGGTGTACATCATCGTCGACGCGATGAAGCGCGCGAAGTCGACCGATGCGGCGAAGATCGTCGCCGCGATGCCGGCCACCGACTACAAGGGCGTGATCGGCGAAACGACGTTCGATGCGAAGGGCGACCTGAAGCACGGCGTGATCTCGCTCTACGGCTACAAGGACGGCAAGAAGTCGCTGCTCGACGTCGTCAAGATGTAATGACGGGCGGCACCGGCGGCGCGCAGTGCTGTAGTGCGCCGCCGGAGCGGGCCATGCATGAAAAAAGGGTTCTTCGCGGATGAGTGCGAAGAACCCTTTTTGCTTTAGCAAGGACAACGAGGCAGCGCTTCGCGCTGCGTGTGCAAGCTCAATCCACTTCGAGAATCTCGCGTCCGTTGAGCGGCTGCACCGGACGCTGGTTATGGTCGTAGAACTTGCGCATCGCCTCCAATTGCGCGCGGCTGATCGTCACCGGCTCTTTCAGCTCGATCCAGGTGACGCCTTCGCTGCACGGCGGGGTCGTGAGCGAGCCGGAATAGGTGTAGTAGCCCGAAGCCGTCTTCGGCAGCAGACCGGCCGGGTTGATCATGAGCGCGTCGTCGGTCTTTTCGTCGCCGGCTTGCTCGGGAATGTCGTCGAGCAGTGCGCCGAGCACTGGGTTCGGCTTGTCGCCGACGACGAACTGCACGGCCACCACAAGGAGCTTGCCGTTCGCATCGGCATGGACGAGGTGCATGTCCATCGGCGATGCGCGTCCGGCGAATCGTTCTTCGCCCGGCGAGTGGAAGTGGAACTGGACCAGTTGGTAGCGCGTGTCGCCGAGCGTGACCGAGTCCTTGCCCGGCTGAGCCGCGAATTGAATCGCGTGGCCCGTGTTCAGCAGATGCACGGGCATCGGCTCGTACGAAAACTGGATACGCGGCGTGTCGGCCGGCGCTTTCTTGGCCGAGCGGATGTCGATCGGCGATTCCGCCCTGCCGGCTTCGCAGGTCTGGAACGCTTTGTTGATCTCCGCCCAATGCGCGGGGCCTTCCGTACCGTCGTAGCTCCAGTGCGGCGCGCTGCCCGGTGTGCGGATATGGGCGTGCAAGGTGCCTTCGGCTTGCACGCCGGAGGCCAGGCACGCGACTGCCAAGGCCAAAACTGCCTTTCTCATCTTGATACTCCTCATCGGTCGGTTATGAAAAACGGGGCCGATTTTATGTAGGCGTTCGATTTGGCCGTCTCATTAAGTCGGCGGCCGAACGACGAGGAGTACGCGGTTAATTGGGCAGGGCAGAAGTCTCGAGTCGCTTGCCGAGGCTTACGACGGCATCAGTGCGATAGCCGATCGCCTCATAGAAGCCTTGGATATCGCTCTTGGCGCTCAGCACCTGCAGGTTCACTTTGAGGCAGCCGAGCGCCGCGAGCGCCTGCTCCGCATGAGCGACGAGCGCCCGCCCGAAGCCGAGCCGGCGCGCATCCGGCACGACGGCAAGCGAATACAGCCAGCCGCGGTGTCCGTCGTAGCCGGCCATCACGGTGCCGACGACGCGCCCGTCATGAAGCGCGACGAAGAACAGCTCCGGCTGCATCGCGAGCTTGTTGGCGATCGACACACGCGGGTCGCGGTGCGGCCTCGACGGATCGCCATACTCGGGAAACGCCTCTAGCCACAGCTCGAGCACGGCGTCGGTATCGGTCGAGGTGTCGAACGGGCGGATCGACAGGGCAGGGGATTTCGTCATACGCGAGCCGCCCGATCAAAGGGAGTCGAGCACGGTGCGCAGCATCGCCATCATTTGGTCGATCTCGTCGCGGCTCACGTTCAGCGCGGGCATGAAGCGCAGCAGATTCGGGCGCGCCGCGTTGAGCAGCACGCCGTCCGGCTGCATCAGGCGCGCCTTTTCGACGATCTGCGGGCCGATGCCCTTGCCGAGCAGCAGCGCGCGCAACAGGCCCTCGCCGCGCTCGCCCTCGAAGCCGCGTTCCTTCGACAATTCGAGCAAGTGCGCCCTCAGGTATTCGCCGCGCTCGCGCACGCCTTCGAGAAAGCCCGGCGCGAGAAGCTGCGAGATCACCGAATAGCCGACGGCCGTCATCAACGGATTGCCGTTGTAGGTGCCGCCCTGATCGCCCGCCTCGAACACGGCGATCTCGGCTTTCGACAGCATGGCCGCGAGCGGCACGCCGCCGCCGATGCCCTTGCCGAGCGTCATGATGTCCGGCTCGATGCCTGACAGTTCATACGCAAAGAGCGTCCCGGCGCGGCCGCACCCGCTTTGCACTTCGTCGACGATCAAGAGCACGTTGTGGCGCTTCGTCAGTTCGCGCAGCTGCTGCATGAATTCGCGCGTGGCCGGAATCACGCCGCCTTCACCCTGGATCGGTTCGAGCATCACGGCGACGGTCTTCTCGCTGATGAGCTTCTCGACCGACGCGATGTCGTTCAGGTCCGCCTTCGGAAAGCCCGGCACTTGCGGCGCGTAGATCGTGTCCCAGCCGGGCTTGCCGCTCGCGGACATGGTCGCGAGCGTGCGGCCGTGGAAGCTATGGTCGAACGTGATGATCTCGTAGGCGCCGTGCTTGAATTTCTTGCCCCACTTGCGCGCGAGCTTGATCGCACCTTCGTTCGCTTCGGCGCCGCTGTTCGCGAAGAAGACCTTGTCGAAGACGCTGTTTTGCGTGAGGAGCCCCGCGAGTTTCGCCATCGGCTCGTTGTAGAACGCGGGCGATGGGTTGATGAGCAGCCGCGCCTGCTTCTCGAGCGCTTCGATCATCCCTTCGTTGCAGTGGCCGAGACTGTTGACCGCCCAGCCTTGGATGAAATCGAGGTAGCGCTTGCCCTCGTTGTCATAGATCCACGAGCCCTTGCCGTGCGTGAACACGATTTCGGGGCGATTCGTGATGTACATCAGCGACTGCGTCGGGTACTCGGTGAATTGCATGGCGGCGGGCTCCAGGAGGTGCGAAAGAAACAGACGAAAATGCAGAGCTTTGCATGGGACCTGAGTAAGCGCTGAAGCGCTAACTCAGGTCGACACGAAAAAAAAGCCACGGATTTCCGTGGCTTTTCATGTTTCAACCGATTGGCGCTTGCGGTATTGCTGCAAGGCGCGAACCCATGACTAGCCGACGGCTTCCCAGGCGGGCAGCGCGCGTCGGCGTCGGAGTTCGGTTTGGATGCGGTTCATGCGCGACAGAATACGGTATCGAGACAGCCGATGTAAACCATTAAACCGCGCATCACACCGCGTTCGCGAGATCGGCCTCGCTCGTGAACGAGTCCGCGTAGAACTCGTCGTCCGGCAGGCTGTGATGGCTCGTGAAGTCGCGCTGCGCCGATTCGACCATGACCGGTGCGCCGCAGGCGTACACCTGATAGTTCGACAAGTCTGGCAGATCCTCGATGACGGCGCGATGAACGAAGCCCGTGCGGCCCGTCCAGGCGTCGCCCGCGTCCGGCTCGGACAGCACCGGCACGAACTTGAAGTGCGGGTGGTCTTTCGCCCATTGCTCGGCGAGCTCCAGCAGGTACAGGTCTTTCTTGCGGCGCGCGCCCCAGTAGAGCGTCATCGGGCGGTCGATGTTCTTGAAGAGCGCGTGCTCGACGATCGCCTTGATCGGCGCGAAGCCGGTGCCCGAGGCGAGCAGGATGATCGGCTTGTCGGAGTCTTCGCGCAGGAAGAACGTGCCGAGCGGGCCTTCGAAGCGCAGGATGTCGCGCTCCTTCATCGTGTTGAAGACGTGGTCGGTGAAGACGCCGCCCGCCATGTGGCGGATGTGCAGCTCGATCGGGCCTTCCTGGTGCGGGGCGCTCGCCATCGAGTAGCTGCGGCGCTTGCCATCCTTGAGGATGAACTCGACGTATTGACCGGCCAGATATTGCAGGCGTTCGTTGGCCGGCAACTGGAGCTTGAGCAGCATGACGTCGTCGGCCTTGCGCTCGAGCGCGTTCACGCGGCACGGCAGCTTCTTCACTTGCACGTCGCCGACGCCCGCCACTTCGCGCACGTCGACTTCCAGATCGCAGTTCGCGGTCGCACAGCACAGCAGCGCCATGCCGCGCGTCTTCTCATCGTTCGACAGCGCAGACGACGAGTGCGCGCGCTGCTCGATTTCGCCCGCCACGATCGTGCCCTTGCACGAGCCGCAGGCGCCGTTCTTGCAGCCGTACGGGAGTCCGACGCCTTGGCGCAAGGCGGCGGTCAGGATGGGTTCGTCGGGTTCGACTTGAAACTGCCGGCCGCTTTGCCGGAGGGTTACGTTGTATGCCATAGCTCCATCGAAACGAAGAATACGAAACCGGTGGACATCGCGGGCGACCGCTACAATGCGTCCACTATGAATGCGACACGAATTTTGCGCCGGCCGCGTGTGCTGATCGTCGGATGCGGCGATGTCGGCATGCGCTGCGCGGAACGTCTGCGCGCTCGCGCGCGGATCGTTGCGCTCACGAGCCACCGTGAGCGGGTGGCCGAGCTGCGTGCCGCGGGCGTGACGCCGATCGTCGGCGATCTCGACGTGCCGCGCAGCCTGTGGCGCTTGAGGGCCATCGCGCCGACCGTCCTGCATCTCGCGCCGCCGCAAAAGACCGGCTGCGACGATCGCCGCACGCGTGCGCTGATCGCTGCCCTCTCGGCGCCGCGGCGCCTTCGGCCCGCTTTTCAGGGCATTGCTGCGACCGGGCGCCTTCGTGCCTTGCGCGCGCAATACGCCGGAATTTCCGCCAGCGAAACAGCCGGTATTGTACCCGACGGACCTTTCTCGGCCGTGCGGCGAGGGGCTCGCGTTCGCGTGGTTTACGCGAGCACGACAGGGGTCTACGGAGATTGTGGCGGTGCGCTGATCGACGAGACGCGACCGGTTAGTCCCGCTAACGAGCGGGCCAAGCGCCGGGTGTCGGCGGAACAGCAGTTGCGGCGGGTGAGCGCGCGCGGCTCGCTGGCGGCAAGCATCGTGCGGATCCCCGGGATTTACGCGCGCAACCGGCTGCCGCTGCTTCGGCTGGAAAAGGGCACGCCGGCGCTCGTCGCCGAGGACGACGTCTACACGAACCACATCCACGCCGACGACCTCGCGGCGATCTTGCTGCGGGCGGCAACGCACGCGCTGGTGGCGCGCGTGATTCACGCGTCGGACGATAGCGCGCTGAAGATGGGTGAATATTTCGACGCGGTGGCGAATGCGTTCGGGCTGGCGCGTGCGCCGCGCATTACGCGCGAGGCCGCTGAGCAGCAGCTCGAACCGATGCTGCTGTCGTTCATGCGCGAATCGCGGCGTCTCTCGAATGTGCGGCTCAAGCGCGAGCTGCGCTATCGGCTGACCTATCCGAGCGTCGAGGATTTTCTGCGGACGGTGCGCTGACGGCGGGCACCGGGCTAGGGTGGCGCGGCTCGCTTCGCTTATTGCGAACTCTCTAGGCGCGCGTCAGGTAATCGCCGGCAGCGCTTCGATCAGGATGAAACACAACAGCGCGCCGATCAACGCCCCGATCAAATTCGGGTGGTATTTGCGCTTCATGTGCATGGTCGTGAGCAGGGCGCCGATGATGATCGCGCCCAATGCGGCGAACGCAAGCACCAGGTACGAGATTTCGAACGTGTCGCTGATCGCCATGATGTGTCTCCCTTGCAATATTTTGTAATAAGTGGCTTAAGGCGAGTATAGAGCGCTTTGGGGCTCGCATCATGCTGCGGCGCGGCGGGTAAAACCCTTAGGTGTTGGTCAGCGCACAAACGGGCAAAATGGGCTGATTTGCGCGGCTTGGCGCCCGGCGCAAAACGCTTTTGGCGCGGCTAGCCGGCGCGTAATGCCTGCAAATCGGCCTCGTCGAGCCACTGCCATTTGCCGGGTTCGAGCGCCGCGGGCAGCGCGAGTCCACCGACCCGCTCCCGATGCAGCGCTTCGCAGCGATTGCCGATCGCGGCGACCATGCGTTTCACCTGATGATATTTCCCTTCCAGCACGGTCAGTTCGAGCAGCTGCTCGTCGCGCGCGTGCGCGGCGACGGCGGCGATCGGCTTGGTTTCGCCGTGCAGCAGCACGCCGTCGCGAAGCGCCGCGAGTTGGGCGTCGTCGAGCGGATGCTTGGTCGTTGCCACGTAGACCTTCGGCACCTTGCGCTTGGGTGAGGTGTAGGTGTGGACGAACTTGCCGTCGTCGGAGAGGAGCAGGAGGCCCGTCGTGTCCTGATCGAGCCGGCCGACGCATTGCACGCCGCGCGTCGCGAACTGCGCGGGGAGCAGGCTGAATACGCTCAGGTGATGCTGCGGTTCGCGTGAGCACTCGTAGCCGGCAGGCTTGTTCAGCAGAATGTACGCGTGCTCGCGATAGCGCCATGGGGCGCCGTCGACTTCGAACGTCAGGGCGTCGATATCGAACTGTGCGTCGGGATCGGTGCAGAGCGTGCCGTTCACGGCGACGCGCGCATCCGCGATGATTGCGCGGCATTGGCGGCGCGCGCCGAAACCTTGAGTGAAGAGAACGCTTTCGAGATCCATGCGCGCGGCGGGAACGGTAGGAGGATGCGGAAACCGCCCGCATTCTACCAAGCACGCCGCGCGCGGCCTTTAGCGCGTTTGCGGGCGGTGCGGGCTAATTACTGCACGCTCGCGCGCCGCTCGACAAAGCGCCGCACGTACTCGTCGGCGGGACGATGGACGATGTCGTCGGGCGTGCCGACTTGCACGAGCTGACCGTCCTTGAGGATCG
>NZ_JBCHAA010000017.1:0-183244 GCF_053525655.1 Trinickia camelliae
AAAGCCTTGCCAGATCGGGCTGCGCACTACTCGCGCCCCACCTGCCTCGCTTCCCCCGCGCTTCACTCCGAAGCGCGAAAGACCGAGATTCTAGCCACCCTCATCCCACCTGGCAAGCGGTATTTTGAAGTCGCACCTACTTGTGCTTGAACACCGGTTTGCGCTTCTCGACAAACGCCGCCATTCCCTCCTTCTGATCCTCGGTTGCAAAGAGCGAGTGGAAGAGACGCCGCTCGAAATGAACCCCCTCGGCAAGCGTCGTTTCATATGCGCGGTTGACGGACTCCTTCACCATCATGACCGCCGGCAAAGGAAACTCCGCGATCGTCGCGGCAGCCGTCACCGCCTCGTCGATTACCGTCGCGGCCGGAACCACGCGCGACACCAATCCGGCACGCTCAGCCTCCGATGCATCCATGAAGCGCGCGGTCAGACACATGTCCATCGCCTTCGCCTTGGAAACCGCGCGCGGTAACCGCTGCGTACCACCGGCGCCAGGCATGACGCCAAGCTTGATCTCCGGTTGGCCGAATTTGGCCGTATCCGCAGCAATGATGATGTCGCACATCATCGCCAATTCGCAGCCGCCGCCGAGCGCGAAGCCGGCGACCGCAGCAATGATCGGCTTGCGGATCGAGCGCACCGTTTCCCAGTTGCGGGTGATGTAGTCGCCCTTATAGACATCCATATAGGAATAGGTCGCCATCATCCCGATGTCGGCGCCCGCAGCGAACGCCTTTTCGCTGCCCGTCAGAACGATTGCGCCGACGCCGTCGTCGGCGTCGAATGCCTTGAGGGCGGCACCCAAC
Source organism: Trinickia camelliae (assembly GCF_053525655.1). Lineage (NCBI taxonomy): Bacteria > Pseudomonadati > Pseudomonadota > Betaproteobacteria > Burkholderiales > Burkholderiaceae > Trinickia > Trinickia camelliae. The sequence continues at coordinate 810 of NZ_JBCHAA010000017.1, forward strand.
TCGTCCATCAATGCGTCGTTGAGAGCGTTGAGCGCCTTCGGGCGATTCAGCGTCACCAGTCCGACGCGCCCTCGGGTCTCGACCAAAATGTTCTCGTACGCCATGCATCCTCCTTATGGATCAAAGAAACGCGAAAACCCTTCCCGCGTGAGTTTGAATGATGCTACCATTCTTCGACCAACCGGTCGGTCAATTAATCGGCAGGTTTCCCCAATCGCTCAGCCATCCCCTTCTCCGCCATGACACACGCCCTATTCACGAAGCACGAAGCCACGCTGAACAACGCCCTCGCCGCCATCGAATCGCGCGGCTATTGGAGCCCGTTTGCAGAAATGCCGAGTCCCAAAGTGTACGGGGAAACCGGCAACGCCGATGGCGAGGCTGCATTCAAGGCCCACCTCGATCACACGTTTGAACTCGACCAGCCGGCCGACGGTGGGACCGTCGGTGCCGAGCAGTCGCCCTACGGCGTCGCGCTGGGGGTTCGCTACCCGAAGGCCGATGTCGAAACGCTCATCGCCGCGGCACAGACGGCGCAGCAAAGCTGGCGCGCTGCCGGCCCCAAGGCGTGGGTTGGCGTGAGCCTCGAGATTCTCGCCCGCTTGAACCGCGCCAGTTTTGAGATCGCCTATAGCGTGATGCATACGACCGGCCAGGCATTCATGATGGCCTTCCAGGCAGGCGGCCCGCACGCGCAAGACCGCGCGCTCGAAGCGGTCGCCTACGCGTGGGACGAATTGCGGCGCATTCCCTCGGAAGCTCACTGGGAAAAACCGCAAGGCAAAAACCCGCCGCTCGCAATGCAAAAGCGCTATACGATTGCCCCGCGCGGTCTCGGACTTGTGCTCGGCTGCTGCACGTTTCCGACTTGGAACGGCTACCCTGGCCTCTTTGCCGACTTGGCGACGGGCAACGCGGTCATCGTCAAACCCCATCCCGGCGCCATTCTGCCGCTCGCCATTACTGTCCGTATCGCGCGCGACGTGCTGCGCGAGGCCGGTTTCGACCCGAACGTCGTCACGCTACTTGCAACGGAACCTAACGACGGCGCCCTTGTGCAAGACCTCGCGCTGCGCCCGGACATCAAGCTGATCGACTTCACCGGCAGCACGCAAAACGGCACTTGGCTCGAACGCAATGCCCACCAGGCCCAGGTGTTCACTGAAAAGGCGGGGGTCAATCAAATCGTGATCGATTCGGCCGACGACATCAAAGCCGTCGCCCGGAACATCGCCTTCTCGCTCGCGCTTTACTCGGGCCAAATGTGCACCGCTCCGCAAAACATCTATGTGCCGCGCGACGGTATCCGCACTGCCGACGGGCACTTGAGCTTCGACGACGTCGCGCAAGCGCTCGCGGGCGCCGTGCAGAAGCTCGTTGCCGATCCCGCGCGCGCAGTCGAACTGCTCGGCGCGATCCAGAACGACGGCGTCGCGCGCCGAATCGATGAAGCGCGTTCGCTCGGCCGCGTCCTCGTGGAAAGCCAGTCGCTCGAGCACCCCGCGTTCCCTGGTGCACGCGTTCGCACGCCGCTCGTTCTGCAACTCGACGCAGCGAAAGACGCGAGCAATTTCACCGGCGAATGGTTCGGCCCAATCTCGTTCGTGATCGCGACCGATTCGACCGCTCACTCCCTCGATCTCGCGGGCTCCATCGCCGCCGAACACGGCGCGCTCACGTTCTCCGTCTACAGCACCGACGGCAAGACGATCGAAGCGGCACATGAGGTGTCGGTCCGCGGCGGCGTAGCGCTTTCGATCAATCTGACGGGCGGCGTCTTCGTCAATCAGTCGGCGGCGTTCTCCGATTTCCACGGCACCGGCGCCAATCCGGCCGCCAACGCGGCGCTGGCCGACGCGGCCTTTGTGGCAAATCGCTTCCGCGTCGTTCAAAGCCGGGTCCATGTTGCGCCGAAGTCCGTTCCCGCGGAAGCCGGCCAAACGGCATAGACCGTTCGGCTGAATCGAACGCCGCGGTCTTCGTCACTAATATGAGCTGAAGCGCCTGCCTCCGTGCAGGCGCGCCTTTCGCAGGGAATTCAGATGTCCGATGCCTTTATCTGCGACGCGATTCGCACCCCGTTCGGCCGCTACGGCGGCGTCCTCAAAGACGTTCGCGCCGATGATCTCGCCGCCGTGCCCATCAAGGCGCTGATCGATCGCAATCCCAATGTCGACTGGAGCGCGCTCGACGACGTCATCTACGGCTGCGCCAATCAAGCCGGCGAAGACAACCGCAACGTCGCACGCATGGCCGCACTGCTAGCGGGTCTCCCCACCACGGCGCCCGGCTCCACGCTGAACCGCCTGTGCGGCTCCGGCATGGACGCGGTCGGCACGGCAGCACGCGCGATTAAAGCAGGCGAAGCACGCTTGATGATTGCAGGAGGCGTCGAAAGCATGACGCGCGCGCCGTTCGTCATGGGTAAAGCCACGGGTGCTTTCTCGCGCCAGGCGGACATTCATGACACGACGATCGGCTGGCGCTTCATCAATGCACTGATGAAGCGCGACTATGGCGTCGACTCGATGCCGCAGACTGCAGAAAACGTCGCCGCCGATTTCTCGATCAGTCGGGCCGATCAGGACGCATTCGCGATGCGCAGCCAGCAGAAAGCGGCTCGCGCGCAGCGCGACGACACGCTTGCTCAGGAAATCGTCGAGATCGAAATCCCGCAAAAGAAAGGCGATCCGATTCGCGTCGCGCTCGATGAGCATCCGCGCGAAACGTCGCTTGAAGCGCTCGGCAAGCTGAAGGGCGTCGTCCGCCCCGACGGCACGGTCACGGCAGGCAACGCTTCGGGCGTCAACGACGGCGCGTGCGCGCTGCTGCTCGCCAACGCCGAAGCCGCCGAGCAGTACGGGTTGCGCCGCCGCGCGCGCGTCATCGGCATGGCGACGGCTGGCGTCGAGCCGCGCATCATGGGCATCGGGCCCGCACCTGCTACGCAAAAGCTGCTGAGCCAGCTCGGGATGTCAATCGACCAGTTCGATGTCATCGAGCTCAATGAGGCATTCGCGGCCCAAGGGCTCGCGGTGCTGCGTATGCTCGGCCTCTCCGACGACGATGCGCGCGTGAACCCCAATGGCGGCGCCATTGCGCTAGGGCATCCACTCGGCGCGTCCGGTGCACGGCTGATCACGACCGCGCTGTACCAGCTTGAGCGAACCGATGGGCGCTACGCGCTTTGCACGATGTGCATCGGTGTCGGTCAAGGCATCGCGCTGGCGATCGAGCGTGTTTGATCGAGCTGCCGGCGCTCGACCGCGCCGCGCGATTTAGAGTCAGAGAGCCTTGCATGGGATCAGAGTACGGCGCTAAAGCGCTAACTCTGATCGACCGCTGTGGGCTTGGAGTAAGTGCTGAAGCACTAACTCCAGCAGCCACAGCATGGGACCCGAGTAAGCGCTAAAGCGCTAACTCAGGTCGACAGGAGACATTCGATGCCCTATGAAGCGATCCGCGTCGACATCGACGCGTCAGCGCACGTTGCCACGATCACGCTGAACCGCCCCGACAAGCTCAACAGTTTCACTCGATCGATGCACCAGGAATTGAGTGCTGCGCTAGACGATGTCGAAAAAGCCAACGTTCGCGCGCTCGTGCTGACCGGCGCGGGGCGAGGCTTCTGTGCCGGCCAGGATCTCGCGAACCTTGATTTCACGCCTGGCGCGATGACGGACCCGGGCGACTTGGTCGAACAGTACTTCAATCCGCTGATCCGCCGCCTGCAAGCGTTGCCGCTGCCCGTCATCGCGGCCGTCAATGGCACGGCTGCCGGCGCGGGCGCCAATCTCGCGCTTGCCTGCGACCTGGTGCTTGCCGCTCGCTCGAGCAGCTTCATTCAAGCGTTCGTCAAGATCGGCCTGCTGCCGGACTCGGGGGGGACTGCTTTTCTGCCCCAGCGCGTCGGCATGGCACGTGCGCTTGGGCTCGCCATTACCGGCGACAAGCTAAGCGCCGAGCAAGCGCTCAACTGGGGCCTAATCTGGCAAGTCGTCGACGACGCCGAGTTGCCGAGCACCGCCGCACAGCTTGCAGCCCGGCTCGCGCAACAACCCACGCGCGCGATCGCCGCGATCAAGACCGCGATGCGCGCCAGCGTGACGCAATCGCTCGATCAGCAGCTCGATCTCGAGCGCGACTTGCAGCGCGAACTCGGCGCGTCGTTCGATTACGCCGAGGGCGTGCGCGCTTTCATCGAAAAACGCGCCCCGCGCTTTGAAGGACGTTGAGATGACCTCCCAACCGTCCCACGAAAGCCTCTCGCCCGACGAACTCGCACGCGCCACAGCAAAAGCCATGTTCGACGCCGATGCCTGCAGTCGCGCGCTCGGCTTCGAGCTGCTCGAAGTGCGACCGGGCTACGCGCGGATGCGCATGACGGTGCGTCCGGACTTCCTCAACGGCCACAACATCTGCCACGGCGGACTCATGTTCACGCTCGCGGATTCCACTTTCGCGTTCGCGTGCAACTCGTACAACATCAATACCGTAGCTTCGGGTTGTTCGATCGAATTCCTGCGGCCGGTCCACGGCGGCGACGTGTTGACGGCCGAGGCCGTCGAGCAAGTGTTGAGCGGGCGCAACGGCATCTACGACATTCGCCTGACAAACCGCGCCGGCGAAACCGTCGCGATGTTTCGCGGCAAGTCAGCGCACATCAAGGGTCATGTGATCCCGGTCGATAGCTAACGCGGGTTCGCGTCCTCAACGCACTTTTACGGCACCGTTCATCGGCCGGAATGCAAGCTTTTGCGAAACGCTTCGCATGCGTCGTGCTTCGCGCCCCAATCAGTAAACATCATGTAGGAGACACCCGATGACTACCCCGCTCTCGCTCGAGCCAATCGAAAAGGCCAGCCGCGACGAACTCGCAGCGCTGCAACTCGATCGGCTGAAATGGTCGCTCAAGCACGCGTACGAAAATTCACCGGTGTATCGGCGCAAGTTCGACGACGCCGGCGTTCATCCGGACGATCTGAAGTCGCTAGCCGATCTTGCGCGCTTCCCGTTCACGACCAAGAGCGACCTGCGCGACAACTATCCGTTCGGCATGTTCGCCGTGCCGCAGGAACAGATCTCGCGCATTCACGCGTCGTCGGGTACGACAGGCAAGCCGACTGTCGTCGCGTACACGGCGCGCGATATCGATACTTGGGCCAATCTCGTCGCTCGCTCGATTCGCGCCGCAGGCGCACGGCGCGGCGACAAAGTCCACGTGAGCTACGGCTACGGCCTCTTCACGGGCGGTCTTGGCGCGCACTATGGCGCGGAACGCGCGGGCCTGACGGTCATTCCGTTCGGCGGCGGCCAAACGGAAAAGCAGGTTCAGCTGATCCAGGACTTCAAGCCCGACATCATCATGGTGACGCCGAGTTACATGCTGTCGATCGCCGACGAGCTCGAGCGGCAAGGCGTCGATCCCGCGCATTGCTCGCTGCGCATCGGTATTTTCGGCGCCGAGCCCTGGACCAACGACATGCGCACCGCGATCGAAAAGCGCATGGGCATCGACGCAGTCGACATCTATGGGTTGTCCGAGGTGATGGGCCCTGGCGTGGCGTCGGAATGCGTGGAAACGAAGGACGGCCCGACGATCTGGGAAGACCACTTCTATCCGGAAGTCATCGATCCGGAAACCGGTGAGGTGCTGCCTGATGGGGAGCTCGGCGAGCTCGTCTTCACGTCGCTCACGAAGGAAGCGCTCCCCATCGTCCGCTATCGCACTCGCGACCTCACGCGCCTACTCCCCGGCACCGCGCGCACGATGCGTCGTATGGAAAAGATCACGGGCCGCTCCGACGACATGATGATCATCCGCGGTGTGAACGTCTTCCCGACTCAAATCGAAGAGCTCCTGCTGAAACAGCACGCACTGGCGCCGCATTATCAGATCGTGCTGACGAAGGAGGGACCACTCGACGTGATGACTCTCAACGTCGAGCCCTGCCCCGAAACTGCGCCGGATGTCACGGCGCTGAACACCGCCAAGCAAGCGCTCGCTTACGACATCAAGGCGCTGATCGGGGTCACTGCCATCGTCAACGTCTTGCCGGTGAATGGGATCGAGCGGTCGGTGGGCAAGGCTAGGCGTGTCGTCGACAAGCGCAAGCTGGGTGTTTAAGCCACGAGGGCGTTGAGACGATGAATGCGGCGCGCGGAGGAACCGCCGCGCGCCGCAAGCAAACCCATCAGGAATTCGGCAGCAGCAACCACATTCTCCCGGTCTGCTTCATCTTGCCGGCCAGATCGCCTGCATCGTCACCGAGCCCCCAAAAGTAGTCGGCCCGCACACCGCCCTTGATCGCACTGCCGGTGTCCTGGGCGAACACGAGGCGGTTCATCGGCGAGTTCGTCATCGGCCGCGTCGTCTGCAGGAAAACCGGCGTGCCCAGCGGGATCGACGACGGGTCGACCGCAATCGAGCGCTCCGGCGTCAGCGGCACGCCAAGCGCGCCGATCGGACCGTCGGCACCGCCGCTCGGCGCCGATTCCGTCGACGGCATCTCCCTGAAAAAGACAAAACGCGGGTTCGTATCGAGCAAGGCATCGACGCGCGTCGGATTGGTACGCGCCCACATTTTGATCCCCTGCATCGTCGCCTGCGCCGGCGTCAGCTCGCCACGATCGAGCAACCAGCGCCCGATCGACTTATATGGCTGGTTGTTGGTCCCGCCGAAACCGACCCGCATCACACTGCCGTCTTCCATCACGACGCGTCCCGACCCTTGCACTTGTAGAAAGAACGCTTCGATCGGATCGTCGACCCACACCAATTCGTTGCCTTCCAGCACGCCTGAACGCTCGAGTTGCGAACGCGCCGGCAGCGCGGCGCCGGCCCGGTATCCGGTCGGCCAGTGATACAGCGCATATTGGTAAGGACCGTGGCGCGTACGCGCACCTCGCAACAGCGGCTCGTAGTAGCCGGTCACGAGACCATCCAGCGTGCCGTCGCTGTTGGCGAATTGATACGGCGTGAAGTACGTTTCAAAGAAGGTGCGCGCGCTGGCGAAGTCGAGATCGTCCAATTGCGCGGCCGCTGCGCACGCGCGCCGCCAATTCGGTTGCTGCGCAAGACGCAGGCAGTTCTGGCGCAGCGCTGCTGTCGCGCCGATCAGCGTGTCGTCGTCCCAGCCCGAAACCTGTTGCCAAGCGACCGCAGTCAGGCGCGACGCTGCAATTTGGCCAGGGATGATCGCAGCACCTGTCGGCGGCGATACGCTCGGCCGCACCACGGAGCCGCCGCCGCACGCGGCGACGAGCACCGCAACGGAAACCGCAGCGGCCCAGCCCGCTGCACGAAGGCTCAAGCGCTTACAATGTTCGTTCTTGATGGAAACCGCCATGTCTGATTTGCTCAACGAATACCCGATGCTCATCTTCGCGCTGGAAGCATTTCTGGCGTTGGCCCTGTTGATCTTCATCGTCGTGTGGACGGCGTCGGGCAGAAAGAAGAATCCGGGCAACAAGCGTCCGCTTCGATAAGCGCGCGGCCAGGCGGACGCGTCGCGCACGCCGAATGTGGCTCGCGCCCGCGCTGATTCAATGCAGCGTGCGCGGCATTTGCAACGCGAACTCCGGAACCGGCGCTTCGAAACGCTCGCCGTCTTCGGCCACGCAGAAATACTCTCCGCGCATCGTGCCGACGGGCGTCGCAATCACCGCCCAGCTCGTGTATTCGAATTGCTCGCCCGGCTTCAAGAGCGGCTGGTGCCCGACCACGCCGAGCCCCTTCACCTCCTGAACCTGACTCTCGCTGTCCGTGATGATCCAGTGCCGCGCGATCAATTGCGCGGTCACCTGACCGGTATTGCGGATCGTCAACGTGTACGCGAACGCGTATTGACGGCGCTCCGGGTCCGACTGCTCGGGCAAGTAACGCGTCTGCGCCGACACGCTGAATTGATACTGGCTCATCGTGATTCCGTTCTGATAGAAACCTGCTGGACCCGCGCGGCAACGGCCTCGCGCCTGCCGGCCTGGAACCGCTCTGGTTTCGCATTCTGATGGATGCGCTCCCCGCCCGCAACCGAACACGCCCGCTTTAGCCCGCGCGAAACGGTAAAATGGCGGTTTTTCGGCCCACTTCGCCAACCATTTAGCGCCATGACGCAATTCCGTATCGCACCCAGCATCCTTTCGGCCGACTTCGCGCGGCTTGGCGAGGAAGTCCGCAACGTCGTCGCCGCCGGCGCCGATTGGATCCACTTCGACGTGATGGACAACCATTACGTGCCGAACCTGACGATCGGCCCGCTCGTCTGCGAGGCGATCCGCCCGCACGTGCAGGTGCCGATCGACGTGCATCTGATGGTACGTCCGGTCGACCGCATCGTGCCGGACTTCGCGAAGGCCGGCGCGAATCTGATCAGCTTCCATCCGGAAGGCTCCGATCACATCGACCGCACGCTGTCGCTGATCCGCGATCACGGCTGCAAGGCCGGCCTCGTGTTCAATCCGGCGACGTCGCTCAACTACCTCGATCATGTGATGGACCGCGTCGACCTCGTGTTGATCATGTCGGTGAATCCGGGTTTCGGTGGCCAATCGTTCATTCCCGAGGCGCTGAACAAGCTGCGTGAGGCACGTGCGCGTATCGACGCGTACCGCGAGCGCACCGGCCGCGACATCCACCTCGAAGTCGACGGCGGCGTGAAGGCCGACAACATCGCGGAAATCGCAGCCGCAGGCGCGGATACGTTCGTCGCCGGCTCGGCGATTTTCGGCAAGCCGGACTATCGCGCGGTGATCGACGACATGCGCCGCGCGCTCGCCACCGTAAAAGCGGACCAAGCATGACAAAGACGGCCCCGGCATTCGACGCCCCGCGCTTCACGGGGCCGTGCATCAAGGCGGCGATCATCGATCTCGACGGCACGATGATCGATACCGCAGACGATTTCACCGCCGGCCTGAATGGCATGCTCGCGCAACTCGATGCGACGGAAACGTCGCGTGAGGAAGTGATCGGGTATGTGGGCAAGGGCTCGGAGCATCTGATCCGCAGCGTGCTTGCGCCGCGTCTTTCGGCCGATGAAGCTCAAGGTCGCTTTGAAGAGGCACTTGCGCTATATCAAGCGGAGTACGCGAAGATCAACGGGCTCGCCACGCGTCTGTATCCCGATGTCGAAGCGGGCTTGCGAGCGATGCGCGACGCGGGCCTCACGCTTGCCTGCGTGACCAACAAGCCGCGCCGCTTCGCTGTCGAACTGCTCGAGCAGTACGCGCTGATCGGCTACTTTGCCGTGGTTTATGGCGGCGACAGCCTGCCGCGCAAGAAGCCCGATCCGCTGCCGATGCTCACCGCGTGCGAGACGCTGGGTGTCGCACCGCAAGAGGCGGTGGCCATCGGCGATTCGGAAAACGACGCGCTCGCCGGCCGCGCGGCGGGCATGGCGACCCTCACCGTCCCCTATGGCTACAACCATGGGCAAGCTATACAAACGATAAAATCGGATGGTATAGTTGCCTCGCTGTTCGATGCCGCAAACGCCATCTCGGCTTACAATGCGGCTCGCAACGCAGCACCTCAACCCTGACCTAACCGTCGTCCATCTTCATGTTTCTGAATAAAAAACGGAGTCTGAGCAGCATCGACCGGGGAGCTTGGCCCTGGCGTCGCTGGTCGCGCTAACCTCTCTTGAGGTACGCTGGAGTTCGTCTTCAGCGCCCGTTTTTTACTTCGCTGCGCGCTCGCGCTCCTTTCGCCGCATTGCTTGAACCAAGGCCCGCATCCTAAGCAGATGCTGCATTCACGGCCGGTTTTCGGTTCGCCATGCGCGCTTGTGCGAGACACCCTGCGCCGGTTGGCATCCTCTTGCCGTACACGCCCGACCGGCCGCGCAGCGCCAATGCTTTGCCTGGCGCCAGCCGCCTTGCCTACGAACAGGATCGGAACATGACCGAACTCGAATTCCAATCCCTCGCGAACGAGGGCTATAACCGCATCCCGATGATCGCCGAGGCGCTCGCCGATCTCGAAACCCCGCTTTCGCTGTACTTGAAACTGGCACAGGCCGAACGCGGCGGCGCCAATTCGTTCCTGCTCGAATCGGTGGTGGGCGGCGAGCGTTTCGGGCGCTACTCATTCATCGGCTTGCCGGCGCGCACATTGGTGCGAGCGAAGGCGGGGGTCTCGGAAGTGGTCAAGGATGGCAAGGTCGTCGAGACGCACGAAGGCGATCCGCTCGAATTCATCGCGCAATTCCAGGCTCGCTTCAAGGTCGCGCAGCGCCCTGGCCTGCCGCGTTTTTGCGGCGGTCTCGCCGGTTACTTCGGCTATGACGCGGTGCGCTACATCGAAAAGAAGCTCGCGCACAGCACGCCGCCCGACGATCTCGGTCTGCCCGACATTCAGTTGCTGCTGACCGAGGAAGTCGCCGTCATCGACAACCTCGCGGGCAAGCTCTACCTGATCGTCTATGCAGACCCGTCCACGCCCGAGGCGTACACGCGGGCGAAGCAGCGTCTGCGCGACCTGCGCCAGCGTCTGCGCACGACCGTGCAGCCGCCCGTCACATCGGCGAGCGTGCGCACCGAGATCTACCGCGAGTTCGCGAAGGACGATTACCTCACCGCGGTTCGCCAAGCCAAGGAATACATCGCAGCCGGCGAGCTGATGCAAGTCCAAGTCGGCCAGCGCCTGATCAAACCGTATCGCGACAATCCCCTCTCCCTGTACCGCGCGCTGCGTTCGCTGAACCCGTCGCCGTATATGTATTACTACAACTTCGGCGAATTCCAGGTGGTCGGCGCGTCGCCGGAGATTCTGGTGCGCCAGGAAAAACGCGGCGAAGACCGGATCGTCACGATCCGTCCGCTCGCAGGCACGCGTCCGCGCGGCAATACGCCGGAGCGCGATGCCGAGCTCGCCACCGAACTCCTGAACGACCCGAAGGAAATCGCCGAGCACGTGATGCTGATCGACCTCGCGCGCAACGACGTCGGCCGCATCGCGCAGATCGGCTCAGTGGCCGTCACGGACAAGATGGTCATCGAAAAGTACTCGCACGTGCAGCACATCGTGAGCTCGGTCGAAGGCAAGCTGAAGCCGGGCACGACCAACTTCGACGTGCTGCGGGCGACGTTCCCGGCCGGCACGCTCTCGGGCGCGCCGAAGGTGCGCGCGATGGAACTGATCGACGAGCTGGAGCCGGTCAAGCGCGGGCTCTATGGCGGCGCAGTCGGCTACTTGTCGTTTACGGGCGAGATGGATCTGGCGATCGCGATCCGCACCGGCCTCATCCACAACGGCAATTTGTATGTGCAAGCGGCGGCGGGGATCGTCGCGGATTCGGTGCCCGAATCCGAATGGCAAGAGACCGAGAACAAGGCTCGCGCCGTGCTGCGCGCCGCCGAGCAAGTGCAAGACGGCCTCGATAGCGACTTCTGACCGGAGACAAGACCATGCTGCTGATGATCGACAACTACGATTCCTTCACCTATAACCTGGTCCAGTACTTCGGCGAACTCGGCGAAGACGTGCGGACCCATCGCAACGACGAAATCACGATCGAGGAGATCGAGAAGCTCGACCCCGAGCGCATCTGCCTGTCGCCCGGACCGAGCAACCCGCAGCATGCGGGCATCACGCTCGACGTTCTGAAGCACTTCGCCGGCAAGAAGCCGATTCTTGGCGTGTGCCTGGGCCATCAGGCGATCGGCGAAGCGTTCGGCGGGCGCGTCGTGCGCGCGAAAACAATCATGCACGGCAAGGTGAGCCAGATCGAAACCGACTGCAAAGGCGTATTCGCCGACCTGCCGAAGCATTTCAACATCACGCGCTACCACTCGCTTGCGATCGAGCGCGAATCGCTGCCGGACTGCCTCGAGATCTCCGCCTGGACCGACGACGGCGAGATCATGGGCGTGCGCCACAAGGAATTCGCGATCGAAGGCGTGCAATTCCATCCGGAATCGATTCTGTCCGAGCACGGCCATGCGCTGCTCGAAAACTTCGTGAAAAGCGCGAAAGCCACCGGCGCGCGCCGCAGCGCATGAAGAGGGACGAGATCATGACCATCAGCCCGCAGGAAGCGTTGCAGCGTACGATCGAACACCGCGAGATCTTCCACGACGAAATGCTGCATTTGATGCGGCTCATCATGCGCGGGGATCTATCGCCAGTGATGGCGGCGGCGATCATCACCGGCTTGCGCGTGAAGAAGGAGACCATCGGCGAAATCGCCGCAGCCGCGACGGTGATGCGCGAATTCGCGAATCACGTCGAGGTGGCCGACAACTCGAATTTCGTCGACATCGTCGGCACGGGCGGCGATGGCTCGCATACGTTCAACATCTCGACGGCGACGATGTTCGTCACGGCCGCCGCCGGCGCGAAAGTCGCGAAGCACGGCAATCGCGGCGTGTCGAGCAAGTCGGGCAGCGCCGATGTGCTCGAAGCGCTCGGCGTCAATATCGATTTGCAGCCGGATCAAGTGGCCGCATCGATCGCCGAGACCGGCATGGGCTTCATGTTCGCGCCGAACCATCACCCCGCGATGAAGAACATCGCCGCAGTGCGCCGCGAACTCGGCGTGCGGACGATCTTCAATATTCTTGGGCCGCTGACGAATCCCGCCAGCGCGCCGAATCAACTGATGGGCGTGTTCCACCCGGATCTCGTCGGTATCCAGGTCCGCGTGATGCAGCGGCTCGGCGCCAAGCACGTGCTCGTCGTATACGGCAAGGACGGCATGGACGAAGTCTCGCTCGGCGCGGCCACGCTCGTCGGCGAGCTACGCGACGGCGAGGTGCACGAGTACGAGATCCATCCCGAGGATTTCGGCTTGCAGATGGTGTCGAACCGCTCGCTGAAGGTGGAAAACGCAGCCGAATCGAAAACGATGCTGCTCGAAGCGCTCGACAACACGCCGGGCGTCGCGCGCGAGATCGTCACGCTGAATGCAGGCACCGCGCTTTATGCGGCGAATGTGTCGGCATCGATCGCGGACGGCATTCAGCTTGCGCGCGAGGCGATCGCGAGCGGCAAGGCGCGCGCGAAGGTCGACGAACTCGTGCGCTTCACGCAGCAATTCAAGCCGACGCCCGCAAACTAAGCCGAGCCGACAGCCACTACGGAAACGGAATCAAGAACTATGAGCGACATTCTGGAACGCATCATTGCGGTCAAGCGCGAGGAAGTCCGTGTCGCGCAGCAAAGCGCGCCGCTCGAAGAGTTGCGCCTCGAAGCCTCTGCGCGCGACAAGCGCGATTTCGTCGGCGCACTGCGCGCCAAACATGCGGCCGGCAAGGCTGCTGTCATCGCCGAAGTCAAGAAAGCGAGCCCATCGAAAGGCGTGCTGCGCGAGCACTTCGTCCCCGCCGACATCGCGCGCTCGTACGCGAAGCACGGCGCGGCATGCTTGTCGGTGCTGACCGATGTGCAGTTCTTCCAAGGCAGCGCCGCGTATCTGGAAGAAGCCCGCGCCGCGTGCGACCTGCCGGTGATTCGCAAGGACTTCATCGTCGATCCGTATCAGATCGTCGAAGCCCGCGCGATGGGCGCCGACGCGATCCTCTTGATCGCCGCCGCGCTGGAAACCTCCGAGATGCAGGATTTCGAAGCGCTCGCGCATTCGCTGGGTCTCGCGGTGCTCGTCGAGGTGCACGACAGCCGCGAGCTCAAGGAAGCGCTCACGCTCACGACGCCGCTCATCGGCATCAACAATCGCAATCTGCGCACGTTCGAGACCTCGCTCCAAACGACGATCGGCATGCTCGATTCGATCCCCGAAGACCGCATCGTCGTGACCGAATCGGGCATCCTGTCGCGAGCCGATGTCGAGCGGATGCGTGAGCTGTCCGTGCATACCTTCCTCGTCGGCGAGGCGTTCATGCGCGCCAAGGAGCCCGGCGCGGAACTAGCACGGATGTTCTTCTGATTCTTCATGGAATGAGGCACTGCCATGAGCATCGAACGCGAAATCAAGCTCGCCTTGCCGGCCGAGCAAATCGAGGCAGCTACGCAGTTCTTCGTCGCGCGCACGGGCAAGACCGGCATCAAGGTGGCGCTTAGCAACGACTACTTCGATACGCCGACGCTCACGCTCGCGAAATCACGAGGCGCATTGCGTCTGCGCAAGACGCCGCATGGCTGGCTGCAAACCTACAAGACCGTGGGCAGCGCCGAAGGCGGGCTGCATCGGCGGCACGAGTGGGAGATTCCGGTTGCCGGCGAAAGTCTCGAAATCGACGCGCTCGTGGCGGCATGCGACGACGCGACCTCCGCCGACGCCCTGCGCGCCGCCGCGCCAGAACTGATCGAGCTATTCAGCACGAATTTCACGCGCACGCTCTGGCATGTCGTGCGCGGCGATACGGAAGTCGAAGCCGCGATCGATCAAGGCGAGATCACGGCTGAAGTCGGCGGGCAGACCCGCCGCGCGCCGATCAGTGAAATCGAACTCGAATTGAAGCGTGGCGACGAAGCGGCGCTTCATGCGCTCCATGCCGAGCTAACGGCGGCGGTGCCGGGCGTCACCCCCGACGACGTCAGCAAGGCTCAGCGCGGCTACCGCTTGCGCGAGCGTTGAGCGCTACCGGTTAGCTTCGAGCGTACGCTGCGGTGAAGCTGATTTCGGCGTAGCGGCGCAGCGTAGGTTCGCCGGCATGCACGGCGTCGCGATCTTGCGAAGAGCCTGCCCAGGCATGCACCTCATAAGGCAGCGGCTCACCGTTCAGGCTGACATGCCCCATGCCGATCAGTGCCAAATCACCGCTACTCAACACGCGGTCAGAAATCTTGGTGAGCGGAACCGGTTCAGCGGCGGCGTAAGTAGCCGGTGCAGCCGCACTGGAATCGTCACGTGCGTGCGCGTCGCCTGGGCCAACGGGCAGCATGTTCGCCCGCGCGAACTCGCGGCCCCACGCATCCGGCAAACGACGCTCTCCAGCGGCTTCTCCAACCGAATCGTTCGAGCTATAGGCGTAGGGCTCGGGCGCCCGCGTCTCGGGGCTCCACGCCACGACGGCCCTGGCCTTGGACTTCGAAATCGCGCCCAGATTATTCGCGACGTTCAAAGGAAGCGGGTTTGCGGCCGACTGGAACACCCGAGATCCGGCCGCTTTCTCACCGCGCGCCAAGTGGGCCCTGCCGAACGTGCCAACAACCATCGCGTAAGCGGTCACGGTATCGACCGGATACGACAGTGCTTTCAGGGCTGCAACGCTGACCGGCTGCACGCGAATATCGAGTTCCGACTTGGAAGGCAAGTCGACCGGTGCGCCATCCGCGCGATCGACGCCCACCGACGCAACGAGCGGCGCTTGTCCGGCATCGCCGGAGCTAACGCCAGGGTAGTCCTCAGTGCGTTCCGCTACGAGGTCCGGAGAGGCGGAAGGTGACGCCGGGAGCGGCGCAATCTCAATGTCGGTGGAGGCAATCGGAAACGTCTGCACGGCGCCATCGTCGACGGCATTCTGGCTGGACCGTACGTGCTCGGCGACGACATCCCGCGGGGCGTACGAAGGCGTCGTGGCCGGCTCGGTGTATGAGGCCATCGTGGCCGGTGCTGTATGCGAAGCCAAGGGAACGGGTGCCGCGTGGGAGGCCGGCTCGGGCGTCACCGCGTCGAAGAGCGACGCCGCCGCGACGACGTCCGTGTGCCGGTTGCCATCGCAGTCCACCGTCGTCACTTCCACCGCCGACGTGCGATCGCCCAGCTCGAGATCCCTCAACGTGAACGGACCTTCCGGAACCACCGTCGAGCGGATCAAACGGCCGGACTGGCGGATTTCAACGCGTTCCGGACCTTGTGCAGCGCCCGAGTACGTCGCGCGTCCCATTTCTCGCTGGAGGCCACCTACCAAAGGCGCGCGGAGTTGTTCGTGATAGATGCGGCCCGGCCCAAACGACGAATCGAGAGCGGCCAGTTTTTCCGCGCCCAAAGACGGTTCGGATTTAGTTTGAGCCGATGCCGACATGGCATGCACGCCGAGAGCGATGGCCGTCAGCGCCAAGTGATAGGAGCGGGAGCGACGCAACGGCATCGGAGCGAGTTGGCAATGCGATTTAAGGACGGCGGTCATTTGCGTTCCAAAGGAGGAGTCCAGGCAGGCATATTTTGTCGATTCCCCCTTCCTCGAACGATAAGACGATTCCGAAATCCTCTTACCCGACACGCATAGTTATGCGAATTTGCTTAAGCCAAAGCCGACCCTAATATCGCAAACACCTTGGCAAGCCAGCCTTGAAGCCAGCGGCGTTTGCTGCGACACTTCTGCGCCATGACCTCCGCCTCCCGCCCCTCTTCTGGCGAGCGCCAACGCTCGCTGTTCGACGCGCCGCCCGTCGCCGCGTCCTCCGACGCCTCTCTCGAAACCCAATTTGATGCGTTGCCGCCTGCATGGCGCGCGCACCTGCGGCCGTTTCTCGACAGCGACGCTTATGCGCCGCTGTGCCGTTTCGTCGATGGCGAGCGGGCGGCGGGCAAGACCATCTACCCTGCCGACGTATTTCGCGCACTGCGGCTCACGAGCCCCGACGACGTCAAAGTCGTCATCCTGGGGCAAGACCCCTACCACGGCGAAGACCGCGGGCATCCGCAGGCGCACGGGCTAGCATTCTCGGTGCCGCCGGCCGTGCGGCCGCCGCCGTCGCTGCGCAATATCTTCAAGGAAATCGGGGCGAATTTCGGTTTCGAGACTCCGCAACATGGTTGCCTCGATGCATGGGCCAGGCAAGGTGTGCTGCTGCTGAACACGGTGCTGACCGTCGAGCGCGATTCGGCTGCGAGCCACGCGAAGCGCGGCTGGGAAAAATGCACCGATACGCTGATTCACGAACTCGCGATGCGTCACGACGGGCTCGTGTTCATGCTGTGGGGCGCACATGCGCAGGCCAAGCGCGTGCTGCTCGAAGGCAAATCGCATTGCGTGCTCGAAGCGCCGCATCCATCGCCGTTATCGGCCCATCGCGGGTTTCTTGGGTGCCGGCACTTTACGTTGGCAAACGAATACCTGGAAGCACACGGACGCAGACCAATCGACTGGCGCTTGCCGGAGGACGCGGAATTGCTGGCGTAGCGGCAAAGCCCACGGGTCGAATTCGCAATCAAAAAAAGCCTCGCACCGTAAAGGTGCGAGGCTTTTTCTTTAGAAACCGCCCTGTTCAAGCGACGTTTTCATTCGGCTGCAAGACACGCGCAGCGCCCGGCCGCTGCGCGCTTCCGCGCTTAGTTGTACGCGACCGTGAACGTCGCCGAGCCGGCCATCACCACGTTCTCCGTCACCGGCATGTTGGTCGAGTTGTTCAACGCCGCCTTCACCGTCAGCGGGAACGCAAACGTCTTCGCCACCACCGGCTTCGAGCCCGCCGCCGATGCGCCCGTCGAGTAGTACGTCGTGCCACCAGGCGTCGTCAGCACCGGCGTCGTCGAGATCGTCCACGTGCTCTTGTCCGTCGACGACAACACCGCCGCCTGAGTCGTGCTCGTGCCGGCCAGGTTCGTCGTCGTGCCCGGGCCCATCGCGATCGTGTACGCGCCGATGTTCACCACGTTGTCACCGCTGCCCGTCGTGCCCAGACCGTACAGTTGCGCCGCGGTCGCGCTCAGCGCCGTCAGCATCGACGCATCCTTCACCGCGCTCGCCGCTTTGTTGTCGGCCACGCTCACGTACGCGTTGATCAAGCTGCCGCATGTCACGGACAGGCTCTTGCTCTGCGTTCCCAGCACCGTGTTGCCCGTCTTCGACATCACCGAAGACGAAATCTCGGAGTAGTCGACGTCGCCGCCACCAACGATGGCGACGGTGCAGGCGCCCGCGGCAAGCTTGCCGGTGACCTTCAGCGTCGCCGTGGTGGTATCGGCGAATGCCGGAGCGGTAGCCAGGGCCATCATGGCGAGCAGGGGCAACGCCGCGGCTTTGGCGATCATGTTTTGTTTCATGGAGTCCTCAGAAAACTAGTCGATAAGGGGAGCTGCGCTCGATCACCAATAGGTGATGGTGAACGTCGCCTGGCCATCCAGGTCGACGTCACCGGTCAACGGCAGTAGGCTGCCCTTGTTGATGGCTGCGGTTAACGTAAGCGGGAAGACGAAAACCTTGCCCGTGGCGGCCACGTTGCCGGTCGTGACCGGGCTATAGATGGTCAACCCGTCCGATGCAATCGATGACGCCGCATTGCCATAGGTCTTGCCGCTCTCTGCCACCCCCGCGTAGTTGACGGTATAGGTCGCGCTGTCAACCGTCGCCTTCCCGTCGAACTTCAACGAATAGGAGCCAAGACTGACGCTTTGACCGTTGATCGTCGTTGTACCTAAGCCATATACGTGAGGTGCCCCCATCACACCCACTGCCGACATAATGGCCGCACCTAGACTCGACGCGCTCTTGTTGTCAAGGGCCCTGATGTCGATTCTTATCGGCGCCGAGCAGGAGACGGTGAGCTTGACCGGCTTCGCATTCAATGTCGTGTAGTCGGTGTCTTTCAGGCTCGAGGCCTGGATTGTGCCGAGATCCACCGTACCGCCGCCATCGAAGGCCGGCGTGCAAGCCGCCGGGATAACCGTGCCCTTGACCGTAAGATCAGCGGTATCGGCTGCAAATGCGGAGGCTCCTGCCATGAGCAGCGCCCCGCCAAGAGTTGTGCCGGCCAGAGCTTTAACCAGCTTCGTTTGTTTCATATTCTTCCCACCAAATGTGATTCGAGCATATTGCTCAAAAGAGCAAGGGTTGCGCTCGCGCTTAGTTGTAGGCGACCGTGAACGTCGCCGAGCCGGCCATCACCACGTTCTCCGTCACCGGCATGTTGGTCGAGTTGTTCAACGCCGCCTTCACCGTCAGCGGGAACGCAAACGTCTTCGCCACCACCGGCTTCGAGCCCGCCGCCGATGCGCCCGTCGAGTAGTACGTCGTGCCACCAGGCGTCGTCAGCACCGGCGTCGTCGAGATCGTCCACGTGCTCTTGTCCGTCGACGACAACACCGCCGCCTGAGTCGTGCTCGTGCCGGCCAGGTTCGTCGTCGTGCCCGGGCCCATCGCGATCGTGTACGCGCCGATGTTCACCACGTTGTCACCGCTGCCCGTCGTGCCCAGACCGTACAGTTGCGCCGCGGTCGCGCTCAGCGCCGTCAGCATCGACGCATCCTTCACCGCGCTCGCCGCTTTGTTGTCGGCCACGCTCACGTACGCGTTGATCAAGCTGCCGCATGTCACGGACAGGCTCTTGCTCTGCGTTCCCAGCACCGTGTTGCCCGTCTTCGACATCACCGAAGACGAAATCTCGGAGTAGTCGACGTCGCCGCCACCAACGATGGCGACGGTGCAGGCGCCCGCGGCAAGCTTGCCGGTGACCTTCAGCGTCGCCGTGGTGGTATCGGCGAATGCCGGAGCGGTAGCCAGGGCCATCATGGCGAGCAGGGGCAACGCCGCGGCTTTGGCGATCATGTTTTGTTTCATGGAGTCCTCAGAAAACTAGTCGATAAGGGGAGCTGAGCTCAATCACCAATAGCCGATGGTGAACGTCGCCTGGCCATCCAGATCGACTTCCCCGTTCAACGGCAGCAAGCTGCCCTTGTTGATGACCGCGGCTATCGTGAGCGGGTAGACGAAAACCTTGCCCGGAGTGGTCCCGTTGTTAGTGGCTGCGGTATATACCTGGGTCCCATTTCCGATAATTGCTGTTGCCGCAGTGGAATAGCCTTGGCCGCTATCCGCCACTGCGTAGTTGAAGCTAGCAGCGGTACCGTCAACCGTCGGCTTCCCGTTCACCTTGATTGCATAGGAACCAAGGCTGACGCTTTGACCGTTGATCGTCGTCGCGCCCAGCCCATAGACGTAAGTCGCCGCACCCACGCCCAATGCCGTTGTGACGGCCGAACCAAGGCTGGACGCAGTCTTGTTATCTACCACGCCAAAGTCCATTCTCATCGGCGCCGAGCAGGTGACGGTGAGAATGACCGGCTTCGCAGTCAATGTCGTGTAGTCGGCGTCTTTCAGGCTCGAGGCCTGGATCGTGCCGAAATCCACCTTACCGTCGCCGTCGAAAGTCGGGTTGCAAGACGCCGGGATAACCGTGCCCTTGACCGTGAAATCAGCGGTGGCGGCAAATGCGGAGGCTCCCGCCACCAGCATCGTCCCGCCAAAAGTCATGCCGACGAGAGCTTTAACCAGCTTCGTTTGTTTCATATTCTTCCCAGAAAATGTGATTCGATCATGTTGTCCAAAGAAACAAGGGTTGCCCGATTCAGCTGCAACCCTTGATGCTCGCGCAGCGATTTACGCTTCGGCTCGACTGCCAATTTGCGAGCCGATTGGGCGAAATAATTTTATTTATTTAAACCATCACAATATTAGGAATACTCCTAAATTCTGATTTGTTTTCAAGAATATTCCGATAAAAATGCCAACCGCTTACTTCTCTGCCACGTCGGACGTGCTTGCCTGCGGCTGGGTGCCGATAGGCATCGTGTACGGATCCGAGGCGTAGCCATATGCCGTGAACGGCGAAATCACGACGCTCGTCAGCGCGTCGAGAGAAGCCGTTACCTGTCCGTCTTTCTTCGCAATCTCGGCCTGTACGCGTTCGCCCGGTATCAGATAAGCCTTGCCCACTCCGGCCAGCACGTTGCCCGGCTGTAACAACACTTGCTGGTCCATGCGCACGACATAGGGGCTGTCGTTGAAGGCCATCAGCTTGTCGCCGTCGCGGTACCACTTCAGGTGCTTCCACGGCGCTTTGTCCACGGCAAGCGACTTCGGGTGAATCACGACCGGCAAACTTTGGCGAATCGTCAGCGTGACCTTGGCTTTGTCGTCGGGCTTCTTTTCCGGAATGCCGTCGAAGGTGACGCGCGCGTAACGCTCCACTTTCAGCGGCTCGGTGTTCGTGAGCATGAAGCGCACCAACTGCGTCTTGTCGGGCTCGACACGCGCGACCGGCGGCGTGAGCACCAGCGGCGGGTTCTTGTCCTCCGGCACGGCCTGAATGGTCGAATAGAGCAGCGTGGGCGCGGGATCGGTGTTCTTGACGTTCATCGCGGCTTCGCCGTTCGCCTCGTCGATCAGGATCGCGGTCGATTCGGGCAGCATGCCCGCGGCATGCGTCAGTTGAGCCGACACGCTCAGGAAAACTACGGCCGCGGCTGCGGCCACCTTTTTGGACATCGTTTTCATGTTGAATCTCAGGCTATGAAGTGAAGGAAGAAAATTTCGGCATCCTTGCCGAATGAAAAAAGGAAAGGACGTCAGGAATCACCGGACGATCAGTTGCAGTTGCCCGGTCGCATCGAGGTTGACTTGCTGGTTGAGATGCATCGTGTCCACCGGGATGACGGGCGCAATTTCAAGCGTGAAATCCAGGTGCCGGCCGCTCAGCAATTGCTGACCGCTCACCGGCGCGAAGAGGTCGGACGGCAGCAACGTGAGGTCGCCGGACGGAGCGCCCTGCGGCGGCGCGCCGGCCGCCTGCAAATGCGCCATTTGCACCGTCTCGCCGTCCAGTCGCGCGCTCATCACACGCACCGTGTAGCTCGCGTTGTTGCCGAACTGCAATTGGTCGGCGGATTTCGCCCGCCCCTGGAAGACAACGTTCATTTGCGCCGCCTCGGGACAGATCGCCGAGAAAGTCCGCTGCATCGGAGCCGGCTTGAATGACTTCTCGCGGTTGCCGGGTGGCGGATGTATGGCGCCAAAGTCGATGACGGAATCGAAGGCCGTCAACACACATTCAGGCGCCGCAATGGCTTTTGACGTCGCCAGGCCGGCAAGCGCCGGCAGTGCAAGCGACAACGCACAACGAATGAACAGCGCACGGTTCATGCTCGGCATATTTGCCTCCATCGATCAGAAATTGCAGACCGCCGCCGCGGAATCGAAAGGCCGGTCGAGACTCGGTTTGGTCGGCAGCTCGTAACTCAGCTTGCAGAGCCTGTCGTCGGCCAGCTTGACTTGCAGGTTCTTCGCGGCGTCGCTATTGAGAAACACGACGCCGTCGCCTACTGACGTCGTGAGGTATTGATCCTTGTCATCGAGCACCGGCAGCGCAGCAGGCAGCGGTGCGCCGTCTGGCGTCGTCACGCGCAGCAGTACGCGACGCGTTTTCACCACGCCGAATTTCACGAAGTTGACCGAGCCCCGGCCGGCATCGACGAAATCGATGCCGTTGCTCAAGTCGGCATTGCGCGGCAGGCTCTTCGTGAGCACTTCGATGCGCGAGCGCTGGTAGGCGGGCAGCACCGGCAGCACCGCGCGTCCGCGCGGGTCCGTCCAGACGACGCCTTGCGGCGTGCTGATGCGCACGCCTGACAGATCGCCTGCGGAGACCACGCCGAACGTGTCGCCGATCTGATAGGGCGAGAATGTCACGCCTTCCCGCGTCGCCACGACGCCGCCCTGCAACTGCCCCGTGTAGGAACTGCTGCCCCGGCCGAACTGCGAATAGGACGCCGAAGCCTGCGTGTAGCGCGGCCGCACGTTCACGGTGCCGCCCCAGTCCGGGCCGTTGGCGCTCGGATTGGTCTCGGCGCGTGCGCTGTAATTCCAGTAGTCGTTGACGGTCTGCGACACGTTGGTGCCAAAGCGGGTCTGTCCGCCGCTATTGGTGCTGTAGCCCCGCACGCTCGCTCGTCCGAGCGGGATGCTCAGCATTGCGTAGAACTGGAGGCCGTTGTTCAGGCTCGACACGCCGTTCGAATTGCTCTCTTGATTGAAGCTCTTTTGCAAATTGAGCGAGGCCGAGACGCGGCCGAACGTGCGGTTCCAGCCGAGCGTCGCATATTGCGAAACCGGAGCGTCGTAGTTCGACGCGTACGAATACGACAGCGCGAGACCACCGAGCAGCGGGTGGCTCCAGTTGGCGGAAGCCGTGTACTGGCCACGGATCCGCACGTACGGAGCCCCCAACGTTGACGGGGTAAGCGTATCGGCGAGCGAACGATAGCCCTGGGTCTGCTGGGTCGCGCTGAGGCTGCCCGACAGATTGCCGATCAGTTGTGCATTCACGCTCGCGCTGACGTTGAAACCGCGGGCGCGATCGAGCTGCGAATTCGACGCCAGGCTCTGAACGTTCGCGAACGTGTTCCTGGAAAGCGCGGCGTCCAGACTGCCAGCCAGCGCTTGATAGTCCTGCGCGACGAGCGCGCCCGCAGCGACCCGATAGCGCGTGCCGACGTTCCAGCCTTTGGAGGCCGTCGCGACTAGCGGCGAGCGCTGGCCGTCGACGTCGCTGAGATTGCGCACCTTGCCGAGCGCAGCCGACAAACCCAACGGCGCCCGCTGCCCCGCGGTCAGCGACGCCGCCGGCACGGTATACGTGCTCTTCGCGCCGCCATTCGTTTCCGTGAGGGTGATGTGCACGTCGGCCGACGCGCTCGTCAACGGCAGGTTCGACAGCGTGAACGGGCCGGCCGGCACAATCGTCGAGTAGATGAGCGCGCCCAGCTGGCGGACCTCGACCCGCGACGGACTATTGGCGATGCCTTGAAAGGACGGGCCGGGGGCCGGCGGGATCAGCGCCGAGTCGGGAAAATACTGCACGCCAGTGAGCGAGGGCACCGGGAACAGGCTGCCGCTGACGTTGATCTGTCCGGCTTGCAGCATGCCGCCCGTGCGCACAAACGTCTTTTGCGCGTAGGTGTACAGGTTGCTGACGTCCGAGACGCTGCCTTGCTGCGTGAAGACGTTCCGGCTGCGCACGATCCAATCGCCGGCGTTCAGGCCGACTTCGCCGTCCGCAGTCGTGTAGCGGTTGCTCGACCCGCCGCCCGAGGTCGACATCGACATCACGTTGTAGTTGAAGACGCCGCCCACGCCACCCGACTCGAACTTCCCGACGGGCTGGGCATCGCTCTTCAGCGCCTCGGTTGGAACAATCAGGCGTACGGCATTCGCGCCCGGGTCCAGGTCGACCGTGGCCTGCGCAAAGGCGTCGCGATAGTCGTAGCAGGCGGCCTTGGCGGCCGGCTTCGGCTCCTTGCCTTCTTTGCCGCCTTGCTCCTTGTCGTGCTTCAGCGCGTCGGGAACGACCAGGCCCGCGTGCTCGAGCAGCGCGCGGTCGAAGCACAGGTTGCCTTGATCGTCGAACGTCGCGGCGGCGTTTCCGCGCCGTTCGCCGTTCACGTACAGCGACACGCGCTGCGGACCCGGCATGAAGCGCGGCGCCTGGCTGAAGTACGCCGCCAGCGCCGGGTCGAGGCCGCGGGCGCGCATCAAGTCGGCGTCGAACGCAGAGGCAGGGGTGCTCTTGGGCTGCCGATTGGCCGGCTCGGCAGGTGCAATTTGGGATTGCTGACCAAGCGATACAACCGCGACAGCCTCCGGAGCAATCTGACTCGCGGACGCGGACACATGGCAAAACGTTGCAAAGGCCGCCAGAGCGAACGGAGAGAGCGCGGTTGGCCGCATCTGCGCCCGGTTGTCATACGTCGAACCGCTGCGAGGGGTAATGCGAAGGTTCATGACGCACACATCCCGGTAAATTCACAGGATTAATTGTTGCGGCGCACCCCTTCGGACTCCATGAGACTATTCCTAAATTCTTAATGAGATTGCTTAGGAATTAAGACAACGAGGCACAAGAGACGTCTCGTCTTACCGGCACTCACGACGCTAAGAATGGCGCGTGGGGAGCGAACAACGCTGTCGGCGCGTAAACGGCTTCGCCCCCTGCGAAGAGGGGGCGAAGTATCTCGAAACGTCGAGAGACGGAATTGCAACGTCGCTACGGCATTCTGCTGCGACGCCTTGCGCTACCCGGCGCGAACCTGCCGGATTACACCGCCGCGATCGCCTCACGCGCACCAGCGAGGGCGGCGTTGGCTGCGTCCGGGCCCATGTTCAGGCCTTCGGCGTAGATGAAGCTGACGTCCGTCATGCCGAGGAAGCCGAGGAACGTCTTCAGGTACGGCGTCTGGGTGTCGTTCGGCGTGCCTTGGTACTTGCCGCCGCGTGCCGATACCACGAACACCTTCTTGCCCTTCACCAAGCCTTCCGGGCCGTTCTCGGTGTAGCGGAACGTGACGCCGGCACGCGCGATCCAGTCGAAGTACGCCTTCAGTTGCGACGAGATGCCGAAGTTATAGAGCGGCGCGCCGATCACGACGATGTCGGCGGCTTGCAATTCGGCGATCAGCGCTTCGCTGCGTGCGGCAATTGCTGCTTGCTCGGCAGTATGGTTATCGGCCGGCGTGAAGAACGCGCCGAGGACGGACTCGTCGAGGTGCGGCAGCGCGTCGGCGAGCAGGTTGCGCACGACGACTTTCGCACCCGGATTCGATTGTTGCAGCTTTGCCGTCAATTCGTTGGCGAGCAGCGTCGATTGGGCGCCTTGCGTGCGGGCGGCGGAGTTCAGTTGAAGGATGGTGGTCATGGTCGGCTCCAGAGGGGTTGCGCATCGTTGCGCGAGTGAAGCCATTGTATTTTTCTGCGCGTCGCGAAAAAGTAGTCTGGCGGCGACGGATTGTTGCAACGGTGGGACAATCCACCGATTACGGCCGGTTTCGCATCGAAATTAGCGCAGGATTGGCGATACGTCCTGGTCTGACTTGGACGCAACCGCCTGCTCGGCCAGCGCAGAACAGCTCAGGACGGCGCAGACGCCAGCGCCGTCCCAAGCCGAGCCGCCGCTGGATCAGCCTTGCAGCCAGCGCTCGCGCACCTTGCGCACCGCTGCGGGTTCGCCGCGCTTATCGCCCTTCTCCCCGAACGTCAGCTTGTAGCGCGAGACCTCCGGCCCATCGAGCTTCACCTGCGCGACGCGCAGCTCATCGCGCCGGAACGCGTGGATCTCGACCCTGGCGCCCGGCTGGTAGCGGGCGAGCAGTGCGTCGAGGTTCGAGCCGGTGACGCGCAGGCCATCGACGGCGACCAGCACGTCGCCCGCCGACAAGCCCGCCTTCTGCGCGGCGCTGCCGTCATGAACCACCGTCAGCGCGCACTCCGCGCCGCCGCGCGTCTTCGCCCCGAGCGACGGCTTGCCGTTCTTGTCGGTCTCCGGTCCGAGCGTTACGCCGAAGGGCGCGAGCAACTCTACAAGCGGCAAGTCGCGCGTGCCATGCACCGCCTCGTCGAACAGCGACGAGAGGTCCGCGCCGGTCGCCTCGGCAATCAGCGCCTCGACCTCATCCTCACCCACACCGACAGCATTACCGCGGTAGAAATCGCGGCCATAGCGCTGCCAAAGCAGCCGCATCACGTCGTCGAGCGACTTGCGATGGTTCGTCTGCGCGCGAATCGCTAAATCGAACGCCAGCGCGACAAGCGAGCCCTTCGCGTAGTAGCTGACGATCGCGTTCGGCGAGTTCTCGTCCTGGCGGTAGTACTTGACCCACGAGTCGAACGAGCTCTCGGCGACGCTCTGCTTCAGGCGGCCGCTGCCGCGCAGCACCGCGCCCACCGTCTTGCCGAGCAAGGTGAAGTACTGGTCTTGCGTGATGCTCTGGCTGCGCACGAGCATCAAATCGTCGTAGTAAGACGTGAAGCCTTCGAAGAGCCACAGCAGCGACGTGTAGTTCTCGCGCGTCAGGTCGTACGGCGCGAAGGCGGCGGGCTTGATGCGCTTCACGTTCCAGGTGTGGAAGTACTCGTGGCTGCAGAGCCCCAGATACGTCCGATAACCCTCGGACGCCTCGCCCTGGCCCACCACCGGCAGGTCGGTACGGTTGCAGATCAGCGCCGTCGACGCGCGATGCTCGAGGCCACCATAGCCATCGCTCACGGCCTGCGTCATGAAGACATAGCGATCCATCGGCGCTTTCTTGGTCTTCGGCTCGAACAGTGCGATTTGCGCTTCGCAGATGCGCTTCAAATCCGCCGCGAGCCGGTCCATGTCGAGTGCCACGACGCGGCCCGCGATCACGATGTCATGCGGCACGCCGTACGCCTTGAACGTCGCGAGCGCGAATTCGCCGAGCGTCACCGGGTGATCGATCAGCTCGTCATAGTTCTCCGCGCGGTATTCGCCGAATCCGTAGCGCTTCGTGCCGCGCGCTTCCGGCAGCGCCGTCGCGACGCGCCAGTTGCGGTACGTTGGCCCCGCCGGCTTTTGAATATCGACGACGCAGGGCGCTTGCTCATGCCCGAGCGGAGCGAGGAAAACGCTCGTGCCGTTGAAGAAACCGGTCGTGTCGTCGAGATGCGCGGCGCGTACGGACAGGTCCCACGCGTACACCTCGTAGCGCAAGGTCAGCGAGCCGCCTTTGAGCGGCGCGGCCTGCCACGTGTGCTTATCGGTCTTCTCGATGCGCACCTTGCGGCCCGCGTCGTTGAACGCGCGCAGCGTGACGATGTTGCGCGCGAACTCGCGCACCATGTAGCTGCCGGGAATCCACACCGGCAGCATGAAGCGCTGCCCGGCCGGATCGGGATCGGCGAGCGTCAAGGTCACTTCGAACAGGTGCGCGGCGGGTTGCTTCGGGACGATGGTGTAGCGGATCGGCTTCATCGGCAGGCTAGTGGGCTCGGAAAGGTTCGGAAAACGGTGAGGGACACAATCGGGGCTTCAGAAACGACAAGAGGCGCCATTGCGCCTCTTGTTAAACGGTTCGCCGCATCAGCGCACGGCGGATAGCGCCTTGTCGAGCTGGTCGGCGGAGACGGCTCCCGGCAGCCGGCGGCCGTCCGCGAGGAATACGGTCGGCGTGCCGGTCACGTTCATGCCGCGGCCGAGCGCGAGGTTCTTGTCGAGCGCAGTGGTGTCGCAGTTGGCGGGGCCGCTCGGCGCCTTATGGTCGAGCATCCACGATTCCCAGGTCTTCGCGCGGTCGGCCGAGCACCAGATCGATTTCGACTTCACGAGCGAATCCGGCGACAGCACCGGGTACAGGAACGTATAGACGGTGACGTTATCGATCGACTTCAGCGTCGTCTCGAGCTGCTTGCAGTACGGACAGTTCGGATCGGAGAACACCGCGATCTTGCGGCTGCCGTTGCCCTTCACGACCTTGACCGCGTTCGCGAGCGGCAGGCTCGCGAAATCGATCTTGTTGGTCTCGGCAAGGCGCGCTTCGGTCAGGTTGGTGCGGGTCTTCGTGTCGACGAGGTCGCCGAGCAGCACGTAGTCGCCGTTTGCGTCGCTATAGAGCATCTGCGTGCCGAGGTTGACTTCGTACAGGCCCGCGATCGGCGATTTCGCGATGCTCTTGATCTCGACATCACCGCCGAGCCGCGATTGCAGCGTCGATTTCAGCTTGTCGGTGGTCTGGTCGGCCTGGGCGGTGCAGCCCAGGGTGGCTGCCGCGACGGCCAGCGCCGTCACCGCGATCCGAACGATTTTCTTCATGTCTTGCATCCTTTGGTGAAACGCGCTCGCGTGGCGAGCGTGTGTGTTCGTGGCGGGCCGTCGAGTCGAGGCCCCCGTCGTTGTCTAATTATTAGCCCAAGGCGGCGGAAACGAGCCAGCGCTTAATGAGCGGCTGCGCACCAACCAGCGCCATTCCCGTGTTGCGCACCGCGCGTGCGACCGTTCCAGGTAGGGAAAACAGGCGCTGCAGGCCGTCGGTGGCGATCATCAGCGCGCCGATATCCTCGCGGCGGGCGCGCTCGTAGCGGCGCAGCAGCACCGGGTCGCCCAGATCGCGGAACGGCTCCTTTTTCGCGATGATGTCGACGAGCGCGGCCGCGTCACGCAGGCCGAGGTTCATCCCCTGGCCGGCGAGCGGGTGGATCAGATGCGCGGCGTCGCCGACCAGCGCGACGCGCGGCGCGACCAGCCGATCGACCGTTTGCAGCGCGAGCGGGAAGCCCTGTGCGGGCGTCACGCATTCGAGCGCGCCGAGCTGGCCTTGGGTGACCTTTTCGACGGCGGCCGCCAGTTGCGCGGGATCGAGCGCGATCAGTTCCTTCGCGTGCTCGGTGCGCGCCGACCAGACGAGCGACACGTGGCCGTCAGGCAGCGGCAGCAACGCGATGATTTCGCCGTCCTTGAACCACTGATAGGCGGTTTCGCCGTGCGGCTTGGCGGCCTTGAAGTTCGCGACGACGCCCGTCTGCCGGTAGTCGCGCCGCTCGACTTTGGAGCCGATCTGAGCACGGACCCACGAATGGGCGCCGTCCGCGCCGACGACCAGATCAGCCTCGATGACCTGCCCGTTCGCCAGACCGAGCACCGCCGCATCGGTCTTGACGTCGAGCCCTTGGGCGCGCGCGTCGATCCAGGTCAGGTTCGGCTGGAAGCGCAACGCGGCGTCGAGCGATTGCTCGATCAGCGACGATTCGACGATCCACGCGAGCTGCGCCACCGAAGCTTGGAACGCGGAGAAATGGAGTTCGGCGTGGGCATCGCCCCAGACGCGCATGTCGTAGACGGGCGCAAGCCGGCTGTGATCGAGCGCCTGCCAGACGCGCAGGCGTTCGAGCAAAGTCTGCGAACTGGAGGACAGCGCGTAAATGCGCGCATCGAAGACGGCATCGGCCGGACGCGGCACCGTGGGCTGAGCGAGCAGCGCGACGCGCAGACCGGCCTGCGTCAGCGCGAGCGCGGTGGTCTTGCCGACCAGCCCGCCGCCGACGACGGCCACGTGGAAGCTTTGATGGGAAGCACTCATGCCGGGCATTATAGCCGCGCCCTATTGCACCGCTTGTCCGGCGGACCGCGCCGGTGCGCTATATCAAAAGTGGAGCGGGCACATTCGGGGCGGGCCTGGCCTCGTATCTGGCCCCTTCACCCGCGAACTGCCTACGGCGGGCAACATACGGCGACGCTGCACACCCGATGCCAAAGCGCACAGCCCGTGGCGGGACCAGCGGTACAATAGCGCTTTTGCCGGCCGCGCCCCGCGCGCCGTCCCTTTTTTCCGCGCTGCGGTCGAGCCGTCCTGCCGGCTGCGCCGAAGAGCGCCCGGCCCTAGCGCCGTTTCACCCGTTCGAAGGATTCCATGAGCCTCAAATGCGGCATCGTCGGCTTGCCTAATGTCGGCAAGTCCACCCTGTTCAACGCACTGACCAAGGCGGGCATCGCCGCCGAAAACTATCCGTTCTGCACGATCGAGCCGAACGTCGGCGTGGTCGAAGTGCCCGATCACCGCTTGAGCGCACTCTCCGAGATCGTCAAGCCCGAGCGCGTCGTGCCGGCGGTCGTCGAGTTCGTCGACATCGCCGGCCTCGTAGCCGGCGCGAGCAAGGGCGAAGGGCTCGGCAACCAGTTCCTCGCGAACATCCGCGAGACCGACGCGATCACGCACGTCGTGCGCTGCTTCGAGGACGAGAACGTGATTCACGTCGCGGGCAAGGTCGATCCGCTACAGGACATCGAAGTCATCAACACCGAACTGGCGCTCGCCGACCTCAGCACCGTCGAAAAGGCGCTCGCGCGCTACTCGAAGGCCGCGAAGTCGGGCAACGACAAGGAAGCGGTCAAGCTCGCGGCCGTGCTGGAAAAGGTGCGCGCGCAGCTGGATCAGGCGAAGTCGGTGCGCTCGCTCGATCTGTCCGACGAGGAAGAGGCGCTGCTCAAGCCGTTCTGCCTGATCACCGCGAAGCCGACGATGTATGTCGCGAACGTGAAGGAAGACGGGTTCGAGAACAACCCGCATTTGGACGCGGTGCGCAAGTACGCGGAAACCGAGAAGGCGCCGGTCGTCGCCGTGTGCGCGGCGATCGAGGCCGAGATCGCCGATCTGGCGGACGAAGACAAGGAAGTGTTCCTCGCCGACATGGGCATGGAAGAACCTGGCCTGAACCGCGTGATCCGCGCCGGTTTCAAGCTGCTCGGGCTGCAGACGTATTTCACCGCGGGCGTGAAGGAAGTGCGCGCGTGGACGATCCATATCGGCGATACCGCGCCGCAAGCCGCCGGCGTGATCCACACCGATTTCGAGCGCGGCTTCATCCGCGCGCAAACCATCTCTTTCGACGACTATGTGACCTACAAGGGTGAGCAAGGCGCGAAGGAAGCCGGGAAGATGCGCGCCGAAGGGAAGGAATACGTCGTGCACGACGGGGACGTGATGAACTTCCTGTTCAACGTGTAAGGTCTGCCTCGTTTGCGGACGCTCGGCCGGGCGTCCACAAGTCAAAGCACAGCAAAGCCCGCGTCAGCGGGCTTTGTCGCATCTGCGTTCCGCGTTGTCTGGCGACTATCAATTTTGCGCAGTCGCGGTATCTCGTCGCACCGGGCATTGCAGCGGCAGCGCAATCTTCGAGCGAATCGCCGACATCTCGCGCGGCGAGTCAGCCAATACCGCGTCGATGCCCAGGCATGCCGAGGTTTGGTAGTCGTCGGCGTTGTTCACAGCGATGGCGACGACGTGGACCTTGTCGGACTGTCTCCGAAAGCACGCGACTGCCTCGGGCGTCCACATCGTGGCGTTCACTTCCGAGCGCCCTTCTCCAAGAGTGAATTTCTCGGTGACTGTGAGTTTTCGATGCAATTCGAAGCCGGTCCACGTCGGCTTGGCCGGCGCGTCCATGCAACCTTCGTTGAGCAGCACCCGCAGCAATCGCAAGCGCGTCGCATCGCGCGACTCGAACAGACGTGCCTGCGGATAAGCTGCGAACGCGCTTTGGTACGCCGCTTCCGTCGAATAGATCACGACGCGCGGCCATGCCCCCTCGTCACTCAACACCTTTGCAACGGCCTGCGCCTGCGGCTCGGCGGGCAGTGCTTTCATATCCAGGATCACGGGCAAGTCGACGGGAATGGCGCGTAACGCATCGCGCAAGGTGGGAATGCCGACGGGATCGCGGCGATACGGATACTCACCTTCGCCAGTCGCGCCGGGTTGCTTGAACATCCACCCCGCATTCACACGTGCCAGCTCAGCCGCCGTCTTGCCCGCCACCGGTCCTGACGCATCCGTTAGTGCCGACAGGTCAACCGGACGGTATAGAACGGGCACGCCGTCCTTGCTCAACTGCACGGTGAGCCATATGACGTCCGCGTGATGAGCGACCGCCTGGCGAATCGCCTCGATCGTGTTCTCGGGCGCGTCAGCGGTGCCGCCACGGTGAGCCACGATGAGCGGCAGCGACGAAACTTGCGACGCAGGCGGCGAAGAAGCACACGCTCCCAGAAAAACCGCGCATAGCGGCACGCTCAAACCAAAACGAATCAAACGCAGCACACTCCCTCCCTTGCTAACACTTTCCGAATTACTTAGCTTTTCTAATCGAAATAATCCGTCACTCATGACCGCGCTATTATGCCGGGCGTTGTGCCCATTGTCCGCGCAGTAAAACGACATTCCCGAGACCATGACCATGCCACACAGCCACCCTGCCCGCCAACTCTGCCATCCGGCCATCGCGCGCATCGTCAAGCCGGCGTTCGCCGCGCTTGCCGCCTGCCTGCTGCTCACCGCCGCCGCCCCGGCGTTCGCGTATTCGTCATCTTCGACAGCTCCGAACGAGTTCGATCTCGACAACCACAACACCTACCAGAACAGCTCGGGCGAAACGGTCCATTCGCCCGCGCATTCGAAATCGGGGCGCGTGCCGGAAGGCGCGACCGCTCGCTGCCGCGACGGCACTTATAGCTTCAGCCGGCACCGCCGCGGCACATGCTCGGGGCACGGCGGCGTCGCCGCGTGGCTCTGACGCGGCGCCCTCGTCGACGCGAAGTACAATAGCGGACGCTTACGCGCTCGAACCCCCGGCGCGACGGCGCATTGAAGCGCCGCGCCGGCGCACCGCTCGAATCCCATTTCACCCATCGCCGCGCGCGCCATATCGAGCGCAACGCGGCCTCAACATCCGACTTCAAGCCCATGGCCCAATACGTCTTCACCATGAACCGCGTCGGCAAGATCGTGCCGCCGAAGCGCCAGATCCTAAAAGACATCTCGCTCTCGTTCTTCCCCGGCGCGAAAATCGGCGTGCTCGGCCTGAACGGCTCGGGCAAATCGACGCTCATCAAAATCATGGCCGGCGTCGACACGGAAATCGAAGGCGAAGCCACGCCGATGCCGAACCTGAACATCGGCTATCTGCCGCAGGAGCCGAAGCTCGACCCGTCGAAGACGGTGCGCGAAGCGGTCGAAGAAGGCCTCGGCGATCTGTTCCAGGCTGGCAAGAAGCTCGAGGAGATCTACGCGGCCTACGCCGAACCCGACGCCGACTTCGATGCCCTCGCTGCCGAACAGGCGAAATACGAAGCGATCCTCGCCGCGAGCGACGGCGGCAGCCCCGAGCAGCAGTTGGAAATCGCCGCCGACGCGCTGCGCCTGCCGCCCTGGGACGCGACGATCGAGAACCTGTCGGGCGGCGAAAAGCGCCGCGTCGCGCTCTGCAAGCTGCTGCTCGAAAAGCCCGACATGCTGCTGCTCGACGAACCGACCAACCACCTCGACGCCGAATCCGTCGATTGGCTCGAGCAGTTCCTCGTGCGCTTCCCGGGCACGGTCGTCGCGGTCACCCACGATCGCTACTTCCTGGATAACGCCGCCGAGTGGATTCTCGAACTCGACCGCGGCCACGGCATTCCGTGGAAGGGCAACTACAGCAGCTGGCTCGACCAGAAGGAAGAGCGACTGAAGCAGGAAGAAGCGTCCGAATCGGCGCGCCAAAAGGCGATCAAGAAGGAGCTGGAGTGGGTGCGCCAGAATCCGAAGGGCCGCCAGGCGAAATCGAAGGCACGTATCGCGCGCTTCGAGGAGCTCAACAGCCAGGAATACCAGAAGCGCAACGAAACGTCGGAAATCTTCATTCCGGTGGGCGAGCGCCTCGGCAACGAAGTCATCGAGTTCAAGAACGTCAGCAAGGCCTATGGCGACCGGCTCCTGATCGACGACCTGAGCTTCAAGATTCCGGCGGGCGCGATCGTCGGCATCATCGGGGCGAACGGCGCGGGCAAATCGACGCTGTTCCGTATGCTGACCGGCAAGGAGCAGCCGGATTCGGGTGAGATCGTGCAAGGCCCGACCGTCAAGCTCGCCTACGTCGACCAGAGCCGCGACGCGCTCGACGGTTCGAAAACGGTGTTCGAAGAGATTTCCGGCGGCGCCGACGTGCTGACGGTCGGCAAGTACGAAACGCCGTCGCGCGCGTATATTGGCCGCTTCAACTTCAAGGGCGGCGACCAGCAGAAGAACGTCGGCACGCTGTCGGGCGGTGAGCGCGGGCGGCTGCACTTGGCGAAGACGCTGATCGCGGGCGGCAACGTGCTGCTGCTCGACGAACCGTCGAACGACCTCGACGTCGAAACGCTGCGCGCGCTCGAAGACGCGCTGCTCGAATTCGCGGGCTCGGTGATGGTGATCTCGCACGATCGCTGGTTCCTCGACCGCATTGCGACCCACATCCTCGCGTTCGAGGGCGATTCGCAAGCCGTGTTCTTCGACGGCAACTACCACGAGTACGAAGCGGACAAGGTGAAGCGCCTCGGCGAAGAAGCCGCCAAGCCGAAGCGCGTGCGCTACAAGCCGGTTACCCGCTAAGACGAACGATCGCCCGATCAGGGCACACGGCTTGCGGCAAAACAAACGCCCCGCTCACTCGACAGTGCGCGGGGCGTTTGTCCAATGGCGGTGGGCGACAACGACAGGAGCGACGGATGGCATCGAAAGGCGTGCGGGTGGCGTGGGTGGTCGTCGGCCTGATCGTCGCGCTCGTTGTCGCGGCGATTGCCGGGGTCTACACGCTCGAACGCGAACTGAAAGCGCGCATAGCCGGCGCGCTCGGGCCGCTCGGGAGCGCCGAGCGTATCGATATCGGTCTCTCGGGAGTCCGGCTTACCAACGTCCATCTGCACGCGCCGAAGAGCTGGCCCGCCGGCGATACGCTGCGCGCCGACCGGATCACGATCGAGCCGGACCTGTCCGATTTGCTCAAGAAACGCATCCATGTGCGAAGCGTCGTTATCGACGGTTTCACGCTGACCGTCCTGCGCACCGCAAGCGGCGGACTGCAAGTCGTGCCGAATCTGCGGCAATCGCTCAACGCCGCGCCCGCGAGCGGAACCGAAGCCAACGCCTTCGGGGGACAAGACAAGCTCATCGACCACGTCGAATTCACGCACGGGACCTTCGAGTTCTACGACGAAACCGTGCGGCACCCGGCCTACAAGATCGCAGTCGAGAATGCGCACGCGACGGTCGATCATTTGCATCTGCCCGCCCTCACCGATCCGACGCAGGTAGCCGTGAAAGGTGAAATCAAAGGGCCGCAGCACACGGGGACGGTATCGTTTTCGGGCTGGATCAAGATCGCGAGCAAGGACTCGCAGACAAACACGGAATTGCGCAGCGTCGACATTGTCACGCTCGATCCCTACTTGCTGACGAAGATCAGCGCTAAGACGCCCGTAGCCGGCGGCACGCTCGATATGACCGTCAACGCGACGGTCCGCAACGAGCAATTGCACGCGCCGGGTGTGGTGACGCTCAATCACCTGCAACTCGCCGAGAGCAGCGATCCGCTC
The DNA here is from genome assembly GCF_053525655.1 of Trinickia camelliae. Taxonomy (NCBI): domain Bacteria; kingdom Pseudomonadati; phylum Pseudomonadota; class Betaproteobacteria; order Burkholderiales; family Burkholderiaceae; genus Trinickia; species Trinickia camelliae. The sequence goes on from NZ_JBCHAA010000017.1 coordinate 36,106, forward strand.
GATACCTTTCTGTCGCTGCCGACCCAAGCCGCCGTCGCCGCACTAAAAGCGCACGGCGACAAGATCACGCTGCACTTCGAACTCGACGGCAATCTGCGCGATCCGAAGTTCTCGCTCAACGAGAGCTTCGCGACGAAGCTCAGCTCCGGCTTTGCCGACGCACTCGGCGTGAGCGTCAAGGGCGTGGCGAAGGGTGTCGGGGAAACTGTGAAGGGATTGAGCGGCGCGTTACGCAACCTGATCGGGCAGTGAGCAGCCGGCGCGGCAAGCCCGCGCCCCGTTAGACGTTAAGCTGCGTCAACCCTCAGACCGGCAGGCCCAGCTCGCGCAAGCGCGCTTCGGTCACCGCCGCGCTCGTGTGATGCACGCCGTGCCAGCCAAGCGCCGTCGCGGCATCGGCGTTCTTGCGGTTGTCGTCGATGAAGACGATTTCGTGCGGCTCGATGCCGGGCAAATGCGGCTCGATGCGGCTCGCCATCTCGTGGAAGATGGCTGGGTCCGGCTTGACCAGTTTCACGCGGCCCGAGACGACAATGTCCTTGAAGCGCCGCAGAATCGGAAAGTTCTCCCAGGCGTAAGGGAACGTCTCCGCCGACCAGTTCGTCAGCCCGAAGAGCGGCACGCCGGCCGCGTCGAGCTTCTCGACCGTCGCGGCGCCCTCCTCCAGCACGCCGCCGATCATCTCCTGCCAGCGCTCATAGAACGCGCGGATAAGCGCTTCATGCTCGGGAAACTTCGCGACCAGTTCCGCAGTGCCCTCCGCGATCGGCTGGCCGCCGTCCTGCCGCACGACCCAATCCATCGCACAGACGTGCGTGAGGAACCAACGGCGCTCGGCTTCGTCGGGAATCAGCTGGCGATAGACATACTCGGGGCTCCAGTCGATCAGCACCCCGCCGAAATCGAAAACGACCGCTTTGATGGTCATGCGAACTCCGCTCTCAGCACGTTGGCGAGCGTGCGCACCGAGATCGGGTTGCCGGCGAGCGAGCTGTGCTCCCAGACGTAGTTCTGGTGCGCAACGATCTGTTGCGCGGTGAGATGCGGCTGATCCTGCGTGGTGTGCAGATCTGAGACCACCGTCGTCCGGTAACCGAGCAATGACGCACGGCGCGCGGCGGTATTGACGCAAAACTCGCTCGCGTAACCGCACAGCACGACGCGATCGATACCGTTGCGCTCGAGTTGCGACTGCAGCAGCGTCTCGTGAAACGAATCGCCGTAGCGCTTGCCCACGACCCGGTCCGTGTCTTCGAGCTCCAACTCCGGGTGGAGCTGCCAGCCCGCGCTGTTCGGCGCGAGTTCATCGTCGTCGGCATGCTGCACGAACCAGACCGGCGCTTTCGCTTTGCGGGCCGCGGCGGTCAGACGGTTGATCCCGTCCACCACCGCCATCACGCGGTAGGCCGGCGTGGCGCCGGCGAGCAGGGCTTGCTGCATGTCGATGACAATCACTCCGGCGCCGGCCATATCGCGATTCCTTTTGTAAATACTGCGTTGTTCCGTTTAGCGCTTCGATCAAATGGGCTGGGTACGCGTTTCGAGCCACGCCTTCGCGTCGCCCGACACGTGCGGCGACACGCGCGTCCACACCGTCTCGTGATACGCGTTGAGCCACGCACGCTCGTCCTCGCGCAACATCGACAGCTCGATGCAGCGCGTGTCGATCGGACACAGCGTCAGCGTCTCGAACTTGAGGAACGAACCGAACGCGGTCTCTTGCGCGGCACAATTGAGCACGAGGTTTTCGATCCGCACGCCCCACTTGCCCGGCCGGTAAACACCCGGCTCGACGGACGTGATCATCCCCTCTTCCATCGCCGTGTGCGGCTCGGCCGGCGCGAAGTGCGAGATCACCTGCGGGCCTTCGTGGACATTCAGGAAATAGCCGACGCCATGACCAGTGCCGTGGCCATATTCCAAGCCGGCTTCCCAGATCGGCGCACGCGCGATCGCGTCGAGCATCGGCGAGCGGATGCCGCGCGGGAAATGCGCGCGGGAGAGCGCCATCATCGCCTTGAGCACGACCGTGAAGTCGCGCTTTTGCTCCGCCGACACCGTGCCGACCGGCACGACCCGCGTGATGTCCGTCGTGCCGCTCAGGTACTGGCCGCCGGAGTCGATCAGCAACAGGCCGTTGCCTTCGATCGTCGAATGCGACGCGGCGGTCGCCTTGTAGTGAGGCATCGCGCCGTTTGCGTTGAAGCCCGCGATCGTCGAAAAGCTCAGCGATACGAAGCCCGGCCGGCGCGCGCGCGCCGCTGTCAGGCGCTCATCGATGGTGAGCTCGGTGATCGTCTCGCCCTTGGCGAGCGCGCTTTCGAACCACGCGAAAAACTCGGCGAGCGCGGCGCCGTCCTGTTCCATCGTCGCACGCACGTTTTCGGCTTCGCTCGCCGTCTTACGCGACTTGGCGAACGTCGACGGATTGACCGCCTCGACGACTTTCACGGACGCCGGCACCGTCTGCAGCAGGCCGTACGTGATGCGGCGCGGATCGATCAGCAACGTCGAGCCAGCCGGCAATGCAGCGAGCGCGCTGGAGGCTTTCTGATACGACTCGACGCGCACGCCGTCGCGGGCGAGCGCTTCCACCGTTTCCTGCGGCACCTTGCCGTCGCCGATGAAGAGCGACGCCCCATCGAGCCCGATCAGAGCATGCGCGACGAACACCGGGTTGTAGGTCACGTCGGCACCGCGCAGATTCATGAGCCACGCGAGGTCGTCGAGCGTCGAGACGAAATGCCATTGCGCGCCGTTTTCCCGCATCGCGCGGCGCACATGCGCGAGCTTCTCGGCGCGCGTGTCGCCGGCGTGCGGCGCGACGTGCTCGTAGACCGCCACCTCAGGCAACGCCGGACGGCCCGGCCAGATCTCGTCGAGCAAATCGGCATCGGTGCGCACGGTGATGCCGCGCGCCGAAAGCTTGTCGGTCAGCACGCGCGCCGCCGCCACACCGAGCACCGCGCCGTTGACGCCTACCGTCGCCCCAGCCGGCAGGTTCTGCGCCAGCCAATCGACATAGACGTGCATCGGCTGGCCGGCCACGAGCTTCATCAACTGCACGCCGCTGCCCGCCAATTGAGCCTCGGCTTGAACCCAGTAGCGGCTATCGGTCCAGAGGCCGGCGAAATCGGTGGTGACTGCGAGAAGGCCCGCCGAGCCATCGAAGCCCGATAGCCATTGACGGCCTTGCCAACGCTCAGGCGGATATTCGGAGAGATGCGGATCGTCGGTCGGAACGATATAGGCGGCGAGCCCCGCGCGCGCCATCGCGCCGCGCAGCCGCGCCAGCCGCTCGGGAATGGTTTCGCCGAGGGCAGCGGATTCAGGAAGTCGGATATTCATTGTGTAGCCTGCAAGCGTTCATCGACGGGAGACCAAGCCGACCGTCACGGCAACGGCGAGAAGTGCGATGGCCGTGCAAACCGGCCATTCGAGCGTGTCGCCGTCATAGAAAAGGCCCGTCACACTGCCGGCCATCTTGGCGGCGCTGGCTGCCGCGACCCCGATCAGCACGGCAATCCAAGGACGGGCGCGGCGCAGCGGATGAAGCCACCAGCCGAGCCAACCGACGACGGCCCCGAGCACCACGATTCCAGGCGAACCCATTAGCGGCGCCCTCGCCTTATTTTCAGACTAATCCCATAGGCACCGCCCGGACGCCTTAATAGCATTCTTATCTCATTTAATCAAAAGATCAGCACGGCATTGTTCCGTGCAGCGGTCGAGTTTAGGGGTCGGAAGAATGTTAAGCAACCGAGCAGGACAGCGCTGACGCCCATCCATGCGAATCGCCCTTATCGAACCGGATTCTCGCCACGCTGAAGTGATGGACCGTCTGCTCTTCGCCGGCGGCCATACTTGTCAGCCCTTCACCAACAGCAACGACTTCTTCGCGTGGATCGCCACGCAAACCTGCGATCTTCTCATTTCTGACCAGTGGGCGGGCGATTTACCGTCCGAGGACGTGATCCCGGCCGCCCGCGCGATCCTGCCCGGCCTGCCGGCCATGGTCATGATTCACGCGCCGCGCGAAAGCGAGATCGTCGCCAGCCTTCACGCGGGCGCCGACGATTGCATCGCCAAGCCGGTACGCGGCCCCGAGCTGCTCGCGCGCGTCGACGCGCTCCTGCGCCGCGCCGGGGTGCGCCGCCCGCCAAGCGCGTCGCGCGGACGGTTCGGCGAGTATGCGTTCGACGCCGCGCGCGGTCTAGCACGTTTCGACGACCAGGTCGTCACCTTGACCCCGAAGGAATGCCGCTTTGCGCTCTTGCTGTTCGCGAACCTCGGGCGCCCGGTTGCGCGCGCACACATTCTGGAGACGGTTTGGGCGACGCGGCGCGATCTGAAGTCGCGCACACTCGACACCCACGCCTCGCGCGTGCGAAGCAAGCTGCAGCTCTATCCGGAACGCGGCTACAGCCTGAACCCGCTGTACGGCTTTGGATATCAGCTCGACCGGCTCTTTGCCGATCCCCCGGCCGACAAGACCAAAGTGCCCAAAGGCACCAAGGGCCCTCAAGGCGCCGATCGCGACGAGAATGAAAGCAGCATAGAAACGCTATAATATCGGGCTGAATCATAGCCTTGCCGCATCCACGGCCAGGGTCCATTGCAGCCCCGCACATGCAACTTCTGACGATCGGAATCAACCACCACACAGCGCCAGTCGCTCTGCGCGAACGCGTGGCGTTTCCGCTCGACCAGATCCAACCCGCTCTCGCGACCTTCAAAGACCTCTGGCTTGGCCGCTCGGCGCCGAACGCGCCCGAAGCCGCGATCCTCTCCACCTGCAACCGCACCGAGCTCTACTGCGCGACCGACGACCGCAGCGTGCGCGAAGCCGCGATCGAATGGCTGTCGAAGTACCACGGCATTTCGGTCGCCGAACTCGCGCCGCACGTCTACGCGCTGCCGCAATCGGAAGCGGTGCGGCATGCGTTTCGCGTCGCGTCGGGGCTCGACTCGATGGTGCTCGGCGAAACGCAAATCCTCGGACAATTGAAGGACGCGGTGCGCACGGCTTCCGAAGCGGGCGCGCTCGGCACGTATCTGAATCAGCTATTCCAGCGCACGTTCTCGGTGGCCAAGGAAGTGCGCGGCACCACTGAGATCGGCGCGCAGTCGGTGTCGATGGCGGCCGCGGCCGTGCGGCTCGCGCAGCGGATCTTCGACAAGATCGCGAACCAGCGCGTGCTCTTCATCGGCGCCGGCGAAATGATCGAGCTGTGCGCGACGCACTTCGCTGCTCAGCAACCGCGTGAGCTGGTCATCGCGAACCGCACCGCCGAGCGCGGCGCGAAGCTCGCCGAGCGCTTCAACGGCCGCTCGATCCCGCTCTCCGATTTGCCCGCGCGGATGCACGAGTTCGACATCATCGTGTCCTGCACGGCGTCGACGCTGCCAATCATCGGCCTGGGCGCCGTCGAGCGCGCGGTGAAGGCGCGCCGCCACCGTCCGATTTTCATGGTCGACCTGGCCGTGCCGCGCGATATCGAGCCCGAAGTCGCGAAGCTCGAAGACGTGTTCCTCTATACCGTCGACGATCTCGGTGCGATCGTGCGCGAAGGCAACGCGTCTCGGCAGGCGGCCGTCGCGCAAGCCGAAACGATCATCGAGTCGCGCGTCGCCAATTTCATGCAGTGGCTCGATGCGCGCAGCATCGTGCCGGTGATCCGCCACATGCACACGCAAGCGGACTTGCTGCGCCAAGCGGAAGTCGAGCGGGCGCTCAAAATGCTCTCGCGCGGCGACGATCCGGCGGTGGTGCTCGAAGCGATGTCGCAATCGCTGACCAACAAGCTCATCCACGGCCCGACGCACGCGCTCAATCGCGCCAGCAGCGAAAACCGCGATACGCTCATCGAACTGTTGGGCGGGTTCTACAAACATTCGAATTCTTCAGACCGTTAGCGGCGCTGCCTCGCATCCTTGCTCCGCTTCGGGAGCCCGCAGGCAGACTGATCGACCCATTCCCCGCCGCGGCTGCTCCGCTCCACCGACCCCAGATTTTCAGCCTACCCGGGAGCCCCGCTCCACACCATGAAAACGAGCATGCAACTCAAGCTCGACCAGCTCACCAACCGGCTGGCCGAACTCAATGACCTGCTAAGCCGCGAAGACGTCACATCGAACCTCGACCAGTACCGCAAGCTCACGCGCGAGCACGCCGAAATCGGGCCGGTGGTCGAGCATTACGCGCGCTGGCGGCAGGCGCTCACCGATTCGGCGACCGCGCAGGAACTGCTCGCCGACGCGTCGATGCGCGATTTCGCCGAAGAGGAAGTCCGTGGCGCACGCGAACGGATGACCCAGCTCGAAGGCGAGCTGCGTACGATGCTGCTGCCGAAAGACCCGAACGACGACCGCAACATCTACCTCGAAATCCGCGCGGGCACGGGCGGCGACGAGTCGGCGCTGTTCGCGGGCGATCTGCTGCGCATGTACTTGCGCTTTGCCGAGCGGCAGCGCTGGCAGGTCGAAATGATGTCGGAGAGCGCGTCGGACCTCGGCGGCTACAAGGAAGTGATCGTGCGGATCGCGGGCCAGGCCGCGTATTCGCGGCTCAAGTTCGAATCGGGCGGCCACCGCGTGCAGCGCGTGCCGGCGACCGAGACGCAGGGCCGCATCCATACGTCGGCGTGCACGGTCGCGGTGATGCCGGAAGCCGACGAAATCGGCGAAGTCGAGATCAATCCGGCCGACCTGCGCATCGATACGTTCCGCGCGTCGGGCGCGGGCGGTCAGCACATCAACAAGACGGACTCGGCGGTGCGCGTCACGCATTTGCCTACCGGGATCGTCGTCGAATGCCAGGACGACCGTTCGCAGCACAAGAACAAGGATCGCGCACTGAAGGTGCTCGCCGCGCGCATCAAGGACAAGCAATCCCACGAGCAGCACGCGAAGGAAGCCGCGACGCGCAAGAGCCTGATCGGCTCGGGCGACCGGTCCGAGCGGATTCGCACCTACAACTTCCCGCAAGGGCGGCTCACCGATCACCGCATCAATCTGACGCTGTACAAGCTCGAAGCGATCATGGACGGCGATCTCGACGATCTGATCGCCGCGCTCGTCAGCGAGCATCAGGCGGAGCTGCTGGCTTCGCTGGGCGACGCGGACTAAGTTAGTGCGACGTCTTCCGAAACGAGGCGCTTGCCGATGAACGCCACCGCCGACGCTGAACGCACGCCGAAAACCGCTGCCTCGCTGCTGCGCGCATCGACGCTGCCCACACTCGAAGCGCGGATTCTGCTGACGCACGCGCTGGGTTGGCGTCGCACGGAGCTGATCACGCGCGGCGACGAGCCGCTCGCCGAAGCCGCGTGCGCGCAGTATCGAGCGCTCGAAGCGCGCCGCGTGGCTGGTGAGCCGATCGCGCAGATCGTCGGCGCGCGCGAGTTCTTCGGCCTCGAATTCGACGTGACGCCGCACGTGCTGATTCCGCGTCCGGAGACCGAGCTGCTGGTCGAAACGGCGCTTGCCGCGATCGACGGCATCACGGCGCCCCGTGTGCTCGATCTCGGCACGGGTACCGGCGCGATCGCGGTGGCGATTGCGTCGGCGCGGCCCGACGCGCGTGTTTGGGCGCTCGACCGTTCCACCGAGGCGCTGACCGTCGCCGCGCGCAACGCCGCCAAGCTGCTCGACGCCAAGCGTCCCGGCGGCGCGCTCCAGCTCCTGCAAAGCGACTGGTACACGGCGCTCGATCCCGCGCTCTCGTTCGACGCGATCGTCAGCAATCCGCCCTATATCCGGCACGGCGATCCGCATCTGACCGAGGGCGACCTGCGCTTCGAACCGCGCGGCGCGCTCACCGACGAAGCCGACGGCTTATCGGCGATCCGCATCATCGTGGCCGGCGCGGGCGAGCGCCTCGTGTCGCGCGGCCAGTTGTGGATCGAACACGGCTACGATCAAGCCGCCGACGTGCGCGCTTTGCTCGCGGCGCAAGGCTTCGAAGACGTCCAGTCGCGCGCCGATCTCGCCGCCATCGAACGCATCAGCGGGGGCATCTGGACGAACGGCGAAATGAGCGGCCCAATCGCACGAGCCGGCGCCGCAGGCCCCCGCTGAGGCCCGCGCCACGCTCAGCCCGGCCGGTCGAATTCCGCTATCATTTCGATCTATCCCTACCCTACAGAACGCAAGGCCCCTCATGGAAACGCAACAACGCATCAAGCAAATCGTCGACGACAACGCCGTCGTGCTCTTCATGAAAGGCAACGCCCAATTCCCGATGTGCGGCTTTTCGGGCCGTGCGGTGCAGATCCTGAAGGCGTGCGGCGTCGATCAGTTCAAGACCGTGAACGTCCTCGAAGACGACGAGATCCGCCAGGGCATCAAGGAATTCTCCAATTGGCCGACCATTCCGCAGCTCTACGTGAAGGGCGAATTCGTCGGCGGCTCGGACATCATGATGGAGATGTACCAGTCGGGCGAACTGCAGCAGCTGTTCGCGGCGGCGTAAAGCTGTCCGCCTCGCTTCACGTTACCGGCCAGCGGCAAGTTCGATGGAAACACCCAGCATGCCGCCGCGCCGGCTGATCATCGCGATTACCGGCGCCACCGGCGCCATCTATGGCGTGCGCCTGCTCCAGACGCTGCGGCGCACGGGCGGCGTCGAGACTCACTTGCTGATCTCCAGCGCTGGCTGGCTCAACATCCAGCACGAGCTCCAGCTCTCCAAAGACGATATCCATCCGCTCGCCGATGTCGTGCATTCGGTGCGCGACGTGGGGGCGAGCATCGCGTCGGGGTCGTTCGCGACCGACGGCATGATCGTCGCGCCATGCTCGATGAAGACGCTCGCGAGCATCGCGCACGGCCTCTCCGACAACCTCATCACGCGCGCCGCCGACGTCACGCTCAAGGAGCGCCGCCGCCTCGTGCTGATGGTGCGCGAAACGCCGCTGAATCTCGCGCATCTGCGCAACATGACGGCCGTGACTGAAATGGGCGGCGTGATTTTTCCGCCGCTGCCTGCGTTCTACAACAATCCCGCTTCGATCGACGAGATGGTCGATCACACGGTCGCGCGGGTGCTCGATATGTTCGCGATCGGCACACCGCATGCGCCCGTGTGGCAGGGGATGCGCGGCGTCGACGGTTGATTCGCAACGCGCACGACACAATCAATTCCGTTTTGCCCCGTTTATCAAACGGAATCGCGCGTCTATAGTCGTAGCAACTTCACTTCCCCGATCGCGCTCGACGCGATCCTGCCGCGATGTCCCGCCTTCCTTCTGTCTACCTGTCCCACGGCGCACCGACGCTGCCGATCGATCCGTCGATGCCGTCCGCTGAATTCGCGTCGCTTGGCCAGCATCTGCCGCGTCCGCGCGCGATCCTGATGCTGTCAGCGCATTGGGGGACTTTAGCGCCGGTCGCCAGCACGGCCGAGCGGCCCGAGACGATCCACGATTTCTACGGTTTTCCGCGCGCGCTATACGAGATCCAGTATCCGGCGCCGGGAGCGCCCGAGGTGGCGCAGCAAGCGGTGGCGCTGCTCGCGCAGGCAGGGATCGCGGCCGGCACCGAGACGCACGGCCTCGACCATGGCGCCTGGGTGCCGATGCTGCTGATGTTCCCGCATGCGGATATTCCGATCGCGCAGTTGTCGATCCAGCCGCGGATGGATGCCGCTCACCATTACAGGATCGGACGCGCATTGCGTCCTTTGCGCGATAGCGGCGTGATGGTGATCGGCTCGGGACAGATCACGCACAACCTGCGCGCGGCCGACTTCTCCGCGCGCCCCGAAGATGCCGACCCGCGCGTCGACGAGTTCACCGATTGGTTTGAGGCGCGACTTGCGGCGCGCGATATCGATGCGTTGCTCGACTATCGCCGTCAGGCGCCGCACGCGGTGCTGATGCACCCGACCGACGAGCACTTGCTGCCGGTGTTCTCGGCGCTGGGGGCAGCCGACGACGACTACACGCTCGAGATCCAATCGCTCGGCACCTACCAGCGCTCGCTGGCGATGACGAACTACGTGTTCGGCGGCGTCGACGCATAGCGGGGGCTTCCGGAATCGCTATCCGCTAGCTGTTCGACCCGCCCGGCGAATTCGCGCCTGTGCAGATCCAAACCAAAAAGGGACGCCTGGATCAACCCAGGCGTCCCTCTCCGCTCTCCCGCACGACTTTACGCACCCTCCAGCGCGCGGCAGTCATGCAAGCCCTATGCGCTTACCAATACACCCCGCCACCGACAACGACGCCAACCTCGCCACGCGTGCTCGTATTGGCACTCGCCTTGAACGTCCATTTGCCGTCGCGCGTCATGTAGGAAACGCCAACCGCCGTACCCTCTTCGCCGCCGTAAGTGCTACCGGCAACTGCGACGAAGGTACGGCCGGGCAGCGTCGATTGCGGCAATCCGGCCACTGCCATCGCAGCCGCAACACCACCCATCGCATCCTGGCGCGCACTTCTCACCGTATCTCTCATCTGCTGAACATTGACAGCATCCGTCGGCGCGGTACCGGCCGCGACATTCGTAATCTGACGCTCCTGGCCAGGCGCGCCTACTGAAACCGTGTTGTCCCGATCCGCAACCGAGCCATTGCCGATCGCCACGGAATTGTTGCCCGTCGCGGTAGCGCCTTGGCCGATGGCAACACTATTGTCACCGGAGACGGTCGAACCCTGGCCAATTGCCGTGCCGTTATTACCGGTCACAGTTCCCCAATGGCTTCCGTCGTCACCGCCACCGCCGCTTCCACCGCCACCGTCGACAATCGAATCGATCTGGCCTTGCATCTTGTCGAAGCGGTTCGCGAAGTCTTGCTGCATCGCGTAAAGCTGGCCGCCGTTCACCGCTTCCATGCTCCCAGCAGCTACCAGACCCGCCGCAACGTTCTTCAATACCGTGCCATTACTTCCACCCAAGGTCGCGGATGCCAGCGTAGCGTCGTCGTAGACCAGTGCGTTCTCCGTCATACCGGCAGTCGCTGACTTCAATTGCGCAAGCGTCACGGCATCGCTGTCATCCACGCCGTTCGCGACGCCTTTCAGGACGCGCGGACCCGCCGACCCCGTGAAGTCCACCAGGCTGCCAGCAAGCCCCATCGCCACCGTGATGTTGCCAGTCGTTGCATCCTGCTTCACGAGGCCAATCGAGCCGTTCGAAATCTGCGTGATGGCGTTGTCGAGCCCGGTCAGCGCGCCGCCGACTGTTGTTTGCGTGCCGCCATTGGTGAGGTTGTAGGTCGGACCCGTAACTGCGCCGGTGGCCGCATCGATCGACGCTCCGCCGCCCAGCGCCGACACGACGGGCGAGAGTTGGCTAACGTTGACCGCGTCGTTGGCCTGTGTGCCGGCGCCGACGTTGACGATTTGGCGCTTGAGACTTGAACTGCCGACCGAAATCGTATTCGAGCGATCAGCCACGCTCTTGTTGCCAATTGCGGCTGCCAACGACGCATCGCTCGTTACTTTCGAATCCGCGCCAAAAGCACTGGAGTTGCTACCAGCGGCAGCCGCATCACCACCAACGGCGGTTGAGAACTGCCCGGTTGCCAGCGCACGAGAACCAAGCGCGGTGGAAAAGTTCGTCGTCGTCGATGCCCCTGTTCCAATCGCAACACCATATAGCGGCGCCGATACGGCGGCGCCATTACCTATCGCGATGCTTTGTTGCCCATTTGCCTTCGCATTTTCACCAATAGCAACAGTGTGAAAAGTTGTGGCCTGAGCATTAAGGCCAATGGCGACGGAGGATGTCGACCCTGACGCGATTGCACCGTTGCCAATGGCAATGGCGTTGTCATTCGACGCAGCGGCACCCGGCCCAATCGCCACCGCATTGCTTCCAGTCGCGCTCGCTGCGGCTCCGGTACTGTTAACTTTGAAATACGTATCGTCGAGCGTAGCCGACACGCTAGGCGACGCTCCTATTTTCGGCTGCTGCTGCGCCACCTGGCAGATGCCTTGCTCATCGAGCGTACCGTTCCGGCCATCTGACGTCTTGCACGCATCGGCGGCAAACGCTGTGCCCATTGACACCGCCAACACCGCAGCGGCCACCGCGCTCACAGTCGCCACGCGCCGCGTTCCTTTCGTGCGCCCCTTTGCTGTTTCCGCCACGGCGCTCCACGAAGCCGTCGCGACGTTCCACACCACTCGATAGACCCTGTTCATTCAGCTTCCCCAAAAAGTAAGTTGGCGTAGCGGCAAGCCAATCGGCGGCGCCTGTAAGCGCCACGCAGCTAGCCCTCTGCCCTGACATTTCGGGATGGGCGTCCGCATTAAGAGCTCACTTAACTAGGGAAAGATGCTCGGCACCTCCGGTTTGAGAGGGGTCAAACAAAAACAAAACAGCCCGCCTGATCGCTCAGGCGGGCTGTTCAAGTTGAAGCTTTTGTGGCTTAGGCGAGGCGGTTTTACGCGCCGATCCCCTCAAGAATCTCGTCGTGCGACTCACGCTCGTTGAGATACTCGGTGCGATAGCCGGTGTTGATGCCCCAGAAGTAGAAGATCAACGCCACGACCGCCACGATCAGCATGTCCCAGCCGTAGGGCAGCACGCCCATGCCGCCGAACTGATGGCTGCCGATCAGCGACAGGATCGCCATCGACGGCAGGTAGGCCACGAGCCACCACGCAGCCTTGAGGTCACGCCCCCAGCCGCCGAAACCCGACTTCGCCTGGAAGTAGAAGTACACCGGCAGCGCGACGATCATCAGCAGAATGATTTCGCCGGTCAGCGGCCACTTCGCCCAGTACAGCACCATCGAAGCGCAGACGAAAGCGAACGGCGCAATGAACTTCATGCCCGCCACCTTCAGCGGACGCTCGACATCGGTCGCCGCGCGGCGCAACGACATCAGGCTGATCGGGCCGGTCAGGTACGAAATCACCGTCGCGACCGAGATCACCGCCGCAAGCGAACTCCAGCCGCGGAAGAAGAACAGGAAGATGAACGAGACGATCAGGTTGAACCACATCGCGTTGCGCGGCACGCCGTAGAACGGGTGCACGTTGCCGAACATCTTCGGCATCGTGTTGTTGCGCTCCATCGCGTAGATCATGCGCGTGGTCGTCGCCATGTAGGTCGTGCCGGTGCCGCTCGGGCTCACGAACGCGTCGATGTAGAGCAGGATCGCGAGCCAGTTCAGGTTCAGCGCGAGCGCGAGTTCCGCGAACGGCGACTTGAAGTTGAAGTGGCTCCAGCCCTTCGCGACGTCGCTCGGGCTCACCGCGCCGATGTACGCGATTTGCAGCAGCACGTAGATCACGAGCGCGAGCAGGATCGAGCCGATCACCGCGAACGGTACGCTCTTGGCCGGATTGCGCGCTTCACCGGCCAAGTTGATCGGGCTCTGGAAGCCGTTGAAGCTGAACACGATGCCGCTCGTCGCCACCGCGGTAAACACCGCCGACCAGCCGTACGGCGCGAACGTGCCTGCCTGGCCGAAGTTCTCGGAATGAAAACCCGTCAGCAGCAGGCCGAGGATCGTCGCGCCCGGGATGATGAACTTGAACACGGTGATGGCCGTGTTGGCGCGGGCGAACACCTTGACGCCCCAGTAGTTCAGCATGAAGTAGATCACCACGAGCACGGCCGAAAGCAATAGGCCGTTTGTGGTTAGCGAGCCGTTGACGAACAGCTCATGCGCCCATTCATAGGGCCAGGTGCTCATGTACTGGATCGACGCTTCCGCTTCGATCGGAATCACCGACACGATCGCGATCCAGTTCGCCCACGCGCTGATGAAGCCGACGAGCGCGCCGTGCGAGTAGCGCGCATAGCGCACCATGCCGCCCGACTCGGGGAACATCGCGCCGAGTTCGGCATATGTCAGAGCAATCGCGAGAATCACGACCGCGCCGATCACCCACGCGCAGACCGCGGCGGGACCCGCGATTTTGGCCGCCTTCCATGCGCCGAAGAGCCAGCCCGAGCCGATGATGGAACCCAGGCCCGTCAGCATCAAAGCAAACGGCCCAACGTTCCGTTGAATAGAACTTTTCACGACTTCTCCTTCCTCTATCTCAAAAGGCATGGTCAGCGCGGTCTTGCAGAATACTCCGTGCAGGACAGGTTGGCTGCCACGCGTTCTGTGGAGGCCGATGTAGCACTCGGTGCAACCGGCCACGCGGCGCGTAGTTTAACGGTTGCAACTTTCAAATGGCACCAAAATGGATCGGTCACTACAAAAAAAACGGCTAAATTGCAAGGTTTGTAAGCGTTATGCCCGCCATTTACGCGTAACACAGTAGAAAAGCCCCCCAAGCTTGTCGGGATTGGGTTGACCTTTGATCGCTTTCGACTTATAAAGTGCGAGCAGGATTTCAAGTGGCGAGTGGATTGGTCTTTCGTAGTTTCGCCCTATCAACGGTACTCCGGTTGGTCCTATTACCCTTCCTTGATTTTCATGCGCACCCCAAGGCTTCGGCCTTTTTTACTCATTGTTAGGAACAAGTAATATGGAAACCGGTACCGTCAAGTGGTTCAATGACGCAAAGGGCTTTGGCTTCATCACGCCGGACGGCGGCGGCGAAGATCTGTTCGCGCATTTCTCGGAAATCCGCACGGAAGGCTTCAAGACGCTGCAAGAAAACCAGAAAGTGACGTTCGACGTTAAGACCGGCCCGAAGGGCAAGCAAGCTGCTAACATCAAGCCGGTGTAAGCGAGCGCAGCCTTAGCAGGACGCAAAAAGCCCCGCGATTGCGGGGCTTTTTATTTGTCTGAGCTTTGCATGGGACCCGAGTAAGCGCTAAAGCGCCAACTCGGGTCGACACAAGAAAATCCGCCGCGCCGACCGCCGCGCCTACAAACGCACTAATGAAAAATGCGTTGCGCGTGAATTCCAAGGCCGGTCGCCACGCTGGCGAGGCGGTCGCCGAACACCGGCTTGGCAGCGGGGAATGCGCCAGCCAACGCGTTCGATAGGAACGCGAGGCCCGTCGAACCGCCCGTGAAGTAGATCGCGCCGACGTCGCGCGATGCAATGCCGGCTGCCTGCACCGTATCGCGCGCAGCCTGGACGATGCGTTCGACTTCGTCGAGACCGGCTTCGATCAGCTGGGCTTCGTCAAACGCGAGCCGCAGATCATCCTCCACCTCCTCCAGATCAATCAGCGTCTGCCCACCGGCCGCGACGCCAATCTTCGCCTCTTCCGCCCGCGCCGCCAGCGCATGGCCGAGACGTCGCTCGACGACGCGCATCAGGCGATCGTGCTGGCGCACTTCGGTGTAAAGGTGCCGCATCAGCTTCAACTCGCTGACGCGCTTCGGCGCGTAGACGGTGTTGATCAAATGCCACGTCGCTAGGTCGAAATAGATGCGGTTCGGCAGTTCGCGTCCTTCCGGATCGAGCGAACGGTAGCCGAATTCGCGCAGGATCGTCGTGAGCTCGACGCGCCGGTCGAAATCCGTACCGGCGACGTGCACGCCGTGATGCGCGAGCACGTCGTCCTTGCGCTCGATCCGTTTCATGCGCTCGGGGCCGACGCGCACGAGCGAAAAGTCAGACGTACCGCCGCCGATATCGGCGACCAGCACGAGTCCTTCGTCGGTGAGCCGCGATTCGTAGTCGAACGCGGCGGCGATCGGCTCGTACTGGAAGTGGATCTCGGTGAGGCCCACCGAGCGCGCCGCCGCTTCGAGCTGCTTCTGTGCGAGCGCATCGGCGCGCGGATCGTCGTCGACGAAAAATACGGGGCGGCCGAGCACCGCGCGCGAGATCGGCGCGCCGGCGAACGCTTCGGCCTTGCGCTTCAAGTGATCGACGAAGATCGCGATGATTTCGGTGTATTTGATCGCGGAGCCGTCGCCGAGGTCGGTCGTCGTTTCCGCGAGCGCCGAGCCGAGGATGCTCTTCATCGAGCGCATCAGACGGCCGTCGAAGCCGTCGATATACGCCTCGAGCGCGGCGCGGCCGAATTCGCGCGTGTGTTCGTCGGTGTTGAAGAAGACCGAGGTGGGGAGCGTCGTGTAGGCGCCCTCGACCGGTGCGAGCCGCACGCCGCCATCGACAGGCAGCGCCACGGCCGAGTTCGAGGTGCCGAAGTCAATCGCGCAGTAAGTCATGGCTTAGATCGCAATCACGCCTGGCGCGAACAATTGAGGACCGGTTATTTAACATAAAAGCACGTCGGCCAGCAACCCGGGCGCGCCCGGCGTCGCACATCGAGCGTCGGGGAACGCAAATTGCTCGCGTCTAGCGATTCACTATCGATTTTCGTTGCACGCGCTTTGCGCGCAAGGCGGGTTCAGGAGCATCCACGCAATGACTCACGAAACCATGTCGCAGACGGCGCCCGACATCATCGAAACCGACCTGCCCTCCCGCCTCGACCGCCTGCCGTGGGGACGCTTTCACACGCTGATCGTCGTCGCGCTGGGCGTCACGTGGCTCTTGGACGGCCTCGAAGTCACGCTCGCGGGCTCAGTGGCAAGCGCGCTGAAAACCAGTCCGGTGCTGCGTTTCTCCAACGCCGACGTGGGCTTGGCGAGCAGCGCCTACATCGCCGGGGCCGTGCTCGGTGCGCTTTTCTTCGGCTGGCTCACCGACCGGCTCGGCCGCCGCAAGCTCTTCTTCATCACGCTGAGCCTCTATCTGGCGGCAACAGCGGCGACCGCGACCTCGTGGAATCTCGCGAGCTTCATCGTGTTCCGCTTCCTGACCGGCGCCGGAATCGGCGGTGAATACGCGGCGATCAACTCGACGATTCAGGAATTCACGCCGGCCCGCGTGCGCGGCTGGACCGATCTCGCTATCAACGGTACGTTCTGGGTCGGCGCCGCGCTGGGCGCGGGCGGTTCGATCGTGCTGCTCGATCCGCATGTGCTGCCAGGTGACTGGGGCTGGCGCGCATGCTTCTTCATCGGCGCGGCGCTCGCGCTCGTCATCGTCTTCATGCGGATGTGGATACCGGAGAGCCCTCGATGGCTCCTCACGCACAATCAGCCGAGCCCTGCCCGCCAGATCGTCGAGGCGATCGAAGCGCGCTTCCGCGAAACGGGCCAAGTGCTGCGCGACGAGAGCGTGCGCGTGCTGCGGCTGCGCGAGCGCAAAGGTACGGCGCTGCGCGAGGTGCTGCATGCGCTCTTCGTGCTGCATCGACGGCGCTCGCTGGTCGGCCTCTCGCTGATGACGGCGCAAGCGTTTTTCTACAACGCGATCTTCTTCACCTACGCGCTCGTGCTGACCGAGTTCTATCGCGTGCCGGGCGACCATGTCGGCTGGTATTTGCTGCCGTTCGCGCTCGGGAATTTTCTCGGGCCGCTAGTGCTCGGCCATGCGTTCGACGCGATCGGCCGCCGCGCCATGATCGCGTTCACGTATGCGATATCCGGCGTCCTGCTGATCGCTTGCGGCTATTTGTTCGAGCGCGGCTCGCTCAACGTCGTCGAGCAGACTGTCGCTTGGATGGTGATTTTCTTCTTCGCGTCGGCGGCGGCGAGCTCGGCGTATCTCACCGTCAGCGAATCGTTTCCGCTCGAAATCCGCGCGCTCGCGATCGCGGTCTTCTATGCGTTCGGCACCGCGCTCGGCGGGATCGCCGGGCCGGCGTTCTTCGGGCGGCTCATCGATACGCATCAGCGCAGCGAGGTGTTTTCCGGCTATCTGGTCGGCTCTGCGCTGATGATCGCCGCGGCGCTCATCGCGGCGATCTGGGGCATCAACGCCGAGCGCAGGCCGCTCGAGAATGTCGCGCTGCCGTTATCGGCGGTGAGCGACGATCAGGCGGCGCCTCAATAAAAAACGCGCAGACAAGGCTGCGCGTTTCATGCCTGATCGCGAAAGCGGCACCGATCAGAACGCCTTCTTCCACGCCCCCGCGTAAGCGATCTCGCCGAGCGGCAAGCGCGTGCGCGGTGCCTTTTCGCGTTCGCGCAGCACCGGATCGAGCTTGTCGACATCGCCATGGTGGCCGATCGAAATGAACGCGATCGCTTCGACATCGTCCGGCAGCGCGAATGCCTCGTGGAACGCCTTCTGGTCGAAGCCGCTCATCTGGTGCGCGGCGAGACCCAGCGCGTGAGCCTGCAGCACCAGCGAGAAACCCGCTGCGCCCGCGTCGTACGACGCGACACGGTTCACTTCGCCCTTCGCGTTCAGCTTGTGCGCCGTCACCGCGATCAGCACCGGCGCGTTCGCGTTCCAGCCTTGGTTGAACGGCACGAGCGTCGCGAAGGCGCGCTTGAACGACGCTTCGTCGGCATGACGGTCGAACACCATGAAGCGCCACGGCTGCATGTTGTAACCCGACGGCGCCCAACGCGCCGCCTCGAGCACGGACTGCAGCTGCTCGCGGCTGATTGGTTGGTTCGAATAGGCGCGCGGGCTCCAGCGGCCAGCGATCAGTTCGTGAATCGGGGTTTCGGTCGGTGCGGGTTTCTTTGACATGAGCTTCTCTTGGTCAAGTTCGGAAAACGGCGGCCAGCGCCCGGCCGCATAGCATAACCGTCCTCGTGGAAGCGCGCTCACCCGTTCGCGCAAAAGCAATTCACCCGCATCGACTTGGCAAAGCAAACCCGTGACTGACCGCCTTAAGCCGCAGACGCCGCCGCGCCGACCTCCCCACGCCGATTGATGCGCAACACGATGAACGACGCGATCAGACACAGTCCGCCCGAAATCGTCGACGCCACCGTGTAGGTGCCGAGACTTGCGCGCAGCATCCCGGCGCCGAGCGCCGCGAACGCCGCGCCGAGCTGGTGGCCCGCGACGATCCAGCCGAACACGACGGGCGCGGCGTCCTTGCCGTAGACGTCGGTGGTGAGGCGCACGGTGGGCGGCACGGTCGCGATCCAATCGAGCCCGTAGAACACCGCGAACAGCGGCAGGCCGAAGAAGTCGATACCGAACGCGTGCGGCAGGTACATGAGCGACAGACCGCGCAGTCCGTAGTACCAGAACAGCAGCACGCGGCTGTTGAAACGGTCGGAGAGCCAGCCTGAGAGCGTCGTGCCGAACAGATCGAAGACGCCCATCGCCGCGAGCAGCGACGCGCCCTGCACTTCCGACAAGCCGTAGTCGCCGCACATCGCGATCAGGTGCGTGCCGACGTAACCGTTGGTGCTCGCGCCGCAGATGAAGAAGCTGAAGAACAGCAGCCAGAAGTCGCGTGTCTTGCTCGCCATCGCGAGCGTGCCGAACGCAATGGCGAGCGGGTTCTGCTTGGCGGCTTCGTTCTTGATGGGCGCGTCATGCGGCTCGCCGAACGGCCGCAGCGACAGATCGGCCGGCCGCTCCGGCAGCAGAAACGCGACCAGCGGCAACACCACGGCAGCGACCGCCGCGACGATCAGCACGACCGCACGCCAGCCCTGGTGCTCGACGACGGCGGCGAGCATCGGCAGGAACACGAGCTGCCCCGTGGCCGAGCTGGCGGTGAGCATGCCCATCACGAGACCGCGATGCGTCGTGAACCACCGGGTCACGACCGTCGCCGACAGCGTCAGCGCCGCCACGCCCGTCGCGCCGCCCACCATCACGCCCCAGATCAGAATCATCTGCCACGGCGCCGTCATCAGCGACGACAGCGCGACGCCGCACGCCATCGTGGCGAGCGCGGCCAGCACCGTCGGCCGCACGCCGAAGCGCTGCATCGCGGCCGCGGCGAACGGGCCGGTCAGGCCGTACAGCGCGATGTTGACCGAGATCGCGAGCGAGATCGTCGCGCGGCTCCAGCCGAATTCGTGTTCGAGCGGCACCATCATCACGCTCGGCGTGGCGCGGGTGCCCGCTGCCGCGAGCAGCACGAGGAAAACCACCGCCGCCACGAGCCAGCCGTAGTGAAATCTCCCGCGTATCAGTTTTGTTGCCCAGTTCATCGAGACTCCGATCCGCGCGGCCTTACAAGGCGACGCAGCAGTTGATTGTTGCAAGTTCTGACAAATATCTTGTGACCGATCGGTAACAATCTGAGTTGCGATGCTAGTTACCGATCGGTAACATGTCAAGAGATCACCCTGAGACGCGGACGGATATCCGTGGAGCGGCGCATCGCGGCGCGACGCCTTCACCCGCGTCGCATCAAGACTTTTAAGCATTCAAGCAGGAGCCATCGTGACTCGAACCACTACCGATAAATCCTCCACGACACGCACCCGCGCCCACACCGCGGGCACCGAGGCGCAAGCGCAGTTGCTGAACGCCGCCAGTGAGCTGTTCTACCGGGAAGGCGTTCGGGCGGTCGGCGTCGATGCCGTGGTCGAACGGGCGGGCGTCAACAAGATGAGCTTGTACCGGCAGTTTTCGTCGAAGGACGATCTCGTCGTCGCGTATCTGGAGCAGTCCGACGAGACGTTTTTCGAGCGCTTCGAGGGCAGCATCGCGAAGCATCCCGGCGATCCGGTCCGCCAGCTCGCGCAGTACTTCGGGGATTTGTGCGCGCGCGCGTCCGTCGAGGACTATCGCGGGTGCCCGTTCGTGAACGTGTCGGCGGAGTTTCCCGACGCGTCGCATCCGGCGCGGCTGGTCGTGTCGCGCAACAAGGCGAAGCTGATGGCGCGGCTCACGGAGATCGCCACGCAAGCCGGGGCCGATGACCCGCAGGCCTTGGCAGACGCGCTCGCGCTGTTGATCGAGGGCGTCTACGCGGCAAGCCAGACGTATGGCCCCGGATGTGGGCCGATCAAGGCGGCGCCGCGCGTGGCTGCGCAACTTGTCGCGGCGGCGTGCGCTTAGAATGCACGCTTTCGATTGACCCCAACGCCCCATGCCGACGCCCGCCGACTCCCACGACACCATCCTCGCCGCCACGCGCCACTGGCTGACGCGCGCGGTGATCGGGCTGAACCTGTGCCCGTTCGCGAAGAGCGTGCATGTGAAAAATCAGATCCGTTATGCGGTCAGCGAAGCGACGGACATGGAAGGCGTGTTGACGGATCTCGAAGCCGAGCTGAACGGGCTTGCGAACGCCGATCCTGAGCAGATCGACACGACGCTTGTGATCTTCCCGCACGCGCTCGCCGATTTTCTCGACTTCAACGATGGCTTGTTCTTTGCGGAGCGTTTGCTCAAGCAAATGCGGCTCGAAGGCACCCTGCAGATCGCGAGCTTCCACCCGCAGTATCAGTTCGAAGGCACCGAACCCGACGATATCGAGAACTACACGAACCGCGCGCCATATCCGATCCTGCATCTGCTGCGCGAGTCGAGCATCGAGCGCGCGGTCGATGCGTTCCCCGACGCCGCCGATATCTACGAACGCAATCAGGAAACGCTGCGCCGCCTGGGTCACGAAGGCTGGCGCGAATGGATGCTCACGCAGGCGTAAAAAACCGCTCCCGCAACTCGTCGAGCCCAAGCGTGTCGAGCACTTCCCCCAGCCGCTCCGCCGCACGCCGCCGCGGCAAGTCCTTGTACTGCGCGATGATCAGCTCGTTCTTCATCGAATGCTCCCAGCCGACGAGCTCCGTGACGCTCACCTGATAGCCGTGCGCTTCTAGCTGCAAGCAGCGCAGCACGTTGGTGATCTGGCTGCCGAATTCTCGCGTGTGCAGCGGATGGCGCCAGATCTCGGTCAGCGCATTGCCGAGCGACTTCCCCTTGTTCTTGCGCAGCACGCCCGCCACTTCCGCCTGACAGCACGGCACGAGCACGATGAACTGCGCGCGCTTTTCGAGCGCGAAACGGATGGCGTCGTCGGTTGCGGTATTGCAGGCGTGCAGCGCGGTGACGATATCGATCGTCGCCGGCAGGCGATCCGAAGCGATCGATTCCGCCACCGACAAGTTCAAAAACGACATCCCCTTGAACCCAAGCCGCCCCGCCAGCTCGGTCGACTTTTCGACCAGCTCCTCGCGCGTCTCGATTCCATAGATGTGCGAAGAACCGTCGCCGGGCTGCTCCTTGAAGAACAGGTCGTAGAGGATAAAGCCCAGGTAGGACTTGCCCGCGCCGTGGTCGATCAGCGAAACGTGACCCTGTTTTTGCTGGACTTCCGCGAGCAGCGGTTCGATGAACTGGAACAGGTGGTAGACCTGCTTGAGCTTGCGGCGGCTGTCCTGATTCATCTTGCCGTCGCGCGTCAGGATATGTAGTTCCTTCAGCAGCTCGATCGACTGATTTGGACGGATTTCGTGGGTTTTGTTGGACATCTTGAAGACGCTAGGCGGCAAGTCGCACCTATACGTGCGACAGCCTACAGAAGAAGAGAAACAATCGCGTCAGTTTACCGAAAAGCGCGCCGCACGACGTTTCGTACCCGCGCGCGAACCCGAGAGACGGAATGGAACGCTTCATGCATATCACGCACACCAGCAATCGAACGCATAAACGAGGTTCGCTCGACACGCAAAATACAGGGAGACAACACGGGGACACGTCGCGGCAAAGCGGCGCCACGCGGCAAGGCGCAGAATGATCGGATGCTCGCGACGGACTCGATCGTATCGGAGGTGTGCGATTGGCGCCGTAGCGCGCCCGCACACGTTACGTAACTCGATCATGCATGGCGCGGCGCGCTTGATCGCCGCGCGGTACCCAAGTTGACGAAAGGACGACAGCGATGGCTACGATACCTAACGGAGACGCGGAGCAACAGTTTCAGGAGATGCTCACCAAACTGCTGGCGACACCCTCCTGGTCCGAAAAACAGCAGCTCGAACTCGAAATGGCGCGCGACATTTCGGTCGAGATGCTGCGTATGGCCGAACTGATGCGCGACGGAGACGCCGGGCTCGAAAACTGCCTCACACTGCTCAAATACGCAAAGGTGATGGATTTCATATTGACGACGCTCGCATCGAGACGCGAGATCAAACCGCAGACGCTACGCGTCATCTTCAAGCTAGCCGGACTCAAGGTGGACGAGGCTTACCCCGGCTGAGCGCGGGCACGAGCAGGTTCGCTCCTGCGCGGACCTGCGCTTCCAAGAAGCGAGCCTGACGGCGGCATCACGTCTCGCGGCAGCCCTCAAGCGCTGCGCGGGGCGTCGACAGGCGGCGTGCCATCGTGAAAGAGCGACTTGAGTTGCGCCCGCAACTCAGGCGAATCGGCATGTTTGTGTACCGCAACCGCGTGCTGCACGGCGGCCTCCAGCAATTCGCCCTCCGAATCAGCGGATAGCGCCACCGAGCAGCCCATATCGCTCGGAAATTCGCGGCAGTCGATGTATTTGCGGGTCATGGCGCTCTCCTCATGATGGGAAAGGGTATTGAAAGAGTATAGGAGCCGGATTGCGGATTGAAAGGCGGCGATGGGACAATAGCGCCCCCGCCTGCCGGCTCTTTTGCGCGCTTGCTTGGCTTATCGGCTACGCGCGCAGGGGGCGGCCCAGCTTGGTTTTCCGATCCGCACCGCATGTCCGTTCAACACACTGAATCTCCTTTTGTCGCCGTCGTTGGCGCCGGTCCTGCCGGGCTGATGGCCGCCGAGGTCCTGTCGCGCGCAGGCGTGCGCGTCGACGTCTTCGACGCGATGCCCTCGGCCGGGCGCAAGTTTCTGCTGGCCGGCATCGGCGGGATGAACATCACGCATTCCGAACCGCTCGACGCGTTCGTCGGGCGCTACGGCGCGCGGCGCGATACGCTCGCGCCGCTCATCGACCGCTTCGGCCCTCAAGCATTGCGTGAATGGGTGCACGGGCTCGGGATCGGGACGTTCGTCGGCAGCTCGGGGCGTGTGTTTCCGACCGAGATGAAGGCCGCGCCTTTGCTGCGCGCGTGGCTGCATCGGCTGCGTGAGGCGGGCGTGCGGCTGAATATGCGGCATCGGTGGGTGGGTTGGACCGATTCGTCTTCGCGCGAAGCGCCGCATACGCTGCGCTTTGACACGCCTGAAGGCGAGCGCATCGTGCGGGCCGATGCGGTCGTACTCGCGACGGGCGGTGGAAGCTGGCCGCGTCTTGGCTCCGACGGCGCGTGGGTGCCGCTCTTGGAAGCGCGTGGCGTGGAAGTGGCGCCGCTCAAGCCGTCGAATTGCGGATTCGACGCGAGCTGGAGCGCTTTCTTTCAGGAACGCTTCGCCGGGCAGCCGGTTAAATCGGTCGCGATCGGCCTCGCGTCACGCAACGACAGCGACGGCGACACGCCGCCATTCCGCCAAGGCGAGTTCATCGTCACGCAGACGGGCATCGAAGGCAGTCTCGTCTACGCGCTGTCGGCGCCGATCCGCGATGCCATCGAGGCCAACGGCGAGGTCACGATATGGCTCGACCTCGCGCCCGGATGGAGCGCCCAGCGCGTCGCCGACGAGCTGATGCGCCCGCGCGGCGCGCGCTCGATGTCGAGCCATCTGCAAAGCAAGCTGCACATCACGGGCGTGAAGCTCGGGCTGCTGCGCGAATGCTTGTCGAAAGACGAGTTCGCCGATCTCGAGCGGCTTGCGCGAGCGATCAAGGCGCTGCCGCTGCGGCTCACGGGCGTCAAGCCGATCGACGAGGCGATCAGCAGCGCGGGCGGCGTCGCGTTCGAAGCGCTCGATGCGAACCTGATGGCCGAGCGCCTGCCCGGCGTGTTCTGCGCGGGCGAGATGCTCGATTGGGAAGCGCCGACTGGCGGGTATCTGCTGACTGCGTGCTTTGCGAGCGGTGCGGCCGCTGGGTGCGGGGTGCTCGAGTTTTTGGCGCGCGAACGTGCGACTCGCGCGACGGATTAGATTCGTGAGCCGTGGCGCACTGCGCGCCCCGCGAAAATCACCTCACTTCACTTTCAATCGCCACAACGACGTCACTTCCGCGACCCGCGCCTGATAAAGCGGATCGCTCGCATCCGACGCCTTCGGATGCTTTGGCTTGATATCGTCGCGGCCCGCGACTCGCAGACCCGCCGCTTCGATCATCGCAAGCAGCGCGTCGCGCGAGCGCAAGCCGAGATGCTCCGCGAAATCCGACATGATCAGCCAGCCCTCGCCGTTCGGCTCGAGATGCGCCGCCAGGCCATCGAGAAAGCCGTGCAGCATGCGGCTATCCGGGTCATAGACGGCTCGTTCGATCGGCGAGCTCGGCCGCGCGGGTAGCCAGGGCGGATTGCAGACGACGAGCGGCGCGCGACCTTCCGGAAAGAGATCGGCCTCGACGATGTCGACCTGCGACTGAAGACCCAGCCGCGAGAGATTCTCGCGAGCACAGGCGAGTGCGCGCGGATCTTGATCGGTCGCGACGATGCGCTTCACGCCGCGCTTCGCGAGCAAGGCAGCCAGCACGCCCGTGCCCGTGCCGATGTCGAACGCCAGCGCTTGCGAAGACAGCGGCGCCTTGGCGACCAGGTCGACATACTCGCCGCGCACCGGCGAAAACACCCCGTAGTGCGGGTGAATGCGCTCACCATCGAGCGCCGCAATCTCGACGCCCTTCTTGCGCCACTCATGAGCGCCGATCAAACCGAGCAGCTCTCTCAGCGATACGACCGACGGTTCCTCGCCTTCGCCATACGCTTCCGAGCACGCGTCGCGCACGTCGGGCGCGCGGCGCAGATCGATCGAGTAATCGGCTTGCAGCGGAATCAGCAGCATGCCGAGCGTGCGCGCGCGTTGCGACTGCGCTTGGCGGTGGAGATTGAACGCGTCGAGCGCAGACGTTGCGGCTTTGCGCGGCTTGCGATCGGCGCGTCGCGACATCGCCTGCAGCAATTGGCGCGCGTTCTGAAAGTCGCCGCGCCAGAGCAGCGCGATGCCTTCGCAGGCTTGACGATAGGCGGCGTCGGCGGTGGTGCGGTCGTCGGCGATCGTGACGCGCTTGGGCGGCGGATTGCCGGCCTCGGAGCGCCAACGGACGGTGTGGGTGGTGCCGGCGGCGGGGTCTGTCCAGGTGAGGATGGGGAAGTCGGTCACGGGTCGAGCGTCGAGGTGGAATTAGGCTTGCGGCGCAGGAATGACGGGGGCGGCGCGCGCCGTATCGCCGACACGATACTCGGTTTTATCGTGCGCTATGGATTTATCAATGGCTTGCCCGGGTTCGTGACGGTCGAGCCGGGTGATGTGCTGCAGACCACCGCGCTGCGCAGATCGAGGATGGGAAGATCGTCGCGATTTATGTCGTGCGAAATCCCGATAAGGTGAGGCATTTGGGCGGGATGCCGTGCATTGAGCGGCTTGCCGTTTTTTCAAGCAACAAAAACAAAACGGGCTACGCAAACATTGCGTAGCCCGTTTTTGCTGATACTTGGTGCCGGCTGCAGGACTCGAACCCGCCACCTGATGATTACAAAGCATCGAAATTAATTCGAACAATCAGATAGATAAGTGAATTTTCCGTCTACAAAGACTGGCCTTCAGGACCTTTGAATGCGCCGCGGCGCATAGGCTGACTTTCGCTTTGTAGAACACTTCCGAAGAATTATCGCCGGCTTGTCAGCGCGAGTCGCTGGGCGGCGGGCCGGTCTGGTTCCAAGCATGCGGATGAAGGCGTTAAGCGTGTTGCGAGCCAATCGAGGTGGGCTAAAGCGAAGATGTAGAGAGCGATTCGTGGCCGCCCCCTTTATGGGGAAGCCTGAACGTTCTTTGTAACGTTCGCATCACCCGAGCTGCTGCTCCGCATGCCTGTTCGAGACAATGCGGAGTAGCGACAACCGGCTATTTGGCTCGGTCGGACAAAGTGGATTTCAAGTCAGCAATCATCTTCTCGTTTGAGTGATGGCGCTCGATGATTTCGTCGAGACGTTTGACCTGTCGTTGAATCGCGTCAATTTCAACTGTCATGTGACGCGCCTCAGCGTTCTCCAACGAACGCCCAAGTAGGCGCTTTACGGCTTTGAGCGCGGCCTCAGTCTCGTCATAGTCCAGGTGCGGCATGTCGGCGTGAAGCTTTATTTCGGCCTCTCGCAGTTGGGCAGAGAACTTCGTCCGCCTTAGGCAGTCTTGAAGCTCCGGTGTGCGGGCGTGATCAAGTTGACCTGCCGCTCTCAGCACTTTGTCGATCCTTAAGCCTGCCCCCCAATCCGGATCAATGTCCAGGTCTACCTTCAACCATTGCGCGGCGGCCGCTTCAGCGGCGCTTTTTGCGGCCAGCGCTTCGCGAAAATATCGACTGCTCGATGGTTGTGCTTCGCCTCGGTACGGGAAACCTTGGTTGCCTGGCGCAATGTGCCCGAAGTTTGGATCGGAAATACCCGTAGCCATCCAAAAGGCGTGCTCCGGGTACTTCGTGGCGATTGCTTCGATCATGTCAGGCATTACTCGTTGGCGACCATGCCAGACGGCTTTCCAGCGATTTGCGTCGATGCCCGTTGCGTCCTGAAGCGCCTTGAAGCGCCTTCCGTCGGGGACTTCGTACTCAATGATGGCGCGAAGTCGCGCATCTATATTTGCCATGGGAATCTCCTTGACGAAAATAGAATTACGATCTACATTTCTGTGCACCACATACACATACGTGGGGCTGTAGATACCATTCTCGCTCAAATTATCGATCTTTCAAGGTATGGAGTGTCTCATGTCCAAGCAAAAGCTGACCATCTTGTCCATCAACACGCGATCCGGCACCAGTTTGAAAACGGGCCGTCCGTATTCGATTCGCGAAGCTCAGTGCATTTTGGAGCAGTCGTCGGACGGGGTGCCGAACATCGTCGTCGGTGTGATCAACCTTCCCGACGCCCTGGCTGATCGCACGCCGGGGGAATACCTTGCGGAATTCGCGTTGGCGCAAGGGAACGGGTCTGATGCCGGCCGGTTGGTGCCGCGCATCGTATCGCTTGTTCCCTATGGTCTGCCGAAAGCTAAGCCGGCTGCGTCTGCGGGCGTTGCGGCGTAATCGGCGAATTCTCGTCTATGGACAGACTCTCTTCCTTCGCCGTAGATCCAGTTTCCTCTCAATTAGCACTGCTAAATCTAATGGTGGCGGTCTTCTTGATTTGCAGGGGGTTGGATTATGTGACTCGTACATTTTTTCGGCGTGACCCGCCAAAGAAGTCGATTCGTTCGATGCCGGCCCAGTCGGACGAATCCAAATCAACGGGCCGTGTAAAACCTGAGAGAGGTTGAGTATGAAGATGATGAAACGTGCTGCAGCGGCAGTGAAGCGCAATGGTTTTGCTGTCGCAACGGGTGCGGCAGCACTTGTTGCCAGCACTTCGGTGTTTGCCCAAACGTCGGGCACGACGGGAACGATTAACGATGCGCCGATCGTGTCGTCGATCACCGGCGTGACGAGCAACGTGCAGGACATCGGCGCTGCCGTGCTTGCCGTTGTCGTGTGCGCCTGGGGCTACCGCGTGGTTAAGGGCTTCCTCGGCCGTTGAGCACCGGGCGTTTAGCGCTTGCTGGATGAAGGCGTTCGGGGCGATACCGGACGCCTTTTTTCTAGTGGGGGGGTGGGGTATGCGGGTGGTGCTTGCTTTATGTCTGCTCCTGGCTACGTCGGCCGTGTTCGCGCAGGCATCGGGGGTGCAGTTTTCAGGTGTCGTGTGCGGGCCGTCCGGGCTGTCCGGAGTGACATACGTTACGGAAGGGGGGCGATCAGTGAACTGCGGCACGGACTCGAACGGAGGCCAGCTTGTGTTGCAAGTTTCGACGTTGTCGGGCGTTCAGCCTGTCGAGGGCGGCGAAGTGACAGGGCTCGATATCGGAGGAGCGGTCCTAGCGGTTATGGCAGCCGCTTATTGCTTTCGTGCGTTGAGGAATCAGTTCGACTCTTCCGGAGAGGCGTAGATGACTTGGTACTACGAGTGTGTCGCTGTCGTCGTAGCGACCTGTTGGGCAGTCGGCCTGATTCTTTTCTTGTGATCATGCGTAAGCAACTCTTCCGAAAATGGGTGTTAGCCATCGCGCTTTTGTCGTTGCTCGTACAGCAGCAACGCGTTGCCCAGGCGCAGGCGGTGCCAGTACTCGAAGAAGCGTTCTCTGGAACGATCAATGAGGTGATCGCCTCGGCGGTTGAGTCGAACCTGGCGCGGAGAGGCATCACGGTAGCGGCCAACGACGCGACAATGGTTGCTACCGAACAGTACATTGGCAACGCCGTAAACAATGCGTCGTATGGGAGTGCGGCGCTCACCGCACTGGCGTCTATCGCGGGGGCCCCTGTTTGGCTGACGGTTGCCTTAGGAGTCGGTGCGCTTGCCGCTGTGGGAGCAGTATCGTGGGGGCTCTATACGTTGAGCCAGTCGAGCGCGTCTTCGGGAAAAACGCCGGACGGCTCGCCGATGCCGATGGCGCTATCGTTGACTCCAACTACCCCGGACACGACGGACTCCGGATCGCCCGCGCCGGCCGGCAGCTACACATCGTATTGCGATCCGACGGTAGAAAACACGAGTTGCGCGATTCCGTTGCCGCCTTATCTGGAGTACTACGTATCAGGCATGCAGGGGGCAACTGGCGTAATTGGTTGTGTCAGCGCCAGCGATTGCGCGCAGCAAGTGGCCTCTTTTTGGGTCGACTACTACCGAGCGCAGGGCTTTTCGGATGCTTCCGCTAGTTGGGCTCCTGAATCCGCCGGATCGCTCGACGACACCGTCACAATTTCTTCTGCGAGCTTTGGGGCAGTGGTGAGGTCAAGCGCCCCTGTTTCGAACCCGAACTACACACCTCCGCTGCAGCAAGAGAGCGGAACGCTTTCAGCGATACAGCCGGACATTACGTCTTCGATGTTGACCGATCCTGCGCCACAGCAATTATTGGCTGATATGGCGAATCAGTTGTGGCAGGACGCGTCGCTTCAGCCAGGGTACAACGGGGAACCGTACTCGGCCACTGATCCTATTACTGCGCAAGATGTCGCCTCGGCTCCGGAGACCGCGACGTGGAATGACTTGCTTACGGCACCCGCGCCGGTAGGTACGACAGCGGTGCCGATCTCACCGACGGTCACCCCCGGTTCTAGCACATCGACAGGCACAAACCCGGCGAGCAGCCCGACGGGCACATCGACGCCTGACTCCGAGACGAATCCCTGCCAAATCGATCCGACGGCATCGGCTTGCCAGTCGCTCGGTACTGCACCGACTGCCCCGCCGATCCCGACCAGTTCTGCGTCCGTGACTATGAGTCAGTGGTCAATCGGACCGGCGTCTGGACAGTGCCCTTCGCCGATCACCGTTAACGTTATGGGCGCTCCGTTGGTGTTTGATTACTCGCCTTTGTGTTCGTTAGCGAGTCAGTTGCAGCCGCTCGTGCTCGCTCTATGTGCTTTGGGTGCCGCGTTGATCGTCGTTATGGGGATAAGGTCATGAAAATTGTCGTGATCGTGTTAGGTGCGATTTTGTTTGCAGTTTTGGCATGGGGAGTTGTGCAGTCGACCGTAGGAAGCGTCGAGGACGGGAAAGCTATTGTTCGGGCCGCTGCTGCGCAGGTGAATCAATGACCTGGGCCACGTGGTTACTTTCGCTAGTTCAACCGCTGATCGTCCAGGCGTTGATTGCTTTGGGCGTAGGTGTGCTGACGGTGTCTGGCATTGACCTAGCGGTGAATCAGGCCATGTCGTGGTGTTCGTCTGCCGTCGGTGGACTCCCTGCGGACCTGATGAACCTGCTTGCACTTGGGGGCTTCTTTCAGGGCATGTCATATATCGGTGGTGCGTTTAGCGCGCGGGTTGCAATGGCCGGGGCGTCGAGCGTTAAAAAATTCTTCATCCGATGATCACGCTAATAACGGGGACACCTGGGAGCGGAAAAACGCTCTACGCGGTCTGGCTTCTGCAAAAAGAGCTGACGTCGGGCCGGCGTCTCGTGGTGGACGGAATCAAAGACCTCGCCATCGATCACGAGCTGGTCGATGAGGCTTGGGTGAGGACTTGGCACAACCACTGCCAGCAGCATGACCTAATCGTGGTCGATGAAGTTCAGCGAATCTGGCCTCCGGTGTCGGTAAGCGTGAAGCCCACGCCTGATATCGAGGAGCTGCACAAACATCGTCATAGGGGCGTTGATTTCATCGTCATTACGCAACACCCGCAAAGGCTTAACAAGACGATACGCGACCTCGTCGGGCGACACGTTCATGTGCGGCGACTGTTTGGACTCAAACAGGCGATGTTGTACGAGTGGGACCATTGCCACAATCCGAACGCTGGCTTTCGTGATGCCGTAAAGACGCGTTGGGGGTATCCGCGCAAGGTTTTTCAGCTGTACACCAGCGCAGAGGTCCATACGAAGCAGAAGGCGGTCATTCCAAAGACTCTGTTTGTGTTGCCGCTCGCGCTGATCGCCGCGATAGTTTTTGCGTTGAAGGGCTTTCGAGACATGGCTCCGACAAGCATGGGCGGAAAAGGTGCGAAAGGGTCGGCAGCGTCCTCGGTCGCTGGTGCTAAAGGGAGCAGCGCGTCCTTGGCAGAGAACTCGAAAGCGCCTCCGTCTGACGTGTGGCGGGTGTCTGGTCAGTATTCCATTGACGGACGCGGCTATGTGCTCCTTTCCGATAAGCGCGGGCACGTCCGTAGTGAATCAAGCGATGGTTTTCGCGGCGACACGCTTCGTGTCGAAGGCGTGGTGGATGGCCAACGGGTAGCGGTGTGGACAGGTGGCGGTGACGATCCTCACATGGCCAGCGAGGTAACCAGATGAGGCTTATCGATGCGCTGACCTCATCTGCACTGCTGTTGGTCTCTTGTGCGAGTGCGGCGGAGCTTACTCCTCCCCTTCCACCATTGCCGGGTGGAGTGCTACCTGTCGCTGCTGCACCAACGGTGCCGCTGTCGCCATTGCCTAGGGTTAAGGGCGGAGCGTTTGATCTGCGGTTTGTCAATGTTGGGCAGCTCGTGGACCTACTCTACGGCGATGCAATGCACATACCGCATGTGATCAGTTCGGACGTTTTACAGGACACGCGATTGGTGTCGTTCCAATATGACGAGAAGAATGCCGATCTGCACAGTTTTGTGCGGGTGTTTCTCGATTCACTTGGGTTCAAGGTGGAAACGAAAGATGGAGTGGACTTCGTTAGCCGGAAGTACGCTGCCGATGAGAACGACGCCGAGCGAGAGACTTTTGTCTACCGACCTAGGTATCGATCGGCTGCGTATCTTGCAAAACTCGTCCAGCCCTTGTTTGCCGGGCGGATGAATTCAGCGCAGGACGCTTCGCTCTCTCAGTCACAGCCGCTACCGACCGCAACTGTTGGCGCGCCGGCGATGCCAGTCGATGCCTCCGCTGTTCGGCCCTCTGCGGAGACACCGATGTCCCGCAGCGGCCGTCCCGCAGGGCTACCGTCGTCGGTAGCATCGGCAGACGACTTAGTGTTTTACGGCTCGCCATCGGAGATACGAAATTTAAAGAAGGTGCTACCTGAACTGGACACCGCGCCCGGCGAGGTGGAAGTGCATGGTTGGGTGTACGAGGTCTCGGATACCAATGCCAAAAACTCTGCATTCTCGATTGCAGCGCACGTTCTCGATGGGCAGCTAGGCATATCGAACGGACCCACCAGCGGTGACGGGACGGCGCTTACGTTCGACGCACATTTTTTGAATTTGGCTATCTCGGCGCTGTCAGCCGACTCTCGTTTCCACGAGGTTAGCAACCCGCACGTTCGGGTGCTGTCAGGCGAGAAGGTAAGTCTGAACGTGGGTTCGCAGGTGCCAACGTTGGGTTCGATCAGCTATCAGGGCGCGGCGGGTACGCCAGTGCAGTCTGTCGATTATCAGGACGCGGGCGTGATCTTCCAAGTGCAGCCAACGGTTCTCGATAGTGCAATTGAGGTGAGGCTCGATGAGCAGATTTCTTCGTTCGTTTCGACGACGACCGGCGTCAACAACAGTCCGACCAAAAACACGCGGGAAATGACCACGACGGTAAGCATGAAGGACGGCGAGGTGATCGTGCTCGGCGGACTGGTGCAAGACTCCGACACGTCTGCGGTAAATCACGAGGGCTGGCTACCTCACTTCCTCGACGGTCGCAGCTCATCAAAGGAGCGCACCGAAGTGCTGTTGGTGTTGCAGGTTCAGCGCGTCAAACCAACGTAGCGTCGAGAAGGATGTAGTCGCATGCGCTGGGGTCAAGGCTCGCGATAGCGACCCGAAGGGCTTGGCCTTGACGCCAGCTACACGGCTATACGCTTCAGGCATGGGTTGTGTCGACCGCAGGGCGGCGCAACCCATGCCTACACAGATGCGATTTTTCCAGCGGAGAACAACCATGTACATCGAGCAGCCGTTCGGCTACGGGCGGAAGAAGCGTGTGTGGGTGGGGCGCAGGCCAGTTGTCTTGGTTGCGCGTGGTGCGCGGCAGATGATCGTCATGCGCCCTCGTTTAACTCGGTTGTTTGGTTTTAAGGTCCGCGATGAGGTCGTGCTGACGCGGCGTGGCGACGGGAGCATCACGCTCGAAAAGGCGCTGGGTCAGCATCGCTCACGCTTCGGCGGACGGCGGGCCGCGGCGGTAGCGCGGACGGCCGGGCGCGCGAAGCGCGCCTAGATTTATATCAGGGACACTTAACGTAACGGGGATGAGATGGCTCAGTGTGGACAGGCGAGACAAAAGAAGATGGGCGGTCTGTTCGAGGTTTCATTCGCAAGCGATTGCGTGTTACTCGGTGTGATGCGTGGTTTGACTTTGACTACGTCTGAGGGAGTGCTTCCGGTCATGGCGCTTCGAAAGGGCAGCGACTGTTACGTGGTCGCCGGTTCGTTCGTGCTGCTTGATAGTTCTGAACGTTGTCCCATTGACCGCCACTGGGCGTATTTGGGGCTCCGGGGCAATGGGCTGGACAGCGCCAGCGCTCGGCGTTTTGAATCGATTGATGCTCTGAGGGGATGGCTCGCAGGGGTGCGAGGTACTTGGCATCCGGCTTTCTGCGGCGAATTGATAGTCTGACTTGGCAAGAAAAGAAAAAGCCCCGACCGTTGCAGCGGTTCGAGGCTCGGTACAACAGCATTACAAGGACGAGTTGCAATGCACGACGAGAGTATAGGAGATTTCTCCGCGTTTCGCCGGGAATGGGTGATTCGCGGGCGCAATTTCGGTGACGGGCAGGTAGAGGTAACTGCCACGCGCTTCGATCGATATATGGGTGCTCAACGGTTGAGCACTTTGCCACGCGCGAAGCGTGGCGAGTCCGAGAACACAGAGCAAAATCAGATGGATGCGGCAAAGCGTGCGAAGAAGCAGGTTCGTCTCCGCTGTAAGGCAATTGGCGCTGACCGAATGATCACCCTCACCTACCGCGAGAACATGACGGACAAGCAGCGGCTTAAGAAGGATTTTGATGCTTTGCGCAGGCGTCTCGGCAAACTCTACGACTTCCACTACGTGGCTGTTGCTGAGCGTCAGAAGCGCGGTGCGTGGCATTTGCATATCGCCGTCAGGGGGCGGCAAAACTACCGAATTCTTCGGGCTATCTGGCGCAGCGTAGTTGGGCAAGACAATGGAAACATCGACGTGCGGAATCCGTTCAGGGAGAAAGGTCTGCGGCACAAGCTTGCGTCGTATCTATGCAAGTACATGACCAAGGACTTTGTCGAGCACGCGGTCAACGAGAAGCGGTACTGGACCAGTCGCGGGATAGCCGTACCCGAAGAGCACTCGATAGATCACCTGTTGGAGAACAACCCCGTGGACGCTATCAAGGCGGCATTCGCCGCAGCGCTCAAGGTCGGATCCTCGTTGGATCGGTGCCAAACGTATTGGAACGAGGCTTTAGGTTGCTTTTGGTTATCAACCCGGGAGACCTGAAATGACGGATATGTTTTTGTCTCCCTTTGAGTTAGCAGTGCTTACCGGCAGGAAAGTCAAATCCAAGCAGATCGAGGCTCTTCGCAGAATGGGTGTACCGTTTTTTGTCAATGCGTGTGGACGTGCCGTAGTTGCTCGCTCTGCTATCGAGGGGCGCGGGGACGTTGTAGCGCGGGTGGGGAATAGTGCCCACTCTAGTTGGAGTCCTTCGGTACTTGGGGATTGATCCGTGGGGCGCAAACCAACCAAAAATCTCCATTTACCGCCCCGGATGCGGGTCAAGAAAACCTTGCGGGGGCGGACGTATTACTACTACGACATGGGTGGCAAGCCACGTCGATGGAAAGCGTTGGGTGGCGATTTTGTGGAGGCGCTCAGGCTGTATGCGGATCTTGAGCAGGGCAATCGAGATCCGCGAAGCCTTGTTACCTTTCGACACGTGGCTCTGCGATACACGACGGAGGTTTTGCCAACCAAGGCTCGGGAGACTCAGCGCACGAACCTTCTGCAGTTAGAGCGGCTGTATCAGTTTTTTGACAGCCCGCCTGCGCCACTCGACGCAATCAAACCTATTCACATCCGGAGATACCTCGACTGGCGAAAGGAGTCGCCGATTGCTGCGAATCGTGAGATTGCGTTGTTTTCACATATATTTAACAAAGCTCGCGAATGGGGGGCTACCGACCAGCCTAACCCATGCGCCGGCGTTCGTAAGCATAGGGAATCAGGGCGCGATGTCTATGTTGACGACGGACTCTATCGCGCGTTATGGGATAAGGCGGATGCCCCACTCCGAGACGCCATGGATGTGGCGTATCTAACCGGACAAAGGCCGGCGGATGTACTCAAGCTGGACGAGCGAGATCTTCGCGGCGGAGTCGTAGCAATTCGTCAGAACAAGACCCACACGCAGTTGCGAATCGAAATTGTAGGCGAACTAGCTGTTGTGCTGGACCGGATAGCCGTGCGAAAGGCGACCCTTAAAGTGCGTGCGACCCGGTTGATAGTCGACGAGGACGGCAAGCCATTGGGACGCTCGGCCTTGCGGTTTCGATTCGATCGGGCGCGTGACGCGGCTGGTATCGACAAAGAGACGTTCCAGTTCCGTGATCTCCGGGCAAAGGCCGGAACCGATAAAGAGAGCGCGACCGATCTGCGGGAGGCTCAGGCGCTACTCGGTCATGGGAGCGTCGCTATGACCGAGCACTACGTTCGAAAACGGGGACGCAAGATCACACCGACACGCTGATCGCGGGAGCCTCGCCGGCAAGCGATTGCGCTCCTTCAAAGAATACGTACATGGTACAATTTTGCGGTAAACCAGCGAGAAAAAACGCTTTCAAATTAATGGGTTACCCGAATGACTTCAGGACGAAAAGCAAGTAAGACCGAGCCCCAAGCGGAAGCCGTAATCGAGATCGGCCAGACAAAGCGCGTTCCGACGAGTCTTTTGATGTTTGATCGCGACAACCCGCGACTGATGACCGGGGACGAACACTCGACAGTAGACGATGTTGCAATCGTGTCTGCGTACCGTGAGATCGCCGCGCTGGACGAGTTGGTGGCGTCGATCTATACGAATAAATATCTTGATCTAGAGCCTCTGATCGTTATCGGTCCGGACAATGGGCCATTCACCGTGCTTGAAGGCAACCGTCGACTTGCGGCTATCAAGGTACTGCAAGACCGCCAACTCGCCCAAAAAGCGAAGGTTTCGGTCCCCCAAAAGATCCCGGCGGATGTTCTTAAATCCCTCGAAGCGGTTACGTGCTATCGCGTCGCGAAAGCGACTGACGCGGAAGCCTTTATTGGATTCAAGCACATTAATGGCCCCCATCGCTGGGATGCATATGCCAAAGCGCAATTTGTGGCGACTTGGTATCGACGCGAACGTAGTAGCGGACTGACGATCGACCGAATTGCCTTTCAAACCGGCGACACGAATAACACTATTCGCGACTACATCGGTGCGATATTTGTGCTTGAGCAGGCGCAAAAAAGGAAGCTTTTTGATATCTCAAATCGATCAAATAATGGTCGATTTGCGTTTTCACATTTATATACGGCTCTCGGTAGAAAAGAGTATCTAGAATTTCTTGGGCTTGAGTCGGGTTGGAACGCTGCACCTTCCGACACCCCTATCAAGAAGGATTATTTAGATAATCTTGAGGAAACTCTGCTCTACCTTTACGGATCGAAAACGGATGACAAGAAGTCATTGATCGAATCGCAAAACCCGGACCTGCGAAAATTGGGGATGTGCCTAGTTAATAGTCGGGCACTGACCAAGCTACGGAACGGAGCTACGCTAACTGTCTCGTATGCCGAGATTGATGGTGCTGGTCAATTTAACGAAGCACTTGTGTTGGCAGAATCAAAACTTGACACGGCAATGCGCCTGATTGCCAAGTACGACCACGACCCGGAAATTTTGGTCGTTGCTGAGGATATTTTGCAGAAAGCGCAGTTCATCTACAAGTTTATGTCCGAGAGCAACGCGAAATCCCCGCAGCGGTCGATTTCAAGCCGCACTGGTGGCACATCGCGTGAGGCACAAGCGAAATCTAAAAAACGTTGATAAAACCAAACTATGGCACTTTCGTCGCTTCCGCTGGATAGTGATGCTCAGGTTATTGTCGATTGGCTAGAGCTTAGAGTTATCGGGTCCGAGTACCTTTCTTTTAGTGTTTCCGAGCTGCAGCGGATTTTCGATACGCGAAGGAATACCGAAGAGACTGACTTCGAGGAAAAATCGAGCGGTGAAGAAGACTTCTACCAAAGCGCAATGAATGAGATCGAGTACAGAATCCGATGTCTCGGTACTTCATATCCTTTCGCGCTTAGTAGCAGTGGTGCCAGCTTGGAGCTTAAAGAGAAGCCCAACGCAGGGATGTATGCTTACTTGCTTTGCCTGCTGTTATCGCATACGAAGCAAGGGGAAGTGTTTAGCGGCGACTATTTACCGAAGATTACCAATCGTGTTCGGGATTACTTCCAAGCGTGCTCCACTTTGGCTGTCGCCGGGATTGTTTCCGGAAATGCATTTTCGTTTGGCTTTCCGCGTCCTGACAATACGGGGTTTCTGGCAAAGCTTCAATCTATCTATCGTCGCTTCGGAGAAGGGCGAGTAGTCCGGCAGATACCGAAAGGGGCGTCTCGTAGCCCCAAAGATGAGCAAATCGACGTGATCGGTTGGCAGGATCGTCCCGACGGCGCTGCGGGGAAGCACTATGTTTTGGGGCAAGTCGCTTCGGGCAATGACTGGCCTGG
Source organism: Trinickia camelliae (assembly GCF_053525655.1). Lineage (NCBI taxonomy): Bacteria > Pseudomonadati > Pseudomonadota > Betaproteobacteria > Burkholderiales > Burkholderiaceae > Trinickia > Trinickia camelliae. The sequence goes on from NZ_JBCHAA010000017.1 coordinate 73,892, forward strand.
GAAGTCGATTAAGGGTGGTCCAATCGATCGATTCCATCATACGTGGTTCGATGCGCCCGGAATTGCATCCCAGCACCGTGCGGCTCTATTCATCCCTTATTGCATAGTCGCGAATCGGGGCGAAACTGTTAAAGACAAGCTTCTTGTACTCACGAGTGAGTTTGGGGATATTTACCATCGCCACGTATTGCCGAGGCTAGTTCTTAAAGGGCTTAGATTGGGCCAACGACTAAATGGGCAAGCAACTATCGAACGGATTACCGATTTTCCGGAGATCGTTGCTTGGGTTAGTAAAGAGTTAGTAAAGTTTCGAAAAATTGCACAAGTGAATGTCTAGTCCCTTTCTCAATCCATTGCGCTATCCCGGTAGCAAGGCGCGCTCAATCGAATTCTTTGCGGAAATCGCGCGAAGAAATGACCTCGTTGGCCGCGAAATTGTTGAACCGTATGCTGGGAGCGGCGCGGTTTCGTTCGGACTGCTTGAGCGAAAACTGGTATCGCGCGCGATGTTTTTCGAGCGAGATCCGTTGGTATTTTCGTTTTGGCATTGCGTCTTCCATCGGTGTCAGGAGCTGATCGACGCGGTGCTTGCGGTCGAGGTTACCCTTGATACGTGGCATCGGCTTGATGTACTCCGCAACGTAGACGACGTTAATAACAACAACATCGTCCAACTCGGGCTCGCGGGCCTTTTTTTCAATCGGACCAATTTTTCGGGGGTGATTCACGCCGGTCCAATTGGGGGGCAAAGCCAAACTAGCGATTACTCGATTAGCTGTCGATTCAATAAAGCGGATTTAGTGAAACGAATTCGCGATGCATCATCCTTTGGTGATCGCGTTTCGGTATTCTTTGGCGATGCTGTTCACGCATTAGAGGATGCGAAGAGCGTGAATAATGAAAACCGTTTCTTCTACGTAGACCCGCCGTACTTTGAGCAGGGTCGTAAACTCTACCGATATCATTATCGGTTTGGAGACCACGAGAGGCTTGCTGGTGTCTTGGCTGATGCGTCTTACGATTGGGTGCTGAGCTACGACTCACACGCGGTTATCGATTTCCTGTATTCCGACCATTACAAGTTTCGGCACGTCTTTCGATATTCGAGCAAAGCTCACAAGATGGAAGAGGAGCTGGTCATCAGTAATCGCGAGTTGAATTTCGCGCAAGCTGTTGCAGCGGAACAACGGACGTTGCCTTTCGATGACGAGGACGAGACGAACATCGCCGTAAGTGACGACGACTTGGCGTTGACTGATATCAATTGACGGTTTGTAGAACAACGATACTTTTGTAGATCAAAAAAAAGCGGGCCCCATCTCTGGGACCCGCTTCAATACTGGTGCCGGCTGCAGGACTCGAACCCGCCACCTGATGATTACAAATCAACTGCTCTACCAGATGAGCTAAGCCGGCGTGAGACCGCGATTCTACTTCATTTCACGATCTTGAGGTGGCCTCTGCCGCCGCCTTTTTGTCCGTCGTCATCGGTAGGCGGTTCGTCGTCGTCGCCTTCGGTCTCGGCTTCGGCCGTCGCTGCGGGAGGCTCGGAAGATACCGAAGCCGCAGCCGGCGCAGCACTAACAGCAGGCTTCCCAGCCGTCGCGCCCGGCGCCTCTGCGCCTGCCGCCGCCGGCTCAACAGGAAACGCCATCCCCTGCCCGTTCTCGCGCGCATAGATCGCGAGCACGTTCGCCACCTGCACCTCGATCTTGTGCGACTTGCCGGAAAAGCGCGCGCTGAATTCGACCCACTCGTTACCCATCTGCAACTGGCTCGTCGCCTCGAAGCTGATGTTCAGCACGATCTCGTCGTTGTGCACGAACTGGCGCGGAACGCGTGTGTTCTGGTCGACCCGCACCGCGATGTGCGGCGTGTAGCCGTTATCCGTGCACCACTCGTACAACGCGCGCAGCAAATAAGGCTTCGTGGAAATCTCTTGCATCAACTGTCCTCACACGGAAGCGGCGCGCCGCCGTTCCAAGCCGGCGCGGCCGCTCCGAATCCATCTCAACGGCGCATCACCTTTTCCGAAGGCGTCAGCGCTTCGATATAGGCCGGGCGGCTGAAAATGCGCTCGGCGTACTTCATCAGCGGCGCCGCGTTCTTCGACAGTTCGATGCCGTAGTGATCCAGACGCCACAAGAGCGGCGCGATCGCGACGTCGAGCATCGAGAACTCTTCGCCCAGCATGTACTTGTTCTTCAGGAAGATCGGAGCGAGTTGCGTCAGGCGGTCGCGAATCGCGAGGCGCGCCTTTTCGTGATTCTTCTCGGCCGCCTTGCCCTTTTCGTTTTCGAGCGTGCCGACATGAACGAACAGCTCTTTCTCGAAGTTGAGCAGGAACAGACGCGCGCGGGCGCGCTGCACCGGGTCGGCCGGCATCAGCTGCGGGTGCGGGAAGCGCTCGTCGATGTACTCGTTGATGATGTTCGATTCGTACAGGATCAAGTCGCGCTCGACCAGAATCGGCACCTGCCCATACGGGTTCATCACCGCGATGTCTTCGGGCTTGTTGAAGAGGTCGACGTCGCGGATCTCGAAGTCCATGCCCTTTTCGAACAGCACCAGCCGGCAACGCTGGGAGAACGGGCAAGTTGTGCCGGAATACAGAACCATCATGTTTAAAGTTTCCTCAAGAAGCTAAGGGCCGGCACGCCGAAAAACCGTACCGCAGGTTTTTCCTTGCGCCGGCCCCACACCGATCACGGCATGTTTATTTGATGTCTTTCCAATACGCGGCGTTCAGCCGCCAGGCGAAAAAGGTCAAAACGCCCAGGAACAGCAGCACCCACACGCCAAGCTGCCTGCGGGTCTGCTGGGTAGGTTCGGACATCCACGACAGGTAGGCAACCAGGTCGCCGACGGCAGCATCATAATCTACTGACGACATCGTCCCGGATTTCACCTGTTGAAACGCGACGAAGCGATGGGATTTTTCTCCCGTTTCCGAGTCGGTTACGTCCTCGAATTGCGCGGTGCGTTCCCCCTGCAGCTGCCACAGTACGTGCGGCATGCTGACGTTCTCGAACACCATGTTGTTCCATCCGGTCGGGCGCGTGTCGTCGCGATAGAAGCTGCGCAGATACGTGTACAACCAGTCGCGATTGCGCGCCCGCGCCTCCACCGACAAATCCGGCGGCGCCACCCCGAACCACGTCTTCGCGTCGCCCGGGCGCATCGCCACGGTCATCGTGTTGCCGACTTTGTCAGTCGTAAACAGCAGGTTCGCCTCGATTTCCTTCTGCGGAATGCCAATTTGCTCCAACGCGCTGTAGCGCATCAGGCTCGCACTATGGCAACTCAGGCAATAGTTTACAAACAATTGGGCGCCGTGCTGCAGGGAAGCGAGATTTTCCGTGTTATCGGGCGCACGGTCGAGCGGAAAATTTTCGTCCGCGTGAACGGAAACCGCCGCCAACCCCAGCGAGAGCGCCGCAGCGCCGATCACCGCGAGCTTCGAAAGCAATTTCTTCATATCGTTGTCTCCATGCTCGCGGTTAATGGGGCTTGAACCGGACGCGCTCGGGCGGCTCTTTGAACTTGCCGAGCGGTGTCCAGAACGGCATGCCGAGGAAGAACGCGAAGTAGATCAGCGCGCAGATCTGCGCGATCAGGGTCGCGGCCGGCGACGGCGGCTTGGTCCCAAGGAACGCGAGCGTGAAGAACGCGAGGACGAAGATCGCATAGAAGACCTTGTGGAAGAACGGCCGGTAGCGGATCGACTTCACGGGGCTGCGGTCGAGCCATGGCAGGAAGCACAGCGAAATCACCGCCGAGCCCATCACGACGACGCCCCAGAACTTCGATTCCGTCAGATACATCGCGATCAGCACGAGCACCGCGAGTACCGGCAAGCCACCCCGCCATTTGCCGCGCGCCCTGAAAAGCGCGAGCAAGCCGAGCAGCGCGATCACGATCATGAGGACGATCTTGAACGGGTCGGTCGTGGCGCGCAGCATCGCGTAGAACGCTGTGAAGTACCAGACCGGCGCGATCTCGGGCGGCGTCTGCAGCGAGTTCGCCGGGATGAAGTTGTTCGATTCGAGGAAGTAGCCGCCCATCTCCGGCGCGAAGAAGATGATCGCCGCGAACACGATCAGGAACACGCACACGCCCATGAAGTCGTGCACCGAGTAGTACGGGTGGAACGGGATGCCGTCGATCGGCTTGCCGTCCGCGCCCTTCTTCGCCTTGATCTCGATGCCGTCCGGGTTGTTCGACCCCACCTCATGCAGCGCGACGATGTGCGCGAACACGAGCAGGATCAGCACGAGCGGAATCGCGATCACGTGGAACGCGAAGAAGCGGTTCAGTGTGACGTCGGACACGACATAGTCGCCGCGAATCCACAGCGACAGGTCCGGCCCGATGAACGGAATCGCCGAGAACAGGTTCACGATCACCTGCGCGCCCCAGTAGGACATCTGGCCCCACGGCAGCAGATAGCCGAAGAACGCCTCGGCCATCAGGCACAGGAAGATCGCGCAGCCGAACAGCCACACGAGCTCGCGCGGCTTGCGATACGAGCCGTACAGCAGCCCGCGGAACATGTGCAGGTAGACGACCACGAAGAACATCGAGGCGCCCGTGGAGTGCATGTAGCGGATCAGCCACCCCCACGGCACCTCGCGCATGATGTACTCGACGGACGCGAACGCGAGCGTCGAATCCGGCTTGTAGTTCATCGTCAGGAAGATGCCCGTGACGATCTGGTTCACGAGCACGAGCAGCGCGAGCGAGCCGAAGAAGTACCAGAAGTTGAAATTCTTCGGCGCGTAGTACTCGGAGACGTGCTTCTTCCACGTCTCGGTCATCGGAAATCGCTTGTCGATCCAGCCGGTAAAGCCTGTCGTCGTCTCCACTTCTTTTTCGGTCGTCGCCATTTACGCTTCTCCTTGCTCGTCCTTGCCGATCACGACGGTCGTTGCCGACGTGAACATGTAGCGCGGGATATCGAGGTTCTGCGGCGCGGGCTTGTTCTTGAAGACGCGGCCGGCGAGGTCGTAGGTCGAACCGTGGCACGGACAAAGGAAGCCGCCGTGCCAGTCGTCGGGGAGGTTCGGCTGGGGACCTTCCTGAAAGCGCTGAACCGGCGTGCAGCCAAGGTGCGTGCACACGCCGACGGCGACGAGGATGTTCTTGTGTTCGGCCCGCGAGCGGTACTCGTTGTTGCAGTACTCGGGCAACGGCATCGAAAAGGGCTTCTTGGTGTGCGGATCGGCGACTTCGCTGTCCGACTTGGTGACGTCGACGAGCATTTCGTCGGTGCGGTTGATGAGCCACACCGGCTTGCCGCGCCACGCCACGGTCATCATTTCGCCAGGCTTCAGATTGCTGATATCGACTTCGACCGGAGCGCCGGCTGCTTTGGCCTTGTCGGACGGCGCCAGGGAACCAACAAAGGGTATGACAGTGGCCACGCCTCCAAAGCCACCTGCTACGGACGTCGCTATCAGCCAGGTACGGCGGCCGCCGTCGACGCGCTGCTCTTCTTTGTCTCGCATCACACGCCCCACTTCTGAATTGGATTTTTCCGTCACGTCTTTTTTCAAGCCTCGCTAGTTTGCTCGAATGGAGTCGGCATTTACAAGGCCCGATTGACAAAAACCGTGCGAAGTCCTTGACGCATAAGGGTTTCCCCGCACGATTGCGACGTTTTATTGCACTCCTCTTTTTAAGCATTTCCTTCGCCGGCCATGCAATTGCCGGCGAAGATTTTCGCGTGGTTAAACCGGGTTATGGATATCGATAAACAAGTGCTCGACATCGAAGGTTTCCGAAAGGTGCGCACCGAGCGCCTGCACGCCGAAGCGCTCGGTCGCGTGATGGCCGGCCGCGAGGAAGGCGACACCGCTTTCGGCCGACATGTGCGTGGTCGGCTCGGAGATTTCGCCGGTCAGGAAGACGTCAGCGCCGGCGTCGATCGCGGCCTCGAAGTAGCTTTGCGCGCCGCCCGTGCACCACGCGACGCGGCGCAGTTCCCAATCCGGATCGCCGAGCACCAGTGGCTCGCGGCCGAGCGTCTGTTCGACTTGCGCGGCGAAGTGAGCGAGCGTGATCGGCATCGGCAGCGTGGTCATCCAGCCGAGGTCCTGGTCGCCGAAACGCCCATCGGGAATCCAGCCCATGCGCTCGCCAATCTGCGCGTTATTGCCGTATTCGGGGTGATCGTCGAGCGGCAGGTGAAAGGCAAACAGATTCAAATCGTTTGCAAGCAGAAGCTTGAGCCGCTTGTATTTGCGGCCGGTGATTTGCGGCGCTTCATTGCGCCAGAAATAACCGTGATGGACCAATACGGCGTCGGCGCCCCACTCCAGCGCGGCCTCGAGAAAAGCGAGTGAAGCCGTTACTCCGGTCGCGATTTTATTGATGCGGCGGCGGCCCTCGACTTGCAACCCATTCGGGCAGTAGTCCTTGAACCGGCCGCTTTCTAACACGCTGTTCAAGTACAATTCAAGTTCGATCCTATCCATATAAACCTCTATTCATCAGATGCTTAGACGCTTTTGGCTGTTCTTTGCCCAAGCGGTGACCGTGCTTCTTGCGCTCATGTTCATTGTGGCGACACTCAAGCCCCAATGGCTGACCAAACAAGGGCAATTCGGCAAGCAGCTCGCCGAACCGATCGTCGCTTTGCGGGAAGTGGCGCCAAGCATCGGCACCGGTCCCGCAACAGCTTCCTATGCCGACGCCGCCCAAAAGGCGATGCCAGCGGTGGTGAATGTGTTTTCCAGCAAGGACGGCGCGCTGCCGCCCGATCCCCGCGCGAAAGACCCGCTCTTTCGCTACTTCTTCGGCGACCGGAACAAAGGCAAGCAGCAGGAAGAGCCCGCCACCAACTTGGGCTCGGGCGTCATCGTGAGTTCTGAAGGTTACATCCTAACGAACCAGCATGTCGTCGATGGGGCAGAAAAGATCGAGATCTCGCTGGCCGACGGGCGAACCACTAGCGCCAAAGTGATCGGCGTCGATCCCGAGACCGACCTTGCGGTACTGAAAGTCAACCTGACGAACCTGCCCACCATCACGCTCGGCCGCATGGACCAGGCGCGCGTCGGCGACGTCGTGCTCGCGATCGGCAACCCGTTCGGCGTCGGCCAGACGGTAACGATGGGCATCATCAGCGCGCTCGGGCGCAACCACCTTGGGATCAACACCTTCGAGAACTTCATCCAGACCGATGCGCCGATCAACCCCGGCAACTCGGGCGGCGCGCTCGTCGACGTGAACGGCAATCTGCTCGGCATCAACACCGCGATCTACTCGCGCTCGGGCGGCTCGCTCGGGATCGGCTTCGCGATTCCCGTCTCGACCGCGCGCAGCGTGCTCGAAAGCATCATCACGACGGGTTCGGTCACGCGCGGCTGGATCGGCGTCGAGCCGCAGGACGTAACGCCCGAGATCGCCGAATCGTTCGGGCTCGAGCAGAAGAGCGGCACGATCATCACGGGCGTCTTGCAGGGCGGTCCGGCCGACAAGGCGGGCATCAAGCCCGGCGACGTCCTGCAAAGCGTGAACGGCGAGGAAATCACCGATACGACGCGCCTCTTGAACGTCATCGCGCAGATCAAGCCGGGCACCGACGCCAAGATTCGCCTGATCCGCAAGAACAAGCCGATCGACCTCACGGTGATGATCGGCAAGCGGCCCCCGCCGCCGAAGCAGGCGACCAGCGACGACAATCAGAACGACGACGAGTAACGCAAATTAGTTGGATTGCGTGCCGCTTGGCCGGCACGCGGGCGACAGGAAAGCAAAAGGGCAGCCGCGGCTGCCCTTTTGCTTTTCATAGTTCGCTATTCAACTCGCCGCCTGCTCCTCGTCTGCCGCAGTCTCAACCTGCTTTCCGACGATCAACCGCGCCGCGATGATCCCGGCCTCGTAAAGCACGATCAACGGCAGCGCGAGAATGAGCTGCGAGAACACGTCCGGCGGCGTCACGACGGCCGCGATAATGAACGCACCGACGATCACATACGGACGAATCTCCTTGAGCTTCTTGATCGTGACGAGGCCCATGCGCACGAGCAACACCACGACGATCGGCACCTCGAACGTCACGCCAAACGCGAGGAACATCGTCAGCACGAAGCTCAGGTAGTTGTCGATATCGGTGGACATCTCCACGCCGAGCGGCGCGTTGTAATGCGCCATCACGCGGAAGATCGTCGGGAACACGACGAAGTAGGCAAACGCCATCCCGCACAGGAAGAGCACGTAGCTGCTGCCTACCAGCGGGGTGACCAGCTTCTTCTCGTGCTGATACAGCCCAGGCGCGACGAACGCCCAGATTTGATACAGCACGTACGGCAGCGCGATCACGAGCGCGACGACCATCGTCACCTTCATCGGCACGAAGAACGAGCCGGTGACGTCGGTGACGATCATCTTGCCGCCTTTCGGCAAGTTCTCCATCAGCGGCCGCGCGAGCAGCCGGAAGATGTCGGGCGCCCAATACACGAGTCCGATAAAGACGACGATGACGGAGAGGCCCGCCCGAATGATGCGGTCGCGCAGTTCGACGAGGTGGGAAATGAAGGTCTCTTCGGTGCCTTCTTCCTGGCTGCTCTGGCTTTGCTGGGGGTCGCTCACAACGGCCCTCGGTAGGAGATTGACGATTCGGTCATCAGAAGAAGCGCTTGGTGCGGCGCAGGCTCAGCGGCGTGTGCCGCGCGACGCGCGCCGCGCCCGACTGCACGTGCGTGCGGCGCAAGGTGGCGCGCTTGTACCACGCCGGCGTGGCGGCTTGCTTCATGCGCCAGCTCTTGCGCTTGCCCACATGCGCGAAGCTCCCGCGCCACGAGGAACCGCCAACGCCAGCACCGCCATCCGCGATGCTGCTTTCGGAAAACGCCGCGCCGCCCGCGATGCTCGGCGACACCGACGTCCCCGCGTTCCAAGCCTCGTTCAGCTCGGTTTCGTGGCGCTTGACGTTCTCGTGAATCGTGTTTTGGACGTTGCTCGCGGCCGTTTCGAACTCGGTCTTCATGCGCCGCAGCTCGTCGAGTTCGATTTCACGCGTGACTTCGGCCTTCACGTCGTTGATATAGCGCTGCGCGCGGCCGAACAACGCGCCCGCGGTGCGCGCGACGCGTGGCAGGCGCTCCGGCCCGAGAACGACGAGCGCGACCACGCCGATCAGCGCCATCTTGGTGAGACCGAGGTCGAGCATGTCGTGGCGGCTCCGTCAGTACGATGCGTGCGCGCCGTGGATCAGCGGTAGTCGTTGGAGCGGGTCTTGTCCTTCGCCTCGACGTCGACGGTGCCGTCGCGCGGCAGTTCACGCTGCTGCGTGTCGGTCGACGGCGGCGTTTCCGCTTCCTTCATCCCTTCCTTGAAACCCTTCACCGCACCGCCCAGGTCGCTGCCGATGTTGCGCAGCTTCTTCGTGCCGAAAACCAATGCGACGATCAGCAAAACGATCAGCCAGTGCCAAATGCTCAACGAACCCATGATAAGTACTCTCCTTGACTTCGCCGGCTGGATCAAAGCGGCGAAGAACTCCGGCCTTGCGGCCTCAATCGAAACGCACGCGCTTCGTGTTTGCTGTATCCGGCGGGTTTACGCTGCGCCCCGCCGCTTGGATTCATTCGATCGGGGGATTCACCCCATCCGATGCCACGGACGCGGGCCCGCGAGAATATGCGCGTGCAGGTGATAGACCTCCTGTCCGCCTCCCGGCCCGGTATTGATGACGGTGCGGAAACCCGTCTCGCCGCCGGTATAGGCGACGCCCAGTTTGGCTGCGAGTTGTGACACCAAGATCATCATTCTACCAAGCAGCGGTGCGTCGTTTTCGCTGCAATTCGACAGCGTTTCGATGTGTTTTCTCGGGATCACGAGGATGTGCGTTTCCGCTGCGGGGCGGATGTCCTTGAATGCGACGAATTCGTCGTCCTCATGGACTTTGGTGCTCGGAATCTGGCCTGCGGCGATCTTGCAGAAGAGACAGTTTTCGTGACTCATGGTGTTCCCAATGGGCTAACTGGCGCGCTCGACGGGCTCAGAACCACGCGCGCGGCGACAGCAGCGGCTTGTTGTCGTACAAGTACAGCCAACCTTTGATGATACGGTACAGCATCCAAATTCCCACGGCCCACAGCACCGGCACGCCGATCAGCACGATGATCAGCGCAAGGCCGATGAGGTAGCCCGCGAGGCCGTACCAGAACGTGCGGATCTGCCAGTCGAAGTGCGCTTCATAGGGCGTCCCGGCGGCGTCCGAGCGTTTCACGTAGTTGATGATGACCGCGATCAGCCCCGTGATGCCGCCCGTCAGCCAATGCACCGCGTAGAGCGCATAGAGCACGTGAGTCAGCGTGCGCAGACCGCGCAGGCGGTCGGCCTCGAGCGCACCCTGGTAAGACGGAGGCGTGTAGCCGCCTTGCGACTCTTCCATATTGCGTCTCCTGTCGGTGGGAGTGAGTGCTTCAGCACTTGATCCCAAGCCCTTCTCTTGGTCAACGAAACGTGCGCTCGCGGCTCGCGAAGCGGCGCCGGCCGGACGACACCATCAGCCGCCGTTTTCCTCGCGCTCGCGGCGCTTTCTCAGCGCTTTTTCCTCGATGCCCGACAGCCCTTCGCGGCGCTCCAATTCGGCGATCACGTCGGCGGGACTCAAACCGTAGTGGGACAGCATGACGAGGCAGTGAAACCACAGATCCGCCACTTCGCCGACGAGGCTCGTCGGCGCGCCGCCCTGGCGCAAATCCTTCGCCGCGAGCACGACCTCGGTCGCCTCTTCGCCGATCTTCTTGAGGACGGCGTCGTCGCCCTTGTGAAAGAGGCGCGCGACGTACGACTGGTCGGGGTCGCCGCCCTTGCGGCTGTCGATCGTGGCCGCCAGGCGCAGCAGCGTGTCTTCGGTGGATTGCGTCATTTGTAGATGTGTTCGGGGTCTTTCAGCACCGGGTCCACGGCGACCCAGTCGCCGTCATCCGTGGTGCCTTCGAATTTCTGGAAGAAGCACGAGTGGCGGCCGGTGTGGCAGGCGATGCCCGACACCTGCTCGACCTTCAGCAGCACGACGTCTTCGTCGCAATCGAGCCGGACTTCCTTGACGTGCTGGACGTGACCGGACTCTTCGCCCTTGAACCACAGGCGCTGGCGCGAGCGCGAGAAGTAGACCGCGCGGTGCGTCTCGATCGTCTTCGCCAGCGCTTCGCGGTTCATCCACGCGAACATCAAGACGTCGTTCGTCGACGCCTCTTGCGCGATCACCGGCACGAGGCCGTTGGCGTCCCACTGGACCTTGTCCAGCCATTGCTTGTCAGGGGTAGTCACGTCAGTCTCCCGCCGGGCCGCCCCAAGGGAGGCTGACGCCCCCTCGGGGGGTAGCGAACGTAGTGAGCGTTGGGGGTCGTTTCATTACAGCCTCACGGAAATGCCTTGCTCGGCCATGAAGCGCTTGGCCTCGCCGACCGTGTGCTCGCCGTAGTGGAAGATGCTCGCGGCCAGCACGGCGTCTGCATGGCCGTCTCGGATGCCGTCGGCGAGATGCTGCAGCGAACCCACGCCGCCCGATGCGATCACCGGTACCGGCACCGCGTCGGACACGGCGCGCGTCAGCGCGAGATCGAAGCCGCTCTTGGTGCCGTCGCGGTCCATGCTCGTGAGCAGGATTTCGCCCGCGCCGAGTTCGGCCATCTTGCGCGCCCACTCGACGGCGTCAAGACCGGTCGCCTTACGTCCACCATGCGTGAACACTTCCCAGCGCGCCGGTTCGCCATCGGGCGACGTACGCTTCGCGTCGATCGCAACGACGATGCACTGCGAGCCGTATTTGTCGGACGCATCGCGCACCAGCTGCGGGTTGGCGACTGCCGACGAGTTCATGCTGATCTTGTCCGCGCCCGCGTTCAAGAGGCGCCTCACGTCTTCGACAGCGCGCACGCCGCCGCCGACCGTCAGTGGAATGAACACCTGCGACGCCACCGCCTCGATGATCGGCAGGATCAGGTCGCGCTGATCGGAAGTCGCGGTGATGTCGAGGAAGGTGAGTTCATCGGCGCCTTGCTCGTCGTAGCGGCGCGCGATCTCGACCGGGTCGCCCGCGTCGCGCAATTCGACAAAGTTGACACCCTTGACGACACGCCCGGCGGTCACGTCGAGGCAGGGGATGATGCGTTTAGCTAGAGCCATGATGTTGCGTTGCCGCTGGTAAGGCCGCTCGCGCTTGAGCGAGCGGCGGGGGCCGACAAAGCGGCAGCGTGAATTGGCTGCCTCAGCGGGCAGACATTCGGCCGTATCAGCCGTTTCAGCCTTGAATTGGCCGGGTCAAGCGTCGTCCGATTCGCGCAGCGTGTCCGCGCGGGTCTGCGCCGCCGCGAAATCGAGGTCGCCCGAGTAGATCGCGCGGCCGCAGATCACGCCTTCGATGCCTTCGCCCTCGACTTCGCAAAGCGCGTCGATATCGTTGAGATTCGACAGCCCGCCGCTTGCGATCACCGGAATCTTCACCGCGCGCGCGAGGCGCACGGTCGCTTCGATGTTGATGCCCTGGAGCATCCCGTCGCGGCCGATATCCGTATAGATGATCGATTCGCAGCCGTAGTCCTCGAACTTCTGCGCGAGATCGACCACTTCATGGCCCGTCAGCTTGCTCCAGCCATCGGTGGCGACTTTGCCGTCCTTCGCATCGAGCCCAACGATGATGTGACCGCCGAACGCCGTGCAGGCGTCCTGCAGGAAGCCGGGGTTCTTCACCGCCGCCGTGCCGATGATCACGTAGGAAAGGCCATCGTCGAGATAGCGCTCGATCGTCTCCAGATCGCGGATGCCGCCGCCCAACTGGACGGGGATCTCGCTGCCGACTTCGTCGATGATCGCGCGGATCGCGTCCTCGTTCTTCGGCTTGCCGGCGAACGCGCCGTTCAGGTCGACGAGGTGCAGCCGCCGCGCGCCACGCTCGACCCAATGTCGGGCCATTGCCGCCGGATCCTCGGAAAAAATCGTCGCCTGGTCCATATCGCCTTGTTTGAGGCGCACACACTGACCGTCTTTAAGGTCGATGGCCGGAATCAGCAGCATAGCAATCGCGTCTAGTCTGGGAAGAAGTTGGGAAATTCACGGCGCCGGGCCTCGGGCCCGCGCCGTCTCGCTAGTTTAGTACAAGTCTTTCGGCGCTCTGCCCGCTACAAGTTACAGGATGATGGCCGGCGTCCGACTTTTGGCAGGGCGCCGCCATGATCCGGCCAGGCAGCATACGCACGAAAGGTGATAAGGGGTTCACGGGTTCCAGTGCACGAAGTTGCGATAGATGCGCAGCCCCGTCTCGGCGCTCTTTTCCGGATGGAATTGGGTCGCGAACAGGTTATCGCGCGCTACCGCCGACGTAAAGGAGACGCCGTAGTCTGTCTCGCCCGCCGAATGGGCCGGATTGTCCGGCACCACATAATAGCTGTGCACGAAGTAGAAGAAGCTGCCGTCGGGCACACCGTCCCACAGCGGATGCGCCGCGGCCTGGCGCACGCGGTTCCAGCCCATCTGGGGCACCTTGAAGCGCGAGCCGTCGTCTTGCAGCTGGCCGTCGAGCTCGAAGCGAACCACCTTGCCGGGCAGCAGGCCCAAGCCGCGCGTATCGCCTTCGGCGCTCCAGTCGAACAGCATCTGCTCGCCGACGCACACGCCCATCAGCGGCTTCGTCCTCGACGCCTCGATCACCGCCTCCTGCAGCCCCGATTCGCCGAGGCAGCGCATGCAGTCGGGCATCGCGCCCTGGCCGGGCAGCACGACGCGGTCGGCGGCGCGAATCGCCTCCGGCTTGTCGACGATCGCTACGTCCGCCTCGGGCGCAGCCTTCTTGAGCGCCTGCGCTACCGAGCGCAGGTTGCCCATCCCGTAATCCACAATCGCAATCGAAGTTTTCATCTCAAGTTAGGCAGTAGTGCCTTCAATCCGTCGACGATGAATTCCACCGCCAGCGCCGACAACATCAAACCCATCAACCGCGTGCCGATATTGATGCCGGTGTGCCCGACCCAGCGGGCGATCGGCTCGGCAAGCCGCAGCGAAAAAAAACAGATCGTCGCAATAATCGCGCCGATCGCGATCAGCCCCAGCCGGTCGTACCAATGATGCGAGTTCGCCGCATAGACGATCACCGTGCTGATCGAGCCCGGCCCAGTCAACAGCGGAATCGCGAGCGGCACGACCGCAATGCTGTTCTTCGACTCGGCCTCGTCACGCTCTTCGGGTGTGGAACGCGTGTTGCCGATCTGAGCGTTCAGCATGTTGATCGCCATCAGCAGCATGATGATCCCGCCGCCCACTTCGAGCGAACCAACCGAAATGCCGAAGAAGCTGATGATCTGCTGCCCGAGCAGCGTTGTCACCGCGACCACGCAGAACACCGAGATCGATGCGATCCGGATCGTGTGGCGCCGCTCGGTATCCGATTGATGCGACGTCAGGCTCAGAAAGAACGGCACGGCGCCGACCGGGTTGATCAGCGCCAGCAACGAAATAAACGATTTAAGAAGGTCCATCGCAAGCCGGCGCGCGCATCCGCGCGCTGCCGGTCCGGTTCTCTCTCGCGTTAGCTTTAGAGACTGCCCTTGGTCGACGGAATCTGCCCCGCCGCGCGCTCGTCCAACTCGACGGCCATGCGCAGTGCGCGGCCGAACGCCTTGAAAACCGTTTCCATCTGATGGTGCGCGTTGAGGCCGCGCAGGTTGTCGACATGCAGCGTCACGCCCGCGTGGTTCACGAAGCCGCGGAAAAACTCGATCGACAGATCGACATCGAAGTTGCCGATGCGCGCACGCGTGAACGGCACGTGGAATTCGAGGCCCGGACGGCCCGAGAAGTCGATGACGACGCGCGACAGCGCTTCGTCGAGCGGCACGTACGCGTGGCCATAGCGGCGGATGCCCTTCCTGTCGCCGATCGCCTTCGCAACGGCCTGGCCGAGCGTGATGCCGGTATCTTCGACCGTGTGGTGGTCGTCGATATGCAGGTCGCCATGCGCCTCGATATCCAGATCGAACAACCCATGCCGCGCGATCTGATCGAGCATGTGGTCGAGGAACGGCACACCAGTGGCAAGCTTTTGCTGGCCAGTGCCGTCCAGGTTGATCTTCACACGGATCTGCGTTTCGCTGGTATTGCGAACGACTTCCGCAACGCGCATGGGGGACCTCAAAGTAAGCAAGAAAAAAGGGGATGCGGTTGGATGGATGCCAGCCGCGCGTTCGGTGGCGAACTTCGCGCGGCGGGCTTTCGAATCATTTCAACACGAGTTTCAGCGCTGCCAAGAGTTGCGCATTTTCGTCGGGAGAGCCGACTGTCAAACGCACGCAATTGTCCAGCAATGGGTGCATTTTACTCACGTTTTTGATCAGAACCCGCGCGGTTAGCAGCGTATCGAACGTTGCCGCCGCATCGGGCACGCGCACGAGCAGGAAGTTGCCGGCGCTCGGGAAGACGGTCGCGCCTGGCAGCGCGCCCACCGCGTGCGCCAGCTTGGTGCGTTCCGCGCGCAATTCGGCGGCCTGGGCGTCGAGCACGTCGACGTGGTCGAGCAGGAAATCGGCCGTGGCTTGCGTCAGCACGTTGACATTGTACGGCGGGCGCACTTTGTCGAATTCGGCCAGCCACGCCGGCGTGCCAGCGAGGTAGCCGAGGCGAATGCCCGCGAGCCCGAGCTTCGACACCGTGCGCATTACGACCACGTTGTCGAAGGCGCCCGCGCGCGGCATCCAGCTTTGCTGCGCGAACGGCTGGTACGCCTCGTCGATCACCACGAGGCTCTTGTTCGCCGCCGTGATGATGCGCTCCATGTCGTCTTCGTCGAACAGCGTGCCGGTCGGGTTGTTCGGATACGCGAGATAGACGATGGCCGGCTCGTGCTCGGCGATCGCGGCAAGCATGGCGTCGGCGTCGAGCGTCAGGTCCGCCTTCAGCGGCACGCCGACGAATTCCATCTGCGCGAGCTTCGCCGACATCTGATACATGACGAAGCCCGGCACCGGCGCCAGCACCTTCGCGCCCGGCTTCGCACAGGCGACCGAAATCATGCTGATGATTTCATCCGAGCCGTTGCCGAGCAGCACGTCGCAGCCGGCAGGCACCTGCATCACACGCTTGATCTTGTCGATCAGCGCGGCCGGCCGAGGCGCCGGATAGCGGTTCAGCGCGACGCTCGCCAGATGCTCGCCGAGCTGCGCGGCGAGCGCCTCGGGCAGCGGAAACGGGTTCTCCATCGCGTCGAGCTTGACGAAGCCCGTCGCGTCCGGCACCGGATAGCCCGTCATCGAGAGCACATCGCGGCGAATGATGTCTTGTGGTGTTGTCATAGTTGTCGGCGTGCTTCAGCCAGTCTGCTTCATCCGGTATTCGGCGCTCTTCGCGTGCGCCTGCAGCCCTTCGCCATAGGCGAGTTCCGCGGCGATCTCGCCGAGCGTCTGCGCGCCTTCCGCGCTCACTTCGATCACGCTCGAACGCTTGAAGAAATCGTAGACGCCAAGCGGCGACGAGAAGCGCGCCGTGCGCGAGGTTGGCAGCACGTGGTTCGGCCCCGCGCAGTAGTCGCCGAGGCTCTCGCTCGTGTAGCGGCCGAGGAAGATCGCGCCTGCGTGGCGGATTTCACGCGACCATTGCTGCGGATCGAGCGCGGAGATTTCGAGGTGCTCGGGAGCGATGTCGTTGGCGATCGCGCACGCCTCGGACATGTCGCGCACCTTGATCAGCGCGCCGCGGCCTTCGAGCGACTGCTGGATCACGTCGCGGCGCGGCATCGCCGGCAGCAGTTCGTTGATCGCGTCCTCGACGCGCGCGATGAACGCGTCGTCCGGGCACAGCAGGATCGATTGCGCGAGCTCGTCGTGCTCGGCCTGCGAAAACAGGTCCATCGCCACCCAGCGCGGATCGGTCGTGCCGTCGCACAGCACGAGGATTTCCGACGGCCCGGCGATCATGTCGATGCCGACCGTGCCGAACACGCGGCGCTTCGCCGATGCGACATACGCGTTGCCGGGGCCGCAGATCTTGTCGACTTGAGGAATCGTATCGGTGCCGTACGCGAGCGCGGCCACCGCCTGCGCACCGCCGATCGTGAACACGCGATCGACACCGCCCAGCAGCGCCGCGGCCAGCACAAGCTCGTTCTTCACGCCGTCGGGGGTCGGCACGACCATGATGATTTCGCGCACGCCCGCGACGCGCGCCGGAATCGCGTTCATCAACACCGACGACGGGTACGCCGCCTTGCCGCCCGGCACGTAGATGCCGGCGCGATCGAGCGGCGTCACCTTCTGGCCGAGCACCGTGCCGTCGGCCTCGGTGTACTGCCAGCTATGGCTGCCGCACTCGATCTTCTGCTTCTCGTGATACGCGCGCACGCGCGCCGCCGCCGCTTCGAGCGCCGCGCGGCGCTTAGGCTCCAGCCCTTCGAGGGCCGCTTCGAGCTCCGCATGCGGCAATTCGAGCGCCGCGACGCGCTCCGCCTTCAGACGATCGAAGCGGTTCGTGTACTCGAGCACGGCCGCGTCGCCGCGCGCCGCGACATCGGCCAGAATCTGCGCGACCGAGCGCTCGATCGCTTCATCCTCGCTCGCCTCGAACGCGAGCACGGCGCGCAAAGCCGCGCGGAAACCATCGGTGCTGGAATCGAGTTTGCGAATCTTGAGAGACATGCTGATATCCGTAACGGTTAGGCGCGCCCGACGAAGCGTCAGACCACCGGCAAGCCGGCGCGCGATGCGCGTTCGAACGCATCGAGAAACGGCTTGAGCGCGGCGCGCTTCAACTTCAGCGCGGCCTGGTTCACGACGAGGCGCGACGAGATCTGCATGATCTCCTCGACCTCGACAAGATTGTTGGCGCGAAGCGTGCCGCCGGAGCTGACCAGGTCGACGATCGCGTCGGCGAGGCCGACGAGCGGCGCAAGCTCCATCGAGCCATACAGTTTGATCAGATCGACGTGCACGCCTTTGGCGGCGAAGTGCTCGCGCGCGGTCTGCACGTACTTGGTCGCGACGCGCAGGCGCGCGCCCTGGCGCACGGCGTTCTCATAGTCGAAGCCCGCCTTCACGGCAACCGACATCCGGCAGCGCGCGATGTTCAGGTCGATCGGCTGGTAGAGGCCGCTGCCGCCGTGTTCGATCAGGACGTCCTTGCCGGCAACGCCGAAGTCCGCCGCGCCATATTCGACGTAGGTCGGCACATCGGTCGCGCGCACGATGATGACGCGCAGGTTCGCATCGGTTGTCGGCAGGATCAGCTTGCGCGAGGTTTCCGGGTCTTCCGCGACCTCCACACCAGCAGCCTGCAGGAGCGGCACCGTCTCTTCGAAGATGCGGCCCTTCGACAGCGCAAGCGTCAGCGGCGCGTTCGGCGCAACCCCGCTCATGCCTGGCTCCCCGACTGACTGCCCGCTTGATTCCCCGATACGCGCTGGACCTTCGCGCCGACACCCGTCAGCTTCGCCTCCATCCGGTCGTAGCCGCGATCGAGGTGATAAATGCGGTCGACGAGCGTCTCGCCGTCGGCGCACAGGCCCGCGATCACGAGGCTCGCGGAGGCGCGCAGATCCGTCGCCATCACCTTGGCGCCGGACAGCCGCTCGACGCCCGCCACCAGCGCCGTTTTGCCGTCGATCGTGATATTCGCGCCGAGACGGTTCAACTCCTGCACGTGCATGAAGCGGTTTTCGAAGATCGTCTCGACGACTTGCGACGTGCCGTCCGCGATCGCGTTGAGCGCCATGAACTGCGCCTGCATGTCGGTCGGGAACGCCGGGTACTCGGAGGTGCGGATGTTGACCGCGTTCGGGCGCTGATTCATGCGCACGCGCATCCAATCGTCGCCCTCTTCGATCGTCACGCCGGCTTCGCGCAGCTTGATCGTCACGGCTTCGAGCGTCGTCGGACGCACCTGGCGCAACGTGACGTCGCCGCCCGCCGCCGCGACGGCGCACAGGAACGTGCCCGCTTCGATGCGGTCGGGCACCACCGTATGCTTGGCGCCATGCAGCTTGTCGACGCCTTGAATCACGAGCCGATCGGTGCCGATGCCGTCAATCTTGGCGCCCATCGCGACGAGCAGGTTCGCGAGATCGACCACTTCGGGCTCGCGCGCCGCGTTCTCGATCACGGTCTCGCCATCGGCGAGCACGGCGGCCATCAGCAGGTTTTCCGTACCGGTCACGGTGACCATGTCCGTCACGATGCGCGCGCCCTTCAAGCGCTTCGCACGCGCCTCGACGAAGCCGTGCTCGATGTTGATCTCGGCGCCCATCGCCTGCAGACCCTTGATGTGCTGGTCGACCGGACGCGCACCGATCGCGCAGCCGCCCGGCAGCGACACCTTCGCCTCGCCGAAGCGCGCGACGAGCGGCCCGAGCACCAGGATCGACGCGCGCATCGTCTTCACGAGCTCATACGGGGCGACGAGGTTGTCGACGCGCGAGGCGTCGAGGTGCACGTGGCCATCGGCGGCCTCGGCGCGCACGCCCATCTGGCCGAGCAGCTTGAGCGTGGTGCGCACGTCCTGCAGATTGGGGACGTTGTCGAGATGGACGGGCTCGGCCGTCAACAGTCCTGCACACAGAATCGGCAACGCAGCATTTTTCGCTCCGGACACGGTGATTTCTCCCGCGAGCCGGTGACCGCCTTCGATCACGAACTTGTCCATGCTTGGTCCTTGGTGTGCCCGATCAGCGGCCGGGCTTGCCGTGGCGGCGCCGCTCGCGGCGTCGCGGGTGTCTTGAGTAATGCGCACTAGCTTTCCAAATACAAATTATGCGGGTTGCCATTCGGCAGGCGTCAGCGTTTTCATGCTGAGCGCGTGGATTTCTTCACGCATGCGCTCGCCGAGCGCCGCGTAGACGAGTTGATGCCGCTGGATCAGCCGCTTGCCCTCGAACGCATCGGAAACGATGGTCGCGAAGAAATGCTGGCCGTCGCCTTCGACTTCGAGGTGCTGGCACTTGAGGCCAGACTCGATGTATTGCTTGACCTGTTCAGGAGTCGGCAACATGAAATGCTCCTTGTCAATGTGCGCCGGGCCGCCCCAAGCGCACAGACTTTCAGTGACGCAGTTTGTAGCCGGACGCGAGCATACGCATCGCGACCACAGCCAGCACGATAAAGAAACCGCCGACGATCGCGAGGGAGACGAGCGGGTCGATGTCCGACAGCCCGAAGAACCCATAGCGAAAGCCGTCGATCATGTAGAAGAACGGATTGAGCCGCGACACTTCGCGCCACACGGGTGGCAGCGTATGCGTCGAATAGAACACGCCCGAGAGGAACGTGAGCGGCATGATCAGGAAGTTCTGGAACGCAGCAAGCTGATCGAACTTCTCGGCCCAGATGCCCGCGATGAGCCCGAGCGTGCCGAGAATCGCCGAGCCGAGCACGGCGAACGCGATGATGTAGAGCGGCGCTGCGAAGCTCATCGGGATGAACCAGATCGTCACCACGAACACGCCGAGCCCAACGGCGAGCCCGCGCACGACCGCCGCAAGCACGTAGGCGCCATACATCTCCCAATGCGCGAGCGGCGGCAGCAGCACGAACACCAGGTTGCCCGTGATCTTCGATTGAATCAGCGACGACGAGCTGTTCGCGAACGCGTTCTGCAGCACGCTCATCATCACCAGACCCGGGATCAGGAAGCTCGTGTACTCGACGCCGGGATACACCTCGACGTGACCGCGCAGCGCATGGCCGAAGATCGTCAGATAGAGCAGCGCGGTGATGACCGGCGCGAGCACCGTCTGGAACGCGACCTTCCAGAAGCGCAGGATCTCTTTATAAAACAGCGTACGAAAACCGCTCATGCGAGCCCCTCGATCACTTCCGGTCCGTTCATCACCTGCACGAAAACATCTTCGAGATCGGCCTTGCGGACTTCGATTTCTTCGAACGTGCAGCCGCCCGCGCGACATTGCGCGAGGATGCGTTCGACGTCGTCGTAGCTGGAGAGGCGCAGCAAATGCTGACGGGTTCCGGCCGCAGCCGGGTCCACTTCGAGACCGCGCAGCTCGGCGGGCAATACGCCCGTCGCGAAGCGGATGAAAAGCTGCATGCCCGCGAAGCGCTGCAACAGCGCGCTCGTGCGCTCCAGCGCCACGACCTCGCCCCGCCGCAGCATCGCGATGCGGTCGCACAGCGATTCGGCTTCTTCGAGGTAGTGCGTGGTCAGCACGATCGTGTGGCCCTCGCGGTTCAGGCGCGCGATGAACTTCCACAGCGTCTGGCGCAATTCGACGTCGACACCCGCGGTCGGCTCGTCGAGCACGATCACCGGCGGCCGGTGCACGAGCGCCTGCGCAACGAGGACGCGCCGCTTCATGCCGCCCGACAGCGCGCGCATGTTCGCATCGGCTTTCTCGGTCAGATCGAGGTTCGCCATCACTTCGTCGATCCAGTCGTCGTTGCGATTGAGGCCGTAGTAGCCCGACTGGATACGCAGCGTCTCGCGCACCGAGAAGAAAGGATCGAACACGAGCTCCTGCGGCACGACGCCAAGCGCGCGCCGCGCCTGACGAAAGTCGGACACGACGTCATGCCCGCGCACCGCGACGCTGCCTTCGTCGGCGCGCGCGAGCCCTGCGAGAATGCTGATGAGCGTTGTCTTGCCCGCGCCGTTCGGTCCGAGCAGGCCAAAAAACTCGCCTTCCTCGACCGAAAAGCTGACGCCCTTGAGCGCTTGCAGATCCTTGTAGCGCTTCTTGACGTTACGGATTTCTATGGCTGACATGGGTGTGCGCGGCCTGGGTCGGCGGCGCCTAACAGGTGCGATTCAGGTGAAAGCGGGAACGGAATTGGGGCCGGTTGGATGCCCCAAAAAACGTTTGATTATAGGACAACTCGGCTGAGCCGACCTGTCGCGCCGGGGGTGTTGAGCGGCGTGCCCGGAGGCCCGCACGCTTCAAAGCGGCGCCGAGATGGTATCGAGTGAGGGTCGATGTCGTGCCGACAGCAGCGTGTCGACACCATAGGCTTGCGCGAGACTCGCAAGACCGGCAGGGAGATTGACGATTTCGAGGGCGGCGCCACGTGCCTGCGCGGCGCGCTGCCATGCGAGCAGCACGGCGAGCGCGGAGGAGTCGAATTGCGAGAGCGGCGCGCAATCGACGCCGGTCGCGCCGCCGCCGATCTCCTTGAGCCCAGCAGCGAGCGCGGCGTTCGCGCTCGCGTGGGTCAACGTGCTGCCGGTGCTGAAGCGGTTCATTGAAGGACTCACGACGCCTTGCCGGCGGCAAGCTGTTGGTTGCGCTGCGTGAGGAACTGGATCAGGCCGTCAACGCCGCTTTGCTGGATCTTTTCGTTGAACTGTTGCTGATACGTCTGGATCAGCCACGCGCCGAGCACGTTCAGGTCATAGACGCGCCAGCCTTGCGCAGTCTTGTACAGGCGATAGTCGAGTTCGATCGGCTGACCGTTGTTCATCACGACCGAACGCACGACGACATCGGTATCGTCCGGGCTCATGCGGAACGGCTTGTATTGAATCTGCTGGTCGCGCACTTGCGAGAGCGCGCCGGCATAGGTGCGGATCAGCAGCATCTTGAATTGCTCGACCAACTGGTCTTGCTGCTGCGGCGTGGCGGTGCGCCATGCACGGCTCGTGGCGAGCATCGTCGTGCGGCGGAAGTCGATGTACGGCAGGATCTTCTCGTTCACCAACTGCGTGACACGATTGATGTCGCCGCTCTTGATCGTCGGATCGGACTTGATCTGGTCGAGGACTTGCTGCGTGACGGTCTTGACCATGCCGTCAGGCGAGCTGGTATCGACGGTTTGCGCAAACGCCGCGCCGCCGAACGAAAAAAACGTTGCAAACAGAGAAATCAGGAAGAATTTTTTCATCGTCTACCTTGGATGAATAAGAGCGCTAGCCTTGGAGCACTCAGCATTACGCGAGTTCAGCGCGCTGACTAGCGCGAAACGGCAAATATTGTCTCGAACTGTTACCGCGACATTATCCGCGTCTCGCGCCGATGTTGTTTCCGGTTACGGCAAGTGCAGGTGCAGCGACGGCACGCCCTGCGACGGCGGCACAAACTGCTGCGCCGGCACTTGCTGAGCCTCCCCATTCGGACCGCCGAGCGTTGCAGGCGTGGTCGCCTCGGCACCCGAAGCGCCCGATGCGGCCGCCGCCGGCGCCGCGGCCGCTGCCCCGGCACTTGACGCGGCCTGTGCAGCGGCCGCCCCCGAAGCCGGGGTCGCCGCTTCGGCGCCTTCAGCGCCGTAATTCGGCAGCGACTGGTCGTAGTTCGGCAAGGAGGCATTGGCGCCGCCGTCCGAGATCAGGTACTGGCGGCGCTGCAAATACGCATTGCGGATGAACGAGTATTTGTCCAGCGCGGCGCCGCTCAACACGTCGCCGGTCTGCAGCAGGTTGGCGCGCGTGTTGATCAGATTCACGCCCCACAGCGACCAGCTGACCGACGACGGTTCGACATACGTCAACGGGTTGCCGAAGTAGTCTCCGACCAACCCGACCGCGTCGCGCGCCGTGCTCGGGCCGAACAGCGGCAGCACGAGGTACGGCCCCGGCGGCACGCCGTAGTGACCGAGCGTGATGCCCATGTCGGCCGTGTGCTTCGGCAGCTTCGCGAGCGTCGCGACGTCGAACAGGCCGCCCACGCCGAACACGGTGTTGATCACGACGCGCATGATGTCGCCGACGCCATCGGCGATCTTCAATTGCGCCAGATTGTTGGCCGCGATGTAGACGTCGCCGATATTCGAGAAGAAGTTCGTGACGCTCGTGCGCACCGGTTGCGGCACGGCCCAGGCGTAGCCCTTCGCGACCGGCTTGAGCGCGTACGTGTCGACGGTGTCGTTGAACTTGAACACCGTCCGGTTGAAGCCCTCGAGTGGATCACCCTTGGTCGGCGTCTCCACGGTCGCGCAGCCGGCCAGGGCCGTCACCGCGAGCGCAAGCGCCGCATTTCTGATGCATGTGGTTTGCATTTCTTGTTCTCCTTGACTGGCTCTCTCAGCCCCCGGCGCCCGATGCCGGGGCCGGTGCTGCAGCCGGCGCGGACGCCGCCGGCGCTTTGGAAGCGCCCGAATCCGCTGCCTTGCTGTACAAAAACTGTCCGATAAGGTTTTCGAGCACGATCGCCGATTGCGTCATCGAAATCGTGTCGCCCGCCTTGAGCATGTCGGTGTCGCCGCCCGGATCGAGGCCGATGTATTGCTCGCCGAGCAGGCCCGCCGTGAGGATCTTCGCCGAGGTGTCCTTCGGGAATTCGTATTGCTTGTCGAGATCGATCGTGACCACCGCTTGATACGTGTTCGAATCGAAGCCGATCGAAGCGACCCGGCCGACCACCACGCCCGCGCTCTTCACCGGCGCACGCACCTTCAGGCCGCCGATGTTGTCGAACTTGAGCTTGACCGGATAAGTGGGCTGGAACGACAGCGAGCTCATGTTGCCGGCCTTCAGCGCGAGAAACAGCAACGCGATAAAACCAAGCACCACGAACAAGCCGACCCAGAAGTCTAGAGCATTCTTTTTCATCGTCATCCCAATAGAAACCATGGCCGCGGGATCGAGCAGGTGTGGCGCTGATGCGCGCCGCGCACCGCTGCTCGAACACGGGCTTAGCTGAACATCAGCGCCGTCAGCAAGAAATCGAGACCGAGCACGGCCAGCGACGCGTAGACGACCGTCTTGGTCGTCGCGCGCGAGACGCCTTCCGGCGTCGGCTTGGCTTCGTAGCCCTGGAAGAGCGCAACGAACGTCACCGCGAAACCGAACACGAGACTCTTGATGACGCCGTTGCCGACGTCGCGCCACACGTCCACCCCACCCTGCATCTGCGACCAGAACGAGCCCGAATCGACGCCGATCATGATCACGCCGACCACATAGCCGCCGAAGATGCCGACCGCGCTGAAAATCGCGGCGAGGATCGGCATCGAGATGATGCCCGCCCACATGCGCGGCGCGATCACGGTCTTGAGCGGATCGACGGCCATCATTTCGAGCGCCGTCAGCTGCTCGCCCGCCTTCATCAAGCCGATTTCGGCGGTGAGCGACGTGCCCGCGCGGCCCGCGAACAGGAGTGCCGTGACGACCGGCCCGAGCTCGCGCACGAGCGACAGCGCGACCAGAAGGCCCAGCGCCTGCTCGGACCCGTAGCGGTTCAGCGTGTAGTACCCCTGCAAGCCGAGCACGAAGCCGACGAACAGGCCCGAGACCGCGATGATCACGAGCGAATAGTTACCGACGAAGTGGATCTGCTTTGTGACAAGACGCGGCCGGCGCAGAAGCGGGAAGAATTCGAGCACGAGCCGCACGAACATGCGCGCCGCGTAGCCGGCCTTCTCCACGCCTTCGATCACCGACCGTCCGATTGCGCTGATCATGCGTGCCCTCCGCCGACGCCGAAATCCGCCGCCAGCGACGTTTGAGTGGGGTAGTGGAACTTGAACGGGCCGTCAGGGGCGGCGTCGATGAACTGGCGCACCGTCGGGTCGGTCGACTCGCGCAGTTGCGCGGGCGTGCCTTCCGCGAGCACGGCGCCGTTCGCGAGGAAGTAGACGTAATCGGCGATCGCGAACGATTCGGGCACGTCGTGCGTGACGAGGATCGAGGTCGCGCCGAGCGCCTGGTTCAACGTGCGGATCAGGTTCGCGGTGATGCCGAGCGAGATCGGATCGAGGCCGGCGAACGGCTCGTCGTACATCATCAGCTCGGGGTCGAGCGCGATCGCACGGGCGAGCGCCACGCGCCGCGCCATCCCGCCCGAAATCTCCGACGGCGCGAGATCGCGCGCGCCGCGCAGGCCCACGGCGTTGAGCTTCATCAACACCAGGTCGCGGATCAGTTCTTCGGGGAGGTCGGTGTGCTCGCGCAGCGCGAAGGCGACGTTCTCGAACACCGACATATCGGTGAAGAGCGCGCCGAACTGGAACAGCATGCCCATCTTGCGGCGCAGCGCGTAGAGACCCTCGCGGGTCTGCTTGCCGATGCTCTGGCCCTGGAACAGGACCTCGCCGCGGCGCGCACGCACGAGGCCGCCGATCAGGCGCAGCACCGTGGTCTTGCCGCAGCCGGAGCCGCCCATGACCGCCACCACCTGACCGCGCGAAAAGCGCATGTTCAGGTTCGACAGGACGAGCCGGCCGTCGTTGTAGCCGAAGTCGACGTTGCGAAGCTCGAGAAGGGTCTCGGAAGGAGAAGGCACGAAGCTGACAGTCCTTTTACGCGGAAGGCGAATTATAGGGCCTCCGTGCAAATGTTGCCGCCGCGCGCCCCTTACCTTTTAACTGCAATCATGACAATCGATTATTACGCGAATATTTGTTGCAACGCAACGACGGCCGCGGCGGGGTCCGCGGCCTCGGTCACGGCGCGCACGACCGCGGCGCTGGCGACGCCGGTCGCCAGGACGTCGGCCATGACGGCGCCGTCGATGCCGCCGATCGCAACGAGCGGCACTACGCCCTCAAGCAAGCGCACGTAACGGGCGAGCCGCGCCAAGCCCTGCGGGGCGGTCGGCATCACTTTCGTGGTGGTCGGGAAGACCGCGCCGAGCGCGATGTAGCTCGGCTTGAAGTGAAGCGCGGTCAGCATCTCGTAGTAGCCGTGCGTCGACAGGCCGAGGCGCAGGCCAGCCGCCGCGATCGCACGGAGATCGGCCGTGTGGACGTCTTCCTGGCCGAGATGCACGCCGTAGGCGCCCGCCGCGACCGCTTCGCGCCAGTGATCGTTGATGAAGACCTGGGCGTCGTGCTTGCGGCCCGCCGTCACGCAGCGCGAGATTTCGGCGGCCAGGACTTCGGATTCAGCGCGTTTCAAGCGCAATTGGGTGGTCTTCACGCCGTAGTCCAGCACGCGCTCGACCCAGTCGGCGCTCGGCAGCACCGGATAGAGGCCGAGCCGCTCGGGGCAACGCGGGAACGCGGGCGTCGGCGCCGCCGGCAAGCCGGCGACGCGCGGAAAGCGGGACAGATCGACCGGCCAGGCGTCGTCGGCGCGCGTTTCGTCACCGTCGCGCCACGCTAGCGCGAGCACGAGCGCGTCGTGCGGCTCAAATCCACAGTCGAGGAAGCCCGCAAGCGCGGCAAGCCAGTCCTCGGCGAGCGGGCCGGCGCTTTGCAGCGCGTAACGGACCTCGCCGAGACGCAGCGTCACATCGCCGGAAGCCGCCTCGATCGCGCCAGCGCCTTTCGCGAGCCAGTGGTCGATGCTGCCGGTGTGGCCGGGCGCGCCCGCTTTCTGTTCGGTGAAGACAATCAGATCGCCGGCGCGCGGCTCATCCGGGGCGATCAGGCAAATGCGCCACGGCGCGTTCGCGGCCGGCCAATCGCCGAGCCGCGCACGGATGCGCTCCGCGGCTTCGGTCAATTCGTCGGCAGGCGGCCAGAAAATTTCGCGATCGGCAAACGACAAAGTCCTCATGCCGCATCCCCCGCGTGATGCCAGAACGGCATGCCGACCACCGGCGTGCTCGCCTGCGCGCTGTCGCGCTCGGCCATTGGACCGGCCAAGTAAGCGCTGCGCCCCGCCTCGGCGGCCTGTGCGAACGCACGCGCCATCACGGGCGGATGCGTCGCCTGCGACACGGCCGTGTTCAGCAGCACGCCATCGAAACCCCACTCCATCACCTGGCACGCATGCGACGGCACGCCGAGCCCGGCGTCCACGATCAGCGGCACGTCCGGCAGACGCTCGCGCAGCACGCGCAGCCCATATGGATTGACGACGCCCTTGCCCGTGCCGATCGGCGCACCCCACGGCATCAGCGCCTCGCAGCCCGCGTCGAGCAGACGCCGGCCGATCACGAGATCCTCCGTGCAGTACGGCAGCACCTTGAAGCCGTCCTTGATGAGCTTTGCCGCCGCTTCGACCAAGCCGATCGGATCGGGCTGCAGCGTGTAGTCGTCGCCGATCAGCTCGAGCTTGATCCAATCGGTTTCGAAGACTTCGCGCGCCATCTGCGCCGTCGTCACCGCCTCGGCGACGCTCTGGCAGCCCGCCGTGTTCGGCAGGAGCGGCACGCCGTGGCGCTTGAGCAAGTCGAAGAAGCCAGCTTCGGCAGTCTCGGCGTTCATCTGGCGGCGCAGCGCCACCGTGACCATGCCGGGCTTCGCGGCCGCGATCGAATCGGACAGCGACTGCAGCGACGGATAGCGCGACGTGCCGAGCAGCACGCGGCTCGCGAAAGTTTCGCCGTACAGCGTCAGCGAATCGGCGGCGAGGTTGGAAGTCATCGGAGAATCCTTGGGCTCAGGCGGCGGACTGCGGTCGACCGAGGCGTCGATCCGGCAGCCGCTCAAACAAAACAGTTAGAGCGAATGGTCGTTGTGCGGCCGCGTCAGCCGCCGGCAACGGGTTGGACGACGTCGAGCTTGTCGCCCGCCTGCAACGCGCGCGCCGCATGCTGCGCGCGGGCGACAAAGTCGCCGTTGAGCGCGACCGCGAACGGCGGGCGCGCGCCGAACGCGGCGAGCGCGTCGGCGATGCTCGCGCCTTCCGGCAGCGACAGCGGCTTTTGATTGATCTGGATATCCATGGCTTTCTGAATCTGAGTCTGGTTCAGGCTTCGGCGCGCGGCATCGTCCGCTCGCCCGCATTCGATCCCTCGAGAGGACTTGCGATGCCGCTCTGATGCAGCATCGGCGCCCAGCGGTCGTTGGCACGCCATTCGGCGAACGCGTCGGCATCGGCGATGCGCCCTTCGAGCAGCGCGCCCGCGAGCCGCGCCGCACATGCGCTGACTTCGGGCACGATCATGTAGCCGTGCCGGTAGAGGCCATTCACCGACAGCGTCGTCGCCCCATCCCACGTGATCGCCGGACGATGGTCCGGCAGCGTCGGGCGGCACTGCGAATTCAATTCGAGGATGCGCGCCTCGCCGAAGGCGGGATGCACCGAAAACGCCGCGCTCAGCAGCTCGAGCGCCGAGCGCACGCTGACGGGCGACATATCCTCGCCTTCGATCTCGGTCGCGCCGATCACGTAAATGTCGTCCTGCTTCGGCGCGATGTAGAGCGGATAGCGCGGGTGCAGCAACCGCACCGGGCGTGTGAGTCCGATGCCGGGCGCGTGGATGCGCGCCACTTCGCCGCGGATGCCGCGCAATGCGGGCAGCACCGGCTTCGCGCCGAGTCCACGGCAATCGATCGTGATGCGCGCGTCCGGCAAGGCGCGGTCGTCGACGCTCGTATTCCAGTGCGCCGCCACGCCGCGCTCGGAAAGACCCGCAGCAAGCGCGGAAAGCACTTGGCGATTGTCGAGCTGCCCTTCGCGCGGCAACAGCAAGCCTTGGTGGAAGCGTCCGCCGAGCGCCGGCTCGGCTTCGTCGACTTGCGGGCCCGAAAGCGTCACGAACCCGCCTTCGAACAACGGCGCCGGCGCATTCGCGCGCACGCGCCGCTCGAACAGCGACGCTTCGGCGCGATCGGAGTGATGCCAGACAACGAGCGTACCGTTGCGCTGGAAGTAGACTGGTTCAGGCAATTGAGCGAGCAGCTTGGGCCACGCGTCGAGCGACTCGGCGCCAAGCTCGGTGATCAGCAGCTCGGCGCTCGCCGCTTCGGCGAGCGGCGCGAGCATTGCCGCCGCGACCCAGGCAGCCGCGCCCGAGCCCGCCGCATCGCCGCGTTCGTAAAGGGCCACGCTATGGCCGTCGCCCGCCAGCCGCCAAGCCAGCAAACGACCGCACAGCCCGCCGCCGAGCACGGCAAAATCCGGGCGGCTTGACATGGCTTTCGAGGAAACAACTGAAGATTGAACGCTCATCGGATCGATCCTTTCTGTACGGCAAAGCGCACGTACCCAAGGACGAAACCGGCGGGTAAGGCCGGCCGGACGTTAGGCCCACGAATGATGGACACAGCCCGGCGGGAATCGAAATCCGATGGAAGCCAAGGTGGCTTCCGGAAACTTCCCGCGCCGGTATTACCCGGATCGGGTGCAAAGGGTCTCTCTCAGCCTCACTGCGGTATTACCGTGCTGCCCGCATGCAAAGCACCCCTGTTTCGTCGACGGCCATTAGACCATAAAAGGCGAAACTGCCGCAAACGGGAATGTCCCGCCCCCTCGGTTCAAGTCAACAAAATGGGATAACGCGCCCCAATTTCTTACCCTCCGGAAAGCGGCCGGAATACGCTGTAACGATAGTCCGCGAACGTTATTAAGACAGGCGCGACTGTCTGGCACAATGCCGTGAGCACAGACGCGCGCAACGGACGCGTAACCGGCGCACTCGAGCCCGGCGCAGCCAAGCCTTGTCTCTGTCCACCCCAGCCGGAACCGCTCGCCAGGACCGTTAAGACTCATTTAAGAGGCTCACGCAAAAATCAGGCGTTTCGTGCCGCCTTCATGTGGCACGTGTCGCTACTGCCGTGAGCCGGCACTTCATCGGGAAGCTCATGAACCCAACCCCTTCCAAGTCCTCGCCAAGCAGCGTGCCGCCAAATCCGGACAATATCTCCGCATGGAGTCTGATCAAGCCCTATTGGGTGTCCGAAGAATGGAAGATCGCCTGGACGCTGCTCGTTGCGATCGTCGTGATGAATCTCACGCTCGTGTGGGTCAACGTCCGTCTGAACGATTGGAACAGGGATTTCTTCAACGCACTGCAAAACAAGGACGCGCAGCATTTTCCGCACCTCCTGTTGGTCTTTGCCGCGTACGTCTTCCCTTATATCGCGATAGCTGTCTACCGCTTCTACCTCCGGCAGATGCTCGGTTTCCGCTGGCGTCAGTGGCTGACCAACCAATTTCTGCATCAATGGCTCGGTGAGCGGACGTTCTATCGAATCGAACGGGACCGGCTCGCCGACAACCCCGATCAGCGGATCACCGACGACCTCAACTCGTTCGCGGCAAACACGCTTTCCTTATCGCTGGATTTGCTATCGACGGTCGTCACGCTCGTCTCGTTCGTCACGATTCTTTGGACCGTCTCCGGCGCGCTCTCCATCACGCTCGGCGGCACCCCGATCCAGATCCCGGGCTACATGGTGTGGGTCGCCGCCCTCTATGCGCTAGGCGGCTCGTACGTGCTGCACAAGTTCGCTCATCCGCTGGTGTCGATCAACTACCAGCAACAGCGCGTGGAAGCCGATTTCCGCTTCGGCCTCATCCGCGTTCGCGAGAACGCCGAGCAGATCGCCTTCTACGAAGGCATGCAAACGGAAAACGCCACTGCGCGAAACATCTTCTCGCGTATTCGCGACAACTGGTGGCTCGTGATGAAGTACAACATGCGCCTTAACTTCGTCAGCATCTTCTACGCGCAAATCGCGAGCATCTTCCCGCTGCTCGTCGCGGCGCCACGGTACTTCGCCGGCGCGTACACACTGGGCGTACTGACGCAGATCGCAGGCGCCTTCGGCACCGTCAGCGATTCGTTCTCGTGGTTCATCAACAGTTACTCGAGCTTGGTCGACTGGCGCGCCACGGTGAACCGTCTGCGCGAATTCAAGCGCGTGATGGGCGCGACGCACCTGAAGGAATCGGTGCTGCCCGCCACCGAGCACGGCGGCATCAATCTGCACTACGTCGATTCGAACGCGCTCACCACCGAGGGCCTGAAGCTCGCACTGCCCAACGGCACGGCGCTCACGACGATCGGCAACGTCGCCATCAAGCCGGGCTCGCGCTGGCTCGTACGCGGGCCGTCCGGCGCGGGCAAGAGCACGCTGATGCGGGCTCTCGCAGGCCTCTGGCCGTTCGGCGACGGGGCGATCGATGCGCCCGTCGGCGCGCGCATGATGTTCATCCCGCAGCAGACCTATCTGCCGATCGGCACGCTGAAGGCGGCGCTCGCCTACCCCTCGTCCGCCGATACCTTCAGCGACGACGAATGCCGCGAGGCGCTGCGCGTCTGCCGCCTCGAAGGCTACGCCAACCGCCTCGCCGAATCCGCGCACTGGCAGCGCGTGCTGTCGCCCGGCGAGCAGCAGCGTCTCGCGGGTGCGCGCGTGCTGCTGCACAAGCCCGACTACCTGTTCCTCGACGAAGCGACGAGCGCGCTCGACACCGAAAACGAGGCGCGTCTCTATCACCTCTTCAACGAGCGGCTGCCGAAAGCGGCGATCGTGAGCATCGCGCACCGCGAGTCGCTCGCGGCGCTCCACACCGAGACGCTCGAGGTCGAGCGCTCCGCCGAGCGCGCCGTCGCATGAACGCGCCCGGGGGGCCCGCCGGCGAGCGCCCGCTCGCTCAGACCGCGGTCGAGGCCCGCGGCGCGTCCGCGTTCGACCGGGTCGTCCTGATTACCGGCGCAGGTTCCGGAATCGGCGCGGCGCTGGCCCGGCAGATCGCCGCACCCCGGGTCGGCTTGATGCTGCACTCGCGCGGCGCCGATGCCGAATCGCGCAGACGACTCGAAGCCGTCGCGGTGAAGTGCGTCGAGCTTGGCGCGACTTGCGCGACAGTGCACGGCGATCTCGCCGAGCGCGGCGCGCCCGAGCACATCGTCCACACTGCGCTTGCGAAATTCGGCGCGCTCGATCAACTGGTGGCCAACGCCGGCCACGCTCAGCGCCAGACACTCGCGTCGCTCGACGCCGATACGCTCGCCGAATCGTTCGCGTCGATGCCCGGCGCGTTCGCGGCGCTCGTGCGGCGCGCGGCGGCCGCGCTCGAAACGTCGAGCTGTGCGCGCGTGGTCGCGGTCAGCTCGTTTGTCGCGCATCGCTATCGCGCGGACGCGCCGTTCGCCGCCACGGCGGCCGCCAAGGCCGCGCTCGAATCGCTCGTCAAGACGGCAGCCGCCGAACTCGCGCCCCACGGCGTCACGGTGAACTGCGTCGCGCCCGGCTACACGCGCAAAGATCGCGGGCCGTCGCCCGAGAACGCCGCCGTCTGGACGCATGCGGAGCAGGCCACACCGCTTAGCCGCGTCGCCGATCCGGCCGACGTCGCCGCGCTGATCGCCTTCCTGCTTTCCGAAGCGGCGCGTCATATCACCGGCCAGGTGATCCATGTCGACGGCGGATTGACGTTGGGCTGAGCGTTTCCTTTCGCGGCCTCCACTATGGTTGCGCGCACAACCATCGCCTGCCGCCGCCCGCGCTTGCGCTGCGCTTTTTGATCACTGGCCTGTCTGTCCAAGTGCGCCGTAAAATACCCGCCAAACCAAGGCGGGTCTCCTCGACCTGCTATATCAGGAGACCTACCCGATGCGGTCCATCCAATGGTTCACCGAACTATCGACGCGCGAGCGCCGCACGCTCTACGCCGGGTTCGGCGGTTATGCGGTCGATGCCTTCGACTTCATGATCTACTCGTTCCTGATCCCGACGCTTATAGCGACCTGGGGCATGACGAAGAGCGAAGCGGGCATGATCGCGACGAGTTCGCTGATCTCATCGGCGGCAGGCGGCTGGCTCGCCGGCATCCTCGCCGATCGCTACGGCCGCGTGCGCGTGCTCCAATGGACGATCGCCACCTTCGCCATCTTCACCTGCCTGTCCGGCTTCACGCACTCGTTCTGGCAACTGCTCACGACGCGCACGCTGCAAGGCATCGGCTTCGGCGGCGAATGGTCGGTCGTCACGATCATGATGGCCGAGACGATCCGCTCGCCCGAGCATCGCGCAAAGGCGGTCGGCACCGTGCAGAGCAGCTGGTCGTTCGGCTGGGGCGCCGCGGCCATCCTCTACTGGGCCTTCTTCGCGCTCTTACCCGAGCAATACGCGTGGCGCGCGTGCTTCTGGATCGGCATCGTGCCGGCGCTGTGGATTATTTATATCCGCCGCAACGTGAGCGATCCCGAGATCTTCCTGGCGACGCGCCGCG
Source organism: Trinickia camelliae (assembly GCF_053525655.1). Lineage (NCBI taxonomy): Bacteria > Pseudomonadati > Pseudomonadota > Betaproteobacteria > Burkholderiales > Burkholderiaceae > Trinickia > Trinickia camelliae. The sequence goes on from NZ_JBCHAA010000017.1 coordinate 107,618, forward strand.
CACGCGACGCGGGGCTCGACACCTCCCATTTCCTGCAGATATTCTCCGGGCCACACCTGAAGGCGACACTCCTCGGCAGCGCGCTGTGCACCGGGATGCTCGGCGGCTATTACGCGATCACCACGTGGTTGCCCACGTACTTGAAAACCGTGCGCCATCTGTCGGTGTTCAATACGAGCGGATACCTGGTCGTGCTGATCGTCGGCTCGTTCTGCGGCTATATCGTCGGCGCGATCCTCTCCGACAAGATCGGCCGGCGCGCGTCGTTCATCCTGTTCGCGCTTGGCTCGTTCGTGCTCGGCATGACTTACACGATGCTGCCGATCACCGATGGCGCGATGCTGCTGCTCGGCTTTCCGCTCGGTATCGTCGTACAGGGGATCTTCGCGGGCGTCGGCGCCTATCTGTCCGAGTTGTATCCGAATGCGATCCGCGGCTCGGGCCAGGGCTTCTGCTACAACCTCGGGCGCGGGCTCGGCTCGTTCTTCCCGATTCTGGTGGGCGTGCTGTCGCAATCGATGGCGCTCGTCAAAGCGATCGGGCTCGTCGCCGGCGGCGGCTATCTGCTCGTGATTCTCGCGGCGCTCGCGCTGCCGGAGACGCGCGGCAAGTCGCTCGCCGCGCCCGCTCCTGAGCCCACGCCGTAAAGCGACGCCGCACTCAAGCCTCACCACGTATTTCGACCATGCATACGATAGTCCTCGGCGGCGGCGTGATCGGCGTCGCCACCGCGTTTTACCTGCGGGAAAAAGGCTGCGACGTCACCGTCATCGAGCGCGAGCCCGACGTCGCGCTTGCCACCAGCTTCGGCAACGCGGGCGTGATCGCGCCCGGCTACGTGACGCCGTGGGCCGCGCCCGGCATGCCGACCAAGATCCTCAAGTACCTGTTCAAGCCCGCGTCGCCGCTGATCTTCCGGCCGACGCTCGATGCCGCGCAATGGCGCTGGATCGCGGGGTGGCTGCGCGAATGCGACCTCGCGCGGTTCCGCGTGAACAAGGAGCGGATGCAGCGCGTCGCGTATTACAGCCGCGCGTGCCTGCACGAGTTCCGCAATCAACACGCGTTCGACTACCGACGCAGCCAAGGCTATTTGCAGCTCTTTCGCAGCGAGTTCGATGTGAAGCTCGCTCAGCCCGCGCTCGCCGTGCTGCGCGAAGCAGGCATCGCGCATCGCGAGGTGAGCGGCACCGAATGCGTGCAGATCGAGCCGGGCTTGCGCTGGGCGAAACAAGAGCCGTATGCCGGGCTCTACCTGCCCGATGACGAAGCCGGAGATTGCGCGACTTTCACACGCGAGCTGCGTGCGGTCTGCGAAGCGAACGGCGTGCGGTTCCGCTTCGACACGCGTGTCGTTTCGCTCGACGTGCAAGGCGGCAAAGTGCGCGGCGTGCGTATCGAAGGCGCTGTCGACGGCGCGCGGGGCCATCAACAGACGCTGCCTGCCGACGCGGTCGTCACCGCGCTAGGCGCCGACAGCGCGGACCTGCTTGCGCCTCTCGGGGTGAATGTCCCGCTCTATCCGGTGAAGGGCTACTCGGCGACGCTGCCCGTCGTCGACGACGAAAAAGCGCCGCGCGCCGCGCTGATGGACGAATCGCTGAAGACGGCGATCACGCGTTTCGGTCCGAACCTGCGGATCGCGGGCACGGCGGAACTCGGCGACCGCCGCGCGACCTTGCGCGAACAAGCGCTGAAGACGCTCATGCAAGTGCTCGACGACTGGTTCCCGCACGCGGCGAAGCCATCGACCGCGCAATTCTGGGTCGGCCGCCGGCCGATGACGCCCGACGGCGCGCCGCTCTTCGGCCCGTGCGGCATCGACGGGCTGTGGCTCAACCTCGGGCACGGCTCGACGGGTTGGGCGATGTCGATGGGATCGGGGAAGGTGGTCGCGGATCTCGTCACGGGCGCGAAGCCCGAAATCGATCTCGACGGACTGACGCTGGCGCGCTATCGGGCGTAGTGCGTTTGGCGCGTTTGGCGCATGCATTCGCCAGCTAACCGGTGGCGGCTCCGTTTTCCTCTTCATCGGGCAGTGCCGTCGACGCCAGCTCGCTATAGCGCGCCCCATGCCGCGCGAGCGTGCTCGAGTAGAGCGCGAGCGTATCGAAACGGATCGACAACCCGGCAACCGGCACCGGCAATTCGCAGAGCGCCGACGCGTCACGCGGAAAGCGTGCAAGCGTGATGTGTGGACGGAACGCGCGATCGTCCATCGGCAATTCCAGCGCTTCCAGCACCGCCCTAAGACGCGCGGCGAGCGCAAACAGCGCCTCGGATCTCGCGAGCACCGCAACTGTCAGCCGGGGATGCGCCGGCCCGGGCCAATGCTCGATGCGCTCCGTGCGAAATACCGGCAGCGCCTCGACAACCGAAGACAGCGAATAGCCGAGCAAGCCGCCCTTGCAAGCAGAAATCGTCCCCAGAAACGCGATCGTCAGATGCAATTGGTCGACCGGTACGCGCCTGGCGACCGGCGGCGAAGGAAGCCCGGTAAGCATCTGTCGCGTCGCCGCATCGGGTGCGAGTGCGATGAAGCAGCGTTGCCAGTCGTCGTCCACGAGCGCCTCCGTTCGTCGGTTGGCCGAGTACGGGTATCGCGACCTGTCTATCGCGTTCGATTTCTTTACTTTACTGCGCGCGTACGCGGCGCGCAGTCAGAAGAAACGAGGCCGGGTCACCCTTACGGGCGCCCGGCCTTCTTTACTGCTTTATCGTCTCCACCTGCCCCTGCTCTTTGACTTGGCGGGGACTCTCCGGATCGATCGCTTTATCGTGGCAAATTAGCGCGGCAAATCCGAATGCCCCATCAGGAACGCGTCGACCGAGCGCGCGCATTGGCGCCCTTCGCGAATCGCCCACACGACGAGCGACTGGCCACGGCGCATGTCGCCCGCCGTGAACACGCCTTCGACCGACGTGTAATACGCCTTGTCGCCTTCGGTCGCCGCACGCACGTTGCCGCGCGCGTCCTTGTCGACGCCGAACGCTTCGAGCACCGGCGACACCGGCTGCGTGAAGCCCATCGCGAGCAGCACGAGATCGGCCTTCAGCTCGAACTCGGAGCCCGGCACTTCCTGCATCTTGCCGTCCTTCCACTCGATGCGCGCGGCGATCAGCTTGTCGACCTTGCCGTTCTTGCCTTCGAAGCGCTTCGTCGCCACCGACCAATCGCGCTCGCAGCCTTCCTCATGCGACGACGACGTGCGCAGCTTGATCGGCCAGTACGGCCACACGAGCGGCTTGTTCTCTTCTTCCGGCGGCTGCGGCAGCAGCTCGAACTGCGTGACGCTCTTCGCGCCGTGGCGGTTCGACGTGCCGACGCAGTCCGAGCCCGTATCGCCGCCGCCGATCACGACGACGTGCTTGCCCTTCGCGAGCAGCTGGTCGGGCACCTTGTCGCCGGCGTTGACCTTGTTTTGCTGCGGCAGGAATTCCATCGCGTAGTGGATGCCCGCGAGTTCGCGGCCCGGCACCGGCAAGTCGCGCGGCGTTTCCGCGCCGCCCGCGATCACCACGGCGTCGAACTGTTCCTTCAGTTCAGCCGGCGTGACGGTTTCCTTCGCCGTGTTGCCGATGTGCGCCGGAAGCGGATCCTTACCGATGAAGACGTTGGCGCGGAACGTCACACCTTCCGCTTCCATCTGGCGCATGCGGCGGTCGATCAGCCACTTTTCGAGCTTGAAGTCAGGGATGCCGTAACGCAGCAAACCCCCAATACGGTCGTTCTTCTCGAACACCGTCACGTCGTGCCCGGCGCGCGCCAGCTGTTGCGCGACCGCGAGACCCGCAGGACCCGAGCCGACGACGGCCACCTTCTTGCCCGTCTTGTGCTTCGGCGGCTGCGGCGCGACCCAACCTTCGGCCCAGGCCTTATCGATGATCGCGTGCTCGATCGACTTGATGCCGACCGGGTCCGCGTTGATGCCGAGCGTGCACGCCGCTTCGCACGGCGCCGGGCAGATGCGGCCCGTGAACTCGGGGAAGTTGTTGGTCGAATGCAGGACTTCGATCGCGTGCTTCCAATCCTGATGGAACACCAGGTCGTTGAAGTCCGGGATGATGTTGTTCACCGGGCAGCCGTTGTTGCAGAACGGAATGCCGCAGTCCATGCAACGCGCGCCTTGGATCTTCGCTTCGTCGTCGGTCAGCGCCGCGACGAATTCCTTGTAGTGCTTCACTCGCGTGAGCGGTGCTTCATACGCCTCGTGGCGGCGTTCGTACTCGAGAAAACCGGTTGCCTTGCCCATGGGGTTCTCTTCTCAATCTCTGTATCGGTGAGGGGATCGGCGCCCGCCGCTCAAGCGGCGGGTGCTTCGCAATTCGCAGGTGATGGTCGACGGATGCGTATCAGGCGGCGATGGCTTCCTTGCCTGCCTTCTTCGCACCGAGTTCGCCGAGCGCGCGCTTGTATTCGGTCGGGAAGACCTTCACGAACTGACGGCGCGCCGCATCCCAATTCTCGAGCAGCGCCTTCGCACGCGGCGAGCCGGTGAACTGGAAGTGACGTTCGACAAGCCCCTTCAAGAGCGCTTCGTCGGTCTGGCCCGCGTGCCACAGCGCGCGGTCGACCGTGCGTTCTTGCTCGACTTGCTGCAGGACCGGATCGAGCGCGACCATCGACTTGTTGCACTTGCCGGCGAACGTGCCGTCCGGGTCGTACAAGTACGCGACGCCGCCCGACATCCCGGCCGCGAAGTTGCGGCCCGTCTCGCCGAGCACGACGACCGTGCCGCCCGTCATGTATTCGCAGCCGTGGTCGCCGGTGCCTTCCACCACCGCTGTCGCGCCGGAGTTGCGCACGCAGAAGCGCTCGCCCGCGACGCCGCGCAGGAACGCTTCGCCTTCGATCGCGCCGTACATCACCGTGTTGCCGCAGATAATGTTCTCTTCCGACTTGCCGCGGAAATCGTTGGTCGGACGGATGATGATGCGGCCGCCCGAGAGACCCTTGCCGACGTAGTCGTTGCCGTCGCCGACGAGGTCGAGCGTGACGCCCTTGGCGAGGAACGCCCCGAAGCTCTGGCCCGCGGTGCCCTTCAACTGGATGTGGATCGCGTCGTCAGGCAGGCCGTCGTGGCCGTACTTCTTCGCGATCGTGCCCGACAGCATCGCGCCGACCGTCCGGTTCACGTTGCGCACCGGCTGGATGAACGACACGTGCTCGCCCTTCTCGATTGCGGCCTTCGCCTTCTCGATCAGCGTGTGGTCGAGCGCACGCGAGAGGCCGTGGTCCTGCTCCTCGACGTGCTTGCGCGCGACGTCTTCCGACACTTGCGGCAGATAGAAGACGCGCGAGAAGTCGAGCCCCTTCGCCTTCCAGTGCTCGATGCCCTTCTTCATGTCGAGCAGGTCCGCGCGGCCCACCAGGTCGTCGAACTTGCGAATGCCGAGCTGCGCCATGATCTCGCGCACTTCCTCGGCGACGAAGAAGAAGAAGTTCACGACGTGCTCGGGCTGCCCCGAGAACTTCGCGCGCAGCACCGGATCTTGCGTCGCGACGCCGACCGGGCACGTGTTCAGGTGGCACTTGCGCATCATGATGCAGCCTTCGACGACGAGCGGCGCCGTCGCGAAGCCGAACTCGTCGGCGCCGAGCAGCGCGCCGATCACGACGTCGCGGCCGGTCTTCATCTGGCCGTCGGCCTGCACGCGAATACGGCCGCGCAGGCGGTTCAGCACCAGCGTCTGCTGCGTTTCGGCGAGACCGAGTTCCCACGGCGTGCCCGCGTGCTTGACCGACGACAGCGGCGATGCACCCGTGCCGCCGTCATGGCCGGCGATCACGACGTGATCGGCCTTCGCTTTCGCAACACCCGCGGCCACCGTGCCGACACCGTTTTCCGACACGAGCTTCACCGAAATGCTCGACGACGCGTTCACGTTCTTCAGATCGTGAATCAGCTGCGCCAAGTCTTCGATCGAGTAGATGTCGTGGTGCGGCGGCGGCGAAATCAGGCCGACGCCCGGCACCGAGTAGCGCAGCTTGCCGATGTACTCGGACACCTTGTGCCCCGGCAACTGACCGCCCTCGCCCGGCTTCGCGCCTTGCGCCATCTTGATCTGAATCTGATCGGCCGACGCCAGGTACTCCGCCGTCACGCCGAAGCGGCCCGACGCGACCTGCTTGATCTTCGAGCGCAGCGAATCGCCGTCCTTCAACGGGATGTCGCGCACGACTTCCGAGCCGATCACGGACGCGAGCGTGTCGCCATTCTTGATCGGAATGCCACGCAGCTCATTGCGATATCGGTTCTCGTCCTCGCCGCCTTCGCCCGTGTTCGACTTGCCGCCGATACGGTTCATCGCGATCGCCAAGGTGGCGTGCGCTTCGGTCGAGATCGAGCCGAGCGACATCGCGCCCGTCGCAAAGCGCTTGACGATGTCCTTCGCCGACTCGACCTCGTCGAGCGGAATCGCCTTCGCCGGCGCGACCTTGAATTCGAACAGGCCGCGGAACGTCATGTGACGGCGGGTCTGGTCGTTGATGAGGTGCGCGTACTCCTTGTACGTCTGATACGAGTTGCTGCGCGCCGAGTGCTGGAGCTTCGCGATCGCATCGGGCGTCCACATGTGGTCTTCGCCGCGCACGCGGTAGGCGTACTCGCCGCCCGCATCGAGCATCGTCGAGAGGACCGGGTCATCGCCGAACGCGTCGCGGTGCAGTCGGATCGCTTCCTCGGCCACTTCGAACAAGCCGATGCCGCCGACCTTCGACGCCGTGCCCTTGAAATACTTCTCGACCAGATCGTTAGCCAGCCCGACCGCTTCGAAAATCTGCGCGCCCGTGTAGGACATGTACGTCGAAATGCCCATCTTCGACATGACCTTCTGCAGGCCCTTGCCGATCGCCTTCGTGAAGTTGTAGACGGCCTTTTCCGCCGACAGGTCGCCCTTCATGCCCGCTGCGAGCTGCGCAAGCGTTTCCATCGCGAGGTACGGGTGAACGGCTTCGGCGCCGTAGCCCGCGAGCAGCGCGAAGTGATGCGTCTCACGCGCGGAGCCCGTCTCGACGACGAGGCCCGTGCTCGTGCGCAAGCCTTGGCTCACGAGGTGCGTATGGATCGCGGCGGTGGCGAGCAGCGCCGGAATCGCGACGTTGTCGCGATCGGTGCGGCGGTCGGACACGATCAGCATGTTGTAGCCGGACTTCACGGCATCGACGGCTTCCGCGCACAGCGACGCGAGACGCGCCTCGATGCCTTCCTTGCCCCAGGCCACCGGGTAGCAGATGTTCAGCTCGTACGAGCTGAACTTGCCGCCCGTGTACTGATCGATCGCGCGGATCTTCGCGATGTCCTTGAAGTCGAGCACCGGCTGCGACACTTCGAGACGCATCGGCGGGTTGATGTTGTTCGTGTCGAGCAGATTCGGCTTCGGGCCGACGAACGACACGAGCGACATCACCATGTTTTCGCGGATCGGATCGATCGGCGGGTTCGTGACCTGCGCGAACAGCTGCTTGAAGTAGTGATAGAGCGTCTTGTTCTTGTTCGACATGACGGCCAACGGCGAATCGTTGCCCATCGAGCCGACGGCCTCCTCGCCCTGCTGCGCCATCGGCGCCATCAGGAACTTGAGGTCTTCCTGCGTGTAGCCGAACGCCTGCTGGCGGTCGAGCAGCGCCGCGGCTTCGCGGCGCTCCGTCGCGACGTCTTCAGCCTTCGGCTCGATCTCGTCGAGCTTGATGCGCACGGCGTCGATCCAGCTCTTGTACGGCTTCGCGTTCGCGAGGTTGTCCTTCAGTTCCTTGTCGTCGATGATGCGGCCGTGCTCCATGTCGATCAGGAACATCTTGCCCGGCTGCAGACGCCACTTCTTGACGATCTTCGATTCCGGAATCGGCAGCACGCCCGCCTCCGACGCCATGATGACGAGGTCGTCGTCGGTGATGAGGTAGCGCGCCGGACGCAGGCCGTTACGGTCGAGCGTCGCGCCGATCTGGCGGCCGTCGGTGAACGCGATCGCGGCGGGGCCGTCCCACGGCTCCATCATCGCGGCGTGATATTCGTAGAACGCGCGGCGGTTGTCGTCCATCAGCGTGTGCTGTTCCCACGCTTCGGGAATCATCATCATCATCGCGTGGACGAGCGGGTAGCCCGCCATCACAAGCAGTTCGAGACAGTTGTCGAACGACGCCGTATCGGACTGGCCCGGGTAGATCAGCGGCCAGAGCTTCGGCAGGTCGTCGCCGAGCACGTGCGAGGCGATCGCGCCGGTGCGCGCGTTCAGCCAGTTCACGTTGCCCTTCACGGTGTTGATTTCACCGTTGTGCGCAATCATCCGGTACGGGTGCGCGAGCTCCCAGGCCGGGAACGTGTTCGTCGAGAAGCGCTGGTGCACGAGCGCGAGCGCCGACACGACGCGCTCATCCTGCAGGTCGCGGTAGTACACGCCGACCTGGCCCGCCAGCAGCAGGCCCTTGTAGACCACCGTGCGCGCCGAGCACGACGGCACGAAGTATTCCTTGCCGTGCTTGAGCTTGAGCGCCTGGATGCGGTGGCTCGCGGTCTTGCGGATCACGTACAGCTTCCGCTCGAGCGCGTCGGTCACCATGATGTCCTTGCCGCGGCCGATGAAGATCTGGCGGATCAGCGGCTCGGTCGCCTTCACGGTCGGCGAGATCGGCATCGCGTGATCGACCGGCACGTCGCGCCAGCCGAGCACAACCTGGCCTTCGGCCTTCACCGTGCGCTCGAGCTCCTGCTCGCAGGCGAGACGCGACGCGTGCTCCTTCGGCAGAAAGATCATGCCGACGCCGTATTCGCCCGCGGGCGGCAGCGTCACGCCCTGACGCGCCATTTCCTCGCGGTAGAAGCCGTCCGGGATCTGAATCAGGATGCCCGCGCCGTCGCCCATCAGCGGATCGGCGCCGACGGCGCCCCGGTGGTCGAGGTTCTCGAGGATCTTCAGACCTTGCTGAACGATGTCGTGGCTTTTCTTGCCCTTGATGTGGGCGACGAAGCCGACGCCGCAGGCGTCGTGCTCGTTTTGCGGGTCGTACAGACCTTGCGCGGCGGGGACCGAGTGCATCGGTTGCAGGGGGTCGTTCATGGGGGACACCGTGTGAGAGGGGCCGAAAGCGGCCGTTAAACCATTTGTTGTTCCGCCATTCGCTGTGCCGGTGTGCAGCCGCGGGGGCGATCGGGCTTCCTGCGTTGTGCGCCTGGGAACCGCCGGAAATCGGAATATACGCGACGAATCAAAGAAATAGCAAATAAAATGCGATGGTCTGACACCAATTATCGAACTGGTGCATTATCATCTCGTTTTAATGGGGCCGCATCAAAAACGAGCAAAAAGAAACGGCGCCCGTGGATGCCGTTTCTTCGCGCCGGGCCGCTTGGGCCTTCGCACTCGTGAGGCGGGCGCCGCCTATTGCGTATGCGGCGTCTCGCGGACCTTTCTCGGCCGGCCGCGCGGCAACGGCGAGACGCGCCGGTTCGCCGCTCGCGCCGCCCATTCCCGATACGAATCGCCGCCGAGCACCCAGCCCTTCAACGTGGCCTGCTGCAACTGGCTGGCCTCACGCTCGTCGAGCGGCTGCTCGCAGAGCTCCTTGTACGCGCGCTGCCGCTCGAACGGCGTATTGCCGAGCGACCAGTACAGCGGATGGTCGGTGACGAGGCTGTCGATCGTCAGCCCGATGTGATGCCGATAGCTCGACCAGCGATAGTCCTCGGGGAGCGTGGCGAGCTGCGCCCGCACCGGACACATTTCCACCACGCGGCTCGCAAGCAAAAAGTAACGCTCACCTTCGATGACAGTCGCGCGGTAGCGCCCTTCCCAAAGCGTGCCGCGCCGCGCGTAACGCCGGTTGAAGTGCGCGACGTAACGCCGGCCAACCGCCTGCATCGCCTTGGGCAAGCTCGCCTCATCGCTTGGCGTCACCAGCAATTGCACCGCACCGGGCATCAGCACATAGGCATGAATGGCCAAGCGATGATCGCGCGAGGCGGCCTTGAGGCAATCAATAAATAGCTCGTAGTCCTGGTCGTCGACAAACGCGGGCTGTTGATCGAGTCCGCGCAGGATCACATGCTGTGGCTGTTCAGGAACGTAGAGACGTGCAAGGCGTGCCATGCTGGATTCCGTTTAGTCGCGTTGGTAATTACCCGAAGGTCCGAAAAGCCGCACCAACGTTCGCTTTAAGCGCGGCGCGGCTGAGCCAGAAACCGCGCCGCGCTTAGGGAGAAAGCTCTAGCGGGCGCATATGGTCTGATTCAAACCTTCTCTTCATAATAAGCGGGCCTTTTATGGAGGAGCACACATGAAATTAAAACAGGCCATCACGGGGGCGGCGGCGCTCGCCTGTATGACGGCGGCCCATGCACAGACGGCCGGATCCTTTTACGTAACGACGGGCTGGTTCCATCTATCACCTCAAAGCAGCAGCGACCCGCTGGAAATCCTTAGCACTGGGGGCACGCCGGTCAATCAATACGTGGCGGGCACCAGCGCCAGTGTCGACAGCGCCGACACACTGGGCACGAGCATCGGCTACAACATTACCGATCACCTTGCCACCGAATTCGAATTCGGCATTCCGCCGAAGTTCTCTCTGCAAGGCTCTGGTGTGCTCTCGCAGTTCGGCACCCTCGGCACCGTGCGCCAATGGAGCCCGGCGCTGCTGTTCAAGTGGAACTTCATGAGCCCGCAGGCGAAGCTCCGTCCATATATCGGCATTGGCGTGACGCGCATCTGGTTCACCGACGCCTCCATCACCAACAACGAGTTTCAGGCCGACTTCCTACATGGTGGTCCGACCAGCGTTTCCACGGATAGTTCGTGGGCCCCTGTGTTTAATTTGGGCTTCAACTACAACATCACGGACCACTGGTTCGCGGGCATTTCGATCTCGTACATCCCGGTCAGCGTGACCGCAAACTTCCAGACCGTGAATGTGGGCCCGACGAAAGTCACCGTGAACTCACAAGCGAAGATCCGCCTGGACCCGATCGTCACTTACGCGAAGATCGGCTATCGCTTCTAAGCGTAGCGGAAATTTTAGGCTTGCATGAGTGCCGCCGCACGACAACGTGCGGCGTTTTTTATTGGGCGCGGCTTATATCGACAGGTTGTAAATTCGACGGCGCATCGGCAGACGTGATGAAGTTTCTACCCGCGGCCGCTTGGCAAGCGCCTTGAGCGCTTGTGCCGGGCGGGATGGCATCGAAGTTGCTGAAAAGAGGTTTTGACATCCCATCCATGTTCATTACCGACGGAGCGATCAGCATGACAACCTTGCCGAACACGAAAGACGCCATCGGAGATTCCTGGAACAGCACCAAGCGGCACGCGCGCCGCATCTCGCGGTATAGCCGGCACGCGGCCGAGGACGTCGGCGGCGAAATGCGCGAGCTGCTGGGCGAACTCGAGCAAGCGCTCGCCGACGGCACGCAGGCCGATGCCGCCATACTCCGCGCTCAATTGAAAAAACGCCTGGAGGATGCGCGCGCTCGTCTCGATGGCGCACAGCATAGCGTGCGCGCACGTGCGACCGTGGTGCTCTCCGACGCCGACGACTACGTGCGGGAAAACCCGTGGCAAGCGCTTGCGATTGTCGGCGGCGTAGCGCTCGTCGCGGGGGCGCTGCTTTCGCGCGGGCGGTAGATGCGAGATGGAAGGCGCGTCGAATACGAAAGGGGCAGCGTTGCGCTCAACGCGCGCCCTCTTCGTTCTCTAATGCCGCGTCACGCCCGATCGAAGAAATCCGCACCGATGAGATCGATGCGGTCGGTGCAGATCGAGTCCACGCCCCACTCGCCAAGCAGCCGCGCGCGCTCGGGATCATTCACGGTGTAAGCCAGAATAGACAGACCTGCCGCCTTGATCTGCGCAACGAGCCGCTCGTTCAGCTCACGATGATTCGCGTGCAGCGAGACACATTCAAGCGCCTCTGTCTGCGCGCGCCAGTCCGCGGGCACGCCATCGAACAGCAACCCTCGCGGCAACGCAGGCGCGGCATCGCGTGCGGCGGCCAGCGCGTCGTACGAGAACGACGACAAGAGCGGCGGCACCGTCGACGATGACCAACGCCGCGCCGCCTCTTCGGCCACGAGCCGGCCCGTCTGAACATCGCGCCGCGCGCACGGCTTGATTTCGACATTCGCCGCGAGCCCCAGCGCTTCGCAGCGCGCGGCGACTTGCTCGAGCGTCGGCATCCGTTCGCCGGCGAAGCGTGCGTCGCGCCAACTGCCGGCATCGAGGGTCACGATCTCGTCATAACGCAGCTTCGCCGCCGCACCGCGTCCGTTCGACGTGCGGTTCACCGTGTCGTCGTGCAGCAGGAATACGATGTTGTCCGCCGAGAGCTTCGCGTCGAATTCGATCATCTTCAAGCCAAGGCGCGCGCCGGTTTCGATCGCGGCGAGCGTGTTCTCGGGCGCGAGCGTGCCGCCGCCGCGATGCGCGACCACGCGCGGATAAGGCCAGGTGTTGCTAGTCATCGTCGATGGTTCCGTGGTTGCCGCGATGGCTTCGAAAGGTGGCTTCAAAACGCGCGCCGGCCCGTATCGGGATCGAAGAAATGCAGGTGCTGCACCGGCAGCGCGGCAGGCAGCGTGTCGCCGCGTGCCGGACGCTCCACATGCGGCAAGCGCACGGCCACATCATGCTCGCCCCAGCGTCCATGTGCGAGATTGTCGGCGCCGAGCAGTTCGCACGAGTCAACTGTGAGCGGCGCATGCGCCGACGCGGTTTGCGGCGTCATGTGCTCCGGACGGATGCCGAGAATCCAATCGCGTCCGTTGGCAATCTCGCGGCCGATGCCGGGCGCGCCCGCAATCGGCAGCGCGGGGCCGCCGCCCGCGACTTCGAACGTCGCGCCATCGGCTGAAAGACGGCCTTTCAGCAAGTTCATCGCCGGCGAGCCGATGAAGCTCGCGACGAACACGGTCGCCGGGCGCTCGTAGACTTCGGTCGGCGCACCGATCTGCTCGGCGTGCCCGCGATTCATCACGATCACGCGCTGCGCGAGCGTCATCGCTTCGATCTGATCGTGCGTGACGTAAAGGCTCGTCGTGCCAAGACGCGCATGCAGGCGCTGGATCTCGAGCCGCATCTGCACGCGCAGCTTCGCGTCGAGATTCGACAGCGGCTCGTCGAACAGGAACACCGACGGCTCGCGCACGATCGCGCGCCCCATCGCGACGCGCTGACGCTGGCCGCCCGACAATTCGCGCGGCTTGCGCTCCAGCAGCGCTTCGAGCTCGAGAATCTTCGCCGCCGCCGCGACGCGCGAATCGATCGTGCCGCGCTCGATGCCGCGAATCTTCAGACCATACGCCATGTTCTCCTTCACGCTCATGTGCGGATAGAGCGCGTAGTTCTGGAACACCATCGCGATGTCGCGATCCTTCGGTTCGAGCGTGTTGACCACACGCTCGCCGATCGCGATCTCGCCTTCCGACACGCTCTCGAGCCCCGCCACCATGCGCAGCAACGTCGACTTGCCGCAGCCCGATGGACCGACCAGCACGACGAACTCGCCGTCCGCGACGTCGACGTCGATCCCGTGCAGCACAATCTGCTTGCCGTCGTACGTCTTGCGCACGCCCTTCAAAGTCAACGCTGCCATGCTGTTTTTCTCTCCGTGATATTCATGAATCACTTTTCCGTATCGACGAGCCCGCGCACGAACCAGCGCTGCATCACGATCACGACGAGGAGTGGCGGCAACATCGCGAGCAACGTCGCGGCCATCACGAGATGCCATTCGGTCGCGGTGTCGCCGGTGGCGATCATCGACTTGATGCCGACCACGGCCGTCGTGAGCGACTGGTCGTTCGTGATCAGGATCGGCCACAGGTATTGATTCCAGCCGTAGATGAAGGTGATGACGAAGAGCGCCGCGATGTTCGTCTTCGACAGAGGCAGCACGACGTCCCAGAAGAAACGCAGCGGCCCCGCGCCATCGATGCGCGCCGCCTCCATCAATTCGTCGGGCAGCGTCATGAAGAACTGGCGAAACAGGAACGTGGCCGTCGCCGATGCGATCAGCGGCAACGTAAGGCCCGCGTAGCTGTTGGTCAAATGCATCGACGACACCACTTGCACCGTCGGGAAGATGCGAACCTCGACGGGCAGCATCAGCGTCACGAAGATCAGCCAGAACGCCGTGTTACGCAGCGGAAAGCGAAAGAACACGATCGCGTAAGCCGAGATGATCGACACGGCGATCTTGCCGATCGAGATCGTGAGCGCCATCACGAGACTGTTGACGAGCATCCGGCCGAACGGGCTCGCCGCGCCGCCGCTGCCATGTGTCCAAACGCTCGCGACGTTCTCGAGCAAGTGCGTGCCCGGCAAGAGCGACAGCGGTACGGTAAAGACCTCTTGCGCGCTCATCGACGCCGCGCAGAACGCGACGTAGACCGGAAACACGATCAGCGCGACGCCCGCGATCAACACCGCGTGACAGAAGAGGTCGAAGCCCTTGCGATTTTCGATCATACGTACTGCACCTTGCGTTCGACGAAGCGAAATTGCACGACCGTCAGCGCGACGACGATCAGCATCAGCACGACCGACTGCGCACCCGAGCTGCCGATGTCGAGCCCCTGGAAGCCTTCGGTGAAGATCTTGTAGATGAGCGTCTTCGTGTCTTGCGCGGGGCCGCCGCCGGTGGCCGCGTCGATGACCGGGAACGTATCGAAGAAGGCGTAGACGAGGTTCACGACGAGCAGGAAGAAACTCGTCGGCGACAAAAGCGGCAGCGCGATGCCGAAGAAGCGCCGCACGGGGCCTGCGCCATCGATCGCCGCCGCTTCGATCAGCGAGCGCGGAATCGCCTGCAGGCCCGCATAGAAAAAGAGGAAGTTGTAGCTGACCTGCTTCCAGACCGATGCGAGCACGACGAGGAACATCGCCTGCCCGCCATTCAAAGCGTGATTCCAGACGATGCCGGCTTTCGCGAGCGCGAACGTCACGAGGCCGATGCTCGGATTGAAGAGGAACGACCACAGCACCGCCGCGATCGCGGGCGCAACCGCGTACGGCCAGATCAAGAGCGTGCGGTAAGCCTTCGAGCCGCGCGTCACGCGGTCCGCGCAGGCCGCGAGCAGCAGCGAGACGGCAAGCCCGCAAACCGTCACGAGCGTGCTGAAGACGAGCGTCGTCTTGAACGACGCGAGATACAGCGGGTCCGCAAACAAGTGTTCGAAGTTCGCGAAGCCGACGAATTGGCTCGACGTGCCGAACGCGTCTTGCGTCTGCGTCGATTGCCAAAGCGCGACGCCGGCGGGCCAGAGAAAGAAGAGCGCGGTGATCGCGAGCTGCGGCGCGACCAGCAAATAAGGCAGCACGCTCGTGCCGAAGCGGGAACGTTGGTGCATGGATGGTCGGTCAGTAAGGTGGCGTCGCGAAGCGCGGCGGCGTGCCGCGCTTCCCCTCGGGAAAACTACTTGCGTTGAAACCACGGGGCCGTCGCATTCAAAGCCAGCCACAGCTGCAGTGGCCTATCGCCGCAACGGCCCGGGACGCGATCAGCTACCCGATTGCTCGAAGCGCCGCAGCAGCTCGTCGCCGCGCGAGGATGCCGAATCGAGCGCTTCCTTCGGCGTCTTCTTCTCCGCCCAGACTTGCTCGAGCTCCTCGTCGACGATCGTGCGGATCTGCGGCATGTTGCCGAGACGCAGCCCCTTCGTGTACGGCAGCGGCGGCTTGTTGAGCATCTGCTTGATCGCGGTATCCGAGCCCGGGTTCTTGTCGTAGAAGCCTTGCTGGCGCGTCAGGTCGTAGGCGGCCGTCGTCACGGGCAAGTAGCCCGTGTCCTGATGCCACTTGGCGGCGACAGGCGCCGACGACAGATACGCGAGGAACTTGGCCACGCCCTTGTACACGTTCGGGTCCTTGCCCGCGAGCACCCACAGGCTCGCGCCGCCGATGATCGCGTTCTGCGGCGCGCCCTTCACGCTCGCGTCGTACGGCATCATGCCAGTGCCGATATCGAACTTCGCGTACTTGCGGATCGTCGCGAGCGAGCCCGACGAGTTCATCGCGATCCCGCAATCGCCGCTATAGAACTTCGACACGGCCTCGTCCTTGCGGCCCACGTAGGTGAACGTGCCAGCCTTCGCCATGTTTTGCAGGAACTGGATGTGCGCGACCTGCAGCGGCTTGTTGAATTCGAGCACCGCGTTCGTGCCGTCGAAGCCGTTGTCCTCGCTCGCGTACGGCGCGCCGTGCCACGCGCTGTACTCCTCGAGCTGAATCCAGCCCTGCCAGCCCGTCGTGAATCCGCACGACATGCCGGCCGCCTTGAGCTTGGCCGCATCCGCTGCGACTTCATCCCAGGTTTTGGGCGGCTGGTTCGGATCGAGCCCGGCCTTCTTGAAGGCGTCCTTGTTGTAGTAGAGGACCGGCGTCGAGCTGTTGAACGGCATCGACACGAGCTGCCCCGTCTTCGCATCGCTGTAGTAGCTGGCGACGGCCGGCACGAACGCCTTTTGGTCGAGCGGCACGCCCGCCTGCTTGAAGACTTCCGACACCGGCAGCACGGCCTTCTTCGCCTGCATCATCGTCGCCGTGCCGACTTCGTAGACCTGCAGGATCGCCGGCGCGTTGCCGCTGCGATAGGCGGCGATGCCGGCCGCGAGCGTCTGGTCGTAAGTGCCCTTGAAGACCGGGACAATCTTGTAGTCGCTTTGCGACGCGTTGAATTGCGCGGCGATATCGTTCACGCGCTCGCCGAGGGCGGCTTCCATCGCGTGCCAGAACTGGATTTCCGTAGCCGCGAACGCGGCGTGGCTCGCACCGGCGAACAGCGCTCCCCCGAGCGCCAGTGAACGGAACAGCGTCTTGTAACCCATCGACTTCTTCTCCTTTTGATTGACGCGAATGGCCCGCGGCGCACGCCGGCGGCTCAGCGCGCCGGGCGTCCTAGGTCTCCTGCGGGATAAAAAATACGAACGGATGAAAACGTTTCGAAAACGTTTCCGCGCAGTCTAGTTGTCGTCTATGACAAAAAGTCGTTGATATTCTTTCAGCGCGTAACGATCGGTCATTCCGGCGATGTAATGCGCGATGAGACGCGGCTGCTGGGTCTCGTCCGCAGCCAGGTAGGCGGGAGGCAGGAGGCGCGGATCTTCGGTGAAGGCGCCGAACAGGCCGGTAACCACGCGCCGCGCCTTGTTCGCCATCCGCATCACCCGGTAGTGGCGGTACAGGTTCTTGAACAGAAAGCGCTTGAGCGCCACGGCCTGCGCGGCGACTTCCTCGCTATGCGCGACGAGCGGCGGAGCGGCGTGCACGGCGTCGAGCGAATCCGGCGCGTGCGTGACCAGATTGCGCGTCGTCGCGTCGATGAGGTCGACGATCAGCGTGTTGATGATCCGGCGGACGGTCTCGTGGACCACCCGGCGCCCTTCGAGATCGGGATAAGCGCGCTTGGCGGCCTCGTAGTGCCGCTGCCAGAGATCAACCTCTGCCAACTGCTCGATCGTCAGGAGCCCGGAGCGCAGACCGTCGTCGACATCGTGGTTGTTGTAGGCGATTTCGTCGGCGATGTTGGCGATCTGCGCCTCCAAAGACGGCTGTTGCCCGTTCAAAAAGCGCTCGCCGAGCGCACCGAGCTTGCGAGCGTTCTCGCGGGAGCAATGCTTGAGGATGCCTTCGCGCGTCTCGAAGCAGAGGTTCAGGCCGTTGAACGCGCCGTAATGCTCCTCGAGTTCGTCGACGACCGCGAGGCTTTGCAGGTTGTGCTCGAAGCCGCCGTGCTCGCGCATGCACTCGTTCAGTGCATCTTGCCCGGCGTGCCCGAACGGCGTATGGCCGAGATCGTGGGCCAGCGAAATCGCTTCGACGAGGTCTTCGTTCAAGCGCAGATTCCGCGCGATCGAACGCGCGATCTGCGCAACTTCAAGGCTATGCGTGAGCCGCGTGCGAAAGAGATCGCCTTCGTGATTGACGAAGACCTGCGTCTTGTATTCGAGGCGCCGAAAGGCGGTGGAGTGGACGATGCGGTCGCGGTCGCGCTGAAATTCCGTGCGCGCTTCGGGGGGCGGTTCGGCGTAGCGGCGGCCACGCGATTGCGACGAATGCGCCGCATACGGCGCAAGGTGAGCTTCGAGGGATGCGACGGTGGGGGCTGCGAAGACGGCTGCGTTTCCGCCTACATTGCGTTGGCCGGATACGGGCGACGTATCGCTTGGTCGAACGGCTGCTGGTTTGTGCGACTCGTCGTGCGACTCTTTCAGCGTTGCGCTGCGCTTTTCACTCACCGGTCACTCCCCCTCCGAATCATGGTTTGCGCGTCGCGGCCACGATGGCCCAGGCCAAGATGGCCCAAGCGGACTTGAGCAGGCCGGATATGGGCCAGCTCAAGACGGGCCGACGCGCCGTCAGAGACTTGCCGCGAGTGTCTGGTGGACGATGTCCTCGGGCGCAATCGTTATCAGTGTTTCGCCGAAACGCTTCAGCAGAATGAATTTGATCGAGCCGGCCTCGGCCTTCTTGTCGACCTTCATCAACTCCATATAGCGCGCTTCGCCGAGTTCGGGCGCGCGCGTCGGCAGATGCGCCGCGGCGATGACGGCAACGAGCCGCTTGCGAGCGTCGTCGTCGAAATGGCCCAGACGCACCGACAGATCCGCGGCCATCGCCATCCCGCAGCCGACGGCTTCGCCGTGCAGCCACTCGCCATAGCCCAGCCCGGCTTCGATCGCGTGACCGAACGTGTGGCCGAAGTTCAGGATCGCGCGCAGCCCGCCTTCGCGCTCGTCAGCCGCGACAACCGACGCCTTGATCTCGCACGAGCGTTTGACCGCCTGCGCGAGTGCGTCCGGCTCACGGCGATTCAGCGCGTCGACGTTCGCTTCGATCCAGTCGAAAAACGCGGCATCGGCAATCGCGCCCGTCTTGATGACTTCGGCGACGCCCGCCGCCAACTCGCGCGCCGGCAGCGTGGAGAGCGCGGCGATGTCCGCGATGACGGCCTGCGGCTGATAAAACGCGCCGATCATGTTCTTGCCGAGCGGATGGTTGATGCCCGTCTTGCCGCCCACCGACGAATCCACTTGCGACAAGAGCGTCGTCGGCACCTGGATGAACGGCACGCCGCGCATATAGCAGGCGGCGGCAAAGCCGGTCATGTCGCCGATCACACCGCCGCCGAGCGCGATCAGCGTGGTCTTGCGGTCCGCGTGCTCGGTGAGCAACGCGTCGAAGATGAGGTTCAGCGTTTCCCAGTTCTTATGGGCTTCGCCGTCGGGCAGCACGACCGTCGATACTTTCTTGCCGAGCGGCGCAAGCGCTTGACGCAGGACGTCGCCGTAAAGCGGATCGACCGTCGTGTTGGTCACGATCATCACCGACGAACCGGCGATGTGCGGCGCGAAAAGTTCGGTCTTGCCGATGAGTTCCGTGCCGATATGAATGGGATAGGCGCGATCGCCCAAGTCGACGTTGACGGTAATCATGTATGTGCCTGTCCGGTGATGCCGGCCATTTCGAGCTGCATCAGCACCATGTTGACGAGACCGTTCACTGACGGACGCCCCGTTTCCACGATGAAGTGCGCGCATTCGCGATAGAGCGGGTCGCGCACGCTATAGAGCGCTTCGAGCTTGGCCTTCGGGTCTTCGGTCTGCAACAGCGGCCGGTTCTTGTCTTTGCGCGTGCGCAGCCAAAGGTCGTGCGGATTCGCGCGCAGATAGACGACAAGGCCCCGCGTATGCAGGAATTCGCGGTTTTCCGGGCGCAGGATCGCGCCGCCGCCAGTGGCGAGCACAATGCCCTCGCGCGCGGTCAGGTCGGAGATGACTGCCGCCTCGCGGTCGCGAAAGCCGCCTTCGCCCTCGTGCTCGAAGATGATGGGGATGCGCGCGCCGGTGCGTGCCTCGATTTCGTGATCCGAATCAAAGAACGGCCGATCCAGACGGCGCGCGACCGCACGGCCCACGGTGGTCTTGCCTGCCCCCATGAGCCCTACGAAAAATACATTGGCGTGTGCATCCCGCGCTTGCAACGGTTTCCTCTGACTTGATCTGCTGTGGTTCGTGGCGCAGCTTACTGGCAAAGCGCCTGCCTTGTCGAGCATGGGGCCGGAACAGCGGCCGGCCCGCTCAGGGTTCGTTCAAGGCGTTTCGACGACGCGTGGCGTGATGAAAACGACCAGCTCGTTGCGTCGTTCGCTCTGCGCGCGGTGCCGAAAAAGCGCGCCCAAAAGGGGTATTTTGCCCAAGAGCGGCACTCGCGTCACATCATCCCTGTCATTGCTCTCATAAATGCCGCCGATAGACACCGTTCCCCCGTCTTCCACCTCGACGCGTGTCTGTACGTGCTTGGTGTTGATCGCGGGGCCGTTGGCCGTCTGTTCGCCGACGCTGTCTTTCGCGACGTCGAGATCCAGAATCACGCGGCCCGCCGGCGTAATTTGCGGTTCGACCTCGAGTTTCAGGCTGGCTCGGCGGAACTGGACGCCCGACATGCCGTTACCCACCTTCGCCTGATAAGGCACTTCGGTGCCCTGCTCGACGATCGCCTTCATGCGATCCGCCGTAACGACGCGCGGGCTGGACACGATCTGCCCGCGGCCTTCCGCTTCCAGCGCGCTCAGTTCCACATTCAAGAGCCGCGTCGCGCGTGCAGCGAACAGCGTGAAGCCGGCCGTCGCGGCGTCGAAACCCGAGATCGCCCTCGCCGACAGGTCGTAGATCGAGCCATCCTGGCCACCTGCGACGAAGCCCCGCGGCGTCCCCCCGTCTTGCGTCGCGCGCAACGATAGCCGCGCGCCGAGATCGCGCGAAAAGCCGTGCTCGCCCTCGACGATGCGCGCTTCGATCAGCACTTGGCGCGTCGGCCTGTCGATCGACGCGAGTAGCTCGGCAATCTGCGCGAGACGCGCTTCGAGGTCGGTCACGAACATGAGGTTCGTGCGCGGGTCCGCCATGGCCGCACCGCGCTTGGACAGCACACGCTGGCCACCCGGCGCGTTCAACAGCCGTACGACATCCTCGGCGCGCGCGTAATGCAGCTCGAAGGTGCGGCTCGCCAGCGGCTCCAGCTCGGCAGCGCGAGCGTGCGCTTCGAAGCGCAGCCGCTCACGCGACGCGAGATCAGCGAGCGGTGCGACCCAGATCACGTTGCCGCGCCGCTCCATCGCGAGGCCGTTGACGTCGAGCAGCGTGTCGAACGCGGTGCGCCACGGCACCTGGTTCAAGCGCAGCGAAACGAAGCCGCGCACGCGCTCGCTCGCGACGATATTCAGGTTCGTGAAGCGCGCGAACGCGTCGAGCACGGCGCCGAGTTCGGCGTTTTGGAAATTCAATGTGATGGGCTTGTTGTCGTCGGGATCGATATCGCTCGAACCACCCGCGCTGCGGCTCATGCGCTGTGCGGGTGCAAGCGGCACCGGCGGACCTTCGAGCGGTGCCGCTTCGGCGCCACTCGGGCGTTCAGTCGGCATGCCCCCTGGCGTTTGCTTTGTCGCTGCTGCGGCGGCAGCGTCGCTCGCTTCGACGGCATCCGTCGACGTAAAGCCACGCGGCGGTTCCGCCGCTTCGCTTCCGAACGGATTCGGAACTTCCGCCCGCACGTTCGTGAACAACGGCAACGCCCCGCGCCGCCCGACCGAATCGTCGAGCGGCATCTGCGCAGGTAACGGAGGCAGCGGCGGAGGTTGCTGAACCGACGCGTGCGCCGCCGTCGCCATGAAGCACGTGATGACGATCCCCCATCGAATCCCATTGCGGATCATCATCGCGCATCCTCCGCCAATGTAAGCAACCGCACGCCAGCGCCGTTCGACAACGTCACCCCCCGATCGTCGATCCGCGTCACTTTCTCGCCGCCGATCGACTGCCCGGTTTCGAGCGAGGTCGCGCCATCCGCCTCAGCCAGCAACGCGAGACCGCGCTTGCCTTCGCGAAGCAAGCCGACGAGGTGCAGTGTCGATCCGGCGCTGGACAGCGCCGCTGGCGCAGAGGCAAACGGGTCGAAGAACCACGCTTCATCGGCGTCATCTTCGTTCAGGGCTGATTCGGCGACGCCAGACGTCGCGAGCGCCGAAGGCAGCGCGTCGAAGAATGCCAAGGTCATGCTGATCGACAGATCGCCTGCATCGTGCTTTACGAGCAGATCAGTCGGAACGACCAGCACCGGCAGGCTCGGCAATCCCTGCAGGAAATCGAGCAAACCGGCGAAATTCGCGTGCGCGACCACGCGCACCGGACGCGCCGCCTCGATACCTTCACCATAGGGCTTGGCCGGCTCGAGCACGCGCAGCGTCAAGCCGCTTTGTGCGGCCAGCGTCGAAACGGCGTGCCAATTGCCGACCGACGAGCCGACGGACGAACTGGCTCGATCATCGGTCGAAGGCGTGGCATGGGCCATTTCTGAACGCAGAGCCGAAAGCCTCGCAACGGCCGTGCGCGCAACGGACAAGCGCTGCTCCACATCCGTCAGTGCCGCCTGGCTGGCGCTCGTCCGGCCCACGTCCGCTGCGTCCCATACGCACACGCCAATAGCGAAGACCGCCACGGCGATCACCGCGCCGACCGCCAAACGCCGCGTGCCAGTCCACGCCTCCAGCGGCTCGCGCGCAATCGAGAGCCAATCCGCAAGACGGCCGAGCCCCACGCCGCCGTGCGGCCGCGACAGACGATCCGCAATCGTGCTCATCGTGCGCTCCCCTTGTGGTCCACGCGACGCCTCGTGTCCTCGATAGGCTTTGCTGTCGCACTGTCCCAACGCAGATGAGCGGCAAATTCGATTGCGCTGCCGACACCAAGGCCGTCATTGCCGAGCGACGCGGCTATGTGCCGCAAATCGGCGACGTCCACCGACCGAATCCCGCGCACGCCGTTCAATCGCGCGAGCCACGCGGATGAAGCATCGCTGTCCGTTGCGCGCGCGATAAGCATCATTTCCCGATCCGTTTGCTTCAATTCGCGCAAGACGATGCCCGGGTAAGTCTCGCGGCTCAGCGTATCGAAGAGGTCGAGCAAGCGCACTCTCGGTTCCGCCAGCTTTTGCGCCAGTGCTGCGCGCTTGTGCAGATCCTCTCGCTGGCCTTCGAGTCGGCGGTACTCGGCAAGCGGCACGCCGAGGCTCGCCAGCGTCGTTTCGAGCGCGTCTCGCTTCGCGTCCAGGCGGGCGCGCTCCAACGCTTCCCAGCCCGCCCACGCTGTCACCGCCGCGCACCCGGTCAGCACCGCCACCAAGCACTCGATCAGGCAACGCCGACGCGCGCGACGGGCATTGCGCCGCCGATACGGCAACAAATTGAAACCGCCCAAATGCGCACGACGCCCGTGCATCGACTGTCCCGGTCCGCGCAATTTCCACAACTGCTGTGCCGTCATTCGAAAACTCCGCGCAATGCCAGTCCGAACGCGACGGCAAAAGACGACGCCTGACGCAACTCCACGGGAACCCGGCTCGACCCGTCGCAAAACGCGCCGCATTCGAACGGCAAGACGCTGCAGCCCAGCAGATCGCCGACATCGGCGACCGCGAGCCCCACGCTGCCGAGCAACTCGAGTTCGCCCCCGAGCAGCGCGCAGCCGAGCGCGCCGCCATCCGCCAGTTCGCGCAACGCGTCCGCGAGGTCGTCATGCTCCGGTGCGGGATATCGGATGTGCGCCTCGATCACGTCATTCGCTATCCGCCAGCCGTACACGCCGTCACCGCCTACCCACAACGCGGCGTAACGTTCGCGTGGATTCAACTCGAATTCGGCGGCATGCCGCAACGCGCGCAGCGCGGCGGGCGGCTCGCCGTCCAATGCGATCAATTCGATGCCGGCGGCAGCCGCCGCCTCGACACGGGCTTCGAGATGCTGTCGCGGCGTCGCGGCGATCGTCACCGAAGGCGCGTCGCCTGGCGTGTCGTTGATAAACCAGTCGACTGCCAGCGCATCTCGCTCGATGCCGGCGACGCGCTCGGCCTCGGCCATCACGGCCGGCTCGATGCCGGCCAGAACTCGCATGGGCGCGGCGCGCGGCGTACGCGGCGCGAGCCGCAACAGCGCGACCGACGACACCACCGTCGCCGACCCTGGCACGGCCATCGCACAGGTCAGCTTGCGCGTAGCGTACTTGTGCGGAAGCTGCGCGAAAGCGTCGCACAGCGCCGACGCCACCGCGCCCCGATCGACGATTTGCGCCCCCGCGATCGCCCCGCCGGCAAGCGGCGCCACGGCAAGACACTCGACATTCACCGGCCCCGCCCCGCGCCGTCGTTGGCTCAACACGGCAAGCCGCACTTCCCGCGGACCCAGGTCGATACCCGCCGCGAAGCGGCGTTTGGCGGGCAGCAGCGTGTTAGTGATCGGCATGACTCCTCCTTGCAGCATGCGCGCCGAACCATTCGGGCGCGCGTTCGTAGGTGCTATTCGCCTGACGAATTCTGCAAAGAGGGGGGAGCCTGCGGCACTCGGCCAAATGGCCAACGCGACATTGCGCGCGCTCCGAGGCCCCGCCGAAGCACTACATTGGTAATCAGCGGTGTGGGCGGCAACAAGTAAGCGATTCGAAAGCATACAGGCCCGGCCAGCTATAATCGCGAGTCTGCTTTTTGGTGTCCGTATGCAATCTTCACCCCCATCGTCCCGGTCAACCGCTCCCAAGAAATCCAAATATCCGCTGTGGCTGAAGCTGCTGCTCGGTTTTGCCGGTCTCGTCGCCGCGTTCGTCGTCTGCGTGGGGCTCGTGCTCGGCTATGCGCTCGCGGTCGCGCGCCCGAACCTGCCATCGCTCGACGCGCTCACCGACTATCGCCCGAAGGTGCCGCTGCGCATCTACACGGCCGATCACGTCCTGATCGGCGAGTTCGGCGAGGAGCGCCGCGACATCGTGCACATTCAGGACGTGCCCGACTACCTCAAGAAAGCGGTCCTCGCGATCGAGGACGCGCGCTTTTACGATCACGGCGGCGTCGATTTGACCGGCATCGCGCGCGCCGGCATCGTCGCACTGACCAACGGCCACGCGACGCAGGGCGCCAGCACGATCACGATGCAGGTCGCGCGCAACTTCTTCCTGTCGAGCGAAAAGACCTACACGCGCAAGATCTACGAGATGCTGCTCGCTTACAAGATCGAGTCGAAACTGACCAAGGATCAGATTCTCGAGGTGTACATGAATCAGATCTACCTCGGCCAGCGCGCCTACGGTTTCGCGAGCGCGGCGCGCGTCTATTTCGGCAAGGACCTGAAAGACATCACGCTCGCCGAAGCGGCGATGCTCGCCGGCTTGCCGAAGGCGCCTTCGGCGTACAACCCGGTCGTCAATCCGAATCGCGCGAAGGTGCGGCAGGAGTACATCCTGCAACGGATGCTGGAGCTGCACTACATCACTGAGGCGCAGTACGACGAAGCCGTGAAGCAGCCGCTCGTCGTCAAGGGCTTGGGCAGGGAATTTAGCGTGCACGCCGAGTACGTCGCCGAAATGGTGCGCCAGATGATGTACGCGCAATACCGTGAGGAAGCGTACTCGCGCGGTCTGAACGTCGTCACGACGATCGATTCGGCGGATCAGGATGTCGCGTACCGCGCGCTTCGCCGCGGCCTGATGGACTACGAGCGGCGTCACGGCTACCGCGGCCCGGAAGCCTTCATCGAACTGCCCGCGGACGCCAGCGAGCGCGAGCAGGCAATCGACGACGCGCTCGCGGAGCACCCGGACAACGGTGAAATTATTGCGGCGGTCGTGACGTCGGCCAACCCGAAGGAGGTGCAGGCGGCCTTCATCGACGGCAATGTGGCGACCATCACCGGAGATGGCCTGCGCTTCGTCGCCTTCGCACTCGGTCCGCGCGCGCAGCCGAGTCAGCGCATTCGGGCCGGCGCGATTGTGCGCCTCATCAAGAACAGCGACGGCAGTTGGGCGATCACGCAGTTGCCGCAAGTCGAAGGCGCATTCGTTTCGGTCGTGCCGCAGGACGGCGCGATTCGCGCGCTCGTCGGCGGCTTCGACTTCAACAAGAACAAGTTCAACCACGTGACGCAGGCGTGGCGCCAGCCGGGTTCGAGCTTCAAGCCGTTCATCTACTCGGCGTCGCTCGACAAGGGCCTTGGCCCCGCCACCGTCATCAACGACGCGCCGCTCTTTTTCAGCGCGGCCGAAACCGGCGGTCAGCCGTGGGAGCCGAAGAATTACGGTGGCGGCTTCGAAGGCCCGATGACGATGCGCACGGCGCTGCAAAAGTCGCGCAATTTGGTGTCGATCCGCATCTTGTCGCAAATCGGCACGAAGTACGCGCAGCAATACATCACGCGCTTTGGCTTCGACGCGGATCGTCACCCCGCGTATTTGCCGATGGCGCTCGGCGCGGGTCTCGTCACGCCGCTGCAAATGGCGGGCGCCTATTCGGTGTTCGCGAACGGCGGTTACCGGATCAATCCGTATCTGATCGCTGAAGTCACCGACCAATCCGGCAACGTTCTCGCCCGCTCGCAGCCGATCATCGCCGAGCAAAATGCCCCACGCGCGATCGACGGGCGCAACGCGTACGTCATGAACAGCCTGCTGCAAAGCGTCGCGCAGCGCGGCACCGGAGCCAAAACCAACGTGCTCAAGCGCACCGACCTCGCGGGCAAGACAGGCACCACCAACGACTCGCGCGACGCCTGGTTCGCCGGCTACCAGCACACGCTGACGGCCATTGCGTGGATCGGCTACGACAATCCGCGCAGCCTCGGCGACCGCGAAACCGGCGGCGGCCTCGCGCTGCCGGTGTGGATCGACTACATGGGGCAGACGCTCAAGCGCGTGCCCGAGTACAAGATGCCGATGCCGGACGACGTCGTCTCGATCGACGGCGAGCTGTATTTCAGCGATTTCACGCCAGGCAACGGCTTTGTGGCGGGCGTCGACGTCAATCAGGCCCCAGCCGATGGCGAAGTCGTCGATTCAGCCTCGCAAGCGATGCCGGAACAAGTGGGCGATCAGGAAAAGCAGGACATCATGAACCTGTTCCGCGGCCGCTGAGGCGGGCAGCTAACGGCTCGCTGAAGTACCGACTGGACATCGGCGAGCCGTGCGCGGTGCGGTCACTCCCGGAACTCGACAGGCTCCCCCGCCTGCTGCGACGCATATTGCGAAAGCGCGGTAAAGAATTCCTGGCCGCTGCGCGTGTCGCGCCATTCGCCATCGACGAACTTGAAGTGAAAACCGCCGGCCTTCGCCGCGATCCAGATCTCATGCATCGGCGGCTGAAGATTCACGATGATCTTCGTTTTGTTCTCGAATTCGAGCGTCAGAACATTGCCGGTGCGTTCGAATTCGATATCGGCGTCGATATCGTCAGATGCGCGCTCAATCGCTGCCAGAACGGCTTCCGCGCGGGTCAGGTAATCACTGTCGGTCATGCTAAACTCCACCGATTAATTTTTCAGGGACGGTCATGCGAGTCGTTTTGAGGATGAGCGCGATTGTAGCGGCTTTGGCTCTCACCGCCGCTGCGCTTGGCGGCTGCGGGCAACGCGGGCCGCTCTACATGCCGAACGTCCCGCCGCTGCCGAAGAAGCCCACGGACCAGATGCAACCGTCCCCATCCGACGTCAAGCCGGATGCGGAAACGGGTTCGATACCAGCGTCCGGCGCGACTGGCGCCGCTTCCGATACCTCGTCCACCCCGCTCTCGCTTTCGCCGGACAGCCAACTCGGCACGACGCCGAGCGCCGCCAAGCCTGCGTCCAGCCCCGCTTCGGGCTCGTCTCAAGATCAATAGTCCTACCGCATGAGTCAATCCGCATTCGCCTTTGTCGACGGCGTGCTGCACGCCGAAGGTGTGTCCACTGTCTCGCTTGCCGAACAATTCGGCACCCCGCTCTACGTCTATTCGCGCGCGGCGCTAACGCAAGCCTATGAGGCCTATGCGAGCGCGTGCGCGGGCCGGCGCGCATCGGTGCACGTCGCCGTGAAAGCGAACAGCAATATCGCGGTGTTGAATGTGTTCGCACGCCTTGGCGCGGGCTTCGACATCGTCTCCAGCGGCGAGCTCGCGCGCGTGCTCGCCGCCGGGGGCAAGGCGGCGAACACGGTGTTCTCGGGCGTCGGCAAGAGCGCCGACGAAATGCGCGAGGCCCTCGCCGCAGGCGTGAAGTGCTTCAATGTCGAATCGATTCCGGAGCTCGATCGCCTCAACGCGGTGGCTTCGTCGATGGGCAAGACTGCGCCTGTCTCGCTGCGCGTGAATCCCGATGTCGATCCGAAAACGCACCCGTACATTTCGACCGGCCTCAAAGCCAACAAATTCGGCGTCGCGTTCGACGAGGCGCGCGCAACTTACCGCGCCGCCGCCGCGATGACGAACCTGCACGTAGTCGGCATCGACTGCCACATCGGCTCGCAAATCACCGAGATCTCCCCGTATCTCGACGCCGTCGATCGACTGCTCGAACTCGTCGAGCAGATCGAGGCGGACGGCACGAAGATTCACCATGTCGACGTCGGCGGCGGCCTCGGCATCCAGTACGACACGGAAACGCCGCCCGACATCAGCGAATTCGTGAAGACGCTGCTCGATCACATCGATGCTCGCGGCCACGGCCACCGGGAGGTGTTCTTTGAGCCGGGCCGCTCGGTAACGGGCAATGCGGGCATCCTGCTGACGCGCGTCGAATTCCTGAAGCCGGGCGAAGAGAAGAACTTTGCGATCGTCGACGCCGCGATGAACGATCTCGCACGCCCCGCGATGTATCAGGCGTTCCACGCGATCGAACCCGCCGTCAAGCGCGACGCGGCGGCGCAAGTGTATGACGTGGTGGGTCCCGTCTGCGAAAGCGGCGACTGGCTCGGCCGCGACCGGCAACTGGCGATCGAAGCGGGCGACCTGCTCGCGATCCGCTCGGCCGGCGCGTACGGATTCGTGATGAGCTCGAACTACAACACGCGTCCGCGGGCCGCCGAGGTGATGGTGGACGGCGATCACGCGCACATCGTGCGTGCACGTGAAACCGTGAAGGAACTGTTCGCCGGCGAAACAGTGCTGCCGAAGTAAAGCGCCACAGCACCGGCGAAGCAAAAAGGAAAAAAGCGGGGCTCACTTGTATGAGCCCCGCTTTTTTATCGCCGCGCTTTATCGCGGAGCCAAGCGCGTCAGCCGCTTTTGAGTCAAAGCCGCTGGCGCTCGAAGAACCGCCCGCGCACCCACACAAGCAAGCGCCAGCCAAGCAGCGCGATCACGATCGCACCGTAAATCTTCGGCAAGATCAGATCGTGCTTGCCCGCCTTCATCCACCAGAAATGCAGGATCGCGAGCCCGGCGATCGCGTAGACCGCGCGATGCAGCGACTGCCAGTGCCGGCCGAGCTTGCGCGCCATCGCGCGTGGCGACGTCGCCGCGAGCGGAATCAGCAGCAGGAACGCGGCAAAGCCTACGGTAATGAACGGGCGCTTGCCGACATCCTTCAGCATCGCGGCGACATCGAACCACTTGTCGAACCAGATATAGGTCGTGAAGTGCAGCGTCGCGTAGAAGAACGCGTAGAGCCCGAGCATGCGACGAAAACGCAGCAACGCGTTCACGCCGGTGAGACGGCGCAACGGCGTGACGGCCAGCGTGATGCAGAGGAAGACGAGCGTCCAAAGACCGGTCGAGCGCGTGATGAATTCGATCGGGTTCGCGCCGAGCCGGTCGGTCAGTCCGAACAGCACTATGCGAGCGAGCGGATATAAGGCCGCAATGAAAACCGCGATCTTGGCGGGTGCGATCCAGCGTTCGCCTTTGCGCACGGCCGGGCGTGCCGCCGACGCCGCCTTCGCGGGGCGTGCACTCCCGCTGCTTTGATTCGTGATGGTGGTTTGCATGTCGGTCATGATCGGCGCCGCCTGGCTCAGAAGAATTTCCGCAAATCCATGCCCTGATACATCGACGCGACAAGATCCCCGTAGCCGTTGAACATCAGCGTCTTGCGCTTCGGCGTGAAGAACCCGTCCTCGCCGATACGCCGTTCGGTCGCCTGGCTCCAGCGCGGGTGATCGACGTTCGGGTTCACGTTCGAATAAAAGCCGTACTCGCTCGGCGCTTCGGTGTTCCAGCTCGTCGGCGGCTGCTTTTCGACAAAGCGGATCTTCACGAGCGATTTCGCGCTTTTGAAGCCGTACTTCCACGGCAAGGCGACGCGAATCGGCGCTCCGTTCTGATTCGGCAGCACTTGCCCATAGACACCGACCGTCAACAGCGTCAGCGGATTCATCGCTTCGTCCATCCGCAGGCCTTCCGAATACGGCCAGTCGAGAATCGGCTGCGCGAGCCCAGGCATCTGCGACGGGTCAGCGAGCGTGATGAATTGCACGTACTTCGCGTTGCCGGTCGGTTCCGCACGCTTGATCAGCTCGGAAAGCGGGAAACCGATCCACGGAATCACCATCGACCACCCCTCGACGCAGCGGTGCCGGTACACGCGCTCCTCGAGCGGCGCGACTTTGAGCAGCTCGTCGATATCGTAGACCTTCGCGTTCTTGACCTCACCCTCGACGCTCACGCGCCACGGACGCGGCCGCAGCGTGTGCGCGTTCTCCGCCGGATCGCTCTTGTCAGTGCCGAATTCGTAGTAGTTGTTATAGGTCGTGATGTCCTTGAACGAAGTGGCCTTGTCAACGACGACGAACTTCGGATTGGTCTTCGCTGCGAGCTTCTGCGCTTTGGCGTCGGGCGACTCGTAGTTGGCGAACGCCGGATCGCTCATGCCGAACGAGCCGCCCGCCGCGGCAACACCCGCCATGCCCGCCAGCTGGAGCACGCGCCGCCGGTTCTCCCATACGGCGCGCGGCGTGATCTCGCTTGCCGCGATGTCGTCGCCCCGCAATTGAATTCGCTGTCCTCGCTTGGTCCACATCTTGAAAGCTCCTGGTAGGCGGTTCGGGCCGACCGCGCATGCTCATTCGACCCATCGGCTTTATATACCGTTCGGGGCAGCGTATCGGATGCAAAAAATCCACTCCCCAGACGAAAAGACCGCCGGTGCAATGCACTCGGCGGTCTTTAGTCGCGGCAGAACGGCGAATATTACAGCTTGCCGTAGCTATGCAAGCCGGACAGGAACATGTTGACGCCGAGGAACGCGAACGTCGTGACCAAAAGGCCGGTCAGCGCCCACCAGGCAGCGACCGCGCCGCGCAGCCCCTTCATCAGCCGCATGTGCAGCCACGCCGCGTAGTTCAGCCAGACGATCAGCGCCCAGGTCTCCTTCGGGTCCCAGCTCCAGTAGCCGCCCCAGGCCTCGGCGGCCCACAGCGCGCCGAGAATCGTCGCGATCGTGAAGAACGCGAAGCCGACGGCGATCGACTTGTACATCACGTCGTCGAGCACGTCGAGTTCCGGCAGACGGTCGGCCAGCACGCCGCGCTCTTTCATCAGGTACGCCACGCCGACCATCGCCGACAGCGCAAAGCTACCGTAGCCGATAAAGTTCGCCGGCACGTGGATCTTCATCCACCAACTTTGCAGCGCCGGCACGAGCGGCTGGATCTGCTGCGCGTCGCGCGAGATCGAGTACCACATCAGAAAACCGACCGCGGCGCTGATGATCAAGAGGACAAACGCCCCAAGCGCACGCGTGTTGTAGTGCTGCTCGTAGTACAGATAGAAAAGCGCCGTGATGAGGCTGAACAGCACGAACACTTCATACAGATTCGAGATGGGGATGTGTCCGACATCGGCGCCGATCAGATACGACTCGTACCAGCGCACCATCATGCCCGTGAAGCCCATCAGCACTGCGGCCCAGGTGAGCTTGGAGCCGATCGCGCCGCCCGACGGCGAGCGCGACAGCGTGCCGATCCAGTAGAACAACGTAGCGAGCACGAAGAGCGCGCTCATCCAAAGAATCGCCGACTGGCTCGACAGGAAATACTTCAGAAAAAACGCCGAATCCGCGCGCGTCAGATCGCCCTGGTAGGTCTGAATCGCGAACAGCGACAGCACGGCGATGCCCGCAATCAGCAAGCGCACGGGCTTCCAGCGCCACCCCAGCACGACGAACACGGGCACCGAGCACACCAGCACGAGCTTGTCGTAGTAGTTCATGAAGCCGTGGTAGCGCGACAGCGCGAACCCCGCTCCTGCGACCATCGCGAGCGCGAACACCCAATCGAATGCGTTAAGACGCTTGAGGAAAGGGCGCTCGTCGTAGAAGCCAGGCGTAGCCGCCGATGCGGGCCGTGGCTTGGGTTGAGACGCGGAGACTTGTGTCAAATCCATGATGTTACCGAGTGGAATTCTGCGAACCGGAGGATGGCGGGGCGCTTCTGTCGTGGGGAGCGCTTGCGTCACGGGACGGTTCGACCGTCGAATTCGTGGCCGAATTAGCCGCAGCTTCCGTAGCTGCGACGCCCAGCGTGGCCCCGACTGCATCGCGCGTGCGCGCGAATTCTTTTTCGAAGTCGAGCGTCTTGCGCGCCGTCGACATCGCCATCACCACGGAAGTGCCCGTGGCGGTGTCCTTGAGCCAGAACCAGAGTCGCCGCTCGCGCACATAGAACATCGAAAAGATGCCGAGCACGAGCAACAGGCTGCCAAGATACACCACTTTTTTGCCGGGTGCGCGCGTCAACTGAAATACCGAAGCTTGCACCTGCTTATATGAGTCGAGCTGCAAGAAGACCGGCGATCCATACAAAAAGCTGTCAGATAGCGCATTGATCGAGCTTTGGACGAAGCGGGTTGCTTCGGCGTCGGGTTTCATGTCGGCCTCGCCTGCTTGCTCTCGCGCGATCTGCCAGAGGTCCCAGGTCGCGCCTTCAAGCATGCGCAGGAGCAAGGACGCCGCTTTTTGCTGCTGATCCTTCGGCACCGAACGGTCGATAAAGGTCGCGACCGCCTGGAAGCCGCCGAGCGGACGGCCGTCCGCGCCATTGCCGATACCGTTGTCCGCGCCTGCAAATAGGGTAAGAACGCGCAGCGCGCTGTCCTGCAGATGGTCGCGCAGCGCAGCGTTCTGATCGGTCACCGAGCGCTCGGCAAAGCGTTGAGCAGCTTGAGCTCGCTGCGCCGGGTTGGCGAGCGCCGCGCGCAACTGCATCCATTCCTTGAGCGTGCCGCCGCTGTCGGCAGGGATGCGCAGATAGCGGAACGGATCGTTCGGCGTCGTACGCATGCCGGCCAGGAACATGCGCTCGCCATTCACGTCGACGGGCAGCATGTAGTTGTTGAACTCGCGCGCCTGGCCATCGGTGCCGCGGATCTTGTATTGCACCGACGGGCCGATATTGTGCAAATTCAGCGGATTCTGCGTCTTCGCACCCGAGCCGAGCCGCTGGTCGAGCTCTTCGGCGAGCGTCTTGTGCGCGACGCCGCGCACGTCGTTGCTGCCGTTCGCATCCGTGACATTTTCGACGTTGATCGCGCGGAAATCGCTGAATTCGACCGTCTCTCCGGTCGTGCCGGGAATTGCCGCCATCGATGCGCCCAATGGCGCCGACGCCCCGATCGCCCCGCCGAACGGATAGGTCTTCGCGTTGTCGCCGACCATCGGCCAGGCGGTCATCGTCATCTGCGAGCCGCCGTCCTGGAAGCTCGATTGGTAGATCGACACGCCGTCGTACTCGAACGGCTTGTTCACCTCGACCCGCGCCGGAATCTCCTTGCCGGTCTTGTGATCGATCACGACGATGTCGCTCGCGAAGAGCTTCGGCATGCCGGTCGAGTAGTAGTCGACGATGAACTTGTTCAGCTGAATCGAGAACGGCAAGTCTTGAATCAGCGAGCCGTTCGGCTGATTCAGGATCGCCGTCGACACGTGTTGTCCTTCCGGCACCCACGCATAGCCGCGGAACGTCGGATTCGACGACGACAGACGGTGGTTCGGCGTGATTTCGCTGATGACCGCGCTCGTATCGACCGGCGTCTTGTTGAAGAGCCACATCTGCAGCTTGATGGGCAAGTTGCTGTCGAGGAGGCCGCCGATGCAGATGATGACGATCGCGAGGTGCGCAAAGATATAACCAATCCTCGTCATCGCACCGCGCTTGGCCGCGATCAACGTGGCGCCGTCGCTCTCGCGCGTGACGAATTTGTAGCCGAGCTTACCCGAGAGCGTGCCGAGCGTCGCCGCGGTGTTCGCGCGCGTGCCGTGCACACCGAACTCGGCCTTGTGATGGAACGCGCGCAAGCTGCCTTCGCGCACTTTGTCCTTCCAGCTCTTCATGTCGGCGATCATCTTCGGCGCATTGCGCAGCACGCACAGCGAGATCGAGACGATGAGGAAGCCCAGAATGAGCATGAACCACCATGAGCTGTAGACGGTGTACAGACTCAGCGAGCGGAAGATATCGGCCCAGAACGGACCGAACTGATTGACGTAGTTGGGGTACGGATCGTCCTGAGTCAGCACCGTGCCGATGATGCTCGCGATCGACAGGATCACGAGTAGAGCAATTGCGAACCGCATCGAACTCAGCAATTCGACGGCGCTCTTGAGCGCCCGCTGGCCCGACTTCATCTCATAACCCGACGTGGTGACGCTCATTCAAACTCCGACTGACCAGCAAAAAAGGGTGAAGGGCACCGCCTTGAAGCGGAGCCCCCACCCTTTCTTGTTCTTGCCGGGCTCTCTCACCCGGCTTGATTTTGAACGAGCCTGCTAATGCAGGCCCGCAATGTAATCCGCGACCGCTTTGATTTCGTTCTCCGACAAGCGGGACGCAATCGTATGCATCGCTTCGTTGTTGTTGCGCGCGCCTGGACCTTGCTGGAACGCCGTCAACTGCGCGACCGTGTAGTCCTGCCACTGCCACGACAGACGCGGATACTGGATCGGCATCCCCTGCCCGGTCGGGCCATGGCAGCTTGCGCACGCCGGCACGCCCTTGTCCGCGATGCCTCCGCGGTAAATCTGCTGCCCCAGCGCAATAGTGTTCTTGTCGTGCGCGAACCCGGGTTTGGACGTCTGCGAGGCAAAATAGGCCGCGACATTGATCATGTCCTGATCGGATAACGCGCCGGCAAAGCCCGCCATGACGTCATTCTTGCGCGCGGCGACTTTCGCGCCCGCCTGCACTTTGAAATCCTTGAGCTGCTTGACGAGATATTCCTGATGCTGCCCCGCGAGCTTCGGGAATGCGCCAGTGGCACTATTGCCGTCTGCGCCATGACATGCGGCACAGACCTGCGTGGCGATTTGCTGACCCCGGTTCAAATCCGGCTTGGCGGCTTCCGCCGCTCTGGACTGCCCTGCCAACCCCATCAAACCTGCTGCTACCGTTACTTGAAGCACCATCAGAGACTTGCACAGTCGATTCATTCGCACACCCGGTTTCGTCTTGTGAGAATTGAGTGCTCTCAAGGACATCGCAAGCGATGCCACTCCGTACGGAGCAAGGAAATGCCGAGCTGCGCCCGCCTATTTCCCCCTATGAGGTTCTGCAAAATACGACGGCGACCGATCTACCGCGAGGCCACGCGTTTCGAGACGCGCAAGCGCCCGTCTGGTCTTCAGTAAACCATCGTATTGTACAATAACTCGCTAATCGCCTAGACGCCAGTCGGGCTTGCCCCGCATTCGTTCCCATCCATCCGGCGTCTCCTTTTCTGGTTCCCTCCATGGCCTTCCTGCTCCATCAAGCCCGCTTTTTCACGACTGTTAACCACTTGCGCGATCTGCCCCCAACGGCTCAGCCGGAGATTGCGTTCGCGGGACGCTCGAACGCGGGCAAATCGACGGCCATCAACGTGCTTTGCAACCAAAAGCGCCTCGCGTTCGCCAGTAAGACACCTGGGCGCACGCAACATATCAATTACTTCTCGGTCGGCCCGGCCGAGGAGCCGGTCGCCCATCTGGTCGACTTGCCGGGCTACGGCTACGCCGAAGTGCCGGGTGCCGCGAAGGCGCACTGGGAGGCGCTGCTGTCGAGCTACCTGCAATCGCGCGCCCAGCTGCGCGGCATGATCCTGATGATGGATTCGCGCCGCCCGCTCACCGATCTGGATCGCCGGATGATCGAGTGGTTCGCCCCAACCGGCAAACCGATCCACACGCTGCTGACAAAGTGCGACAAATTGACGCGACAGGAGAGCATCAACGCGCTGCGCGCGACGCAGAAGGGCTTGAAGGAATATAAAGACGCCGGCTACGAGGGGGAGCTGACCGCACAACTCTTTTCGGCGCTCAAGCGCACCGGTCTCGAAGACGCGCATGAATTGATCGAAAGCTGGCTCTTGCCTGCAGAGAATGGCGACGACGAGGCGCAGTGACCGGCCGAATGTTGTGCGAGCAACTTTCTGCCGCAACGCAGCGGCGAGACACATCCTTCGCACATAAAAAAACCCGCCGACAAACGGCGGGTTAACAGCCTAATCGAAAAACGACAGGCACCCGCTCAGGGAGGAGAAGCGGGGAGCTCGGCGCCAAGCGCCTCGCTCGATCGCTATCATATACCATTGTCTCAATAAAATTTCGCCAGGGCCGACGCAGTATTTCTCGCCACTCACGACATTCCATATGAGCTTCTATCCGCATCACCGCCCCCGCCGCATGCGCCGCGACGACTTTTCGCGCCGCCTGATGCGCGAAAACCTGCTGACTACGAACGATCTGATTTATCCGGTGTTCATCACCGAGGGCACGAACGCACGGCAAGCCGTGCCGTCGATGCCGGGTGTCGAGCGCGTGTCGGTCGACCTGCTGATGGGCGTCGCCGAGCAATGCGTCGAGCTCGGCGTGCCGGTGCTGTCGCTCTTTCCGGCGATTGAGCCGTCGCTCAAGACGCCCGATGGCCGCGAAGCTGCCAATCCCGAAGGATTGATTCCGCGCGCCGTCCGCGAGCTCAAGAAGCGCTTTCCGGAACTGGGTGTGCTGACCGACGTCGCGCTCGACCCCTACACGAGCCACGGCCAAGACGGCGTGCTCGACGAAGCCGGCTACGTGCTCAATGACGAAACGGTCGAAATTCTCGTGGATCAGGCGCGCGCCCAGGCCGAGGCCGGCGTCGAAATCGTCGCGCCGTCAGACATGATGGACGGCCGTATCGGCGCCATTCGAGAAATGCTCGAAAGCGAAGGCCACATCTACACGAAGATCATGGCTTACGCTGCAAAGTACGCATCGGCGTTCTATGGGCCGTTCCGCGATGCAGTCGGTTCCGCGACGAATCTCGGCAAGAGCAACAAGATGACCTATCAGATGGACCCGGCCAATTCCGACGAAGCCCTGCGCGAAGTGCGCCTGGATATCGAGGAAGGCGCGGACATGGTGATGGTCAAGCCGGGCATGCCGTACCTCGACATCGTACGACGCGTGAAGGACGAATTCCGTTTCCCGACGTACGTCTATCAGGTCAGCGGTGAGTACGCGATGCTCAAAGCCGCCGCACAGAACGGCTGGCTCGATCACGATAAGGTGATGATGGAGTCGCTGCTCGCGTTCAAGCGTGCAGGTGCGGACGGCGTGCTGACGTATTTCGCGCTCGACGCAGCCCGACTGCTGCGCGCACAACAGTAGTTCGCTAGGCTGAATAGTTAGGAAAAAACGGCGGCGCTCCTCACGGAGTGCCGCCGTTTTTCGTTTGGACGGAGTGAGCGGTGAGCTCACGGCCGTGCCTGCCTTCGGGTCACTTGCCACTGCGGACGTAGCGCGCATAACGCCCTTTGCCCCCGCCGCCGAATTCAAACGACGATGAGATACGCTCAGGACTGCGGAGCCGCGGCCCGATCCAGAGTCCGCAAGAACGCATCGGCCGATTCATAACCGACGACGCGCAGTGTTTCGTTGCCGTTCTGATCGAAGAAGATGATTCCCGGTGGACCGAAGAGCTTAAAGCGCTTGAGCAGCGCCTGGTCGTCGGTGTTGTTCGCCGTCACATCGGAACGCAAGAGATTCAATTGCTGGAGCCGCGCATGCACGCGCGGGTCGCTGAATGTAAAGCGCTCCATTTCCTTGCAGCTCACGCACCAGTCGGCGTAGAAATCGAGCATCGCCGGGCGCGCCGATGTCTTCAGCACATGATCGAGTTCGTCGGATGAGCGTACGGGTGCGAAAGCCGGCTCAACCTGCTGCGCGGCCACCGCCGGATCCGCAGCGGAATGCGACGCGAGCACGGCAAGCGGCCGAAGCGGATCAGTCGAGCCCGCGGCCAATCCCACGAGCAGTACCGCCCCCCAAATCGCCAATGCGGCGCCTATTCCGCGCCCCAGACGGCGCCAGACAGACGGTCCACCCGCGTTCGGCGTGAATAGGCCAAGTGCCGCCGCGGAAATCAGCAGCCATAGCGCGCCAAGCAGCATTTGGGCCGACGCGCCGAGCACCGGCCAAACGATCCACAAGGCCGCCGCGAGCAGCACAACGCCAAAGAAAACTTTGACGCCGTCCATCCAGGCCCCGGCCTTAGGCAAGAACGTACCCGCGCCCAGTCCGATAATCAGGAGCGGAACGCCGAGGCCTATACCC
Organism: Trinickia camelliae; assembly: GCF_053525655.1. NCBI lineage: Bacteria > Pseudomonadati > Pseudomonadota > Betaproteobacteria > Burkholderiales > Burkholderiaceae > Trinickia > Trinickia camelliae. Next base: position 145,950 of record NZ_JBCHAA010000017.1, read on the forward strand.
ATCGAAAACAGCGCGGCGCCACCGAGCACCGCATTGCCGGTATGCGCGATGAACGCGAGCACGGCGAAGAGCGGCGCCGTCATGCACGCGCCGACAACCAGCGCCGACAACGCGCCCATCACGGCCACAGCGGCGAACTTGCCACCGGAGCGCCGCCCCGTCGCGCGCGACACGCCATCTTGCCAGCGCTGCGGCAACGCGATGTCGAAGCCTGCGATCAATGAAAGTGCAAACACCGACAGCAGCACCGCAAACACCCCGAGCACCCACGGATTCTGTAGCCATGCTCCGAGGCTTTGCCCAAGGAGTGCGGCAGCAATCCCGAGCGCGGTATAGACGAGCGCCATGCCGATCACGTAGGAGAGCGACAATGCAAATCCACGAGCCCGCGTGACCTTGGCGCCTTCGCCAATGATGATCGCCGAGAGGATCGGAATCATCGGGTACGAGCACGGCAGTAAGCTCAGCACGATCCCGGCGACGAAGTACAGCCCAACGATCGCAAGAAAACCGCCCCCCTCCAGCAGCGACTGCGCGTAATCGGCGCTCGTCGCGCGTTCGTACCACGGGGTTTGATCCGTTACGGCCGTCGTGGTCGTTGTCGCCGGCGCCGCGCCCTCAGCAGCGGCATGCAGCGCCGCGCCATCGACGCGAAACGCGTGCTCGGCCGGCGGATAACAAATACCCGCGTCCGCGCAACCTTGCGACGTCACAGCCAATTCGAACGGGCCGGCGGCCTGCTTGACCGGAACGCGGATCGTCAGGTCGTTTCGGTAGGTTTCGACGTTCTTGTTGAAGGTCGTGTCGAATTTCACGTGCCCTGCGGGCAACTGCGGATCACCAAGCGTCGCCGTGCCGCTTTTTACGGCGAATGCAAATCGCTCACGGTACATGTAGTAGCCGTCGGCGATTTTGAAGTGGACGAGCACCTCGCCCGGCTGCTCGCTGGCGCTGAATTTGAACGCGATCGACGGATCGAGAAAATCATCCGCCGCTCGCGCGGCCGGCGCCGCTCCAACGAATGCACACAGGCAAGCGACGAGTAAAACCAAGAAGCGCGCAACGGCATGTGCGCGTCCGCGAAAAACGTTAGACATGGATAGGACGTTGTGTTTCGGCTGTGACCCATCGCCCATAAGCCGCCGATGCAGTGGCCTGCCAGGACAGGATTTCAGGGGTCTCGTACGGATGGTTCGCCTCGATGAATTGTTCGAGCTCGAGCGAGCGCGCGACACTCGTCTTGAAGAGCATTTGGATCTCTTCGGCGGATTCGATTTTGCCTTGCCAGTGATAGCGGGAACGCACCGTCCCCAATTCGGTGACGCAAGCGGCCAAGCGCGCGCTCAACGCGCCATCGGCGAGTTTCTGCGCCGCCGCTGCGTCGGGCAGTGTCGTCAGTATCAGGATCACATTCTGGGTCACGGAATCTCCTGCGAGAGCGGCCCCTCGGGCACGCGTATCCTACACCCCGATACGCAACGCCGCTTTGATCGGATTCAACCCGGCGTTCGAAGGTGCGCATACGCCACGCGCCGCCCCAATACAAAAAGGGCCAAGCCTGCGCTTGACCCTTTTTTACCTACGCCGAGACACTTATTCAGCTTCTTGGACGTTTTCCGCTTCCACCGGTTCCGGACGGTCGAGCAGCTCGACCAGTGCCATCGGCGCGTTGTCGCCAACACGGAAACCGAACTTCAGGATACGCAGGTAGCCGCCCGGACGGTTCGCAAAGCGCGGACCGAGCACGTCGAACAGCTTCGTGACCGAGTCACGATCGCGCAGGCGGTTGAACGCCAGACGGCGGTTTGCCAGCGACGGCTTCTTGCCGAGCGTGATCAGCGGCTCGACGACTTTACGGAGTTCCTTCGCCTTCGGCAGCGTGGTCTTGATGACTTCGTGCTCGATCAGCGAATTGGACATGTTACGGAGCATTGCCAGACGGTGGCTGCTCGTGCGGTTCAGTTTCCGCAGACCATGACGGTGACGCATTTCAATTTCCTTGATTCAAAGTTTTAATCCAGCTCTTCTATCGCCTTTGCCCCTCATGCTGAGAGCGGCAAAGCGCACGGGCCGGTAGAGAAAAAGGCAAGACGCGGATTTTAAAGGAAAATCCGCGTCATCGCCAGTCGCGGGCACAAGCCCGATTACTTGTCCAAACCAGCCGGCGGCCAGTTTTCGAGCTTCATGCCGAGCGTGAGGCCACGCGAAGCGAGCACTTCCTTGATCTCGTTCAACGACTTGCGACCGAGGTTCGGAGTCTTCAGCAGCTCGTTTTCCGTACGCTGGATCAGATCGCCGATGTAGTAGATGTTTTCGGCCTTCAGGCAGTTCGCGGAACGAACCGTCAGCTCGAGATCGTCCACCGGACGCAGCAGGATCGGATCGATCTGCGGCGCACGCGACGGCGCTTCCGCCGTAGCTTCGGTGCCTTCCAGCGCAGCGAACACCGACAGTTGATCGACCAGAATGCGCGCCGATTGACGGATCGCTTCTTCCGGCGAGATCACACCGTTGGTTTCGATGTTCATCACGAGCTTGTCGAGGTCAGTACGCTGTTCGACACGCGCGCTTTCCACGGCGTAGCTCACACGGCGAACCGGCGAGAACGACGCATCCAGGACGATACGGCCGATGATCTTGGCCGTTTCTTCGCCGTAGCGGCGCACGTTGCCCGGCACATAGCCGCGGCCCTTCTCGACCTTGATCTGCACGTCGAGCTTGCCGCCCTTCGACAGATGCGCGATCACGTGATCCGGGTTGATGACTTCACAGTCGTGTGCGAGCTCGATGTCGCCAGCGGTGACGACGCCTTCGCCTTCCTTGCGCAGCGTAACCGTCACTTCGTCACGGTTATGCAGCTTGAACACCACGCCTTTCAGGTTCAACAGCAGGTTGACTACGTCCTCTTGCACCCCATCGAGCGTCGAGTACTCATGCACGACGCCTGCGATCGTCACTTCGGTGGGCGCATAACCCAACATCGACGACAGCAGCACGCGCCGAAGCGCGTTACCCAAGGTATGGCCATAACCGCGTTCGAACGGTTCCATGACCACTTTCGCGTGGCTCTCGCCCAGCGATTCCACAGCGATGATCTTGGGCTTCAACAAACTGGTTTGCATAGGTTTTCCTCTTCAATACCCTCGGCTCGTTACACCGATAAGGCTGACCGGTAACAACCTGAAAATAAACAGCCGAGGCAACCCCTTGCGCAACGCAATCAGGTTACCCCGGCCGTTAATCCGATTAGCGCGAATACAATTCGACGATCAGGCTTTCGTTGATATCGCCACCGATGTCTGCGCGATCCGGCATCTGCTTGAACGTGCCTTCGAACTTCTTCGAGTCGACGGCAACCCAGCTCGGCATACCGCCTTGCTCGGCCAGCGACAGTGCTTCGAGAATACGCGCTTGCTTCTTCGATTGTTCGCGCACGGACACCACGTCACCCGCCTTCACTTGCAGAGACGGGATGTTCGCGACTTGGCCGTTCACGACGATCGACTTGTGGCTCACGAGCTGACGTGCTTCAGCGCGCGTCGAGCCAAAGCCCATGCGATAGACGACGTTGTCGAGACGCGATTCGAGCAATTGCAGCAGGTTTTCACCCGTGTTGCCCTTGCGGCGATCGGCTTCGGCAAAGTAGCGGCGGAACTGGCGCTCGAGCACGCCGTAGATGCGCTTCACTTTTTGCTTTTCGCGCAACTGCGTGCCGTAGTCGGACGTACGAGCGCCCGACGTGCGGCCGTGTTGACCAGGCTTGCTGTCAAGTTTGCACTTGTCAGCGAGCGAGCGACGTGCGCTCTTCAGGAAGAGATCAGTGCCTTCACGGCGGGACAGCTTGGCCTTCGGGCCGGTATAGCGTGCCACGTTGCATTCCTTCTATGTTTATTCACGCAAACTTTCGTCCGCGCTAGTTCGTACCCTTTGGGCCGAACGGTGGGCTTAGTCAATCAATGCGCAAACGGCCCATCGGCGCCGATATTTCTCAATCGGCGACAACAGGCAATTTGCAAATGCGCGTCTTAGATACGACGACGCTTCGGCGGACGGCAGCCGTTGTGCGGAACAGGCGTCACGTCGGAGATCGCGGTGATCTTGATGCCAAGACCATGCAATGCGCGCACCGCCGATTCACGGCCCGGGCCGGGGCCCTTGATCCGCACTTCGAGGTTCTTCACGCCGTATTCCATCGCCACGCGGCCAGCCGATTCGGCTGCGACCTGAGCTGCAAACGGCGTCGACTTACGCGAGCCCTTGAAGCCTTGGCCACCCGACGTCGCCCAGGCAAGCGCGTTGCCTTGACGATCGGTGATCGTGATGATGGTGTTGTTGAACGACGCGTGAACGTGAACCACGCCCTCGGCGACGTTCTTCTTGACCTTCTTGCGAACGCGTTGCGCCGCGGAGTTGTTCGAAGCCTTAGCCATTACGTTTTCCTGTAACTGTCAGTCCCGCTTACTTCTTCAGCGATTGCGCTGCGCGGCGCGGACCCTTGCGCGTGCGGGCATTCGTCCGGGTACGCTGGCCACGCAGGGGCAGGCCCTTACGATGGCGCACGCCACGGTAGCAGCCGAGGTCCATCAGGCGCTTGATGTTCATCGTCACTTCACGGCGCAGATCGCCTTCGACGACAAACTTGCCGACTTCCTCACGCAGCTTTTCGAGATCTGCGTCGGTCAAATCCTTGACCTTCTTCGAGAATGCCACACCAGCCGCTTCGCAAATATCGCGCGAGCGCGTGCGGCCGATACCGAAGATCGCCGTCAGGCCAATTTCGGTATGCTGGTGGTTCGGGATGTTAACCCCTGCAATACGAGCCATTGTTTTTCCTCAAACAAAAAGCGCAAGCAAAAGCGCGGCGTTCAGCCTTGACGCTGTTTGTGGCGCGGATCAGAGCTGCAAATCACGCGCACAACGCCTTTGCGCTTGATGATCTTGCAATTGCGACAAATGCGCTTAACCGATGCCATCACTTTCATGATATTACCCTTTTTTCAAGTCACTTCGCCCGGAACACGATCCGCGCACGCGACAGATCGTAAGGCGTCAATTCAACCGTCACCTTGTCGCCGGGCAGGATCCGGATGTAGTGCATCCGCATCTTTCCGGAAATATGCCCCAACACGACATGGCCGTTCTCCAGCTTCACGCGGAAGGTAGCATTGGGCAAGTTTTCGATGACCTCGCCCTGCATCTGGATTACATCGTCTTTGGCCATAAGTCCTTTCAACGCATCGGGATGTTGCCGCCCTTGAAATTGGCTTTCTTGAGCAGCGACTCATACTGTTGCGACATAACGTACGACTGCACCTGCGCCATGAAGTCCATCGTGACGACGACAATAATCAGCAGCGACGTTCCACCAAAATAAAACGGCACGTTCCAGCGCAGCACCAGAAACTCTGGCAGCAAGCAGACGAACACGATATAGATCGCACCGGCCAGCGTCAGACGCGTGAGGATGCGGTCGATATAGCGTGCGGTCTGGTCACCTGGGCGGATACCCGGAACAAACGCACCACTCTTCTTCAGGTTGTCGGCCGTTTCCCTGCTGTTGAACACCAGTGCGGTGTAGAAGAAGCAGAAGAACACGATCGCCAACGCATACAGCAACACGTACACAGGCTGGCCAGGCTTCAAAGCTTCGGCCACGTTGTGCAGCGTGTCCGCGAACCAGCTGTTACGCGACCCCGAACTGAACCAGTTCAGAATGGTTGCCGGGAACAAGATGATCGACGATGCAAAGATCGGCGGAATCACGCCCGACATGTTCAACTTCAGCGGCAAATGCGACGACTGACCGCCGTAAATCTTGTTGCCAACCTGACGCTTCGCATAGTTCACGAGGATCTTGCGCTGGCCGCGTTCGATGAACACCACCAGATACGTCACGCCCGCAATCAGTGCGACGATGATGATCGCCGAGACCGGCCCCATCGAACCGGTTCGCACCAGCTCGAACAGCCCGCCGATTGCATTCGGGAAGCCCGCCGCAATCCCACCGAAGATGATGATCGAGATACCGTTGCCCAGGCCGCGTTCCGTGATTTGCTCACCGAGCCACATCAGGAACATCGTACCGGTCACGAGCGTCACGACCGTCGTCAAACGAAACACCATTCCCGGATCGATCACCAGGCCCGGCTGATTCTCAAGCGCAACGGCAATACCGAAAGCTTGGAACGTTGCCAGCACTACGGTGAAAACCCGTGTGTACTGCGTAATCTTTCGCTGACCCGCCTGACCTTCTTTCTTTAGCGCTTCGAGCTGCGGCGACACGATCGCCAGCAACTGCATGATGATCGACGAGGAGATGTACGGCATGATCCCCAACGCGAAAATCGTGAATCGCGAAAGCGCGCCACCCGAGAACATGTTGAACATGCCAAGGATACCGCCGGACTGGCTTTGGAACAGCTTTGCCAGCTGATCCGGGTCGATGCCCGGCACCGGAATATGCGCGCCGATGCGGTAGACGACCAGCGCCAGCAGCAGGAACACTGCACGCCGACGCAGATCGCCAAACTTCGCAGTGCTTCGACCGGGTTTTGCGAGACTCGGACTGTTAGCCAAGTACCTTCTCCGATGCAAATGCTATTGACGGCAATCGGCTTTCGACTGCGCCAATTACTCGGCGAACGAGCCGCCTGCTGCTTCGATCGCAGCGCGCGCGCCCTTCGTCGCACCCAGACCCTTCACGACGATCTTGCGAGTGATCTCGCCCGTCTTGATGATCTTTGCGCTCTTGATCAGCTCGCCGACCAGACCCGCTTGCTTCAAAGCCAACAGATCGATTTCGTCGACCGGCAGCTTTTGCAGATCAGCCAGATTCACTTCACCGACGAATTCCTTCGTGAGCGACGTGAAGCCACGCTTCGGCAGACGACGTTGCAGCGGCATCTGACCGCCTTCGAAGCCAACCTTGTGGAAGCCGCCCGAACGCGATTTCTGACCCTTGTGACCGCGGCCAGCAGTCTTGCCGAGGCCGGAGCCGATGCCGCGACCCACGCGACGCTTCGCGTGCTTCGAGCCTTCTGCCGGCTTCAGGTTATTCAATTCCATTATCAACTCCTTGATTGCCTGAAGCGCTTAGCCGATGACCTTAACAAGGTACGAAACCTTGTTGATCATGCCGCGCACAGCCGGCGTATCTTGCAGTTCGCTGACCGAGTTGAGTCGGCGCAGGCCCAGGCCACGCACCGTTGCGCGATGCGATTCGCGGGTCCCAATCAGGCTCTTGACGAGCTGAACTTTGACAGTTTTTTCAGACATGGTGACCACCTAGGCTTAGCCCAAAATATCTTCGACGGACTTGCCGCGCTTCGCCGCGATGTCCCCCGGAGTGGACTGCTTGCGCAGGCCGTCGAGCGTTGCACGGACGAGGTTGTACGGGTTCGTCGAACCGTGGCTCTTCGCCACAACGTTCTGCACGCCCATCACGTCGAACACTGCGCGCATCGGGCCGCCAGCGATCACGCCGGTACCGTCCTTCGCCGGAGCGAGGAGAACCGTCGATGCGCCGTGCTTGCCGTGCACTTCGTGCTGCAACGTGCCGTTCTTGAGCGGCACCTTGAACATGTTGCGGCGGGCTTGTTCCATCGCCTTCTGGACAGCGACCGGCACTTCCTTCGCCTTGCCCTTGCCCATACCGACGCGGCCATCACCGTCGCCAACCACGGTCAGTGCGGCGAAGCCGAGAATACGGCCACCCTTCACCACCTTGGTCACGCGGTTGACCGAAATCATTTTTTCGCGAAGGCCGTCGTCGCGTTCGTCAGCCTGAACTTTCGCTTGCATCTTTGCCATGACGAATTCTTCCCTTAGAACTTGAGCCCGGCTTCGCGCGCAGCATCAGCCAGCGCTTTCACGCGGCCGTGGTAGCGGAAACCCGAGCGGTCGAAGGCGACGGATTCGACACCGGCGGCCTTGGCCTTTTCTGCGATACGCTTGCCGATCAGGGTCGCAGCAGCGATGTTGCCACCCTTGCCCGACTTGTCGGCGAGTTCCGCACGCACTTCGGCTTCGAGCGTCGATGCGCTGGCGAGCACCTTGGTGCCGCACGGCGAGAACACTTGTGCATAGATATGCGTGTTCGTGCGGTGCACAGCCAGGCGCGCGACTTGCAATTCAGCGATCTTGATACGCGTCTGACGAGCGCGGCGCAGGCGAGATTGAGTCTTATCCATGATTGCGCACCCTTACTTCTTCTTCGTTTCTTTGAGGATCACAACCTCGTCGGCGTAGCGCACACCCTTGCCCTTGTAGGGCTCAGGCGGACGATAGCCGCGCACTTCGGCTGCGACTTGGCCGACTTTCTGCTTGTCGATCCCCTTGATCACGATTTCCGTTTGCGACGGGGTCTCAGCCTTCACGCCTTCCGGCATTTGGTGCACCACCGGGTGCGAGAAACCCAGCGACAGGTTCAGCTTGTCGCCTTGCGCTTGCGCACGATAACCAACGCCAACCAGCGTCAGCTTGCGCTCGAAACCCTTGTTGACGCCGTTCACCATGTTCGCAACGATTGCGCGCATCGTGCCCGACATCGCGTTGGCTTCGCGGCTCTCTCCAACCGGCTCGAACTTCAGCGTGCCGTTGTCGTTCACCACTTTCACCAGCTTGTTCGTAGCTTGCGAGATCGTGCCCAGCTTGCCCTTCACCGTGATGAGGGCGTCGCTCAGGGTCACCTCGGCGCCTTCCAGCGCGATCGGGCTTTTACCTACTCGAGACATGTTTCTCTCCCCTTCGGCTTAAGCGACGTAGCAGATGACTTCGCCGCCCACGCCAGTAGCGCGCGCCTTGCGATCGGTCATCACACCCTTGGGCGTCGAAACGATCGCAACGCCGAGGCCATTCATGACCTGCGGGATGTCGTTACGGCCGCGGTACACGCGCAGACCAGGCTTCGAGACGCGCTCGAGGCGCTCGATAACCGGACGGCCAGCGTAGTACTTCAACGCAATGTTCAATTCCGACTTCGCGCCTTCAGCCTTCACCGCGAAATCATCGATATAGCCTTCGTCCTTCAAAACCTGCGCGATCGCAACCTTGACTTTCGACGAGGGCATCGTCACCGAAACCTTCTCGACCATCTGCGCATTGCGGATGCGAGTCAGCATATCGGCGATAGGATCACTCATGCTCATTTATGTTTCTCCTATTACCAGCTCGCCTTGGTCAGGCCAGGGATCTCGCCGCGGAATGCGATTTCACGAATCTTGTTACGCGCCAGGCCGAATTTGCGGAACGTGCCACGCGGACGGCCCGTGATCGCGCAGCGGTTACGCTTGCGAGTCGGATTCGAGTTACGCGGCAGTTGTTGCAATTCCAGACGAGCTGCATAGCGCTCTTCTTCCGACTTGCTTTGGTCGTCGATGATCGCCTTCAGCGCCGTGCGCTTCGGTGCGAACTTCGCCGCAAGGCGGGCGCGCTTCTTTTCACGTTCGATCAGTGCCAGTTTAGCCACGGTAACCTCAGTTTCTGAACGGGAACTTGAAGCTGGCGAGCAGAGCCTTTGCTTCGTCGTCGGTCTTCGCGGTCGTCGTGATGCTGATGTTCAGCCCACGCAGCGCGTCGATCTTGTCGTAATCGATTTCGGGGAAAATGATCTGCTCTTTCACACCGATGTTGTAGTTGCCACGACCGTCGAACGCACGACCCGACACGCCGCGGAAGTCGCGCACGCGGGGCAGCGCAACCGTCACGAAACGATCGAGAAATTCGAACATTGCCTGGCCACGCAGCGTGACCATCGCACCGATCGGATAACCTTGACGGATCTTGAAGCCGGCAATTGCCTTGCGCGACTTCGTGATGACCGGCTTCTGCCCGGCGATCTTCGTCAGATCGCCAACGGCGTTTTCGAGCACCTTTTTATCGGCGATCGCCTCACCGACACCCATGTTCAGGGTGATCTTGGTGATACGCGGCACTTCCATCACGGACTTGTAACCGAACTTCTCGATGAGGCCGGGTACAACCTTCTCTTTGTAAAATTCTTGCAAACGAGCCATTTTTTACTCCGCAGCGTCAGGCGCTCAGCTCGGCACCGGTCGTTTTCAGGAAGCGAACTTTCTTGTCGCCCTCGACCTTAATGCCCACACGCGAGGCCTTGCCGTTCGCGTCGACCAGAGCCACGTTCGAAATATGCAGCGGCATCGTCTTGGCTTCCACGCCGCCCGTCGTACCCTTCATCGGGTTCGGCTTCACGTGCTTTTTGACGAGGTTGATGCCCTCGACCGTCACACGATCTTCGCCAACAGCCAGCACGACACCGCGCTTGCCCCTTGTCCTTGCCGGTAATGACGATAACTTCGTCACCCTTGCGAATCTTGTTCATCGCGGCTCCTTACAGCACTTCCGGCGCCAGCGAAACGATCTTCATGAATCGTTCGCTACGCAGCTCACGCGTGACCGGCCCGAAAATACGGGTGCCGATGGGCTCAAGCTTGGTATTCAAAAGCACGGCGGCGTTGCCATCGAACTTGATCAGCGAGCCGTCTTGACGGCGCACGCCCTTAGCGGTGCGAACCACCACGGCGTTGTAGATTTCGCCTTTCTTCACGCGCCCGCGCGGCGTTGCCTCTTTGACGCTCACCTTGATGATGTCGCCGATGTTGGCGTAACGACGCTTCGAGCCGCCGAGCACCTTGATGCACATGACTTCACGTGCACCCGTGTTGTCGGCCACTTCAAGCCGAGTTTCGGTCTGGATCATGGTTTATCTTTCCCAACTTAATCCGATTGCACCACCATGGCGCATCCGGTCAGTCTTGGTCCCGTCAGCCGTACTGCATTGCTCAGCTGCTTGGGTCAGAACAGCAGCGACGGCAAACGAAACCCGCCATCGCAATCAGGTGAATCCTTCGGAGAGGCATGGCGCCCATCCGCTTCCCCCACCAACTTCGCCCGCGACGGGGCTCCCATAAAGAGGGAAGACCGAGATTATAACAAATAATCTCGGTCTTGCAAGCGAAATCTACTGCGATTTCAATTACTTCTACTACTCAAGCTGCCGCAGCCTTAGATGACGCGAGCGGCTTCGACCAAGCGGGACACGGTCCAGGCTTTCGTCTTCGAGATCGGACGAGTTTCCTGGATTTCAACGAGGTCGCCCTCGTTGTACGTGTTCGCATCGTCATGTGCGTGGTACTTCTTCGAACGCACGACGTACTTCCCGTAGATCGGGTGCTTCACGCGGTGCTCGACCAGCACGGTGACAGTCTTGTCCATCTTGTTGCTGACGACCTTGCCGACCAGCGTCCGCTTGAGCGAGGTTTTTACGCTATCGTTCATTTCTGGTTCGCCTTCTCAGTCAGGACGGTCCGCACACGTGCGATGTCGCGACGAACCTTCTTCAGCTGGCTCGTGTTCGTGAGCTGCTGAGTCGCGAGTTGCATGCGCAGGCCGAATTGCGCCTTCAAGAGGTCCGACAGCTCTTTGTCGAGCGCGGCCTTGTCTTTCTGGTGAAGTTCAGAAGCCTTCATCATTTGCTCCTTAGGCGCCGAGCTGACGCACGATAAACGTCGTCTTCAGCGGCAGCTTTGCTGCAGCCAGACGGAACGCCTCACGCGCCAGTTCTTCGGTTACGCCGTCCATTTCGTACAGCATCTTGCCCGGTTGAATCTCGGCGACGTAGTACTCAGGGTTACCCTTACCGTTACCCATACGTACTTCAGCCGGCTTTTGCGAGATCGGCTTGTCCGGGAAAATGCGAATCCAGATGCGGCCACCGCGCTTGATGTGACGCGTCATTGCACGACGCGCCGCTTCAATTTGACGCGCGGTCAGACGGCCACGACCGATAGCCTTCAGGCCGAACTCACCGAACGACACGGCGTTGCCGCGCGTCGCGATACCGGTGTTACGACCCTTCTGCTCTTTGCGATACTTCCTGCGTTTCGGTTGCAGCATCGTTATTCTCCAGTCTTGCCGTCGCCGCCGGCGCCGCCAGCACCACCGCTACGACGCGGACCACCGCGGCGAGCACCTGCCGGCGCACCTTCGCCATCACGACGCGGACGGCGATCGCCACCCGGACGTGCGTTGCGGCGCGGACGCTTTTCTTCAGCGACTTCTTCCACCACCGGCGCGTCGTTGCGGCCCAGGGTATCGCCCTTGTAGACCCACACCTTCACACCGATGATGCCGTACGTCGTCTTCGCTTCCGAGGTTGCGTAGTCGATGTCCGCACGCAGCGTGTGCAGCGGCACGCGGCCTTCGCGATACCACTCGGTACGAGCGATTTCGATGCCGTTCAGACGGCCGGCGCTCATGATCTTGATGCCTTGGGCGCCAAGACGCATCGCGTTTTGCATCGCACGCTTCATCGCGCGGCGGAACATGATCCGGCGCTCGAGCTGTTGCGTGATCGAATCGGCGATCAGCTGAGCATCGGTTTCCGGCTTGCGGATTTCTTCGATGTTCACGTGAACCGGAACGCCCATGCGCTTTTGCAGCTCGGACTTCAGCAGTTCGATGTCCTCGCCCTTCTTGCCGATAACGACACCCGGACGCGAGCTGAAAATCGTGATGCGAGCGTTCTTCGCCGGACGCTCGATGACGACGCGGCCGACCGAAGCGTTCTTCAGCTTCTTCTTCAGGTATTCACGAACACCGATGTCTTCCTGCAACATCGCCGCGAAATTGTTGTTGTTCGCATACCAACGCGACGCCCAATTGCGGCTGACGGCCAAACGGAAGCCAGTCGGATGAATTTTCTGTCCCATCGTATGACCCCTTAATTCCCGACCGTCACAGTGATGTGACAGGATTGCTTCTCAATGCGGTTGCCGCGGCCTTTGGCGCGCGCGGTGAAACGCTTGAGCGATGCAGCCTTGTCGACGTAGATGCTCTTGATCTTGAGCTCGTCGATATCGGCGCCTTCGTTGTGCTCCGCATTCGCGATTGCCGACAGCACAACCTTTTTCACGATGCCAGCCGCTTTCTTCGGCGAGAACGTCAGAACGTTCAGCGCCTTGTCGACCGGCAGACCGCGGATCTGGTCAGCCACAAGGCGCGTTTTCTGCGCCGAGATGCGGGCACCGCGATGAATTGCTTTCACTTCCATCTTGATTGCCCCTTATTTCTTGGCCTTCTTGTCGGCCGCGTGACCCTTGAACGTCCGGGTCAGTGCGAACTCGCCAAGCTTGTGGCCGACCATGTTTTCCGAGATGTACACCGGAACGTGTTGACGGCCGTTGTGAACGGCGATCGTCAGGCCGATGAAATCCGGAAGGATCGTCGAGCGACGCGACCAAGTCTTAATTGGCTTCTTGTCGCGCGAAGCTGCAGCCGCCTCAACTTTCTTCAGCAAATGGGCGTCGCAGAACGGACCTTTTTTGATTGAACGTGCCATTGCCTACTCCTTAACGCTTGTGACGGCGCTGGACGATCATCGTCGTCGTGCGCTTGTTGCTGCGGGTGCGATAGCCCTTCGTCGGCGTGCCCCATGGGCTTACCGGATCGCGACCTGCCGCCGTCTTGCCTTCACCACCGCCGTGCGGGTGATCGACCGGGTTCATTGCAACGCCACGCACCGTCGGACGGATACCGCGCCAGCGGTTCGCGCCTGCCTTACCGATTTGACGGAGGCTGTGCTCTTCGTTGCCCACTTCACCGATCGTCGCGCGGCACTCGACGTGCACGCGGCGAATTTCGCCCGAACGCAGACGGACCTGCGCGTAGACGCCTTCGCGAGCCAGCAGCATGGCCGACGTACCAGCCGAACGCGCCATTTGCGCGCCCTTGCCCGGCAGCATCTCGATGCAGTGGATCGTCGTACCGACCGGAATGTTGCGGATCGGCAGCGTGTTGCCTGCCTTGATCGGCGCTTCCGAACCGGACAGCAGCTGTTGGCCCACCACCAAGCCCTTCGGCGCGATGATGTAGCGGCGCTCGCCGTCGGCGTACAGCACGAGCGCGATGTTCGCGCTACGGTTCGGGTCGTATTCGAGACGCTCGACCTTGGCCGGAATGCCATCCTTCGTGCGACGGAAGTCGATAACGCGGTAGTGCTGCTTGTGACCGCCGCCTTGATGGCGCGTCGTCACGTGACCGTTGTTGTTGCGGCCGGCGGCCTTGCTCTGCGGCTCGAGCAGCTGTGCGAACGGCTTGCCCTTATGCAGATCCTTGTTGACCACCTTCACCATCGCGCGGCGACCCGGCGAAGTCGGCTTAACTTTCACGATTGCCATGATTACTTGGCCTCCGCTTCAAAGTTGATTTCCTGGCCGGGCTTCAGGCAGACGTACGCCTTCTTCACGTCCTTGCGGCGGCCAACGCCAAAGCGGTTACGCTTGACCTTGCCTTTCACGTTCAGGACGTTGACGGAATCGACTTCCACCTTGAACAACAGTTCGACCGCAGCCTTCACTTCCTGCTTCGTGGCATCGGGCGCGACTTCGAACACGACTTGCTCGTTCTTGTCGGCCACCAGCGTCGCCTTTTCGGAGATCACCGGCGCGAGCAGGACCTGCATCAAACGATGATCGTTCTTGCGAATCTCGCTCATGACAGCAACTCCTCGATCTGGGCGACCGCTGCCTTCGTGATCAGGACTTTCTTGAAGTAGATCAGCGAGAGCGGGTCGGCGTAACGCGGCTCGACAACCGCCACGTGGGCCAGGTTGCGCGACGCGAGGTAGAGGTTCTCGTCGACCGTGTCGGTGATGACCAGCACGGAATCGAGACCCATAGCCTTGAATTTTTCAGCCAGCAGCTTGGTCTTCGGCGCTTCGAGGATGATGTCCTCGACGACCGACAGACGGCCTTCGCGGGCCAGCTGCGAGAAGATCGAGCAGAGACCTGCGCGATGCATCTTCTTGTTGACCTTGTGCGAGAAATTTTCTTCCGGCGAGTTCGGGAAGATGCGACCACCGCCGCGCCACAACGGGCTCGACGACATACCGGCACGAGCACGGCCCGTACCCTTTTGGCGCCACGGCTTCTTGGTCGTGTGCTTGACTTGCTCACGGTCCTTCTGCGCGCGGTTGCCGCTGCGTGCGTTGGCTTGGTAAGCCACGACGATCTGGTGGATCAGCGCTTCGTTGTAGTCGCGACCGAACACTGCGTCCGACGCGGTCACACCTGCACCTTCCTGACCGTTTGCGTTCAGGAGCTTAAGTTCCATTATTTGGCTCCTTTCACGGCACGCGCCTTGACAGCCGGCGTCACGAAAACCTTGCCACCCTTAGCACCCGGAACGGCACCCTTGACGAGCAGCAGCTTGCGTTCAGCGTCGATGCGAGCGATTTCGAGGTTCTGCACCGTCACCGTCTCGTCGCCCATGTGACCGGTCATGCGCTTACCCGGGAACACTCGACCCGGATCCTGCGCCATACCGATCGAGCCCGGCACATTGTGCGAACGCGAGTTACCGTGCGAAGCACGGCCCGACGCGAAGTTGTAGCGCTTGATGGTACCGGCGTAACCCTTACCGATCGACACGCCTTGCACGTCGATTTTCTGGCCGACTTCGAAGAGGTCGACACCGATCACGGCGCCAGCGGAAAGCTCGGCAGCCTTGGCGGCATCGATCTTGAATTCTTTGAGGACTTCACCGGCTTGAACACCGGCTTTGGCGAGATGACCTGCCAGCGGCTTCGTCACGCGCGAAGCACGACGCTCACCGAATGCAACTTGAACGGCGGTATAACCATCCGTTTCAACAGTCTTGATCTGCGTCACGCGGTTGTCGGACACGTCCAGCACGGTGACGGGAATCGAATCCCCTTCAGCCGTGAAGATACGGGTCATGCCAACCTTGCGACCTACGAGTCCAAGGCTCATCGTTTTCTCCATTCCCGACTGCGATTGGTCGGGGCTAATTTACAAAATGCCGCCGATTTTCAGCCCAATTGCACGGGCCAAATCGGCGACTTTTTTGCGCAAATGCGCGAAAAGCCTTGCATTATAGCGAGGCTTTTCGTTTTCCGCAAGCAATCAATGACTTAGCGCCATCGGCCTGAGCCAGCGGCGCCTGAAAGCCTTATTGCAGCTTGATCTCCACGTCCACACCGGCCGGCAGGTCGAGCTTCATCAGCGCGTCGACGGTCTTGTCCGTCGGGTCGACGATGTCCATCAGGCGTTGGTGGGTACGGATTTCAAGCTGATCGCGCGACGTCTTGTTGACGTGCGGCGAACGCAGGATGTCAAAACGTTGGATGCGGGTCGGCAGGGGCACCGGACCACGAACGATTGCGCCAGTCCGCTTTGCCGTATCGACGATTTCGGCTGCCGATTGATCGATCAGGCGATAGTCGAATGCTTTCAGGCGAATGCGGATTTTCTGGTTTTGCATGACGATTCCTTGGAAAGAGCGAGGCGGTCTTGCACCGCCGGATTAAAAAAGAACGTGAGGCCGGACGCTCTCGCGGGGAGCTGGCGCCCGGCCCCGGGCACCACTTCTACTGCTACAGCAAACCAGCGATTTTACTCGATGATCTTAGCGACGACACCTGCGCCGACGGTACGGCCACCTTCGCGGATTGCGAAGCGCAGACCTTCTTCCATCGCGATCGGCGCAATCAGCTTCACCGTGATCGACACGTTGTCGCCCGGCATCACCATTTCCTTGTCCTTCGGCAACTCGATCGAACCCGTCACGTCCGTCGTACGGAAGTAGAACTGCGGGCGATAGTTGTTGAAGAACGGCGTGTGGCGACCGCCTTCGTCCTTGCTCAGCACGTACACTTCAGCCGTGAAGTGCGTGTGCGGCGTGATCGAACCCGGCTTGGCCAGAACCTGGCCACGCTCCACGTCTTCACGCTTCGTGCCGCGCAGCAGAATACCCACGTTGTCGCCCGCTTGACCTTGGTCCAGCAGCTTGCGGAACATTTCCACGCCCGTGCAGGTCGTCTTCACCGTCGGCTTGATACCGACGATTTCGATTTCCTCGCCGACCTTCACCACGCCGCGCTCGACGCGACCCGTCACCACCGTGCCGCGACCCGAGATCGAGAACACGTCTTCCACCGGCATCAGGAAGGCGCCATCCACTGCGCGCTCCGGCGTCGGGATGTACGTGTCCAGCGCGTCGGCCAGGTTCATGATCGCCACTTCACCCAGCTCGCCCTTGTCGCCTTCCAGCGCCAGCTTGGCCGAACCCTTGATGATCGGCGTGTCGTCGCCCGGGAAGTCGTACTTCGACAGCAGCTCGCGCACTTCCATTTCCACCAGCTCGAGCAGCTCGGCGTCGTCCACCATGTCGCACTTGTTCAGGAACACGATGATGTACGGCACGCCAACCTGACGCGCCAACAGGATGTGCTCACGCGTTTGCGGCATCGGGCCGTCTGCTGCCGAGCACACCAGAATCGCGCCGTCCATCTGCGCCGCGCCCGTGATCATGTTCTTCACGTAGTCAGCGTGGCCCGGGCAGTCAACGTGCGCGTAGTGACGGTTCGCCGTCTCGTACTCCACGTGCGCCGTGTTGATCGTGATGCCGCGCGCCTTTTCTTCCGGCGCCGCGTCGATCTGGTCGTACGCCTTCGCTTCGCCGCCGAACTTCGCGGTCAGCACCGTCGTGATTGCTGCCGTCAGCGTGGTCTTGCCATGATCAACGTGACCGATCGTGCCGACGTTCACGTGCGGCTTGGTCCGTTCGAATTTACCTTTAGCCATGATTCTCTTCTTTCAAAAAAGTTGTTCGGTGAATGACTTGCCGACTGATTACTTCGACTTCGCGCTGATGATCGCTTCAGAGACGTTACGCGGCGCTTCGGCGTAATGCTTGAATTCCATCGTGTACGTTGCGCGACCTTGCGTTGCCGAACGCAGCGACGTGGAGTAGCCGAACATTTCCGACAGCGGCACTTCGGCACGGAGAATCTTGCCGCCGCCAACCATGTCTTCCATGCCCTGGATGATGCCGCGACGGCCCGACAGGTCGCCCATCACGTTGCCCATGTAGTCTTCCGGCGTTTCCACTTCCACGGCCATCATCGGCTCGAGGATCACCGGGTTCGCGCGGCGCATCGCTTCCTTGAACGCCATCGAACCGGCCATGCGGAACGCGTTTTCGTTCGAGTCAACGTCGTGGTACGAACCGAACGTCAGGTGAACCTTCACGTCGACGACCGGGAAGCCTGCCAGCACGCCGCTCTTGAGCGTGTCGGCAATACCCTTGTCGACCGCCGGGATGTATTCACGCGGAATGACACCACCCTTGATCTCGTCGAGGAACTCGTAGCCCTTGCCTTGTTCGTTCGGCTCGAGCGTGATGACCGCGTGACCATACTGGCCGCGACCGCCCGACTGCTTGACGAACTTGCCGTCCACGTCCGCGGCCGTGCTGCGGATCGTTTCGCGGTATGCCACCTGCGGCTTGCCGACGGTCGCTTCCACGCCGAATTCACGCTTCATCCGGTCAACCAGAATTTCGAGGTGCAGTTCGCCCATGCCCGAAATAATGGTTTGGCCCGACTCTTCGTCCGTTTGCACGCGGAACGACGGATCTTCTTGAGCCAGACGGTTCAGCGCCAGGCCCATCTTTTCCTGGTCAGCCTTCGTCTTCGGCTCGACGGCCTGCGAAATCACCGGCTCCGGGAACACCATGCGCTCGAGCACGATCGGGTGCTGCGGGTCGCACAGCGTGTCGCCCGTCGTTGCTTCCTTCAGGCCCACGGCTGCCGCGATGTCGCCGGCGCGCACTTCCTTGATTTCTTCGCGCTGGTTCGCGTGCATCTGCAGAATACGGCCCAGACGTTCCTTCTTGTCCTTGGTCGAATTCAGCAGCGTGTCGCCCGAGTTGACCACACCGGAGTACACGCGGAAGAAGATCAGCTGGCCGACGAACGGGTCGGTCATGATCTTGAATGCGAGCGCCGAGAACTTCTCGTCGTCCGACGCCTTGCGCTCAGCCGCTTCGCCGCTTTCCAGCTCACCCTTGACCGGCGGAATGTCGATCGGCGACGGCAGGAAGTCGATCACGGCGTCGAGCATGCGCTGCACGCCCTTGTTCTTGAACGCGGTGCCGCACAACATCGGCTGGATTTCGCAAGCGATCGTACGGTCGCGCAGCGCCTTGACGATCTCGGCGCGGGACAGCTCCTCGCCGCCGAGGTACTTCTCCATCAGCTCTTCGCTCGCTTCAGCGGCGGACTCGACCATCTTCTCGCGCCACTCGTTGCAGGTGTCGACGAGATCAGCCGGGATGTCGCGGTAGTCGAACTTCATGCCTTGCGACGCGTCGTCCCAAATGATCGCCTTCATCTCGAGCAGATCGACGACGCCCGTGAAGTTTTCTTCCGCGCCGATCGGCACCACGACCGGAACCGGGTTCGCCTTGAGGCGGGTCTTTAACTGGTCGTAGACCTTGAAGAAGTTCGCACCGGTGCGGTCCATCTTGTTGACGAACGCGAGACGCGGCACCTTGTACTTGTTGGCCTGACGCCACACCGTTTCCGACTGCGGCTGCACGCCGCCCACGGCGCAGTAGACCATGCAAGCGCCGTCGAGCACGCGCATCGAGCGCTCCACTTCGATCGTGAAGTCGACGTGGCCCGGGGTGTCGATGATGTTGATGCGGTGTTCCGGGTAGTTGTTACCCATGCCCTTCCAGAAGGCCGTCGTAGCAGCGGACGTGATGGTGATGCCGCGCTCTTGCTCCTGCTCCATCCAGTCCATCGTTGCCGCGCCGTCGTGCACTTCACCAATCTTGTGGTTCACGCCGGTGTAGTACAGGATGCGCTCGGTCGTCGTCGTCTTGCCGGCGTCGATGTGAGCGCTAATACCGATATTACGGTAGCGCTCGATAGGTGTCTTACGAGCCACTTTGATCCTCTATTGGGATGACGCGAAAAGTATGTATATAGTTTCCGCGCCCTAACACAAACGGGCGAGGCGCCGATAAGCGCACCCGCCCGGATATTTTTCCGTTGCCGCTGGGTTCGACGGCTTAGAAACGGAAATGCGAGAACGCCTTGTTGGCTTCTGCCATCCGGTGAACTTCATCGCGCTTCTTCATCGCGCCGCCACGGCCTTCGGCCGCTTCGGTCAGTTCACCAGCCAGGCGCAACGCCATCGACTTTTCGCTACGCTTCTTCGCAGCCTCGCGCAACCAACGCATCGCCAATGCCATACGACGCGACGGACGCACTTCGACCGGAACCTGATAGTTCGCACCACCAACGCGGCGGCTCTTCACTTCGACCACCGGCTTCACGTTGTTGAGCGCGACAGTGAACACTTCCAGCGGGTCCTTGCCACCCTTGGTCTGGATCTGTTCGAAAGCGCCGTACACGATGCGCTCGGCAACCGACTTCTTGCCCGAGAGCATCAGCACGTTCATGAATTTTGCAACATCAACGTTACCGAACTTCGGATCCGGCAACACTTCCCGCTTGGGGACTTCGCGACGACGCGGCATGTTTCTTCCTTTGATTTTTCAGTTGGAGCTGAGCCGAAGCTCTTTTGCCCCGCGGCCACCAACTAACCCGATCTATCTTTACGACTAACCAGCTTGGCCGGGTGACCACTTACTCGACAGCACCGGCGAATCCGGCACCACCGCCTTTGACTACTTGACCGCTCTCGATTGCCTTGCGGGCAACGCTAAGCAGCCATACGAAGAGGCTGCTTACTTGCCAGCCTTGGCACGCTTCGCACCGTACTTCGAGCGAGCTTGCTTACGATCCTTGACGCCCTGGGTATCCAGCGAGCCACGAACCATGTGGTAACGCACACCCGGCAAGTCCTTCACACGGCCGCCGCGAATCAGCACGACCGAGTGTTCCTGCAGGTTGTGGCCTTCACCACCGATGTACGAAATGACTTCGAAGCCGTTCGTCAGGCGCACCTTCGCAACCTTACGAAGTGCCGAGTTCGGCTTTTTCGGCGTCGTGGTGTACACACGGGTGCACACGCCGCGACGCTGGGGGCAGTCCTGCAAGGCCGGGCTCTTGCTCTTCGTCGTTTCCGACGTGCGGCCTTTGCGAACCAATTGATTGATGGTTGGCATTGTTTATTCCTGAAATTGAACAAAATCGACGCATCCGTTCCCGGGCAAAGCGAAAACGAATGCGTATCGAACTTCCCGCCCTAGCTGCCGGGACGCGAGTTTACCCCTCGACCTAGCATGCCAAGAACCGGAACCCAGCATCATATTCGGAAAATGCCAAGTGCGTCAATAGCTTGCAGCGGATCGGGAGCGGTCGACGGGCGAATCGCCCGGCTTCGCGCAAGAGGAGCGCCGTCAGTCCGCCGCGACGACGTCAAGCAGTTCCTCGCCGAAGCGATCGAGCTTGCGCGCGCCAATGCCGGGAATATGGCGAAGATCGTCGATCGTATCGGGGCCGTTGCGCGCGATTTCGGCGAGCGTCGCGTCGTGGAAGATGACGTAGGCCGGCACGCCGTCACTTTTTGCGGTTTCGGTGCGCCACGCGCGCAGGCGCTCCCACCGGGCACGCTCGCGCGGACCCATGCCGGCCGTCGGATCGGCCCGTTCGCCGGTGCGGCTCGACGATTGGCGCGTACGGGTCGGCTTGACGTAGCGCCGCAAGGTGACGGTTTCTTCGCCCTTCAACACGGGCTTGCTCGCTTCGGTGAGGACGAGCGCGCCGAATCCGTCGTGATCGATCGCCAAATAGCCGAATGCGATCAGTTGACGGAAAACCGCGCGCCACTCGGGCTCGGACAGGCTCGCGCCGATTCCGAAGGTGCTGAGGCTTTCGTGGCCGCGCTGAAGGATCTTCTCGCTTCGGTTGCCGCGCAGGATATCGATCAAATGCCCCGCGCCGAAATGAAAACCGCTCGCGCGCTGCGCGCGGAACACACACGAGAGCGCCATCCGCGCTTCGCGCGTGGCGTCCCATGACGCCGGGGGCTCAAGGCACGTATCGCAATTGCCGCACGGCTCGCTGGCTTCGCCGAAGTAGGCCAGAAGTCGCACACGGCGGCAGGCAGCGGCCTCGCAGAGGCCGAGCAGCGCATCGAGCTTGCCGGTCTGCACGCGTTTGTGCGCATCGTCAGCGTCCGACTCATCGATCATCTTGCGCTGCTGCACGACGTCGCCAAGACCGTACGCCATCCACGCGTTGGCAGGCAGACCATCGCGGCCCGCGCGACCCGTTTCCTGGTAGTACCCTTCGACGCTCTTCGGCAAATCCAAGTGGGCGACAAAGCGCACGTCCGGCTTATCGATGCCCATACCGAAAGCGATCGTCGCGCACATGACGATGCCCTCTTCGCGCTGGAACATCTCCTGGTGCCGCTGGCGGATTTCGAACTCCATACCCGCGTGATAAGGCAGCGCCCGGACGCCTTGCCCCTTTAGCCACTCGGCGGTCTCTTCGACCTTACGGCGCGACAGACAGTAGACGACGCCGGCATCCGTCGTGCCTCCCGGGTTCGTGTGTTCCGCGCGAATGAAGTCGAGCAACTGAGCACGCGCATTGTCCTTCTCGACGATTCGATAGCGAATATTCGGGCGATCGAAGCTCGACACGAAAATGCGCGCGTCATCGAGCGCGAGGCGGTGCACGATTTCGTCGCGTGTGATCGCGTCGGCGGTCGCGGTGAGCGCGATGCGCGGCACCGACGGAAACCGCTCGTGCAGCACGGAAAGCTGGATGTACTCGGGGCGGAAATCGTGCCCCCATTGCGATACGCAGTGCGCTTCGTCAATCGCAAAGAGTCCGATGCGCGCGCGTTCGAGCAGATCGAGAAAGCGCGGCGTCATGAGCCGTTCCGGCGCGACGTAAAGGAGATCGATGTCGCCGTCGCGCAGCGCGCGCTCGGTGGCGGCGGCCTCGGCGCCGGACAGCGTCGAATTCAGATACGCCGCGCGAACGCCAAGCTCAGTGAGTGCAGCCACCTGATCCTGCATCAGCGCGATCAACGGCGAAACCACGATGCCGGCGCCAAGCCCCGATTCGTGCCGCACCAGTGAGGGGATCTGGTAGCAAAGCGATTTGCCGCCGCCGGTGGGCATCAACACGAGGCAATCGCCTCCGCCTGCGACATGCTCGACGATATCGCCCTGCTGCCCTCTGAAGGCGGGATAACCAAAGGTTTCGTTGAGAATTTCGAGGGCGCGGGACATGAAGTCGGAAGAAAAGAGGCGGAGTGCAGGTTGAACGAATTTTACCAACGCCCCGCCGCGCAAAACGCGTTAAACGGCAACGTTAGCCATCCAGCCTGTAAAAAAGAAAAAAGCCGCTCAGTCGAAACTGAGCGGCTTTCCAAGCTAAGCAGTCAAGCGGCTTGCGCCGCCAGAACTTACTCCGCCGAGTGCGGCTGTTCGGCAGCCGGGCTTTCCGGCGTGCCAAACTCGAACGCCTCTTCCGCAGCGATCTGATCGAAACGCTCGCGATCGGACAGCTCCTTGCTCTTGCGCGCCTTGTGGAACGCGAGACCCGTACCGGCCGGAATCAGACGGCCGACGATCACGTTTTCCTTCAGACCACGCAGATCGTCGCGCTTGCCCATGATCGCCGCCTCGGTCAGCACGCGCGTCGTTTCCTGGAACGATGCGGCCGAGATGAACGAGTCGGTCGACAGCGACGCCTTCGTGATACCGAGCAGCACGTTGTCGTACGACGCCGGACGCTTGTCTTCCGCGGTCATCTTGTCGTTCTCGTCGAGCATGTCCGACCGCTCGACTTGTTCGCCCGGGATGAAACGCGTATCGCCGTTGTCGACGATCTGCACGCGGCGCAGCATCTGACGCACGATCACTTCAATGTGCTTGTCGTTGATCTTCACGCCTTGCAGACGGTACACGTCCTGCACTTCGTCCACGATGTAGCGCGACAGCGCCTCGATACCCTGCAGGCGCAGGATGTCGTGCGGATCGGCCGGACCGTCGACGATCATTTCGCCCTTGTTGACGACTTGACCATCGTGCACCAGGACCTGCTTTTCCTTCGCGATCAGGAACTCGTGCTGGTTGCCCTCGAGGTCCGTGATGACGAGACGCTGCTTGCCCTTCGTGTCCTTACCGAACGACACCGTGCCCGTGACTTCCGCCAGAATGCCGGCGTCCTTCGGCGAGCGCGCTTCGAACAGTTCAGCCACACGCGGCAGACCGCCGGTAATGTCACGCGTCTTCTGCGATTCAGTCGGGATACGTGCGAGCACTTCACCGACCTGCACTTGCTGACCGTCCTTCACCGTGATCAGTGCGCCGACCTGGAAGCCGATCTGCACCGAGTGCTCGGTGCCCGGGATCTTCACTTCCTCGCCGGTCGCGTCGAGCAGTTTCACCTGCGGACGCACGCTCTTCGAAGCCTGCGAGCCGCGGCGCTTCACGTCGATCACAACGAGCGTCGAGAGGCCCGTCACGTCGTCGATCTGCTTGGCGACCGTCACGCCTTCCTCGACGTTTTCGAACTTCACCGTACCGCCGTACTCGGTGATGATCGGACGCGTCATCGGGTCCCACGTGGCCAGCTGCGTACCCGCCTTGATCTGCGCGCCGTCGAGCTGCAACAGCGTGGCGCCGTACGGCACTTTGTGGCGTTCGCGTTCGCGGCCGTGGTCGTCGGTGATCATCGCTTCGCCCGAACGCGAGATGACGATCTGCTCGCCCTTCGCATTCGTCACATAGCGCATCGTCGCCGTGAAGCGCACCGTACCGTTCGACTTCGCTTCAACCGACGAAGCCACCGCCGCACGCGATGCCGCACCACCGATGTGGAACGTACGCATCGTCAGCTGCGTGCCCGGCTCACCGATCGACTGCGCCGCGATCACGCCGACCGCTTCGCCGACGTTCACGCGCGAGCCACGGCCGAGGTCGCGGCCGTAACACGAGGCGCACAGGCCATAGCGCGTTTCGCAGGTGAGCGGCGTGCGCACCCGCACTTCGTCGATGCCAAGGCGTTCGATCTCTTCGACCGAGTCTTCGTCGAGCAGCGAGCCCGCTTCGTACAGCGTTTCCTGCGTTTCCGGATTGACGACGTCCGCCACGGCGACGCGGCCGAGAATACGGTCGCGCAGCGCTTCGACGACTTCACCGCCCTCTACCAGCGCCTTCATCGCCACGCCGTTCGACGTGCCGCAATCTTCCTCGACGACCACGAGATCCTGCGTGACGTCGACGAGACGACGCGTCAGGTAACCCGAGTTCGCGGTCTTCAGTGCCGTATCAGCAAGACCCTTACGCGCACCGTGGGTCGAGATGAAGTACTGCAGCACGTTCAGGCCTTCGCGGAAGTTCGCGGTAATTGGCGTTTCGATAATCGAGCCGTCCGGCTTCGCCATCAGGCCGCGCATACCCGCCAACTGACGGATCTGGACCGCGGAACCCCGCGCGCCCGAGTCGGCCATCATATAGATCGAGTTGAACGATTCCTGCTTCGTCTCGTTGCCATCGCGGTCGACGACCGGTTCCGTTGCGAGCTGCTCCATCATCGCCTTGCCGACCGCTTCCGACGTCGCCGACCAGATGTCGACCACGTTGTTGTAGCGCTCCTGCGCGGTGACGAGACCCGACATGTACTGACGGTCGTATTCCTTCACCTTCTTCGCGGCGTCGCCAACGATCGTTTCCTTCTGCGGCGGCACGAGCATGTCGTCGACGCAGATCGAAATGCCGGCGCGCGTTGCCAGGCGGAAGCCCGACTGCATCAGCTGGTCGGCGAAGACCACCGTCGCGCGCAGACCGCACTTGCGGAACGCCGTGTTGATCAGGCGCGAGATTTCCTTCTTCTTCAGCGGCTTGTTCAGCACCGAGAACGGCAGACCCGGCGGCAGGATTTCCGACAGAATCGAGCGGCCGACCGTCGTTGCGTACAGCGAGATCTTCGGCACGAATTCCGGTGCGCCTTCCGACGTGTCTTCGTTGCGGACCATTTCGGTGATCCGCACGTTGACGCGCGAGGCCAGCTCGACTTCCTTGTTCTCGTACGCGCGCAGCACTTCCGACACGCCCGTGAACGACAGGCCTTCGCCCTTGGCATTCACGGCTTCACGCGTCGCGTAGTACAGGCCGAGCACGATATCCTGCGACGGCACGATCGACGGATCGCCGTTGGCCGGGAACAGGACGTTGTTCGACGCCAGCATCAGCGTGCGCGCTTCCATCTGCGCTTCGAGCGACAGCGGAACGTGGACAGCCATCTGGTCGCCGTCGAAGTCGGCGTTGAACGCCGCGCAGACGAGCGGGTGCAGCTGGATTGCCTTGCCTTCGATCAGCACCGGCTCGAAAGCCTGAATGCCGAGACGGTGCAGCGTCGGCGCACGGTTCAGCATCACCGGATGCTCGCGGATCACCTCTTCCAAGATGTCCCACACGACCGGCGTCTGGTTCTCGACTTCCTTCTTCGCCGCCTTGATGGTCGTCGCGACGCCCATCACTTCAAGCTTGTTGAAGATGAACGGCTTGAACAGCTCGAGCGCCATCAGCTTCGGCAGACCGCACTGGTGCAGCTTCAGCGTCGGGCCCACCACGATGACCGAACGGCCCGAGTAGTCGACGCGCTTACCGAGCAGGTTCTGACGGAAGCGGCCGCCCTTGCCCTTGATCATGTCGGCGAGCGACTTCAGCGGACGCTTGTTCGCGCCCGTCATCGCCTTGCCGCGACGGCCGTTGTCGAGCAGCGAATCGACGGCTTCCTGCAGCATCCGCTTTTCGTTGCGGACGATGATTTCCGGCGCCTTCAGCTCGAGCAGACGCTTCAACCGGTTGTTACGGTTGATCACGCGGCGATAGAGGTCGTTCAGGTCCGACGTCGCGAAACGGCCGCCGTCGAGCGGCACGAGCGGACGCAGTTCCGGCGGCAGCACCGGCAGCACTTCGAGCACCATCCAGTCAGGCTTGATGCCCGAACGCTGGAAAGCCTCGAGCACCTTCAGGCGCTTCGCGTACTTCTTGATCTTCGCTTCCGAACCCGTGTTCTTGAGTTCGGTGCGCAGCATCTCGACCTGCTCGTCGATGTTGATCGCACGCAGCAGCTCGCGCACGCCTTCCGCACCCATCTCGGCGCGGAATTCGTCACCGTACTCTTCGACCTTGTTGTAGTAATCCTCTTCGGTCATGATCTGCCGCGCTTTCAGCGGCGTCATGCCCGGATCGATCACCACATATGCTTCGAAGTACAGCACGCGCTCGATGTCGCGCAGCGTCATGTCGAGCACCATGCCCAGACGCGACGGCAGCGACTTCAAGAACCAAATGTGCGCGACCGGCGAAGCGAGTTCGATGTGGCCCATGCGCTCGCGGCGCACCTTGGCCAACGTCACTTCAACGCCGCACTTCTCGCAGATCACGCCACGGTGCTTCAGGCGCTTGTACTTGCCGCAAAGGCATTCGTAGTCCTTGATCGGCCCGAAGATCTTCGCGCAGAACAGACCATCCCGCTCCGGCTTGAAGGTGCGGTAGTTGATGGTTTCCGGCTTCTTGACTTCACCGAACGACCACGAACGAATCTTGTCGGGCGAGGCCAGACCGATCTTGATCGCGTCAAAAACTTCTTCTTGTTGGACTTGCTTGAATAGATCGAGCAGAGCTTTCATTGCTTTCTCTCCGTAGTCCGATTAGTTGCGGTCGAGATCGATATCGATACCGAGCGAGCGGATTTCCTTCACGAGCACGTTGAAGGATTCCGGCATGCCTGCATCGATCACGTGATCGCCCTTGACCAGGTTTTCATAAACCTTGGTCCGGCCCGTCACGTCGTCCGACTTGACCGTCAGCATTTCTTGCAGCACGTACGATGCGCCATACGCCTCGAGCGCCCACACTTCCATCTCACCAAAACGCTGGCCGCCGAACTGAGCCTTACCGCCCAACGGCTGCTGCGTCACGAGCGAGTACGGGCCCGTCGAACGCGCGTGCATCTTGTCGTCGACCAAGTGGTGCAGCTTCAGGTAGTGCATGTAGCCGACCGTGACCGTACGCTCGAACATCTCGCCCGTGCGGCCGTCGTACAGACGAACCTGGTTCTTCGACGGCGTCATGCCGAGTTGCTTCGCGATATCGTCCGGGAACGCCAGATCCAGCGCGCGCGACATTTCTTCTTCCGTCGCACCGTCGAACACCGGCGTCGCGAACGGCACGCCTTCGCGCAGGTTCTTCGCCAGTTCGACGATCTCGTCGTCGCTGAAGCCATCCAGCTCTTCCGCGCGGCCCGACTCGTTGTAGATCTTCGTCAGGAACTCGCGCAGCTCGGCGATCTTCGCCTGACGCTGCAGCATTTCGCCGATCCGCCAGCCGAGACCCTTCGCAGCCCAGCCCAAGTGCACTTCGAGCACCTGACCCACGTTCATCCGCGACGGCACGCCGAGCGGGTTCAGCACGACGTCTGCCGGACGGCCGTCGGCCATGTACGGCATGTCTTCGATCGGAACGATCTTCGACACCACGCCCTTGTTACCGTGACGGCCTGCCATCTTGTCGCCAGGCTGCAGACGGCGCTTCACCGCGACGTACACCTTGACCATCTTCAGCACGCCCGGCGGCAGTTCGTCGCCCTGCGTGAGCTTCTTGCGCTTCTCTTCGAACGCGAGGTCGAACTGGTGACGCTTCTCTTCGATCGAGTTCTTGATCGCTTCGAGCTGTGCCGCTGCTTCTTCGTCCGCGAGGCGGATGTCGAACCAGTGGTAGTGGTCCAGATCTTCCAGGTAGGCCTGTTCGATCTTCGTGCCCTTCGCGAGCTTCTTCGGACCGCCGTTCGCGACCTTGCCTTCGAGCATGCGTGCGAGACGCTGGAACGCATCGCCTTCCACGATACGCAGCTGGTCGTTCAGGTCGAGGCGATAGCGCTTCAGTTCATCGTCGATGATCTGTTGCGCACGCTTGTCGCGCTGGATGCCTTCACGCGTGAACACCTGCACGTCGATGACCGTGCCGCTCATGCCCGACGGCACGCGCAGCGACGTGTCCTTCACGTCCGATGCCTTCTCGCCGAAGATCGCGCGCAGCAGCTTTTCTTCCGGCGTCAGCTGGGTTTCGCCCTTCGGCGTGACCTTGCCGACCAGCACGTCGCCCGCTTCGACTTCCGCGCCGATGTACACGATGCCCGACTCGTCGAGACGGCCAAGCTGCACTTCCGCGAGGTTCGAAATGTCGCGCGTGATTTCTTCCGGTCCGAGCTTCGTGTCGCGAGCGACAACGTTCAGCTCTTCGATGTGGATCGACGTATAGCGATCGTCCGCAACGACCTTCTCCGAGATCAGGATCGAGTCTTCGAAGTTGTAGCCGTTCCACGGCATGAACGCGATCAGCATGTTCTGGCCGAGCGCGAGCTCACCCAGATCCGTCGAGGCGCCGTCAGCCAGCACGTCGCCGCGCGCAACCT
This sequence comes from Trinickia camelliae, assembly GCF_053525655.1. Taxonomy (NCBI): domain Bacteria; kingdom Pseudomonadati; phylum Pseudomonadota; class Betaproteobacteria; order Burkholderiales; family Burkholderiaceae; genus Trinickia; species Trinickia camelliae. The sequence continues at coordinate 175,189 of NZ_JBCHAA010000017.1, forward strand.
TGTCGCCGACCTTCACGATCGGGCGCTGGTTGATGTTCGTGTTCTGGTTCGAACGCGTGTACTTGATCAGGTTGTAGATGTCGACACCGACTTCACCCGCCACCGCTTCGTCGTCGTTCACGCGAATCACGATACGGCCTGCGTCGACGTAATCGACCACGCCACCGCGGAACGCCTGAACCGTCGTGCCCGAGTCGACCGCCACCGTGCGCTCGATACCCGTGCCGACCACAGCCTTCTCAGGACGCAGACACGGCACAGCCTGACGCTGCATGTTCGAACCCATCAATGCACGGTTCGCGTCGTCGTGCTCGAGGAACGGAATCAGCGATGCCGCCACCGACACGATCTGCGACGGCGCCACGTCCATGTACTGGATGCGGTCCGGCGTGACCATCAGCGTTTCGCCGGCTTCACGCGACGACACGAGTTCGTCGGTCAGCGTGCCGTCGTCGGCCACCGCCGCGTTCGCCTGAGCGATCACGTAACGGCCTTCTTCGATCGCGGACAGATAGTCGATCTGGTCGGTCACCTTGCCGTCCGTCACCTTGCGGTACGGCGTTTCGAGGAAGCCGTATTCGTTCAGGTGCGCGTACAGAGCGAGCGAGTTGATCAGACCGATGTTCGGACCTTCCGGCGTTTCAATCGGGCACACGCGGCCATAGTGGGTCGGGTGCACGTCGCGGACTTCGAAGCCTGCGCGCTCGCGCGTCAGACCGCCCGGGCCAAGAGCCGAAACACGGCGCTTGTGGGTGATTTCCGACAGCGGATTGGTTTGGTCCATGAACTGCGACAGCTGCGACGAACCGAAGAACTCGCGAATCGCCGACGAAATCGGCTTCGAGTTGATCAGGTCGTGCGGCATCAGGTTTTCGCTTTCGGCTTGGCCGAGGCGTTCCTTCACCGCGCGCTCGACACGTACGAGACCGGCACGGAACTGGTTCTCCGCCAGTTCGCCGACGCAACGCACGCGACGATTGCCCAAGTGGTCGATATCGTCCACTTCGCCCTTGCCGTTGCGCAGCTCGACGAGGATCTTGATCGTCGCGAGGATGTCGTCGTCTTGCAGCGTCATCGGGCCGACGATTTCATCGCGGCCGACACGGCGGTTGAACTTCATACGGCCGACCTTCGACAGGTCGTACGCGTCTTCGCTGTAGAACAGACGATTGAACAGCGCCTCGACCGCTTCTTCAGTCGGCGGTTCGCCCGGACGCATCATGCGGTAGATCGCAATGCGCGCGGCCGTTCGGTCGGCGGTTTCGTCGATGCGGAGCGTCGACGAGATGTACGGACCTTGGTCCAGATCGTTCGTGTAGAGCGTCTGGATGTCCTTGATCTTCGCTTCGCGCAGCTTATCGAGCGTGCTTTCGCCGATTTCTTCGTTCGCGTTCGCGATCACTTCACCGGTGTCACCATCGACGACGTTCTTCGCCAGCACACGGCCGATCAGATAATCTTCGGGGACCGAAATGAATTTCGTCTTCGCGTTTTCGAGGTCGCGGATATGCTTCGCGTTGATCCGCTTGTCCTTCGTGACGATGACGTTGCCGTCGCGATCCGAGATGTCGAAACGCGCGACTTCGCCCCGCAGACGCTCAGGCACAAATTCCATTTGTGCGCCTTCGGGCATCAGCGAGAAGTTGTCGAACACGAAGAAGTTCGCAAGGATCTGTTCCGGCGTCAGGCCGATCGCCTTCAGCAGAATCGTGACCGGCATCTTGCGGCGGCGGTCGACGCGGAAGTACAGCACGTCCTTCGGGTCGAATTCGAAGTCGAGCCACGAACCGCGGTAAGGAATGATCCGCGCGGAGAACAGCAGCTTGCCCGAGCTGTGGGTCTTGCCCTTGTCGTGCTCGAAGAACACGCCCGGCGAGCGGTGCAGCTGCGAAACGATCACGCGCTCGGTGCCGTTGATGACGAACGAGCCGGTCGGCGTCATGAGCGGAATTTCGCCCATGTACACTTCCTGCTCCTTCACTTCCTTCACGACGGGCTTGCTCGGCGATTCCTTGTCGAGCAGCACCAGGCGCACTTTTGCGCGCAGCGCCGAGCAGTACGTGAGACCGCGCTGCTGACATTCCTTGATATTGAATGCCGGCGGCGACAACATGTAGCTAACGAACTCTAGACGAGCGAAGCCGTTGTGAGAAACAATCGGGAAAACAGACGTGAACGCAGCCTGCAGACCCTCAGGTTTGCGTTGAGCTGCAGACACATCCGCTTGCAGAAACGTGCTGAATGATTCAAGCTGGGTAGCCAGCAGGAAAGGTACTTGGTGAACGATGGGGCGCTTCGCAAAGTTCTTGCGAATACGCTTCTTCTCGGTGAAGGAATATTGCATACGATCTCCGAATCACGGCGGGCATTGTCGAGGCTGCGAACCTTGATGAGACAATCCGAGTGTTCACCGACTGAGACCCGATGGCCGTCCGATGGCTTGAACGAGCCTTAGAAGCTTGGTGGTTGGCCGCTACCAACCGCTGGCTGACGGCAGCGGATGCCTATGTTGCCCGCTACCCGACCAAACTTGCCTTCTGCAGTCGCTTCAGAAGACAAAGAGAAGCGCCGGTCAGTTATCCCGAAAGGCGTTTGTCTTTGGCTTCTGGGGCCACGTTTTTGCCGATTACCGAGCGCAAAAACATTGTCCCCACAAAGCACAAAAAGGCCGGCGGTGAAAAACCGCCAGCCTTCGCACAGCGCGCAGGGTCTTACTTGATTTCAGCCTTCGCGCCAGCTTCTTCCAGCTTCTTCTTGGCTTCTTCAGCAGCAGCCTTGGGCACCGCTTCCTTCACGGGCTTCGGTGCACCGTCGACCAGGTCCTTCGCTTCCTTCAGGCCCAGGCCCGTCAGTTCGCGAACAGCCTTAATCACGGAAACCTTGTTCGCGCCCGTTTCGGTCAGGATAACGTTGAACTCGGTTTGCTCTTCAACAGCAGCAGCGCCAGCGCCGCCGCCTGCCGGGCCTGCCACTGCAACAGCAGCTGCCGACACGCCAAACTTCTCTTCGAACGCCTTGACCAGTTCGTTCAGTTCCAGAACCGACATCGAGCCTACGGCTTCGAGGATGTCTTCTTTTGCGATTGCCATTTGAAATACTCCTAAATTGAATTCGGATACAGCCAGCGATCCATCGCGCTCAACTGAAGCGCGCTATGCATCCTGCGATTAAGCAGCTTCGCCTTGCTTCTTTTCTGCCAGCGCGGCCAGGGCGCGCGCAAAGCCGGAAACAGGCGCTTGCATAACGAACAACAGCTTGGAGAGCAGTTCCTCGCGGCTCGGGATGTTGGCGAGCGCTTGCACGCCAGCCTTGTCCATCACCTTGCCTTCGTAGGCACCGGCCTTGATGATCAACTTGTCGTTGCTCTTGCTGAAGTCATTGACGACCTTAGCAGCGGCAATAGCATCTTCCGAGATGCCGTAGATCAACGGACCAGTCATCTGCTCTGCCAGCGGAGCAAACGGGGTACCTTCCACAGCGCGACGCGCCAGCGTGTTTTTCAACACGCGCAGGTACACCTGTTGCTCGCGCGCTTTCGCGCGCAGCTTGGTCAGATCGCCAACCGCAATCCCACGATACTCAGCAATGACGACGGTCTGAGCCTTCGCGACTTGCGCGGAGACCTCAGCGACGACGGCCTGCTTGCTTTCTTTGTTCAGTGGCACGGTTAACCTCCAGATTCGATACACACTGCGGAATGCAGCGTGTACCGCGTTCAACAACGGCGTCCGAGGTTTAGGAGTATTTCGACCGGCAGTTGCTAGCGTCGCCGCGGACAACAACCGGTTTCATCACTTCAAAACTGTTTCGGGTTCGCCATCTGCGTTGGCTTTGCATTAAGGAAACACCCGACTGCTGCGCTTCCGCCAACGGTCTTTGACAACCGGCCGCTCGATGCAGACTGCCACCTTGCGACCGCCCAAAGCCCTTAAAACCGCGCCGAAATCACTCGACGCGGCAAATTTCTTACTGTGCCGCGAGCGTCGCTTGATCGACGCGCACGCCAACACCCATCGTGCTCGACAAAGCGATCTTGCGCAGGTACACGCCCTTGCTCGTCGCCGGCTTTGCCTTCTGCAGCGCTTCGACGAGCGCCGACAGGTTGGTGCGCAGCGCGGTCGGCTCGAACGATGCACGGCCGATGGTCGCGTGGATGATACCGGCCTTGTCGACGCGGAATTGCACCTGACCGGCCTTGGCGTTCTTCACTGCCGTAGCCACGTCGGGCGTCACGGTGCCGACCTTCGGGTTCGGCATCAGGCCGCGCGGGCCGAGGATCTGACCCAACGTACCGACAACGCGCATCGTGTCCGGCGAAGCGATCACGACGTCGAAGTTCAGGTTGCCGGCCTTGATTTGCTCAGCCAGGTCTTCCATGCCAACGATTTCAGCGCCGGCGGCTTTCGCCTGCTCGGCCTTCTCGCCTTGCGCAAAAACAGCGACGCGAACCGACTTACCAGTACCGGCCGGCAGAACAACCGAGCCGCGAACCACTTGATCCGACTTCTTTGCATCGATGCCGAGTTGAACTGCTACGTCGATCGACTCGTCGAACTTGGCGCTCGCGCACTCTTTGACGAGCGCGAGTGCGTCGTCGATCGGGTACAGCTTCTGGCGATCGACCTTGTTTGCAAATGCTTGCAGACGCTTCGAAAGCTTAGCCATTTACACGCCCTCCACGGTGATGCCCATCGAGCGGGCGCTGCCAGCGATCGTGCGAACCGCTGCGTCCATATCGGCTGCCGTAAGGTCCGGCATCTTCGTCTTGGCGATTTCTTCAGCTTGCGCGCGGGTGATCTTACCGACCTTGTCGGTGTGCGGCTTGCTCGAACCCTTGTCGATCTTCGCTGCCTTCTTGATCAGGACCGTAGCCGGCGGCGTCTTCAGGATGAACGTGAAGCTCTTGTCCGCGAATGCCGTGATCACGACCGGAACCGGCAGACCCGGCTCCATCGCTTGAGTCTGCGCGTTGAACGCCTTGCAGAACTCCATGATGTTCAGGCCACGCTGGCCCAGTGCCGGACCGACCGGCGGCGACGGGTTGGCTTTACCTGCAGGAATCTGCAGCTTGATAAAGCCGATGATTTTCTTTGCCATGTTGAAAACCTCGTTGGAACGCTTGAGCGTTCGGTGAGTAGTAACGCGCGTTCGCCGGTGAAGACTACTGACGCTCCTCAACGGCCATTACGCGGGCCGTAAGCGCGAAAGACGGATCGCGCCGTTCGGCGCGATCCGTAAAAATTCGATTACAACTTCTCGACCTGGCCGAATTCAAGTTCGACAGGTGTCGCGCGGCCGAAAATCGTGACAGAAACACGGACGCGCGATTTTTCGTAGTTCACTTCTTCGACGCTGCCATTGAAGTCCGTGAACGGACCATCCTTCACGCGAACCATCTCGCCAACTTCGAACAGGGTCTTCGGGCGCGGCTTCTCCACACCTTCCTGCATCTGCGACATGATCTTTTCGACTTCCCGCGGGGAAATCGGGCTCGGGCGATTGCGCGCCCCACCCACGAAGCCCGTCACCTTGGCCGTGTTTTTCACGAGGTGCCAGGTTTCATCGGTCATTTCCATCTCCACCAGCACATAGCCAGGGAAGAAACGACGCTCGGTCACCGATTTGTGACCACCCTTTACTTCGACCACCTCTTCCGTCGGAACGAGGATCTGGCCAAACTTGTCTTGCATGCCTGCACGCTCGATGCGCTCTTGAAGCGCACGTTGCACGCTCTTCTCCATGCCGGAGTAGGCGTGCACGACGTACCAGCGTTTGCCGCTCGGTGATGCCGGAGTATCGCTCATATCATTTCCAACCCAGAATCGCCGAGAAAATCACCCATTCAATGGATTTGTCGCTAACCCAAAGAAAGACCGCCATCACAAACACAAAGCCGAAGACAACAAGCGTTGTTTGAGTGGCTTCCTTGCGCGTGGGCCACACGACTTTGCGGACTTCCTTGTAGGAGTCTTTGGCGAATGCGATGAAACCCTTACCGGGGGTGGAGAGAAGACCAACCACAACACCGGCGATGACTCCAACGGCAAGAGCCGCGCCGCGAACGTACCACTCCTGGCCGCCGAGCCAGAAAAAACCCACGAACCCGGCCAAGACCAACAATACGCCCGCGATGAGCATCAATTTATCGCTGGAAGTATTTACAGTTTCGACAGAGGGATTCGCCATAACACCTTAACGAGCGCCCTTAAGGACGCGAGAATTGGCAGGGGCAGAGGGAATCGAACCCCCAACCTTCGGTTTTGGAGACCGACGCTCTGCCAGTTGAGCTATACCCCTAAACCATTTTGGGGTCAGCGACATCGCCAACCCCGAAACTACCGATCAACGAGAACTAACTGGCTTCTTACTCGATGATCTTAGCGACGACACCTGCGCCGACGGTACGGCCACCTTCGCGGATTGCGAAGCGCAGACCTTCTTCCATCGCGATCGGCGCAATCAGCTTCACCGTGATCGACACGTTGTCGCCCGGCATCACCATTTCCTTGTCCTTCGGCAACTCGATCGAACCCGTCACGTCCGTCGTACGGAAGTAGAACTGCGGGCGATAGTTGTTGAAGAACGGCGTGTGGCGACCGCCTTCGTCCTTGCTCAGCACGTACACTTCAGCCGTGAAGTGCGTGTGCGGCGTGATCGAACCCGGCTTGGCCAGAACCTGGCCACGCTCCACGTCTTCACGCTTCGTGCCGCGCAGCAGAATACCCACGTTGTCGCCCGCTTGACCTTGGTCCAGCAGCTTGCGGAACATTTCCACGCCCGTGCAGGTCGTCTTCACCGTCGGCTTGATACCGACGATTTCGATTTCCTCGCCGACCTTCACCACGCCGCGCTCGACGCGACCCGTCACCACCGTGCCGCGACCCGAGATCGAGAACACGTCTTCCACCGGCATCAGGAAGGCGCCATCCACTGCGCGCTCCGGCGTCGGGATGTACGTGTCCAGCGCGTCGGCCAGGTTCATGATCGCCACTTCACCCAGCTCGCCCTTGTCGCCTTCCAGCGCCAGCTTGGCCGAACCCTTGATGATCGGCGTGTCGTCGCCCGGGAAGTCGTACTTCGACAGCAGCTCGCGCACTTCCATTTCCACCAGCTCGAGCAGCTCGGCGTCGTCCACCATGTCGCACTTGTTCAGGAACACGATGATGTACGGCACGCCAACCTGACGCGCCAACAGGATGTGCTCACGCGTTTGCGGCATCGGGCCGTCTGCTGCCGAGCACACCAGAATCGCGCCGTCCATCTGCGCCGCGCCCGTGATCATGTTCTTCACGTAGTCAGCGTGGCCCGGGCAGTCAACGTGCGCGTAGTGACGGTTCGCCGTCTCGTACTCCACGTGCGCCGTGTTGATCGTGATGCCGCGCGCCTTTTCTTCCGGCGCCGCGTCGATCTGGTCGTACGCCTTCGCTTCGCCGCCGAACTTCGCGGTCAGCACCGTCGTGATTGCTGCCGTCAGCGTGGTCTTGCCATGATCAACGTGACCGATCGTGCCGACGTTCACGTGCGGCTTGGTCCGCTCAAACTTACCCTTGGCCATTTTCGACTCCTAAGAGGATTTTCCGTACGTTGCGCCGCGCGCAAACAATCACTGACTACCTGCTGGTGCCCATGGGCAGGATCGAACTGCCGACCTCTCCCTTACCAAGGGAGTGCTCTACCACTGAGCCACATGGGCGCTACTTCTTGACACTGGAGCGGGTGAAGGGAATCGAACCCTCGTCGTAAGCTTGGAAGGCTTCTGCTCTACCATTGAGCTACACCCGCAAGGGCTTTCCGATTCCCTATCGCTACTACAGCTTGCATTCTGGTGGAGGAGGTTGGATTCGAACCAACGTAGGCGTAAGCCAACAGATTTACAGTCTGCCCCCTTTAGCCACTCGGGCACCCCTCCGCAGAGAACTGACGATTATGGGGGTACATCGACGTAATGTCAAGCACTACGTGAGCCCCAGGCTATCGTTTGTTCTCACTTATAGCCGTGCTGCGTAAACGCCACAACCCCACCTTTATGGGGTGGGGTTGTGGACTTGGGTAAGGA